>DASYYZ010000001.1:0-15476 GCA_035946735.1 Terriglobia bacterium
AGTTTTCTTGACCTTCGTAAGGCACGACGCACAGAGGGGGATTTGCGGCCGGTCGGAAAGGGCAGTAGCAATCAGGGTGACCGGCTGGTCCTTTCGGGCAAGAGACGGAGGCACGGGAACTATGACATCAATCGGCGGTCGCCACGCTCTGAAAAAGGTCTCGCGACTTCGGCCAACTGGTCAACCATCGTTAGGTCGTGGCGATATTTCAAGCGGTACAATAGTTCACCCCGTTGGGTCCAAAAACCGAAGCCAAGGGTCTTTTGCAGCCTTGAAATGCCAGTCGTTCCGCCAGGGTCAAACTTAGTTCGCGCCGGACCTCCCTGGTAAACAGCCGACTGACTACACCTACCGGCCGGCACCCTTGGCTGCCCCGGTCGACCAGCACACGACCGGGGGTCTTCTCTCTGTTCACTCGATGCTGGCTTGGCATCGCAGGCTGATCGCCAAGAGGTATGATGGCGGATGACGTCTTGCTGCTGTTGTTTTTTTAGGAAGCCGGCGAGGGAAATCAGCAGTAGCCGAAAGCGATCAAGTGCCAGTCGCATTGCGCGATCATAGCACGCAGCCAGCGCAAAGGCGCTCGAGATCAGCGCACAGCCACGCCTGGCAACCCATTCTGCCTACGGGGAGATTCTATATTTGGATCTTTCGGGGGCAGACCCTCGTCGAGGGAGCGCCAGTCTCGACGGGAGGCACGCGTGACGGAGGCTGGCGACTACCGGTTCTTCGCGGGCTGGCGCAGTAATCCCTTCTTCTTTGACAGGCGGCGAGCCGTAAACAATTTGCAGTTTACCGGCGATGATTTCTTCGCTGGCAAAAACGTATGCAGCATCGTGCTGGAAGTGCCCAGCTCTGTCCTGGGGCCTAAAGAGGTTGGCCTGTGGGCCCAATCGCTGCTGTTTGTAACGTGAAAAAGAACGTGGCGCCTTTTTCCACTTCGGCTTCTGCCCAGATGCGCCCTCCGTGTTTATGGATGATGCGTTGGACCGTGGCGAGGCCAACTCCGGTCCCCTCGAATTCCTCAGCCCGGTGAAGGCGCCGAAATACCCCAAAAAGGTTGTGAGCGTATTTCGGATTGAACCCAGCACCGTTGTCACGGACGAAGATGACCGTATCGTCTCCGAGCGTCATCTGGTCGATCTCAATCCGCGCAAAGTCACGCCGGCGCGTGTATTTTGTGGCATTGGAAAGCAGGTTGGCGAAGACTGATTTCATCAGCCCGGGGTCGCACTCGAGGGTCGGCAGTTTGCCCACTCGCCATTCGATTTGACGACCCGACAAGTCCCTCTCCAGGTCGCGTCGGGCGCTTTCCACCAAGGCATTCAGGTCAGTTCTCTCCAGCCCGAGGAGCTCTCGCCCAACGCGAGAAAGGTTGAGCAGGTCGTCCACCATTTGATTCATGTCCATGGCACTGTCTTTGATGCGCTGCAAGAACTCCTGCGCCTCCGGCTCCAGTTGAGTAGCGTAGTTTTCGAGGAACAGTGTCGAGTACGCGTTGATTTGCCGCAGCGGCGCTCGAAGGTCGTGGGAAACCGAGTAGGAAAAGGCCTCCAGTTCCCGGTTCGCGGCCTCGAGCTCTTTCTGCTTTTTTTCGAGGTCGTCATTGATCTCAACAGCGCCCTCGTACGTCGAGATCAAGAGGTCCAGAATCTGTTGCTTTTCGGCCGTGATGAAGTACTGCTGGCCGCCGAAATAGAGCTGTACTCCCAATTGCATTCGCCCGGTCTGCCGCAGCTGCAGATTTGCCAGGATGTAGTCAACGCGCGATAGCAAGTACTTTTCGTCGTAGGGCTTCCGAATGAAGTTGTCTGCGCCGCACTCCAGACCCCGGAGAACGTCCTGGGGACGGGAAAGAGAGGTTAGCAGGATGACGGGGATATCCCTGAATGCGGACCGCGACTTGATCTCCTTGCACAGGGTATAGCCGTCCATCTCAGGCATCACCACATCGGTGATGATCATCGCGGGCCTGCTCTCGAGCGCCAGCGCCAGCGCTTCCCTTCCGTTCCTGGCGACCGCCACTCTATAGGCTCGCTCCGTTAGGTAGTACTTTAATTGCTCAGCCTGGGTTGGGCTGTCCTCGGCAATGAGGATTTCGATGGGTTTGCTGGCATCTGCGTTAGGCTGGTTCATTTCTAGTCCCCTTCCAGGCGGCAGGAACCGCGCGGGTGCTCCCGGACGCTGTCGCCTGGCCTTTGACTACCTCATTGGCCGCACCTCGCCCTTTCCGGCCACGAGACTTGTCAGCGCCACGGCAATCTTCTCTGGAGAAAGGACGTATGTGGCTCCGCCGAGGCTGATCGCGTGACCCGGCATGCCGTGGACGACGGAGCTCTCCCGGTCTTGCGCGATGGTCACCGCACCCCGGTCTCTCATCAACTTCAACTCGTGCGCTCCGTCCTTTCCCATGCCGGTGAGCAGTACGCCGGCCGCCTTCTGCCCGTACACTTTGGCCACCGAGCCAAAGAGGGCGGCCACGGACGGCCGCAGACCATTATCCGGCTCCTCCTCACTGAGCCGAATTTGGCCTCCCGGCCCCACTTTCATATGAAGGCCGTCAGGAGCCACGTACACGTGTCCAGGAAGCATCGGCTCACCCTGGACGGCCACCTGGACCGGAAGATGAGAAGACTGCCCTAACCACTCTACAAATCCCTGCGTAAACCCCGCGGCAATGTGCTGAACGACCAATACCGGTACCGGGAAATTCGCGGGAAGTAGGGAAAGAATGCTTTGCAGCACCGGAGGTCCGCCGGTCGAGGCTCCTACCGCTACGACTGCAATACTCCCCGGCGGAATCCTGATCTCGGCCGGAAGGGAAGCTCCGGGCACGACCTGCGGCCGTCGAGCGCGGGACCATCGTCTGATGACTTTGACTTCGGCCATCAGCTTCACCGTTCGTATCAAGCTTGCGACACTAGCTTCCTGATCGGGGTGACCGATCCCGGCCGGCCTCTCCAGAACCGAAAGGGCCCCGGCTTCGATGGCCCGGAACGCCCTGGTCGTCTCGGCGAGGTCGGGGGTTCCGCTCACAATGACGATCGGCGTGGGATGGGTTTCCATAATCCGTCGGGTGGCCTCGAAGCCGTTCATCTTTGGCATGTGGACGTCCATGGTCACGACATCGGGCACGGTCCGTTCCACCGCCTCCAGCGCCGCTTCACCGTCCTCGGCGGTCCCCACGACCTCAAGGTCAGGGTCGGACCCGAGAATATGAACCAGAAACTCCCTGACAACGGCCGAATCCTCAACCACCAACACTCTGATCAAATCGTTGCTCCTGACCATTGGCGGTCATATCAGTCTTTCGACGATTTCCAACAGATCGCTCTGCTCAAAGCTGCTCTTCACGATGTAGGCGTTTGCGCCCACGTCAACGCCTCGTTCGCGGTCTTGACGAGTTTCGAGGGCCGTCACCAGCACGACCGGCAATTCCGCGAGCCTGCGGTCGCCACGGATTTTGGCCGTAAGATCAAAGCCGCTCATCCTGGGCATTTCGACATCTGAGACCAGCAAATCGAAGTCTTCGCTCCCGAGCGCGTCTAAGGCCTGGGCGCCATCGACAGCGGTCTTCACGCGATATCCCGCCGACTCCAGGATGCTCTTGAGTAGGGTTCTGGCGGTGATGGAGTCTTCCGCCACCAGGACAGACTTTGGTTTCACCTCGGCTTGAGGAGCGGGGCGAACTGAAGCAGCGCTGGCGGCGAATCGAACCAGGTCGGCGACGTTCAAGACAGGCACGACCTTACCGGTCCCCAGTATCGTGGCGCCCGCCAGGTTACGCACCTGCCGAAGCTGCATACCCAATCCTTTCACCAGGACCTCCTGATCGTTCAGTATCTCGTCCACCGCAAAGGCCAATTGCTCGCCCGCCCAGACAAGAACCACAAGCGGCAGTTTGATTTTTCGGTCAGGAGCTGAACCTGCCTCGGGGAGCCCTAGCACGTCGCGTAAGCGGACCAGGGAAAGCGCCCGCCCATTGACTTCGACGGTCTCCCGGTTTTCGACCGTCCTGATTTCACCCCAGCCGATCCTGAGTACGCGCTGCACATACATGGTTGGGAGGACAAAGAGGTTTTCACCCAGACGAATGATAATCCCGCGAAAGGCCGCAAGGGCCAGCGGCAGAAGGAGTCTAAAGGTAGTCCCAATCCCCAGACGGCTTTCAACGAAGACCGTTCCTCCCACTCGCTCCACCTTCTCGCGGACGATGGCTAGCCCGAGGCCCCGGCCTGACACTTCCGTGATGATGGGGCTGGTGGAAAGTCCCGACTGGAATACTAGAGACATTACCCCTTGTTCATCCATCTTCTGTGCGTCACCTTGAGAGACAAGACCCAGCTTGATCGCCGCCACAGCGACTTTCCGGGAATCGATGCCTGCCCCATCGTCCGAGACCACGATTTCAACCTTGTCGCTACCCTTTGGCGAGATGGCGACGGCAATGGTCGCACGCGAGGATTTCCCCCTGCGTTCTCGTTCGCTCGGGGGCTCGATGCCGTGAGCGATGCAGTTCCTGATCAAGTGAATCAAGGGATCTTTCATTTCCTCCAGAATCCGACGGTCGGCTTCGATTTCGCCACCCGCAATCGTCAGCTCGGCATCTTTACCGCAGTCGCGGCAAAGGTCACGGACAAGCTTTGGAAACACGTCGAGGAGCGAAGAAAAGGGAAGCATGGAGATGCGTCTCGCGTCGTTCAGGAGATCATTGGCCCTCCGTTCCAGCGCCCGATTATCGGTCTCAAGGTCTCGGATGATGCTCGCAAGCTGGCTCCTGATCGAATGCAGGGCTTTCTCGTTCCACTCCAGGAACGTCATAATGGTGCCGGTCTGCGGCCCTGCCTTCACCTGTCCACGGGCAGTCGTCGCATGCCCGTTCGCCTTGCCTTCCTTCTCGAGGGAGAGCTGAACGGAGCGCGCTTGGGGTCGCACCTTTCTCCATTCTTTTTCCCAGAGGACCACCTTGGTGGTGATGTCCCTCATCTGAGCGACGCGGTGGGCTGCTGTAGCCTTCGTGGAAGTCAGCTCCTCAGACGCTCGAAGAAGCGCGTCGAGCTTGAGTGTCGAAACCCTGACCGTATCCGGCGAAACTGAGCGCTCGTCCCCGGCGGTGCTTCGCGCGGGGGTGACACTTAGGGTTGGGGCGCCCCGCGAGGATTCGGTCGGGGCTAAGACTGCCCGCGTGATTGGAGCACGCGGAGGAACTTTAGCCGCCTCGTCAGGTTCTGGGAGCAGTGAGTTATCGGCGGTAGCTGCGGCGCCGGCGGCCGAAACCATCTGATGGAGACGGTCAAACAGCTCGGGTGACAGAAATACCTCCTGGGACTTAAGTCCCGAGAAGGCACTCTCCAGAGATTGGCAGATCGTCTCGACTTTAGCCAGGTTGACCGCGCGCGCTGCGCCTTTCAAACTGTGTGCCTCGCGGAATACCGTCTCGATGATTTCCATCCGTCTCTCGGGTGAGCCCGTCTTCTCCAACTCGACGAGGCCCGCGGACAGGGCGTTGATATGCTCCTGCGCTTCAACCTGGAAGGTCGCGAGGAGTCTTCTCAGAAGTTGCTTGTCTTTGGCCGCCATGTTGAGCCCTCACACCCTGTACTGCGCCACCAGTTCTTTCAGCCTCTGACCTAATGCCTTCATGCTCTGCGCCGCACTCTCAGTCTGTCTCGTGCTGTCGACGTTTTGGGCGCTCGCGGTCTTGATGTTTTCCATGGCCAGCGCCACCTGGTCCATGCCCACCATCTGCTGCTGGCTCGACGCCGCAATCTGAGTGGCGGCCTGCGCGGCCTCCGCGATGCTGTCCGTAAGCTTCTGCATGGACTCCCCCGCTTGGACGGACTGTTTGACACCCGCCTCCACGGCTTTGGTGCCCTGTTCGGTAGCCATCACCGCCCCGTTCGTCGCTTTCTGGATATCGTTCAGGATGCTGCGGACCTGGGCCGTGGCTTGCTTGGATTGCTCGGCCAGGCTTCGCACCTCCTGCGCCACCACGGCAAAGCCCCTGCCCTGCTCGCCCGCCTTGGCCGCTTCAATAGAAGCATTGACCGCCAACAGGTTTGACTGCTCGGCGAGGTCGTTGACGGTGACCATGATCTCGCCAATAGCCTGGCCCTGCTCGCTGAGGCGTACGATGCTTTCGGCGATGGATTCCATCTGTTCCCGAATGCGCTTCATCCCCTCGATGGACTCTTCCACCGATTTCTTACCCGTCTGGGCTACCTGCGCCGCCTTGTGGGCGCTCTCCGACACATACTTGGCTTTCTGGGTAGAGAGTTGAGCCGTCTGCTTCACCTCTTCCACGGTCGTAGTGGTCTCGCTTACCGCCGTCGCGGTTTCGGTGGCGCCAGCCGCCACTTGGGCGGTAGTGGCGACGATCTGTTGGGCCGATGATGAGAGGACGTTGACAGATTCCTGGATCTCTCCAGTGACGCGGCGCAACTTCTCTCTCATGGTTGCAAAAGCCGCTCCGAGCACGTCCTTTGCGGATCTGGGCCGCACTTCAACCGTCAGGTCGCCCGCTGCGATCTTTTCCGACACTTTCGCCATTTCGCGCAATGACTTCGACATGTCGCTGAAGCTCTGGGCCAGAGTGCCGACCTCATCCCTTCGAGAGCCCAGGGGTATGTCGACTGCCACGTCGCCCGCGGCGACCCGCTGCGCCGCCCCGGAAATGTCACGCAGGGGGCTTGCAATGTTTCGGGTGAGGAACATACCGACCAGAATGAGAAGCGCCAATGACAGCAAGCTCCCCGCAACGATCGCCACCTCCGTGCGACGGGCACGGTCTTTCTCCTCCGTTGAGCGTTGCGCCAGCAAGTTAATCTCTTCATTTGTCATGTCATTGACCAGTTTCCGAATCGCATCCATTTCGCTCTTGCCCTTGTCGGAAAGAACCGCTTGGGATGCCGGCCCGAATCCCTTGTTCCTGCGCAGGTCAATTGTCTCTTGGAGTTCGGCGAACTTGCTCCCAACCAAGGGTTCAAGGGCGTCAAGCCGCTGCTGCTGGCTGGGGTTGTCGGAGGTGAGCTTTCGAAGTTCTTTGAGTGTCTGGTCGACCGCCTCCCGGGTACCTTGATACGGCTGGAGGTAGCGATCCTCGCCGGTGATGACGTAGCCGCGCTGGCCCGTCTCCGCATCTTTCATGCTCGAGAGCAGGTCATCCAGTCCGTTTAGCACCTGGTGGGTGTGAGTCACCCAGGCGGCCGAGTCAATGAGTTTCGTCGTGCTGTCGTAGGAGATCGCGCCGACGACAATCAGCACCGCCAAGGCGATACCAAAACCGCTCGCAATCTTGCTGCCAATAGACCACTTCATGGAGCTTCCCCCTTTTGAATCCCGACCGGTCAAGTCGCGCCCGTGTCTTCGTCCACCATAATCCTGCTGTCCGAGAGAAGTTTTTCGGCGTCAAGAACCACCAGCGAATCTTTCGTCACTCCCCTCAGATACTGAACGCGAATCCCGGTCAATGTCGGAAGGGATGGCTGGAGGTCCGGGAGCGCCAGAGACCGTACGCCCAGAATAGCGTCGGCAAGAATGCCCAGCTCCATGCGATCCGTCTGTACGATAATGACCTTGTTGAGTTCCGTCAGGCCCTTGTCCGGCAGATCAAAGAACTTCTTAATGTCAATGACCGACAGGATTTGGCCCCGCACGTTGATGAGGGCAAGGACAAAGGGCGGTGTGCACGGCAACGGGGTGAGATCCCGGAGAGAATGGATTTCACGAATGTAAACCGATTCAATGGCGTAGCGTTCGTAGCCCAATTGAAATTCCACCACCTCCGTGGACGCGGCCACAGTTCCCCGGCCCTCGGACTCTCGGGCGAGCAATTTCGCGCGTGCCTTGAGGATCTTCCGCTTTTCATCGGGATCGGGATTCAGTCTGCAGCCGAGAGCGGCCTGCGACACCTCCAGGCGGCGGTGAATCGCGCTCCAATCGATCATCCCTCTGGCCGTCTGGCGGGTAGCGTTGACGCCGAGTTGCTCCTGGGTGTCCTTCATCGAGAATCCTCGCACCTGGAGAATCGAGTACCAGCCAGCCCGGCGGCGACATTAGTCTTTCGGTGGCCATTTGTGTCGCCGTCTGCGCCCTGATCTGCCTGCAGAGTTATGACTTCCCTTAGCCTGCCTGCAGTGATTCCATCCGATTCAGGCACGATATCGTCCTGCCGATGCCTCGCCAGGAGTGACAGCGCATTCTTGAAATGCTTTTCCGATTCTCTCAGCCTTCCCTGTGCCCGCGTTACGTTACCTAAGGCGAAATGCGCGAGGATGAATTGAGGGTTCAGGTAAAGTGCGAGCTTCAGAGATGCCCGGGCTTCCTCGAATGAACCTTGCTCCTGGAGAATTGCAGCGCGGAGGTAGTGGGCCCAAAAGACTCTCCTATCGGCCAGGAGCGCGTTTTCACACCAGGTCAGCCCCTCTGCCAACCTTCCCTGGTTGGCGCAAATGCGCGCCAACAAGAGCATGACCGCCGCGTCGGACGGCTGAGACGATAGGAGCACGAGCGCAGCCTCCGTAGCCCTTTCATAGTGCCCGGCTGCGAAGAGCCTGAGGGCGTCCTCATGCGTCGGGCTGGGCTCCGCCATTTGTTGCCCGGCTTGGGATGGAGAAGCAACCTCAGGTTCAGGTTGCTCGACCCAACTATTGGCTTCGTTTGGCTGATCGTCTGCAACAACGGAAGAAGGGGAGCGTCGTGCCGCCTCGTCGCGCTGTTCGGCTATGCGCGTCCGTCTTCCCGCATTGCCGTCTGTCGCCCTTCTGTAGAGAGTGGCTCCATCAAAGCTTACGCTGACGAAGTCCGAGAAAAGAGTCGGAGATGTCTCTGTCGGACTGACGATCAGCCAGCCGCCAGGGGCTAGGGACCGATACAGCTTTCGCACAACTTTCGTCATCACGTCTGGAGCCAAGTACATCAGCACGTTGCAGCACAGGATGACGTCCATCGAGTCCGTGTGGTTCAAGAGCGAGGGATAAGCATCCTCCGCTAGATTCAAGTGGGAAAAGACCACCATCTTCTTGATGGCGGGACTAAGAGACCAGCGGCCGTCCGGCGAGGCTACAAAGTATCTCTGCTTCAGCCACGCGGGCGCGCCCCGAAAGGACCAATCGCCATATACGCCGGCGCAGGCCCTCTGAAGCGAGCGCCGATTCAAGTCCGTGGCCAGGATCGTTACCCTGCCGTCTGTCCAGGGAGCGCCGAGCTTGCTGAGCAGGATTGCAAGGGAATAGGGTTCCTCCCCAGTGGCGCATCCTGCGCTCCAGATCCTGAGCGCCCGGCTGCCTCCCGGATGGTCTCGCACCAGGAGCGGAAGGGCGTGCTCCTCAAGAATCTCCAAGGCGCGCATCTGCCGGAAGAAGTATGTCTCCCCGACGGTCAGGTGATCCGCAAGCATTTGGGTCTCGCCTGCCGTCCACGATGGCGACAAAAGGCTGCGAACGCCCGATTCGATGTCGCGATGATCAGCTTCCTCCAACGCGCCCCGTACGCATCGTTCCAGGTCGGGCCAACGCTCCTTGGGAAAGTGGAGCCCCAATCGCAAGGCGACCAGTTCACTCAACTCGGAAAGCAGTGACTCTGAAAGCTTCGTCATTTTCTTGCCACCGAAGTTTCGGCTAGCGCGCCGTTCAGTTGTGTCTCTTCTTCAAGCGACAGAAAAGTGTTGAGGTCGTGAATCAACAAAATGCCTTCATCTGTCTTTGCCACGCCCTCTAGATATTGCGTACCCGGAACGATCTTCCCCGCCTCTGTCACCTCTCTCGTGGGCCGCTCGACCACGCCTCCTACCGAGTCGACTAGGAGCGCGACCGCCCGTTTTGCGGTTCGGGCGATGATCATCTGTTCGCAAAGCTTGGCTTCTCCCTCCGGCAAGCCGAATCTTCGCCGCATATTCACGACCGGGATGATCTCGCCTTGCACGTTGACCACGCCAAGAACGATTTCGGGTGAGTTCGGGAGGGGCGTTACCTCGACCACCCGGATGATTCGGTGAACCGCCCACAAGTCGAGCGCACATCTCCACTCGTCCAGATTGAAGGGCACCAGTTGCTTCAGTGACGCGGTTGCGTGCCTTTCTGGATGGTTCATCAGCGACCTTCTTCTGTGAACGTCAGGACCAAAACCAACGGAAAAGCAATCAACCGCGAAAAGATCGTCGTAGTAATACAGGTTCCCATAAAAGCAACGCTACCTTGTTTCCCCGAGACAGTGGGGACGGATGGGAATGGTGAGATGGTTTATTTTTGAGGTAGCCTCGCCATGCAAGCGCCGTACCACTATGAAAGACTTCATATCTGAAACTGGAACACTACAATAATATAAGAGGGGATTCCGCCGGATTTAGAGCGAAAGTCCAGCTTGACTTGCAACTGAATACTCGATGACGTTGACTCCCGAGCAGAACGCTAAGGACGCGGTGATCACTATACCGCCCACGCCGATCCCAACCACCTCGAAAGCGGAAAACCCACGCCGGTATCAAATAGATTGTCATGGGCACCGGTCTCATCGACCGAATCCGGTGTCGCCGAAGTTCGAACTGTTTCGTCGCCTCGAGATTCGGCACAATCGTTCCAGACGTGGAATGGCCTGAGAATACCAAGCCGCTGAAAAACGCTCGATATGGCCAGCGAGCTAAGGTGCCGCTGCGTGCCTTACAAGGACTGCCCTCGTTGGCCCTTCAGGGCCCTTCAAGCCCTGAGACTGTTTTTGGCGTTGCGAGCCGGAGACCTTTCTCAATGACCTGCTTTAGCTCTTCTAAGTCTTTGGCAGACGGATCCAAGAGAGGCGGTCGTACAGGCCCGACGGATTTGCGCAAAATACCTACTCCGGCTTTCACGAGGGACACAGCGTAACCCTTCTGACGATCGCGCAAATCTGCGAAGGGCCCAAAAAACCCATCGAGGAGCTCCTGCACTTGGCCTAGGTTTCCGGAAATCAAGGCATCGTAAAACGCGTGCGAGATTTCGGGAACAAAGTTGAAGACGGCAGACGAGTAACTGGTAATTCCCAGGCCGAGATAGGCTAGAGCGGAGAGTTCCGCAGTAGGCATGCCGTTAATCAGAGGAATTTCTTGTCCTACTGACATGCGAATGCGCCCCAGGCGTTCCATATCGCCGTGACCGTCCTTGAGGCCGACGACATTGGGAATCTTCACCAATCGGCCCGCTAAACCGGGAGAGAGAATCGCGTTGTCCCTTTGATAGATGATGACGCCAAGCCTCGTGGCCTGAGCCACCGCATTATAGTATTGGTACAGCCCATCTTGCTCCGATTGGATGAGATAGGGGGGCAATAACAATAGGCCATCGGCCCCGGCCTCCTCAGCCGCTTTGGCAAACTCCGTGGCGAGCGCCACTCCGTACCCGCAACCCGCAATGACGGAAATCCTCCCGTGGATCTCGTCCACGGCGGCGCGCACAAGGCACGATATTCCGCAAGGCTCAAAGAAAAGAACTCCCCTGTCCCGCCGCAAACGAAAATTGCCGCAGGTCCTGCAGCAAAGGTGAAATTCAGATGCTCGCGATAGCGTTCAAGATCAACCTCGCCCTGGGGAGTGAAGGGCGTCACCGGAAAAGAAAACAACCCCTGCAAACTTTGCCGCAACTCGTCCGTTGTCAATGGCATCAGCCGCTCAGTTCCTGCTCTCTTCGGCGAGTGTACGCCAGCACTTCGCCTTCGTGTAAACATAATAGTCAGGTAGCTCCGGCGAAGCCAGGGGGCCTACGTTGACAGACGACGGGCGGTCTCATAATGTGATGCCAAGCATGAAAATGAACCGTCGCAATTTTCTTGCTTCTGTACCCGCTCTCTCCGCTACGTTGGCGGCCGGAGCGCGCCTGCCAACAAATCAGAACGTAAGGTGGGCGCTCTCTTCCGCGCTTTGGCGGCACCTTCCTCCGTGCCCCTTCACGAATATTCTTGACGTCATGAAGGAGACGGGCTTTATCGGCATCCGTCTTGCCGGCTTCCCGCGCCTGCTCGAGCAGTACGGATTAACCGAAGCGCAGATGCACCGCGAGGTGTCGAAGCGGAATCTTTACGTGGTTACGATCTCCTGGAGCGGGCCGCTCCACGATCCGGCGCAACGCCAGCGGGTCTTGGAAAGCGCGCGGACCGCAATGAAATTCCTGGCCGATTTTGGCGCCAACCATCTGGTGGTATTCTCGCCGGGGCGCGCGCAACCTGGAGCGGACTCACCTGCCGCCTTTCGAGAGCTCTGCGCCCGCTGTAATCAGATTGGCGAGCTTGCAGGCGAGATGGGATTCACGGCCGGGCTGCACAATCACATGGGCCAAATGGTCCAAAGTCAGGAGGAAGTTGACCGTTTCATGGCGACAACCGATCCAAAGTTGTTCGGCCTCTCGCCGGATACGGCCCATCTGTATCTTGCAGGATGCGACGTGGTGGGGACGCTGGACCGCTACAAGCATCGCATCCATTTCCTGGATTACAAGGACGCCAAGTGGACGACACCCGGCAAGGACTGGGTGTTGCCGAATGGACAGGTGCTGGCAAAGGATTCGGAGATGGCACGCTTTTATGCGAGCATCTACGACCTCGGCGACGGCGGGGTTGATTTTCCCGGATGCCACAGGGTTCTGAAGAGTGTAAACTACCGCGGGTGGATCTGCGTTGACCTCGACACCGCCCGTCAAGGCCCGCTCGCCAGCTACGAACGGTGTGGCGCCTACGTCGTCAAGACACTCCAGCCGATTTATCTATGAACCGCCGGGAAGTTCTTCTTGGAGCACTGGTGATCGCGATGCCGAAAGTCAGGCTCGAGTACAGCATCCTCGATCCCCATGTGCACGTCTGGGTCAATGACCCGCATTACCCTTGGGCCAAGGAAACAACCGATCCGCCTCACCACGACGCCACTCCTCGGATGCTATTGCAATTCATGAAGGCCAACGGCGTGGCGCGAACAGTATTGGTTCAGTACATTGGCTATCGGTGGGACGATCGCTACACCCTCGACTCCTTGAAAAATCATGAGCCTTACTTTATGGCCGTATGCCGCGTGAACCCCGTCGATCCCGCTGCGCCCGATCAGCTTTCGCAGCTCGCGGAACGGGGATTTCATGGTGTACGGCTCAGCCCCTCCGGCGACGCGAGCGGTGATTGGATCAAGGGACCTCTGATGCCGCCCCTGTGGAAGCGCGCTGAGTCGCTCAAAATACCGATGCAGATTTACGCGCCGGTCACGCGAATGCCTGATTTGGTTCCTTTGATCGAACAATGCCATGGGCTCGACGTGGTCATCGACCACATGGCCGATTGCCCCATCGACCAGCCGCAGGAACTGGGTAAGCTTATCGCCCTGGCGCGCTTTCCGCGGGGTGTTTGTGAAGATCTCGCACACCTGGTCGATTTCCCGGCAGCCCTATCCCTGGCTGGATGCGCAGGAATACGTGCAGCGACTTTATGCGGTCTACGGACCCGAGCGGCTGATGTGGGGAACGGATTGGCCCGTCAGCGAAAAGTGGACCACTTACCCGAAGACCTTGTCCGTGGTCCGTGACGACATGAAGTTCCTCAACGCGGAAGACAAGAAATGGATCCTCTCGAAGACCGTCGAACGCGTTTGGCCGTTTCCCGGACTCAGCCTAGCTACTTAACCATCGTCCCGGCAACGCCTCGCCCGATGCTTTCCGGGGACCTGGCGTCAATGACTGGGACCTTACCCTATTCAAAAACATTCCGCTCGGGGAGAACCGGTTTCTGCAATTCCGCATGGAGACATTCAATACCTGGAATCACCCTCAATTCAACTCTGTTAACACGACCGCCACTTTCGACCAGACGGGTGCGCAGGTGAACGGCGGCCTCGAGGAAATCACGGCGATTACCTCCCGAGGCAGATTCAATTTGTGCTGAAGTTGCTCTTTTAAACGGCCGGGAACTCTTTTGGCCATTCTACTTCGAGCGGACCAGTAGGAGTGCAGAGGGCAAGGGCAGGCCGGGGTATGTTAGAACAAACCGATGTTCGGGAGGCATGATGAACAGGAGAGGATTTCTTCATTGCTCGTCGCTGGCGGCCGCCGGCGTCGCGAGCGCCACTGCTGGATGGTCTTGGGGACGTGGCGCTCTGAGTGGGGCGCCAACGGGGAATGCGCGCCCGAAATTGGGGACGCAATTCGGGGGCAAGCAGCCCTCCGATGATACGCTCAAGACTCTGGCTGAGCTTGGGGTAAGCCACATCTGCGGAGGCCTTCCTTCCCGCCGCCTTGACGAGAATTGGAGCGTCGAAGGGCTCACTAAACTTCGAGAAAGGATCGAGTCCTACGGCATCAAGCTGGAAATGGTGCCGTTGCCGATGAGCAGTGTTCCGATCGAGGAGGCGGAGCTCCCCAACATCATGCTCGGCAAAAGCCCTGAGCGCGACCAGGAGATCGGCCAAATCTGCCAGATGATCCGCAACGCCGGCGGCGCCGGGATTCCGGCCGTGAAGTACAACTTCACACTGCTCGGCGTGGTGAGAACGAAGAGAACGCCCGACCGCGGCGGCGCTCTCTACAGCACATTCAACTACGACGAAGCGATGCACCAAAATCTTTCGCTGACCGAGGCAGGAAAAGTGAGCGCCGAAGAATATTGGGAGCGGATTACTTATTTTCTTAAGCGCGTAGTCCCAGCGGCGGAAGAGAGTAAGGTCAAGATAGCCTGCCACCCGCAAGACCCAGGATTGCCCGAGGCAGGCTTTCGCGGCGTTCAAGCAGTGCTCTCGAACGTCGACGGGCTCAAGCGCTTTATCGAGATTCAGGCAAGCCCTTACCACGGTCTCAACTTTTGCCAGGGAACAGTCTCCGAGATGCTCGAGAACCCCGGCGAGCAGATTTATGACGTGATCCGCTATTTCGCCACACGGGGCAAGATTTTCAACGTCCACTTTCGTAATATCCGCGGCCGGCGGCTGCAGTTTGAGGAGACGTTTCCGGACAACGGCAGTGTCGACATGGGGAAAGCCATGCGGGTCTATAAAGAGGTGGGCTATGACGCCATGATGATGCCTGACCACATACCCCAGCTGGCGGTGCCGGCGGCCGACGCTCAGGCCTTCGCTTTCGAATTCGGTTACATCCAAGGGGTCCTCCAGGCTGTTTACGGAGAGTCGTAGATGTAGGGCTCTTTCGAACCGATCATTTGATCCGCACACATCGGGCAGTGGAGCCTCAGAATGCGCTTCAGGTCCCGCACAGCAGGACGAAAGGAAGTGTTGCAAACAGGAGCGAGGAGGCACGTTTGCGCGCCTGTGAGGTTGAGTGGCTCAGACGGTCTTCAGCCCGAGGGTTAAGTTGATGAACCGAACCTGCGCGCCCAAATCCCCTTTTAGCAGCCATCGCACTTGTCTTTTGCGGATCATGTGCGTCACCTCATAACCGGGGATGGTTCGCCGGGCTCCCTCGAAGGAGCGGAAGCCTTGCTTGGCGTTGATCCGTCGTTTGAGGGCTCGATGGTCTTGCTCGACGATG
>DASYYZ010000002.1:0-18155 GCA_035946735.1 Terriglobia bacterium
TTTAGCCCCGTCACCCTCGCGAGCGCTCTTCCAGGCGCCGGTCGACCTCGTGAACCACCCGTGTTATTGCCTCGAGATAGTCGCGGAAAAGGTTCTCGGGGTCCGCCTCTCGCGCCGCGATTTTCTTCTCACGGATATCGAAAATGGTATGAAAAGGGCGCGCTTCGAATCCGATCACGGCGGCCAGGCGATCGACTGCTTCGCGCTTTCGCAGGGGTTGCGCAAGCTCAGAGGACGGCGCGCCCAGGGCAATCGCGGCGTGGCGAAAAAGCACAGCGAAGCTCGAAATGGAAGCGGTCATCAACCCCAGTAACGCTTTGCGTCCCCCATCTGACGCCAGATAGTGCTGGCGTAAGCGCACCAGGTTCTGGCGAAGTTCGCGCTCCACTTGCAGATGGTGGAGCGTCAGGGGCACCTCGATCGTGGCCACCAGATCCGACCCGTAAAGCACCTTGTGGCTGGCCTTGATGTCCATCAGTTCGATGGCAAAGACGTCCGCGGCCTCAGCCAGTCGCGAGGCTTCGAAGACGAGCGGCGGCGCGTGACCCTTGCGCGCCCAGCGCCTGGTCAAAGGATTGATGCGCTTGAGAGTCTCAGCATCGAGTCGCTCAAAAAGGCAAAGCAGGTTCAGATCCGAGTGCTGGGTGTGAAACTCTCCGCTCGCGGCCGATCCGTAGAGGACCACCGAGAGCAAGTTAGGACCTGCTGTCTGTTCCAGATCGGTGGCAAGTTGCGCGAGTTTTTCATCCATCGGTTACCTTCGTCTTCGTTCCAGCGTGAATCGAAAGGCGAAAATCGAAATTCGCAGAGCCGCCACGGCGGACTTGAAATTCAATCGGCTCTATCCTGAATCGACTATCATCAATCGTCAATCGTCAATCGTAGATTCCCTCACCAGCTTCCGCTTGCTCCACCGCCGCCGAAGCTTCCACCGCCAAAGCCTCCGAATCCGCCGCCGCCCCCACCGCCGCCGCCGAAGCCCCCGAACCCGCCGCCCCCCCACATGCCCCGCCCGCCTAAGAGACCCAGGGGCAGAAGGAACCGCAGTCCGCCGAACATAAGGAAAAAGATCACAATGACAGCCAGGACACCAGGCGATATTCCGCGGTCCTGCCGTTCAGAGCGCTGGCGGGCCGCCGGGGCTGCCGTGAGCGTTACCCCGCTCGCCTGGGCGATCACGCTCGCGATCGCGCCGGTGAGTTGCAGCACGGCGGCGCTGTAATCGCCTTGGCGGAGCGCCGGCACTATGTCGCGCCCGAATCCGCCCACCTTGCCGTCGGGTAGGATCTCCTCCAGACCGTAACCCACCTCGACACGATACTTGTGGTCGTCCACTGCCAGCAGGATCAGGACGCCGCGATCGCTCTTCGGTCCCACCCCCCACTTTTGCGCGACTTGAATGGAAAAGTCCTCGATGGAATCGCCGTCCAGGCTGTGGACGGTGACGATTGCGATCTGAGAGTGGGCCTTTTGATCGAGCTCCGTGCACAGGGCGGCCAGCTTCGTCCGAGTGTCGGGCGATAGCGCTCCCGCAAAGTCGTTCACGTAGCCCTGGGGCTTGAGGTCCTGAGGTTTCTCGGCGCGCCCCAGATGCGGCGTCAGCAGCGCCACAAGCAGCACTAAGGCGAGCGGCGCAGGTATCGCCCACGCGTTACGGCCGATGGGTATACCCCCGCCGACACCACCGCGGAATTGTCTTCGTTGATCCCGGGAATTTACCACGTCAAGGTCATTTTAACAGATCAAGCCGTCGCGGATGTAAATCCTTACGCGCGTCCGGCACATCGAAAAGGCGATGTTATGCCATCATGCGTTTGAAAAGGAGAGCCCATGAGCCAATCGTGCGCACACCTCGATCAGATTCAAAACGTGACACCAAGCGGAAAGGGTTGCAAGGAATGTCTCGAGACCGGCGACACGTGGGTGGCGCTGCGCATGTGCCTAAGTTGTGGGCATGTCGGCTGTTGTGATTCTTCGCGAGGCACGCACGCCACCAGGCATTTCCATGAGACTAATCATGCCGTGATGAGATCGGTTGAGCCGGGCCAGGACTGGCGCTGGTGCTATGTCGACAAGGCGTATGTGTAGTTGCTGTGGCCCGCCAGTACGTCGCGAGGCCGCGAAGTCTTTCCGATCGAGGCGGAGGCGTGCCAATGAAGGATCCAACGCCAACACTTCGTGTCGACGTCGATCGTGTCTGGCCGCTAACACCCGGAGAAAGAGAAAATGCGCGGGCAAAACCTATAAGCCGAATTCTGTGACCGCACGAGGCGGCCGGCAATCATTCATCTAGCCTCGACCTTGCGATCGAGGTCCAGCGACCCACCCGAGGGTTGTAGCGGAGCGGGCCACTCCTCCCCTCCTATTTGGTCTTGCTCCGTGTGGGGTTTTCCCTGCCCCAGTCATCGCTGCCTGGGCGGTGCGCTCTTACATTAAGGCCGCTTGCGCAGCCCGCACCTTTTCACCCTTACCCGGCCGGGAGCCCTCTCGGACCTGTTCAAGCCGGGCGGTATATTTTCTGTGGCACTTTCCGTACCGGAGGCGTACGAGTCGAAACCATCCTCCTCCAGCCCTCGCCGTTAGCGAGCACACTGCCCTGCGGAGTTCGGACTTTCCTCTCCCCTGTCCATGCCAGCTTGATCAGCCTCCTGTAAGGCTGCTTCAGCGCTCGGACAGAGCAGCGATCACCCGGTTCGCCCGCGCAGCCTGTATCATAACAAGCGAAGAGCGGATATGACAGCGGAATGGTCGCTCCGTTGACATGCGCATACTGCGCCGCATCCTGTTCTGCATCTCAATGAGAGCCTATGAGACGATCTGCCTTTCTGATTCGATTCAACACTCGCGCGCGAGCCCGCGCCGCGACAACGGCACTTCTGCTGGCCCTGTGCATCCCGGCGGCGCTCGCCCGAACGGCTCCGGCGCAGCAGCCCACCCAACCAGAATCGGCTCTGAACGCGGACGAGATATTGCAGCAGATGAGCCGGATCACCGGACTTCCCATCAAGGCTTCTCTCAAGAAAAAGCGCGTGAGCAAGACCGAGGTCGAGAAGTACCTCAGGGAGAATCTTGCGGCGGAATACACGCCCGCGCAGATTCATGGTCAGGAGGCGGCTCTGAAGGCTTTCGGCCTGGTCGGCGCCGATTTCAACCTCCAGAGCTTTCTCGTGAGCCTTTACACGGAGCAGGCCGCCGGATTCTACGATCCCCGCCGCAAGACCATGTTTATGGCCGACTGGGTGGAACGCGACCAGCAGAAGATGGTCCTTGCCCACGAACTCACCCACGCCTTGCAGGACCAGAGCTTCGACCTCTGGAAATTCATGCACGCCATCCCCGACGACGACGATGCCGGCGCCGCGCGCCAAGCCTTGGTGGAAGGGTATGCGACGCTCGCCATGATTCAGGCCATGCTGATGCCACCTCCCGCCGCGAGGCAGCCGTTGCTGGACGGCTTGTTGCCGTCACTGGAGACCATACTGCCGTCGCTCGACACCATGATGAACCAAATGATAAATCAGCAAATATCCCAGTATCCGGTCTTTTCCGAGGCTCCTTTTTTTCTGCGCTTTCAAGTGCTCTTCCCCTACACCCAGGGCATGCACTTCGTGCGCGAGGGCTTTACGGCAGGCGGTTGGAAGAGGCTCAACGAGGTCTTTCGAAGCCCGCCCTCGAATACCAGGGACATTTTTCAGCCCGATCTTTACTTCAAGCCGCCGGATAAATCCAATCAGCCACAGGCCCCGCTCGATCTGCCTGTGCCGCCGGCCCTCGAGCACGAGCCGGGCTTAAAACAAGTGGAAGCCAACTTCATGGGTGAACTGGGCTATTACGCCCTGCTCGGTCAACTGCTCTCCCAGGACGAAGCCGCAAAGACCACCAAATCCTGGATGGCCGACCGCTACCTGGTTTACGAGGGTCCTACGGCCGGGCAATTCACGCTGATCGCACGTACTCGCTGGCAGAACGCCGAGGCCGCTGACGCGTTCTGTGCTGACTATAGGTCCATCCTGGAAAAACGTTGGCCTGATGAAGGCGCCAGTCGCCGCAATGCAGGCGTCGAGGCTGCAGCCGGGCCTACAAAGGAGAACTCCCAAAACCTCATTTTTTCAACCCTGGGAGCGCGCTGCACTTTCCTGCTGCGCCAGGGCAACGAATGCCGATGGGCCGAGGATGTGCCTGCCGCTCAGGCTGATGCCGTCGCGAAGTGGATCGGAGCTTTGCCCTGATCCACCTCGTGAACGAGTTCCTCGAGCGCTCAACCGGGCCGCTCGAACTCTGTTAGAATGTCCGCTCTTGACCAGCAGGAGAATATTAATGGCTCAGGTTTTCAACGGAGTTCCGGTGCCCGAGGGCGGCGCGGCCATCACTCTCGCGGACGGCGCCTTCAAGGTGCCGGACGCACCTGTGATTCCGTACATCGAAGGCGACGGCACCGGTCGGGACATCTGGAAAGCGTCGCAACGCGTTTTTGACGCAGCGGTGGAGAAGAGTTTCGGCGGCAAGCGCCGAATCGTGTGGTATGAAGTGTTCGCGGGCGAGAAGGCGTTCCGGCAGTTCGGTGAATGGCTCCCTCAAGGAACCTTGGACGCCATTACGGCTTTCCGCGTCGCCATCAAGGGCCCGCTCACCACGCCGGTGGGCGGCGGCATTCGCAGCCTGAATGTGGCCTTGCGTCAATTGTTGAATCTTTATGCCTGCTGGCGGCCGGTGAAGTACATCCCGGGCGTGCCCTCGCCGGTGCGCGCCCCCGAACAAATGAATGTAGTGATCTTCCGGGAGAACACCGAAGACGTCTACGCGGGAATCGAGTGGCGGGAGGGTACCGCCGCCGCCAAAAACGTGATCGACTTCGTGAACCGGCAGCTCAAGGCTGACGGAGTGAAGAAGCAGATCCGCAGTGACTCCGGGATCGGCATCAAGCCCATCTCCGCCACCGGCACGAAGCGCCTGGCGCGGCGCGGAATCCAGTACGCGCTCGATCACGGGCTGAAAACCGTGACGCTGGTGCACAAGGGCAACATCATGAAGTTCACCGAGGGAGCATTCCGCGATTGGGGCTACCAGTTGGCGCGCGAAGAGTTCCGCGACCGCATCGTGAGCGAGCGCGAGAGCTGGATTCTGGGCGCCAAAGACAAGAATCCCGCGGCTTCCGTCGAGCAGCTTGCGGCCGAGCTCGAGCCCGGCATCGAGATGGCGCCGCCCGCCTTCAAGGACCAGATCGCCGAAGAAGTGAAGACCTGCCTCGATTCAATTTCTTCGACGCACGGCGGCGGGCGCTGGCAGCAGAAGGTACTCATCAATGACCGCATCGCTGACTCCGTCTTTCAGCAGATTCTTACGCGCGCGGGCGAGTACCAGGTTCTGTGTACTCCCAACCTGAACGGTGATTATCTTTCGGACGCATGTGCGGCGCAGATCGGCGGATTGGGCTTGGCGCCCGGCGCAAACATCGGCGATGGCTACGGCGTCTTCGAAGCAACGCACGGCACGGCCCCAAAGTACGCCGACAAGGATGTGATCAATCCTTCGGCCGTGATTCGCTCCGGCGCCCTGATGTTTGAGTTCATGGGTTGGCCCATGGTGAGTGAGCGCATCGAGAAGGCCCTCGCGGCCACGATCGCCCAGAAGCGCGTCACCTACGATTTGGAAAGATTGATGAAACTGGAGGGCGTGACCGGCGTCCAGAAGCTCTCAACGAGCGGTTTCGCAAGCGCGATTATTGAAAATTTGTAGGCCGGCTCGCGCCGTGCGAAGGCTGCGGCGGCGCAACGGATTAGCGAATCTCTTTCCGAAATCTCCCGCCCTTCAAGTGAAGGCCTGACCTGTGACCTCGCGATCTCGGCCATGAGTGCATTGTCCGGAATAACCGGGGCATGACTAAGGATTTCGCTGCCATACCAGGTCACCGCTGGGAAAGCTCCTCACGGTATGGTAGTGGGAGCCGAGATAAGAGATCAGAGGACCTAGATGATCCCCCGCCTGGTGGTAGCCGGGATCGTCTAGCGCGAAGTCCCACACGACGAGATAACGGACGCGCTTCTTCTCCAGACTTTCGACTACTTCGGCGACTTGTTCAGGTCGGGTGTAATCGGTCGTGGTAAGGAAGTCGATCGGTGTCGGATTGCGGAGCCCGAGCGCGAAACAGATCTGTAGGTTGCCGAAGAAGAAGTCCGACGGCCGAGTCCTTTCTGATATCCAGCGAAACTCATTGTAAGGGTCGGGATCAAGAAACGTCGTGCGTCCGGTTGGCAGATCGAGATAGGCCCGCCACTGGCGTTGCCGTTTCACGGGTGCGCCGATAGTCAGAGCCAGACCACCCGTCCAGAGCAGTGTCAGTAAGGCTTTCTCCAGCACGCCAGGTTGATTCACAAGCCACACCAGCGTTATGAGAGCCGGCAGGCAGACCGAACACAACCTGAAATAAGAGGGCGCCGGAGCCACACCTGCCAGCAGGAACATACCCACAAGATTGACCAGCATGAGGCGGTCCCACGGTTCCGAAGGATGACTACGCGAGACGCGCCAGTAACGCACGAAGAATACCGCGTAGACGGTTGGCACGATCGCGACGATGAAAAGGAATCCGGCCCAATCAGGAAAGTCCGACCAGGAGCGCAGGGCGGGCAACTCAACCATGTAGACCTTCCAGGTGTTGAACCACAGCGCAGGATAAAATTTGACTCCGAAGACGACCGTGCAGAACAGGAATCTTGCCAGGCCGGCTCTCCAAACAAAGTAGGCGCTCCCGGCAACGATAGCGCCGAGAAAAGGTCCAACCAGCCAAGCTTCTGCCCTGACGAGCGAGTCGATTTTCCCCCGGCTGCGCTCCCAGACCAGGAAGCTGCCGATGGCCAGGACGGTCGCGAAACCGGGGAGTTGAGTAAAGCAGGTGGCGAGCCCGCAGAGCACGCCTGCGAGCGCGAGGCGCAACGGATCCCGCCGTTCAATCACGGCTCGGAGCGCCGCCATGACGGCCAGGGTACTGTACCAGTGATGAGTGCCGTCAAGCGTGGTCCGGAAGGGGACGGCTAGGAAGAGAATGCCTGCGAGCAGGACCGAGGGACCTTTCATCAGCTTTGAGGAGATGGATACGCCAAGCGCAGCCAGACTGGTCCCGAGCGCAACCAGCAGCGCTTGAGGAATCCAGGCGCGAACGCCAAACAGTCTAAAGAGTGTGGAATAAACCAGTTCCGTGCCCGGAGGAGTGAACTGAAAAAAATCCCGATAGATGAGTTGACCTTGAAGCATCCGCGCGGCATTCAAGAGATAAATCGTCTGGTCTCCCCGCGACAGAACCGGCCAATGAGGCAGGAAGAAGACCTCGAGGTATATAGAGGCCACAGCGCAAGGAACGAAATAACGGAGCGGCCGGCGCACGAATGTCTGCCAAACGGATTCAGGGGACTGCTGCTGCCTTCCCACTCGCATGCGGTGTCGAGGCTCCATGCTCGAAGAATGCTGCGACCGCGAAGGCGATTGACTCCGCCCACGCCGGCCATTCAAAGCTTGACGGCAGTAACGATGACTTGAGGCGGCCGATGATGGGCCTGAATCTGCTCAAAGCCGGCCCGGCTGGCGTAAGCCATCAGCTCAGCAGCGGTTGAAAACCTGGTGTCGTAAGGCGGGCGATCCGAAGATTCCCAATGCCGGGTGTGATTCGTAAACATGATCCACCCTGCCTCTGATTCGAGGTCGATATTTTCGATGTAAATCCGTCCGCCGTGGCGCAGCACACGGTATGCGTCCTGAACGTATCGCCAGCGGTCGATTTCATCGAGGTGCGCAAACACGTTAATGCAGTAGACCACATCCAACGAACTGTCCGGAACCACACCGAGACCGATATGGGGCAGGTGAATCAACTGCGCATTCTTCACTCCTCGCAACCGATCTGCAGCATGACCCAGGACTTTGCTGGAAATATCGGCGCCGATCCAGCGCCGGCAGTGTGGGGAGATCTCGAGCCCCAGCCGGCCGACGCCAGGGCCTATCTCGAGAACGTCATCCTGTGGACCGATCGAAACCAGCTCCATCAGATTGCGGACATCCTGATCGCTGCTGCCTCGGGCCGTCGCCGCCATGGCCTCACTCGCCGAAGCGGCAAGGGAATCCCAAACATCGGCGTACTGTCTTCGGGGCAGATGCCCGAGAGCCGGCCATCGACTTTGCCTCGCAGCGCGGGAGGAGTAGCCCCAAATGTAGGAAGTGCATAGCAGCGCTGCCGCGGCTCCTAAGGCGAGACCCTGACCTGCAGGGGTGATCAAGGCCGTGATAAGCGCGAGTCCACTGGCTAAACTGGCGACGGGTGGCAGCCAGCGGTACCTCTTGAGGAAGGCCGAAGCCTTCTGCCGCAATCTCGAGTCCGCATAGCCCATCGCTCGTTGCTCCCGCTGCCACGGCTGCCCCTCGAAGCGAGTGGCTTCAAACAGCGCGGGCCTAGGGTTCGGCCGCGCCCCGAGCTTCACGCAAGATCCTCTCGTCCGATTATGCTTTCGGCGTTCCGGCTCCCGTCGCTTCGCCGGATTCCAGGCACCAGGCGGATAGATCGCGATCCAGCAGTTTGCTGAGTTGCTCAACCTGAGGCTCAAATTCTTTCTGCAGACGCCTTCTGAGTGCCGGGTCCATCAGAGCCCTGGGTTTTGTCACGAGGTTGGAGTCCAGCAGCGAGCGCTGGATGCGAGAGCGCAGCCGCCGCGGCAGCAACGCACGAGCGATGTTGCGGAGCACTCCAGGCGGGCGCGCCACGTTCCTTTGCAGTCCTAGGTAGCGCACGTTTGCGTTGGCATTCACAATGGTGAACTCCGGCGCAAACCCAAGGCCGACGCGCAGAAAGCGCAGCGTGTTCTGATAGACGCGGCCCGGGTTCTCCTTCAGATCGTCGAAAATTATGGTGTGCACGTGATCCCGTCCGAACAGGTCGATATACGATTGAACCTGCCGGGGAAAATCGGCGAAATCGCGATAACCGATGCACGCAGCGCCCGTTCGACTCGCGTCCGCCGCCACAGCGGCCTCAAAATCCGCAATGGGCTCCCGGCTGTACAGAGCGGAGCTGTGCAGCGAGTGCATAACGTCTACGGGATTCCTGAGCATAATAACAATCCTCGCTTCAGGATTGAAGGCCTTGATTTCTCCTGGTGCGCGCCCCGAACGAAGGTAGCTGGGTGTAGCTTCCCCGACCACCTTGCGATTGCCGGCCGCAGCGAAATTCAAGAGATACTGCTCCAGGGAGGGCGCCTTCCATCCATTCGGGCGGAGATCAGAGTCAAAGAAGTAGAGTTCCTTTTCGGCTGACATGAAGATGTCAGGATGTTCCTTGAGATAGCTCCAGAGAGAGGTTGTGCCGCACCTGGGTGCGCCTACGATGAAGAGATCCGGCCTTCTCAATGTTCTATCTTTTCGCCTGTGCTGTCGTTCCTCAAGAGCGCGAATCGAGGCCATCAGTTTGACAAAAACTCTGCGATTCGTCTAGGCTCGAAACGCTCTCGGGATGATGAAAGGCCTTTATTATTCAGTAGTCGCGCGCTCCAAGCTGGCAGCGAGGAGCAGCTCGTTAGCGGCGTTGCGGCGCGCGCTCGGTAGATTGCCTCTAGTAGGGGGCGCATTGCTTGCAGCCAAGCGTTCCGCAGCCAGACTTCTCCTGCCGAGCGAGCTTACCTGGGTCCAGGTGGAGAGCGGGCTCGCGCAAGGGCTGTGGCTGCTCCTGGACCTGGACGTTGAAGGTGGCTACTGGATCGGCGCTTACGAAACAAAGGTGCAGGACCTCCTGCGGAGGCTCTGCGCGCCGGGATCGGTTTTTTATGACGTGGGGACCGGTCTGGGTTTCTTCTCGCTGGCCGTTGCCCACCGGGTGGGTCCACAAGGGAAAGTCTTTGGCTTCGATCCCGAGACCGAGAACACGCGGCGCTTCAGGCAAATAATCGTGCGGAACAGCTTTCAAGATTGTGTGACCGTGGTTGATGCAGCGGCTTGGTCGTATAGCCGCGATGAGATCTCGTTTCAGCGCGGCGGGCGCCAAAGAACCTACGGAGGTGTGGTTGCCGACGGCGTCAGGCCGGTCCTTGCCGAGGGCGAAATGCGAGTTGTGAAAGCGGTGAGCCTTGATGATTTTGCCGGTCAGGGTCATCCTGCGCCAGACGTGATCAAGATCGACGTTGAGGGCGCGGAGTGCGAAGTGCTTCGGGGCGCGCGGCAGATCTTTTCCCGGGCCAAGCCGGCTCTGATCTGCGAGGTGCACCATTCGGGAGCAGCCGACTGGATTGCAAACTGGCTGGCCGAGGTGAAGTACGTGGCGGATTGGCACGTCCCAGACGAGTTGTTTCCGCGGTTGTTGTTCGCTGAGGCGGCACCGCTGGTCTGGCCGCAGGTTGCCATCCGGCCATGAAAGCGCCAGCGTCTTCGAGCGGGAACGCTCTAACGGTCGACGTCGAAGATTATTTTCATGCCTCCGCTTTCAGGAAAATCGCGCCACCCGAGAGCTGGAATCAGTATCTTTCCCGCGTGGAACTGAGC
The DNA here is from genome assembly GCA_035946735.1 of Terriglobia bacterium. Lineage (GTDB taxonomy): Bacteria > Acidobacteriota > Terriglobia > UBA7540 > UBA7540 > Gp13-AA77. Next base: position 10,516 of record DASYYZ010000002.1, read on the forward strand.
ACTCGCAGAGTGCTTGAGCTGCTGGCGGAACTTGGTCTGCGCGGCACTTTCTTTGTCCTCGGCTGGGTCGCGGAACGCTTCCCGTCGCTGGTGCGCGAGATCCGGGCGGCCGGCCACGACTTCGGTTGTCACAGCTACGCCCACCGCTTGATCTACGAATTCGCTCCGGCGCAGTTCCGCGAGGACACTCGGCGCGCGCGGGCTGCCATCGAAGACGCGGCAGGCGTCCCAGTGAACGCCTATCGAGCTCCTACGTTTTCGATCACTCACCGCTCGCTTTGGGCGCTCGAGATTTTGCTGGAACTCGGATTTACAGCCGACAGCAGCATCTTCCCTACAAAAAACCATCTCTACGGTATCCCCGACGCCCCTCGACGCCCGTTCCGCATTCGCATTCAAGGAGCTGATTTACTGGAGTTTCCTCTGCCGGTCCTCGATATTGGAGGTTTCGGCGTGCCCTTTACCGGCGGGGCATATCTGCGGTTTGTGCCCTGTCGGATCCAAGTCGCGGCATTGAACAAAGTGATGGCCCGCTCGCAGCCTGTCGTGATGTACTTTCACCCTTGGGAGCTCGACCCGGCGCAACCCGGGCTGGCGAGCGCCTTCGGCCCGAAGTTTTACCACTACGCAGGGCTGCGGCGAACTGAGCCCAGGCTGCGGCGGTTACTCAATACTTTCAGTTTCGGGACTCTGCGGGAACTGGCTGCGGCGACAGCACCTGTCTACACGGTGCGCGTCTCCGGCTCAAAGAAGGTAGTGTTCACGCAGTCGTGAGCGGGCGGGACGGGTTCATGCTCGTGGCCGGCCATCTCGGACCGTAAGCCACGCTGTCCGGAAATGTCAGCGGCATATGAGCGGCATTGGCAGCAACCTACATCAACGCTTACCGAAGGTTGGCATCGTCGCGGCAGAATATGCGGTGCTGATCATTCTGGCCGGCGTGTTTCTCTGGCGAGGCTTTATACCGGCCTGGAAGACTCTGAACACCGACTTTGTAGACTACTATCTCGCTGCCCGGCTTTACCGGCAGGGGTATCCTCTGACGCAGATCTATGATTGGAGCTGGGTTCAACGGCAGAAGGACCACGCTGGAATCGAAAGACCTATCGTCGCCTTTACATCTCTGACCCCTTTCTCAACATTACCAGCGATGCCGTTTTCTTCTCTTCCGCCACTCTCGGCAAAGCGCGGTTGGCTGCTTGTGAATCTAGTTCTACTCGCGCTCACAGCCTGTTTGCTGCAGCGAATATCAAAACTACGCTGGCGGCACCTGACAATTATCGTTTTGCTCGCCATGGTGCCTTTGCGCACGAGCTTCCTTTTTGGGCAGCAAGCGATCTTGCTGCTTTTCCTCTTCACCCTGGCTGCTTACCTCTATCTTGAGCACCAGCCGCTCGCGTCCGGACTGATTCTGGCTGTCGGGGGCGCGCTCAAGATCTGGCCTGCCCTGTTCCTGATCTTCTTCGTGCGCAAGAAGCAGTGGCGGGCAGCGGCCGGGCTCGTATCAGGTTCAGTTGCGTTGTGGCTCGTGTCGGTGGGTCTCTTCGGTATCGAGACGGTTCGGACTTACCTGGTGGAGGTGATGCCCTGGTCTCTAAGGGGAGAAGGGCAGGACCCGTACAACATCAACTGGAATTCGTTTTCGGCGGTGCTTCACCGGCTCTTCATCGCCGAGCCCGAGCTGAATCCGCACCCCGTCGCTCATCTGCCGGCGGTCTATTCTGTTCTGCAGCCTGTTTGTCAGGGTTTGATCTTCGTGCCTTTCCTTTGGCTGATGGGCTCGGCCCGCGCGGATGATGATGGTGAGAAGCTCCACTGGGGCGCATTTCTGGCCATGCTGTTGATCCTGTCAACCCAGGCGGCATCTTACGATTTCGTCGTGCTCATTTTGACTGCCGCCCTGGCAGTTGGACACCTGGTGGTTCGAGGCCGTTCACGGGAGGCTGCGGCGCTGATCGTCTTGTACGGGTTGGTTTGTTTTCCCCTCTACCGTTGGGCGCCAATTTCGGCTTCAGGCTGGCGAACCTTGCTCGCGGTCCCACGATTGTGGGCCATGACGGGACTGTGGATCTGCCTGCTGACGGCTTCGTTGCGTTCCGTGCCCCCACTGCTGAGGCCCCGGCTGAATTCGCGTGAAGCCGCCCTCTTCGCCGCGATCTGGTTGGCGCTGGTGATTCCAGCAACCACCCTGAACCTGCTTCACATGAGGCGCGAGTTTGACAACTACGCCACGCGCCTCGTGGTCGCGCCGGAGTCCTATTTGGATACCGATCCAAGCGTGTCGCACAACGCCATCCTATTTACCATGATGTTGAACGAAGGTTATCGGACAGGCGCACTTCGGGAAGGTTTGCTCCAGACTCTCTCGTCCCGAAGGGACTCCTTCCACCCGACAGCCACTGCAGAATTCGCCTGGGCAGAACTTGCTGATTCGACGTCGCGAATCATACGCTTCCCGATTGGCGCCGACAGCGTGACGCCTGGGACGATGGCTGTCGAAGCCGAGAACGCCGAGAAGCCGTCCGTGTCGGCTGATGGCCGATGGCTTGCCTTCATCAGGGAGTCGAAGGGACGGGGATCGCTCTGGCGAAAGAAACTTCAGCCCAAAGCTGGTGTCATGTCACGCGACCCGGTTGAGTGGCAGATCTCGCCAGCGGACCTCGACGTAATGGACGCCACGTTTGATCCCGCGGACGGCATCGTCTTTTCGGCCCGGCGTTCGGGCATGCCACTGGCACTGTTCGTCACGGCAGCGGACTCCGCCCTCGTTACATCTGAGACGGCACGAGCGCCCAGGCGATATCCAGCCGTGTCCCCGGACGGTCATTGGCTTGCGTTCAGCCAGCGCGACGGCGGCAACTGGCAGCTCTGGGTGCGAGACGCGACCACGCGCGCTGAGCGCCGGCTGACCACGAGCGATTGCAATTCGACCGCTCCTGCCTGGTACCCGGACTCGAAGCGCCTGGTTTACGCGACTGACTGCGGCCGGAGCCTCGGCCTGACGGCGCTGTGCCGAATCGAGGCTGTGCCCTGAGCTTTCAATGAGGTGGGCTCAGGCGTCTCCGCGCCGTTCCGGTGAACCTCCGAGCCTCAGAAGGCTCAGGAAAAAGCTCGAGAGCACGATCTCTCCTCCGAGCGTCAATGCGAAAACTGCGGGAATCACGAGACGCATACCCTTCACCGGGTCGAAATCTCCGAAGTGCAGCCTTCCCCAGCTCCCAAGGGCGAACACCGAACCCGCCAGTCCCAGCAACCCGACGAGGGCCCCGACAAGGAGGCCAATCTCGGGAGGTATGATCCGGAGTAGTTTTTCGATTCTGGCATCCTCTGGAAGCAGTCCTTCTCGCATGGCGTAGATTTTTGTGAAGGCCGCAAAGGTGATGGACTGGAACCCAAGCAGCACTGCCGCCGCCGCAAAGAGGAGGGTGTGGATATCAAAAACGATTCCTGACACGGTGCGGGGACCGGGCATCAGCCAGAGGCCGGTTGCGAGCCCCAAGCCTACCAGCAGTGCACCCGGATAGAAGAAGAGCCAGCGCGGGCTGTGCAGGAGCATCAATCGGAGATGGCGCCATCCATCGCGCCAAGTCCGCAGATGAGAAGGGCGCTCGCGCCCGGCCGGGAATTGCGTGGTGGGGATCTCGGCGATGCGCATACGCAGATAGGCGGCTTTTACCACCATTTCACTCGCGAACTCCATCCCCGTTGCGCGCAGCCGCATTCTGGAAAATGCCTCACGGCTGAAACCCCGGAACCCGCATTGCTGATCTCCGCAAGGCGCGCCGAAAAACAATCTGCCGACACCCGTCAGAACGGGAGTTCCGAGATAACGATGAAGTGGCGGCATGGCGCCCGCTTGGATCTGGCCTGTGAAGCGGTTACCGACCACCAGATCGTAGCCGTCATGCAATTTCGCCAGAAAGACCGGGATCTGCGCCAGGTCGTGGCTCGCGTCGGCGTCGCCGGTGATGACGTATTTGCCGCGCGCCGCTGCGATGCCGCCGCGCAAGGCGTTTCCATAGCCCTTGTCTTTGACGTGCACCACACGCGCCCCAAGCTGGATGGCAAGATAGTGCGAGCCATCAGTGCTGCCATTGTCGGCCACGATCACCTCGCCGGTGATCTGGTTTTCGTTAAAGACGCGCTGGATTCTTGCGATGCAGTCCGGGAGGGTGGCCGCTTCATCAAGGCAAGGCACGACGACCGACAACTCCACCGCGTCGGCGCCGGCACCTAACGGTCTCGATGCCTCTCCGTCGGGTCGGGCCTCGGGATCGAGCCTCGCCTGGGTAAGACTCACGGGCAGTTCGGCGCCGTCGCCGGCTCCAGCGGTTTTGCGTCCACGTTGGGCTTCGGAAGCGTCAGAATGTTCTTGAGCTTGCGATTCATCCATAGCTCAACCGGGAAGTCATAAAAATCGTGGTCAAGCCTCCATCGGGCTGGATAGCTCGTCAGGTGTTTGATACCGGTAGCGAGCGGGCTGTGGTTATCGGCTGCGATCGGAGCGCGGTCAAAGGCGATCCGCAGGTAATCACGCATTCTCTGGATGCGTTGATGTTCTTTTCCCTTAAGCCAGGGCAGCACGGTGTATCGCGGGAAGTAGTCTACCCAGCCTTCCAGTGACTTCGGCACCTCGATGCCGATCTCGCCGGCGCGATGAAAGATCGGTGATCCGGGGTATGGGGTGAAAATGTTAGTCCAGAATTCCGCGCCCGGAAAGCGGCGGCAAACGTCCATCATGAAGTCGATGGTTTCGCGGCGCTCCTTCGGGCCTTCACCTGGAAAGCCAAAGATGATATTGAACGAGGGGATCACGCCGGCTTCCACGCATCGGGCCGTGGATTCATAGATGTCGGGAATCACTTGAAATCCCTTGTTCATGAGCTTCATCACCGTGGGCGAAGCGGTTTCGATTCCCTGGCAAATCTGGTGCAATCCGGATCTGCGCAGCAACTTGAGCTCGGCAACCGCCAGGCGCGCGGTCAGGTTGGTGGTGGCTTGAATGCTCCATTTGAACGCGCCGCCAGACCGGATGAGGCCTTCGGCAATCTCAAGCGCGCGATTGAGGTCCACCAGGAAGTTGTCGTCGGCCATCCACAGGAGCTCGAGGCGGTAGCGCCGGGTAAGATCGATCGTTTCCTGCACCACCTGCTCAACCGGCAGAGCATTCCACTTCCGCCCGTAGACGCCGGCGTTGGTGCAGTAAGCGCAGTTGAAGGGACATGCCAGGCTTGAGACGTACATTGCCCAGCGGCGCCCGCAAACGCGCTCATAGGCGTCGAAATCGGCCAGATGATATGCCTTGGGCGGCATAACGTCGAGCGACTTCAGCGGCCGCTCCGGAGTGAAGTGCGGCTTGCCGTCACGCTTAAAACCGATTCCGCGCACGTCATTGAGGCCGGCGTGATCGCTGAGGCGTTGAGCCACCTCCAGCATGCTATCCTCGCCCTGCCCGCGAACCACCACATCAACGTATTCAGCTTCCAAAGTCTGGGACGGCAGGAGCGATGGATGCCAGCCTCCGAGGATCACGGGGAAAGCGCGATTCCATTTCTTGATGGCGCGGCAGATTTCCACGGTCTCGCTGATCATGGGCCCTGTCACGAGCGAAATGCCGAGGCAGAGCGCGTCCTTCACCTCCTCCATGACGCGCTTCTTGTAATCGGGGGCGATCGTAGAATCGATGATGCAAATTTCGTAGCCGGCGTCGAGCAGCGGCGTGGAAATGGCCAAAAGGCCGAGCGGCGCCGTGGCTTCAATGCTGGAGAAAGAAGGAATGAAGAATACGATCTTCTTGGATCGACTCATACGAGTGCTCCCCGGGACCCGGCCCACACCTCGCCGAGCTATTGCGCGACGGGCGGGATCCTAAACACGGCGTGCGGCATCCGCCCAGACCAAGCATAGGGCGCCCGTCTCACAACCGCGAAGGTCCTCCCCACAAAGATACTGGTAAAAGTCAGGGCTCTTGTCAATGGAATGTCAATGCTTCGTCAACAAATGCGTCAGGGGAGATGGGTCTTACGGTCTCAAGGCCGGCGCAGTCAGTTTGACCAAAGTGGGCAGGAACTCATGCTCGAATGTCAGTCCGTCATTCATGAACCTTTCCTCGAGGAAGATGACCGCTTCACGGACCTTCAGGTCAACCGCGATGAAACTGTACTGACCGATGTTGACCAGGTACAGTTCTTGGTCCGACAATGCCGGCATTTCCGGCCATGCGGATTCGCAGCCCGTATCCGGCTCAACGATCAGCCTCCACAGAAACGCAGACCCGGCGGATTGACCCCTAGTGGACCCCGCGAGCGCATTGCGCATGCGCTCGAGCGCTGGCGCGCTGTTGGTTTCGAGACGAACTCCTCGGCCCATGACGCAGAGGTCAGCCGAGAGGGGCGTCGGCGTGGATCGCCGAAGCAGATCCGTGCTCTTCAATGGATGCGTGTCCTGCAAAGGGCTGCTAAGGCTAGCCAGAGTATGGCTGGTCCTCATTCTTCCTCCAAGAACTCGGCGAGTGCTCGTGCGACGGATGCGGGTTGTCCTCCGTACTGGAGGCGCCAGCAGGAGAGATGGCTGAGGCGCTCGAGCGTCTTCACCAGCAGGTTCCTACCCGCTGCCAGCCCGTGATCCACAAAATAGTCGACGTGTTCTTCAAACTCGGCCGACGCTTCATGCGGGGTCACCCGGCTGAGGCTGAAGACGGAGGTATCCTGGCGTTCGAGGAACACGAGCCATCTGGGCTCCGCGCAGGCCGACCGGCGCACTCCAAAGACCGATTCAGGCTCGATTTGGTAGGCCAGTTCCCCGTTCAAGGAGACCTCAGGCTGCATCGGCGTCAACTCCGGAAAATGCCGGGATGCGTCTGGGAGCAATTTTAGGGGCGTCGGCAGACCCCAGGCAAGCAAGGGTCCTTCGCGCCACGAAAAGTAGGTCCATTCATCGGAGAGAAAGCCGAGACCCTGCCGGGCAAGTGCCAGCGACAGGGTCGATTTTCCCGTTCCCGAAGCGCCGGTCAGCAGCAAACCTCGCCCCGCCAGCTCGAGGCAGGCGCAGTGCAGGGGGGCGACTGAGATAACGTCGGTGAAAATTCCGAACAAGGTGGGAAAGATCACCCTGCGCAGGTAAGCGCGGTCCGCAGCCATGGCCGGTGAGATCCGGCCCATCGCCAGCCGCTCGCGAAGGTCCAGCAGCACCGTGTTCTCAGAATCAAAGGCGGCATAGACGAGATGGTCGAGCCCTCGAAAATGGGCAGCAGGCCACGGAGGACCCCCTTGCGCGCCCGGATCCACCCAAAGGCGCATGCTCGCGTCCGCTGTGTTCGAGGGTGCTGCAATCGGGGCGAAGATGTCACCCGCGGCTGCCAGAATCAGCTCGGAGTTGGTCGAAACCGAGCAGACGGCGCCGGCTACGCGATAGTGCGCGCTTAGGGGCGCCGCCATGCCGCTCGTCGGGAAAACATGCACGCGCTGGTTACCTGAGAGACCTCAGGCGTCAGGTTACCACGCCCCTAGTCGTCTTGTTCGTAAGTATCGCTATATTTAACTTCACTTTCGAGGTGGTTGATGCTACGCTGTTTGCATGAGCCACATCATTGCTTTTCCCGAATTGACGGGCGAACAGCTGGTCGATTTGCAGCGCCTGTT
>DASYYZ010000003.1:0-45927 GCA_035946735.1 Terriglobia bacterium
GATTCGGTGGTGTCGGCATACACGCGAATCCTGTCGCGGAGCTTGCCGCCCAGCATGACGTGAACGGGAACGTTGTAGACTTTGCCGGCGATGTCCCAGAGCGCCATTTCGATGGCGCAAACGCCGCCCGCCTGTCGCGACGGGCCTCCGAACTGCTTGAGCTTGCGAAAAATCCGGTCCACTTGCACCGGATTCTCGCCTAGAATCCGGCTCTTCAGCATCAAGGCGTAAGTGGGACTGGCTGCGTCCCGGACCTCGCCGAGTCCGTACACTCCCTGATTGGTGTCGATGCGGATGATGGGGCAAGGTCCCGGTCCCGGCTTCACCACTGTCGCCACGCGAAGGTCCGTAATCCGCAGCGCCGACGGGCTGGAATTCGCGTTCACGCCTTTGGGATAGCCTTCCATGGGGTCGCTCGCCATAAGCGCACTCCCGATTGTGGCTGCTGACCCTTTCAGGATGCCGCGGCGATTCACGAGGTATGATTCGTCAGTCTTCACGCCGATTCCCCCTTTTCCAGAGTCCCTCAGTTCGCCAGTCGCTCGGTCGCGAGGCGCGCGCGGCGTCGATCACGGTCACAATCGGTGACGGCCGGACCGGACGACGCCTAGCTCTCGGGCATCTTCAACTTCGAACCTTTTTGCTCCAGCCACTGGTTGAATTCCTCAATCATGGGCCGCGACCACTTGCGGTCAATCTCACCCGGTTTGTATTTGCCCTCGCGCAGCATCTGGTGTCCCCATTCGTCCACGAAGTGCGTCATCTGGGCCTTGTCGATTATTTCCTGCGCGAGCTGGGGCGGAATGAACGTGACGCCTTCGACATCGCTCACCGCCACGTCTCCCGGCATCACCGTGACATGGCCGATGCGGACAGGGACGTTCACGCCCATCAGCGTGACGTCGCGCAACGCGGAAGGGTCCACGCCCCGAACGAACACGTGCATGCCTTTGATCTCGGAGATGCCGCTCTCGTCGCGCACCGAACCGTCCACCACGAGGCCGTTATGGCTTTTGGAAAAGATGGCCGTGGAAAGATTGTCGCCGGCGTAGGTGCCATCCTGAATCTTCCCGAACAGGTCCACCACCAACACGTCGCCGGGCGAAAGCATGTCAATGGGCCAGGAGTTTTGCGTGCCGACGCGTCCCTCCTGCTTCCCGGCATCGTTGATGACCGCATTCACATCCGGCCGCAGCGGCATGAACACCGCAGTGAACACGCGGCCCACCATTCGCGCGCCAGAATTGATCTCGTGCCAGCCGCCTTCGAACTGGTACTTGTAGCCGTGCCCTTGCAGCACGTCCCAGGCCTCCTCGGCGTCCACGTCTCCAAGACTTTCCAGGATGGAATCGGGCACTTTCGGGCGGCCGTCCGGGAAACGATCTCCCGTCCATTCACGGGTCAAACTCACGCGTTGATCTTTCGTGAACATTCCCAGTTGCGCCCTGGCCGGAATTGCGAGCGACAAGGCAGCCACAGCAGCGCAAGCCGGGATTATTCGATTCATGTTTCGTCTCCTTTCGCTTGTTACAACTCCGCGCGAAAATTCACGCTGCTGCTCGGCGTGATCACTCGGAGCCACGCTGCACTGTGCAAGCGCACCTGAGCCCTCCGCCTGGCAGAGTTGTTTCGATCTCATGGTTCTATTTGAAGATTCACGGTGCTGGTCAAGGTACCGCTCCGAGTTGCCACTTGGATCACGACCGCCGCCGAGATCACGCATCCCGCGCAAGCCGTTTTCACCCAGTTCAGTCCTTCCATGTGGCAACTCCTTGAGATTCGGATTGAGAATAGCGCCAGCAGTATACACCCGAAATGTGAGGCTTCGTGAAGGCGCTCGCTAGACGAACGGCTTTCGAAGGGGGTCAAGGGTGAATCATCTTGCCACAAGGCCTGTCGACATCGCGGGTTAATCCGCTAAAAGCTTGCGCCGCCTCACCGTTCCCTGTAACCTGTAGCCTATAATCTCAAAAGGCCGGGCGGTAGTCCAATGGTGGAGCAATACCTTTTATGGCAAACGTGAGCACTTGGAAAGGTGCCGCACCAACAGACACATTCGCGCAAATCTCCAGTGTTTATGCGGCTTAGATGCGCATCGAGCCTCGCACCGCCACGCATCCAATTGCACGATTCCACTCCCCCGGATCTGAAAGCGCTGGCTTCCATCCTTTTTCACACCGCAGGTGTGAGGCGCCGGAGGAGCATTCCGGGCGGCGAAATCTTTTTCCGTGCCGCCGCGTGCACGGGTGCGCTCTATGAGATAGAACGATACCTGGTGTGTGGGCCGCTGCCGGGTTTGGAAGCCGGGCTCTATCATTTCAGTGCAACCGAGTTCGCACTTTGCAAATTGCGCAGTGGCGACCTGCGGGGCGTGCTGGCGAGCGCCAGCGCCCATGAATCCTCGGTCAACCACGCGCCGGTGACGATGGTCTGCACGGGCACTTACTGGCGCAATGCCTGGAAATATCAGGAGCGAACCTATCGCCACTTTTTCGGGGATAACGGGACCTTGCTGGCCAACCTGCTGGCCATGGCTACGCCCTTCGCCTTCCCGCGCGCCTGGTGACGGGATTTGTAGACGACGATGTGAACCGGCTGCTCGGGCTCAACACCCGGCGTGAGGTGGTCACCAACACAGAATTAGGACAGCACCTCGGGACGGCTAACGGTTCACTTTGGATTCTTGACCAACCACCCCGGGCCTTCGGCCTCCCACCTTGCCCGAAGAGAGGTCGCTCGCGTGAGCGCAATGCGGCGGAGAGTATTGAACTCCGCCCTCCGCAGCCGTACGATGGGTCGAGCGCGTGATGAGCGGCTCGCTCAAATTCGCAATCACTATTTTCGCGTCGCCCTTGCTTGCAATTGCCGCCGCGCAGCTCTCCGCCGGCGCCCTGCCTTGCGTCCGCTGTCATCCTGCTGAGACTTCCGGATACGCCGCGACCCAGATGGCCCATTCGCTCAGTGGCGTTACTCAGGAGCCGGGTGGAGACTTCGTTCACGGCCTTTCGAAAACCAACTTCTCCGTGGAAGTCAGCTCCTCGAAGACGGACCGGACGACGGGTTGGAAGATGGTCCAGCACCTGGAGCGTGACGGCTTTTCGGCCGCCTACGTGCCGGCTTACGCGATCGGCTCCGGAACTCACGCCGTTGGATACCTCATTGAGCTTGGCGGGCACCTGTTTCAATCGCCGATCTGCTTCTACCCTGGTCGCGGCTGGGACATGGCGCCGGGTTACGAGGAGAATCGCCAGCCCGATTTCCTGCGCCCCGTGACCCCGGACTGCCTCTCCTGTCACGTGGGGAAAGCGCAACCGCTCGCAGGTTCGTTGAACCGTTATGGGGACCCGCCGATCACGGCGGAGGCCATCACTTGTGACCGCTGTCATGGCCCGGGGGATGCTCATCTGCGAAATCCGGTTCCTGGCTCAAGCATCAATCCGGCGAAGCTTCCGGAGCGCGCCCGCGACAGTGTTTGCGAGCAGTGCCATCTGAGCGGCGAGGCGCGCATCGCGAACCCCGGCAAGCAGCTCAGCGATTTCGAGCCCGGCCAGAATTTGGAGGACGTCTTTTCCGTATATATCTTCGAAGGCTCGCGCGATCCTGACCGGCCCGAAGCGCTTCACGTGATCAGCCAGGCTCAACAGCTTGCTTTGAGCACTTGCGCGCGGCGCAGTAACGGGAGGCTCTGGTGCGGCACATGTCACGATCTGCACCAGCAGCCCACTGACCCCAAGACCTGGTTCCGCGCGCGGTGTCTCTCCTGTCACGGTGAGGCTCTGCTGCGCAGTCATCCCAAACTCAATGGCGCCAAGCCCAACGACGATTGCGTCGGGTGCCACATGCCGCGGCGTCCGGTCTCCGATGGCGGACATACGGTTTTCACCGATCACCGCATAGCCCGCCGCCCGCCGCCCGAGTCCGCAGCCCCCGGCGCGCCCTCGCCGGGAGCGAGCCAATCGCTGGTTGCCTGGCACGAGCCTGCGGGCGCACTGCAGCAGCGCAACCTGGGTCTGGCCGAGATCGAGGTCGGCGAGCGCACCAAGAATGTTCCCCTTGTTTCCCAGGGAGCAAAGAGGCTCAGCGACTGCTGGCCAAGTTTTCCCAAAGATCCGGCGCTTCTGACTGCGTTCGGACAGGTGTTGCTCGGGGTGCACGACCCTGAAGAGGCCGCCCCAGTATTCGAACGGGCAATTCAAGCCGAACCTGGCAATCCCTCCAACTACCTCCATGCCGCGCTCGCCTGGAACGCAGTGCATGATCCGAAGAAGGCGGTCGAGTACCTGGAAAAGGCTCTCCGGCTCGATCCGCTCATGGAACAGCCCTACCGCGCGCTGGCTGCCACCTACAAAGAAGAAGGCCAGCCGGAGATGGTCCACCTCACGTACGAGCGCTACTTGAAGGCATTTCCCAAGAGCATCGAAGCGCAGGCAGAAGCGAGAGCTTCGCTGGCGCACTAGTGGGCTGTCCCAGCTATTTCGTTACAACCACCCCTGCCCCTTCCTTATTCAAGGAGGGGAGTTCCCCTCCTCGTTGAGGAGGGGTTAGGGGTGGTGGTCGCGACAACCGACCTAGTGCCCGTCCTAACGAAGTGAACGGGACAGCGCACTAGCGCTGGGAGCGCGGGCAACTCGCCCGCCTTTGCTCCTCCGCTTGTGCACTTGACGTTAAGAAGAGGCGAGACATCCCCGGCTCCCAGCTCCAGAAGATTCAGCACTACTGCGGTTTATTCCCAGTGGAAGCCTGCGCCGAGCCTCGCAGACGCTGGAAGGCCGTCATTTCCCTCTGAGCTTCGGACGTTTGTCCCAGGTCCTTGTAAAGCTGCGCCAGGACAAAGTGCACGTCAGGATCCCCGGGAGCAGACTGGCGCGCTGGCTCAAGAGCGGCCAGCGCCTCGGATTTGCGGCCAAGCTCGCGCAAGGCCTTCGCAAGGCCGAGCCGCGCCGGTACCGCGTCCGGCTCCAGTTCCAGGGCCTTGCGAAACGCCGCCACCGCAGGCTCCATCTGATCGTGCTTCCGGTAAGTTTCGCCGATCTCATATTGGGCCTGGGCACTGGTAGGATCGATCCGCAACTCCTCTTTGAGCTCGCCGATGGCCTGTCGCCAGCCGTTGGGGTCGGTTGAATGCGTCAGCATCAGGATGGCGATCTGCAGGTGCGCGCCCTGCAAATTGGGCGCGAGGCGCAGGGCCTTGCGGTAAGCGTCGATCGCGCCCTGCCAGTTTCCGTCGGCGGCTGCGACGGAACCCATTAACTGGTAGGTTCGAGGCGAGTCCGGGGCCACCTTCATCAGCTTGAGATTAACCTCTGAAGAGAGCCTGCCGTAAAGCTGGCCGGCGATGTAGAGTACGTCCGGATCGTCGGGATAGGCGGCCAGCAGCTTTTGAGTGGCCTCATCGGCCTTCATCTCGTCTCCGGCTTCCATGGCGCAGCGTTCCAGGCTGAGACCGAGAATGCGCCGCAGCTTGAGGTCGGAATTTGAACCAAACTCGCGCTCGAGCCCGGGACTGGCGACCGCGCAATCCCCTCCCGCGGCCTGGCTCACCGGCAGAAACCCTTTGGCCGTTTCGATAGAAGGATCGCGCTTGAGCGCTTGCTCAAAAGCGTCAATCGCCCTGGTGAACTGATGATCGGCGTAGTAAGCGAGGCCAAGGCTGGAGTATACCTGCGCGGCATCTGCCAGATTGGGGTCCGATTTGAGAGCCGCGCTCAGATGCTGCTCGGCGCTAGCGAACTCGCCGCGCTGGAAGGCTTGCTGTCCTTCGCGAACTTCCGCCTGCGCCGGAGACGACGATTGAGCGCTCAGGGGCGCGGGAAGAGTAAGGAATGAGAGCAGCGACAGTCCGGCAAAACCAAGTGACAAGTGACGACTGAGAAGTGACGAGCAAAGACGTGTCGTCTGTCGCTCTTGACCCACTTTGTGTCGTCGTCGCAGCGCGACACCAGAGGGAACAAGCAGGGTCATCACCTAGCAATACCACTGAAGAACGGGAATGAACAAGCGTTGATGCGACGGGCCGTGACGAGCAGAAAGCCGCTTGGGCTCTTGCTCGTCACTTGTCACTCGTCACTTCCGTTAGAAAATGATCTTCAAGCCAAGTTGGATGTTGCGTTGTGTGACGGCGCTGTTGACTTGGCCGAACGCGCCATCGCTCACGCCCACATCGATGCCGTTGAACGAAGGATGGTTAAAGAAATTAAAGAACTCGCCGCGGAACTGGTAATGCACCTTTTCTCCCCAGATCGCTCCGTTCTTGATCAGGGCGAAATCGAAATTGTCAACCCCCGGGCCCTCGATAGTGTTGTATGCGGACGAGCCCACCAAGCCGTTGTTACCGGGCCCGGACAGAGGCGGCTCGTAGAAGCACGAGGTGTTAAAGAACTGCGCGATAGTCCGATTACCTCGGGTATTGCAGCCCGCTTTCACATAAGCGGGCAAGGTCGCGCCGATGCCTTGAGCGCCGTTGCCGAGATAGTCGGAACTGGCGGATACGGTATTGTCAAACCCACTGACGAAAGCCACGTCGCCCGAGACTTCCCATCCGCCCAGGGTTTTGCCCAGCAGCGAGGTGTCATTCTTGAAGAAAGGTAGATTGTAAATGTAGGTTGCCGTCAAGTTGTGGGTCTGGTTGAAACCGCAGACCTCCCAGTTGAACTTAGGATCGTAAGTGTCTGCGACCACCGAATAAATGCTGTCGGCCATGTCGAAGCACTTCGAGTAGGTGTAAGCCACGCTATATTGCAGGTTGTTGGTGAAGCGGCGCTGGATGCTCACCTGCAAAGCGTCGTACTTTGAGCTTGCCTCCTGCAAGTCCGTCATGGCGCCGCCGATGCCGGGATAGGGCCTGAGGACATCCTGGTTGATGGCGCTATTCGCCGGGTTATTGAAGGTACCGATGGCCGGCTGATTCAGGTCTCCGTTAATGGGGAAGTGTTTCCCGCGGTTACCCACGTAACCGACATCTACCAGGGTGTCATTCCAGAACTCGTGTTGCACTGTGAAGTTCCAGGAGTAGACCACCGGCGTCTTGTTAACGAGGTCTTGGCCGGTGATAGGGATCGGCAAGTTGGGCGGCGTGGTAGGCGCTGAGCAACCCGCCGCGCCCGGAAAAGCATCGCCCGGGCAGTCGGCCCGGCCGTTGAATGTCTCCTCGGCCAACTGGAAGGGCGTGTTGCCACCCATCAGAGTCACGTCGCTCAGCGTGTTGTGATTGTAAAACACGCCGCCGCCGGCTCGAACTGAAGTCTTGCCGTCGCCCTTGGGGTCCCAGGCGAAGCCGAAGCGAGGCTGGAAATCGTCCCACCGGCTTCCCAAGATCTGATTCGAGAGGCCTCGCTGCATGCCGAGGTTGCGCAGCTCCTGGTTGACCGCCGCCAGGTTCGAAGTGGTCAACTGCTGCCCCAGCACGGCGAAGTGTCCGGCGGCACTCTGGGGTAACTGCTGGCACGGCGTGGCGATGCCGTTATAGGGGTTCCCGCCAGTGACAAACCCTGTGGTTGGGTTTACAAGCTGCTGTGTCCCGGCCGTGAAGGAGTAGAACGCCGGGTCAAACATGGCGAAATTACACCATGTGCTTTGGTAGGGCTCAAAGTAGTCCCACCGCAGACCGCCCTGAACCGTCAGCCGGGGCGTCACTTTCCAACTGTCCTGGCCGAATACGCCGACTTGGTGGCCGTACCACGGCGTATAATCCCGCCAGCCGAGCTCGGAATAATTGTCGAAGTTGCCGAGCAGTGCATCCGCCAACCCGGCGCCCGTCGTATTGATACCCGAAGCGTTGAATTCAAACTGCCCGTTCAGGTTATTGCCGACGCCGCCGCCCGGCGAAACGCGCACCTGATCGTGATCGTTCTCGCCATCGTGCTCAAACCAGAATCCGGTCTTAACGGTGTGATTGCCGCGGATGTTAGTCACTACGTCTTGGAGCGTGTAAACGTGGCCAGTGCTGCCCGAAGGATAGGGTAGCCCGCTCACCTGCTCGAAGTTGCCGCTTATGATTAGAGTAGGGATTTTCTGGGCAATGTCTTTGCTGGCGGCGCCGCCCGGAACGATGTAGGGATAGTCGACGCCCAGCGAAGTCCTGTCAACTCCGTTACCGCCGAAGGAACCACCCGGCACGAGCACGTGAACAATGTCCTCAGTCGCGGTCACGGTGAAGTCGTTGAGCAGGGTGGGGCTGAAAGTGGTTGTAAAGTCCACCGTGGCCCCGCGGCTGGGGAAGTGGTAACCCTGATCGAGCAGAGCCGAGGCGCCGCCGCTGCCCGTCGGGCTGGTGGAGACGTCGGCGTAGTGGCGCAGGGTCACCGCCAGGTGATTCTTGTCATTGATGTTGTAGTCGCCCTTCACGTCATCGATGCGGACGTCGGTGGGGCTATTATAATTATAAATAAGGTTGTTGCCGCCCTCATATGGATCGAGTGAACTCTTGTTTGTCACGGTGTTCGGCATCAGATAGAAATGGCTGACCATCGCTGAGCCGTTAGGGCTGAGCAGGGCGGTTGGAATGGTGTTATTGGGGAACGCTTGCCCTGCTACAAGGCCATCCACCCCATTCAGGTAGCTCGGAACCTTCGGGCAACTGCTGGCAAAGGCCTGGCAATACGGGGCGAGATCACCTATTCGGTCCTCCATCGTCGGTACCTGGCCAACCTCGGTGTTGCCGCTAACCTCGCGCTGCCATTCTTCCGACCAGAAAAAATAGAGCTTGTGCTTGTTGGGAATAACCGGCCCACCGAAAGTGAAGCCAAAATCGTTGTAGTCGAGCTTCGGTCGGCTCGAGGAGAAAAAGTAGCGGGCGTCGAGGGCATCATTCCGAACGAATTCGAAAGCGTCGCCGTGATATTGATCCGTGCCCGACTTCAGGTTCACCACCATCTGGCCGCCCGCTGCGCGGGAGTATTCCGGCATGTAACCGGTAGTAATGATGTTTACTTCGCTGATCGAGTCCATGCCCGGCATGCCCACCGTCGCGCCGTTGGCGCGCGTGCGCGTGGAGGGGGCGCCGTCGATCAGGAGATTATTGGACTCGCCGGTGAGGCCGTTCACCTGCGTGCACTGCGACGCGAAGAGGCTCATCGCCTGAAAGCTGTTGAACGAAAAACTTTGCACCACGCCGGGCTGAAGGCCGAGCAGACTGACAAAATTCCGGCCGTTCACGGGCAACTGCTCCATCTGCGTGGAGTCCACCGTGCGCTGCACCTTGGTGTCGCTCACGTCCACGTTCACGGCCGTTGCCTGCACTTCCACGGTCTGCGAGACCTGGCCCACCTTCAGGGCGCAACTGATCTCGACGCTGGCCGCGGGGTCAAGGTGCACGCCGCGATTCAGGCAGGCCTGGAAGCCTTCCTTTTCAGCTCGAACGTCATAGTCTCCCGATACCAGGTTGGGAACGGTGTAGTATCCGGAGGCGTTCGTCACTGCCTTCACGGCCTGCTGCGTGCCGGTATTGGTCACGGTGACGTTGACATCCGGAATCACGGCACTGGAGGGATCGGTAATGATTCCGTTAATCGAACCGGCAACCGAAGTTTGAGCCAGGCAAGGCCCAGCCGCGGCGCCTGCCAGAACAAAAAGCGACAGCGGCATGCCAAGAGTCCATGCGAAAAGCCTTTTCATTGCGGCGTCCTCCCACCACAAGATTGGTGCCCCCCCTCAGGTGCGGGTCATACGCCCCGCCACCGTCAAAAGCGTTAAGGCTGAGAATACTGTGAAAATTGAAAATAAATTGGTGAAGTTGCGAAGCGTCAGCGGCTCTCTCGTTGATTCCAAAGTAGATAGTGAGTTCGTTTCTCGATCCCGAGCCGTTTTTTCGAAGGCGGCACAGGTGAGCATGATGGAAGCTTCGAGCAGGCGCGTAGTTGCTTGATGTTGTGAGGACGCAGCGTCGAAGTCGTTGTTCCATTGCCGCCCCGACCAGAACTCATCCGGCTATCGACGACCCAACAACTGATGCATCCCGACGTAGACATGCAATGGCAAAAAGATCAGATATCATTAATTCCGATTATCATCGGTATTGTCAAGACAAATTAGCAGATTCTAATTAGGGCACTCGGGCGCTCTGGAGACGGTGGTCGCCTTCACGGGCCTATGTTTCGCAGTCATTTGTGTTGATCACCGGGATCTCGGATGCCGCCGCCCTCGTTCTGCAGGTTTTCAAGCCTCTCGATGCTGAGCTGGTCCGAAGTTTTCCGCAGCGCCTTGGAAGCCGCCAGCGCCGCCTCCGACTTAGCGGTGTCTCCGGCGTCGCGGTATGCCAACGCCAGCCGATAATGAATCTCGCCGTCCCGATCATCTTTGGCCAGCAGTGTCAATTCCCTTATAGCCGCGCTCCGGTTCCCAAGCTCGTTCTGCGCCTTGGCTAAATCGAGCATTGCCCTGCGCTCGACGGCCGGATCGGTGAGCGCCCGCTCCAGATAGGCAGTCGCCTGGCGCCACTGACGCTGCTGGATGTAGCTGTCGCCGAGCTCATAGGCGGCCACCGCGGACCCGGGAGAGAGGTCCAAAGCCTTCTTCAGCTCAGCTTCGGCGGCGATCCAGTCGCCTGACTGCCAATAGACAGTACCCAGCCCAACGTGCAGGTCAGGTAGTCCAGGCTCCAGACGCAATGCCGCTTCGTACTCAGTGCGGGCCGCAGCGAGTTGCTGATGCTCGGAATGGTAGCGAGCCAGAATCTCGTGGACCCGCGCCGAATCGGGGCTCACTTCCGCCAGTTTCCCCAAACACTCGCCCGACAATGCCGCGTACGATTTCGCCAGCCAGTAGTGTCCCCACGGATTATTCCCGGCGCGCTCCACGAGAGCGAGTGCGCTCGTACGCGCCGTTTGATAATCTCCAAGCTGGTACTGTATCTCGACGAGCTTGGCTCGCTCATTTTCCGTCGGAACTTTCCGCGAGCGGAGGTCTTCCAGCAACTGAGGAGCGCAGACCTCAGTGACCCAGTATCCTGGTTCACGCGGGCCGCTTGACGGCGGACCGGAGCATTGGGCCTCACCCAAACCCGGGTGCAAATCGGGTCCGGAATTCGAGGCCGAATCGAGGTGCGGCGGCGACTCCAACCCGGCACTGCCGAGCCACGCGGCCCACAGTTTCCCTGCCGGCGACTCAGCCAGGCCGGGCGGTAGGGTGGAGGTTTTTGACGCCTTCGATAAGGCAGGTGCCGGCGGCGATTCGAGCTGATGCGCAAACTCCTTAGGATATGCGGCCATCAAATGACGAATCGTTGCGATCGCTCCTGGCCAGTTCGAACGCAGGGAGTCGATTTCGGCCATTCCGAACTGGGCCGGCAGCGATTCCGGATCATGGGAGAGCTCGGTGTCAAACTCTCGCTCCGCGGCGTGCGAGTAACCAAGCTGAAGCAAAGCGATTCCGAAGGTGGCGTGAAGCCCAGGGTGAAAATCGGAGCGGCCTGACGACGCACGCTTCTGCGTTCCATTCTCCTGCGCCGCCCTCTGCGACGGGCGCTCGTCTGCCAGGCCTTCCGTCGCACGTTCGGAAGCCGCCTCCGAAGAGTGTACGGCATTGAAGAGCGCTTCCGCCGCGCCCCAGTAATCCCCACTTCGAGAGAGCTGCTCGGCGGAGAGCTCAATTGCCAACGCGTTCCCGGGCTGCTGGCGGGCGAAGTCTGACGTCAGTTTCCCGGCGAGATCGGTGTACACGAGACCCAGCTTGTACCAGGCATCGCCCAAGTCCGGCGTGCGTCGCGTTTGCTCGCGGTATTCGTCGGCAGCCTCTTCAAGATGTCCGCTGCGAGCAAGCGCATCGCCTAGCGCCATCCTGGCCGTTCCGCTCTCCGGGTTGCGTTTGAGCGCCTGACGCAGTGAGACTGTGGCAAGCGAAAGCCGATTGAGATCGCCCGGCCGGGACAGCTCAAGATAATCAAGGCCTCGCACCAGCCACGCTTGTGCGGGAAGCGCTTGCGCCGGGTGAGCCTGCTTGGAGCCGGCCGTTCCGGCGTCACCAGGAGCGGCCCGGCGGTCCGGGGCGAGCTCGGACGGGCCTCTAGAGGGGATCAGCGGCAGGAGCGCCTGCAGTGATTCCTGGTAACGATGCAGCATGAATAGCGCGGTCGCCAGCGCGGTCCGAGCCTCGACTTCGGCGGACGAAGACGCCGAGGAAGCGGCAGCGGCGAGGAAGTTCCGATAGTGGCGGACCGCGTCTTCATAATGAGCAGAGCGCTCCGCAGCGGCTGCAGCCGCGAGTTCGTCTTGAGGTGCCGATTGCGCGAAGGATCGTTTCCCGCGTGGCAGGAGGACGCTTGCCAGCGCAATAGCCGCGAGGACTACGACGGCGATCCCAACGCGATCTCGTCGGAACGTGCGCCGTATCGAGTGCCGCCCGGGCGCCCGAGGAGCGTGGTTCACCAAGGCGAGTCGCTTCATGGACCCGATTTTATCGCCATTCCAGGTGGAAGGGCGCCCCTTCTGGCCCACTCACGTGGGGCGACCCTCGTTGGGGTCATCCTGGGACGCGTCTCTGTGGCCCCCCAATTAAGGGGCGGCCACCAGGAGCACCGCTACCGGTACAGAGGATGATAATCTACGGTTTTCCGGCGACAGGCCGATGAGCGAGTCGCATAGATGAGACATTCAGTTAAACTCGCAGCGCCGCGCCCGTGCGGGCGTCGAACCTTCCTGCGCCACGCTGCGGGCCTGTGTTTTGTCGTCCCTATTTTCAGGAATGACCTCCTGGGCCAGCCAGCAATCGTTCAGGCCTCGGCCAATACGGCGGCTTGGTACGCCGAGATCGCGAAACGCGCCGGACTGGCGGCGTTCCGCGACACCTGCGGCGACCCGGCGAAGGACTTTCTGGTCGAGACCGTCGGCAGCGGTGTCGCGCTCTTCGACTATAACGGCGACGGCCTGCTGGACGTGTTCATCGTCAACGGATCCACTTTTGAGATCCTCGCCAATCCCAAGCTGTCACGTACTTCCAGCCGTTTGTTCCGCAACAACGGCGACGGAACCTTTACGGATGTGACGGGGTCCTCAGGGCTGGTGAATGAAGGCTGGGGTATGGGCGTCGCCGTGGGCGATTTCGACAACGATGGGCACCGCGACGTTTTCATCACGAATTACGGCCAGAACCGGCTGTTTCGCAATAACGGTAATGGCACATTCTCGGATGTCACGCGGGAAGCAAACCTCGGCGGCGGTAATTGGAGTACCGGTTGCGCCTGGGGCGATTACGATCGCGACGGCCGCCTCGATCTTTACGTCTCGCGCTACGTTGACTTCGATCGCGCCACCGTTCAGGGCCCAGGGACGTACAATTACTGCCTCTACCAGGGAGTGCCCGTGGCTTGCGGTCCGCGCGGCCTTCCCGGCCTTCCAGACCTGCTCTATCACAACGAAGGCGGCGGCAAGTTCCGCGAGGTTTCGGCGGAGGCTGGCGTGCGCGACACGGACAAGGCATACGGATTCAGCGTGGTCTGGTGCGACTTCGACAACGACGGCTGGCCGGACGCCTATGTGGCCAACGATTCCATGCCCAATTATCTCTGGCACAACAAACGCAACGGCAGCTTCGAGGAGATCGGTATGGAAGCCGGGTGCGCGGTGAGCGCCGACGGCCGCCCGCAGTCCTCGATGGGGATCGCCTTGGGTGATTACGATAACGACGGGTGGATCGATATACTTGTGACCAACTTCTCCGAGGATTACGATACCCTTTACCACAATTCCCGAGGCCAATTTGACGACGTGAGCTACGCCGCCGGCCTCGGGTCGACCACCTATTCTCAACTGGGCTGGGGCGCCGGATTTCTCGACTTCGACAATGACGGCTGGCAGGACCTTTTCATAGCCAACGGCCACATTTACCCGCAAGCCGACAAGGCGACGAATCGCTATCTGCAGAACAACCAGCTCTTCCGAAATCTGCGAAACGGCCGCTTCGCGCTGCTCGCCGACGCCGAGAGCGGATTCACCGAGGCTCGCAGCAGCCGTGGCGCGGCTTGGGCCGACCTCAATAACGACGGCGCGGTCGAGATCGTGGTCAACAACATCGATCAGCCGCCCTTTTGTTACGCCCCGTCGAAGCACGCGGGCAATTGGATTCGAGTGAAATTGGCGGGCACGAAGAGCAATCGCGACGCGATTGGAGCGCGGGTGAGTGTGACGGCGGGCAGGCTGACCCAGACCGCGGATGTGCGCTCGGGGGAAAGCTATCTTTCTGCCTGCGATTCGCGACTTCACTTCGGCCTGGGCGATGCGCAAACTGTGGACAAGCTGGAACTCCGCTGGCCGAGCGGGTTGTTGGAGACTCACCGGCAGCTTGCCGCCAATCGCGAACACGGGTTCGTGGAGAAAGCATGACTCAGGGAATTGACGATTGTCGAATGCCGATTGACGATTGCGGTCTCTCGTCACTCGGTACCTGTCACTTGTCACCGGCGGTTACCGCCGTTGCATTGATAGGCCTTTTCGCAGCTCCGGGGTTTGCTGCCCGGCGCGTACCGGGTACATTGCGAGCGCTCGCAGACCTGGCCAATCGTCAATCGGCAATCGTCAATCGCCAATTCTCAACCGTCGGTCGTCGATTCACCGCCGCCTTTCAAGTCTCGGCTGGACGGCAGGCGTCCGACATTCTTGAGCCCACGTCGACGGTGCCGCCTGATCAGGTAGTGCAAGCCATCACCGCCGCCCGTCGCGAGATCGCCAAGGCGCCGGCTGACCCGCACGGTTACCTGAAGCTCGGCAGGGCGCTGCGCGTCGCGGGTGACGCGGCCGCGGCCGCGAGGGCGCTCGACCGTGCCCTCGCGCTCGATCCGCACCTCTCCGGCGCCTGGTATGAGAAGGGTCTGATGGCAAAGGACGGCGGAACTCTGGCCGGGGCGGGAGACGATTTTCGGAAGGCTGTCGACTGCGATCCGGGGAACACGGCGGCGCACTTGGAACTAGCTTCACTGCTGTTGCGGCGAGGCGATTGGACGGCGGCGCACGCGGAACTTGATGAAGTCCTGCGCAGCGATCCGGGGAATGCGGGTGCGCACGATGGCCTGGGCCTGGTATTGAATCAGCAGGGCAATCCCAGGGCGGCCGCCGGAGAATTCCGCAAGGCGCTGGCGATCCGCCCCGAGTTCGCGGAAGCGCAGGAAAGCCTGGGCGAGACGCTGGTTCAACTCGGCGATTGGGCGGAGGCGAGCGCGGCGCTAAAGAAGGCCTTGAGCGCGAATCTCGAGGACAAGTCGATGGCCACATACGCGCTGGCTTCGGCGCTGAAACACATCGGAGACGGCAGTGATGCGGAGGCGGAATACGCGCAGGCACGCGAGCTGATGCGCCGGCAGGTGGTGGAGGACCGGGCTAAGGGTGAGAACGGTCACGGTCTGCAACTCTGGTACGAAGGGGACCTCGGCGGCGCTGAATCGACGCTGCGTCGCGCCATCAGCGAGGACCCCGGCTACGCAGAGGCGCACAACAATCTCGGCGGCGTGCTCTGGCAGCAGCGCAAGACCGCCGAGGCCGAGCGTGAGTTCGCCGAAGCTGTCCGCCTCGATCCCGGCTTCGCCAAGGCTCACAACAACCTCGGCAACGCCCTGCTCAACGACGGCCAGTTAGACGATGCCGTTCGGGAATTTCGCGCCGCAGTGGCGGCCCAACCGGGCTTCACTTCGGCGCACCTGAATCTCGCCACTGCCTTGATGAAGAAGGGCCAGGATCAGGAAGCGCAAACGGAAATCGGACAAACCTTGCAAATGGACCCTGATATGGCCGAGGCACACTTGGAAGAGGGTCTGCTGCTGGTGTCAGAGGCCAACCGTCTCACGCCCGAGGCGCGCAAGGAATTTGAAGCGGGCCTGCGCCTGAATCCCGAGCTGCGCTTTGCCATTCCGGTTCCGGTATATGAAGAACTGGTGTTGGGTAATTAGCTCCGATGAGGAAGCTGAGATTTCGATCGCGCCCGTTACGTCACCATCACGCGGATTCGTTCGATTTGATTGTCCGCGTAGCCATCCGCGCGGTCTGCCGGACGCTCCGCCGGCTGCTGATTGCCCAGCGCGTCGATGGCCTTGCATGCAAGCTCCACCAGCCCGCGCTCGGTCAAGTCGAGCTGCATCTGCCAGAATCGCCACGCGTACTTGCTCGTGGCTGAGTCGAGCCTGGCCACGTGCCAGGTCTTGCCCGCGTCGGACGATACTTCCACCGCCATCACCTTCTCACCGTTCGACCACACCAAGCCGCGGGCGTCAACGCGACCCGTACGCAGGACGGCTCCCACGGCGGGATAGATGAACACCGACTTCAACTGGATTCCCGGCAGGGGCAGCGTCTCAACCGCGCCGCTCGCGTTCTTCCGCAAGGCGAGATAGTCGTTGGGCGCGGGCTGCAGTGGAGAATCTGACACCGCAATGCGCTCGACCCACTTCACCGAATCCATGCCGTAATAGCCTGGAAAAACGACACGCCATGGACCGCCGTGTTCCGGCAGCAGCGGTTGTTGGTTCATGCGCGTGACGAGCAGGGCCTCTTCAAGAGCGCGGGCGCGGGGAACGGAGCGCACGAATCCGTCACGGCCTTCAAGGTGGAGATATGCCGCAGAAGGGCGAGGGCGAGCGAGCTTGAGGACTTCTTCGAGCGGCCAGCCCTCCCATAGCGCGTTGCCCGCCAATTGATAGGGACCGGTGCCGTTACCGGCACACTCCAATACAGCCGCGAGGCTCTGAACCGGCAGACGGCCGAGGTCCGCCGCGGTGAGAGCCTGCGGCTTTTCGACATCGCCTTCTATGCGCAGCGCCAGGCTGCCGAGGTTTCTGGGAACCGCATTGTGGTTACGGACGTAAAACTCATCTGCAGGGGTATACTCGCCCTGTAGCGACTCCAGGTTGTACTGCCGCACCAGCGGATTCTGAGAGGCGACGGCAGAATCGGCGTTGAGGCGGCGAAGCCAAAAGGCGCCGCCGGCCAGAGCGATGAACTCTCTTCTTCGCATGCAGACTGATTTTAAACCAGGCCGAATGCGCGTCCAAGCAGCTCCTTAGCGGCGCAGGCACCTGCCACCTTGCGCCGGGGACTACCTGAGCAGCGTGGAACGCGTCTAACGAGGCGTTGAGGTAAGTGATGCGCAACCTGACCCAGGATGTTCGCTATGCTCTGCGCGTGCTGCGCAAGAATCCGGGCTTCGCGGCCGTGGCCGTTCTGACCCTCGGGCTCGGAATCGGAGCCAACAGCGCGATCTTCAGCCTAGTGGATGCCGTGCTTCTGCGCCCGCTGCCTTATCCTCGTCCCGACCAGCTCGTCGGACTCGGACAGTGGCGGAACCAGAAGGGCGAAGGCTACGTGCAGGTCGGAGTGTCCGCGCCCAATATTGTGGACATCGCGAAGAGCGGAATCTTCCAACAAATCGGTTACTGCCGCTGGTCGGGCTTTAACACCACCGGCGGCAATCGTCCTGAGCGGATTCAGGGCATCAAGGGTTCCGCCGAACTCCTGCCGATGTTCGGGATCCAGCCGCTGCTGGGGCGCTTCTTCTCTCAAGAGGAGACGCAGGCAGGTCACGATCAGGTGGCGGTGATTGGCCACACCCTCTGGAAGACGCGCTACGGGTCGGACCCAGCGATTCTGGGCAAAACGATTGACCTCAACCAGCGCCGCTACACCATCATCGGCGTGATGCCGGCGAGCTTTCGCTTCACGTGGGACCAGGAACTCGACGTCTTTGTGCCGCTGGCGCTCACGCCCGAAGAGCAAAGCGAGGCCGGGCGCAGCACCACCCGTGATCTACAAACGCAGGCGCGTCTGAATGCCGGAGTCAGCATCCCGCAGGCTCAGGCTGCCATGGATGCGCTCGCCGATCACCTCGCCGAGAAATACCCCGATGCCGATCAGGGCTGGGGAATCAAGGTGGAGCCGCTTCACGCCGCCTATTATCGGCACATGCAGACGCCGCTGCTGATCATGCTGGGTGCGGTGCTGTTCGTGCTCTTCATCGCCTGCGCCAATGTAGCCAACCTGCTGCTGGCTCGCGCCACGGGACGACGCCGCGAGGTTGCGGTGCGCCTCGCGGTTGGGGCTACGAGGCGCCGCCTGATCAGCCAACTGCTGACCGAAAGCGTGGTGCTCGCTTCCCTGGGCGGTGCGCTGGGATTGCTGATCGCTTACGCGGGTGATCGTCTCCTCACTGTGGCACTCGACCGCTACCAGCTCGCTTTGCCGAATGCCAAGGTGATAAACATTGACTGGCGCGTGCTGGTGTTCGGCCTGGGTGCGACCATGGCAACCGGGGTCATCTTTGGGCTCGCGCCCTCTTTGGCCGCCACCAAGACCGACCTGAACGAGTCCCTGAAAGAGGGCGGCGTGAGCACGACAACCGAGTCCGGACGCCGCCGGCTGCGGAACTCGCTGGTGGTTTCCGAAGTCGCTTTGGCTCTGGTTCTGCTCACCGGGGCAGGCTTGCTGGTTCGTACCTTCATCAGCCTTGCGAGAGTAGATCTCGGATTCGATCCGGCGAACGCAGTTCAAATGGGTATTTCGCTGCCGCCCTACAAGTACGCCACTACCGCCCAGCAGGCGCTCTTCTACCAGCAACTGCTGGATCGCGTGGAGAACATCCCCGGCGTGAGGGCCGCCGGAGCCATCAGCAACACTCGCGTCTTCTTTCAGCCCGAGGGCCAGGCTACGCCGGCTCCCGGCCAGGAGCCGAGTTCGGACTATGACTACGTCACGCCGGGATACTTCAAGGCCATGGGAATTGGCCTCGTAGCGGGCCGCAAGTTCTCCGCGAGCGATGCTCAAGGCGCGACACCGGTGGCGATCGTGAGCGATGTCGTGGCGCGACGCTATTGGCCGCGCTCGACTCCCCTCGGCAGCCATCTCACCATTCTGTCGCGCGAATACTCCGGTCAGTCCGCCGGCGCTTCGCAGTCTTTGGAAATTGTGGGGGTGGTGAAGGACGTCCGCTGGGGTGATCTTTGGGAGCCGAATTCCGACATTTACGTTCCCTTCGCCCAGCATCCCGCGCCTTCGATTGATCTCACCGTGCGGACGGTCGTGCCGCCGCTGAGCGTGGTGCCCGCCATTCGCGACGCTGTCCGGGCCCTGGACTCGGAGCAGCCGGTGACCCGGATTACGACCATGGACGAGGTCGTTTCCGACACCTACGGAGCCCTGCGCTTTCCGATGATCCTGGTGTGGATCTTTGCCGCGCTCGCCCTGCTGCTCTCCGCAGTCGGCATTTTCGGCGTGATGTCTTACACCGTGAGCCGGCGCACGCAGGAGATGGCCATCCGCATCGCCTTGGGCGCGGGCCACCGCGAGGTGCTGCGGCTGGTGCTGCGCGAGGGTCTCGGCGTGACGACCTTCGGCGTAGGAGTTGGCTTGGTGGTCGCGCTCGCCTTGAGCCGCGTCATGTCCGGTTACGTTTACGGCGTGAGGGCGACCGATCCCCTCACGTTTGCCGTGGCCTCCGCGCTGCTGGTGGCGGTCGCCATGCTCGCGAGCTACATCCCCGCCCGACGCGCAACGCGTGTGGATCCGATCGCCGCGTTGCGGCACGAGTAGGAAATGCCTCAGCGCCCCGAGCCGCTCGAACGTAAAGACTATGAGAAGAACGTCCGCGCTAAGAAACGTCTAGCCCCGCGGAACGCCATGCGTAAGGAGTATCCGTTCGACTACAGCAAGCGCAGACGTGCTTTCCAAGGTCTGTCACTTAGGGCCCCCGGCCCGCGAAAGCTCATGAAAATGGAAGTGTTGCCAACAGGAGCGAGGAGGCACGTTTGTGCGCTGTGAGGTCGAGTGGCTCAGACGGTCTTCAGGCCGAGAGTTGAGTTGATGAACAGAACCTGCCCGTCTACATCCCCTTTCAGCAACCATCCACTTGCCCTTTCCGGGTCATGTGCATCACCTCATAACCTGGGATCGTTCGTCGGGCTCCCTCGAAGGATCGGAACCCCTGCTTGGCGTTGATCCGTCGTTTGAGGGTTTGGTGGTCTTGCTCGACAATGTTGATCAGGCAGGAAGGTCCGTCACTCGCAGCAGCCACCTAATCTCCCCTACAGGCTCTTCCAGGTAGATGTGGATCGTTTTGCGGATTCCTGCCCGTTTCGGACGCTGCCGGCCGCGAACCCCAGGGAGTGCGCCGGGGACTACGTTCCGGTGCCGCTCAGCGCGACGGTCTGCGGGCTGCCGCCGCCCGTGTCATTCACGCTCAAGGTTGCGGTGCGGGAGCCTGTGGCCGCCGGCTTGAAAGTCAGCGTTACCGTGCAACTCGCCGATGGGCCGAGCGTGGACCCGCAAGTATTGGACGTCATGTTGAAATCTTTCGCATTCACCCCCGACTTGGTGACGCTGGTGACGCTGACGGAGCTAGCACTGGTGTTCGTGATCATGACCGTTTGCGATGGGCTGGTGGTGCCTACCTTGATGCTGCCAAAGTTCAGACTGCCGGGAACCACCGTCATCACGGTGCCCGTGCCCGACAGCGACACCTTCTGGGGGCTGCCGCTGGCGTTATCGCTGACGCTCAGGTTGCCGGTCCGAGTGCCTGAGGCCAGGGGTGTGAAGGTGACACTGAAGGTACAATTGCCCCCCGCGGCGACGGTCGACCCACACGTATTTGTCTGGGCGAAGTCGGCGGCATTCGTGCCGGTAACCGTGATGCTGCTGATGGTGAGCGTGGCGGTGCCGGTGTTGGTGAGAGTGACCGTTTGAGCGGCGCTGGTGGTATTCACCAGTTGAACGGCAAAGGTGAGCTTGGTGGGCGAGAGCGTCACGCCGGGAGCCGTGGCGGTGCCGGTGAGGGAAACGGTCTGCGGGCTGCCGGCGGCGCATCCGTGACGCTGACGGCCGCGGTGCGGGTGCCCGTCGCTGTGGGCTTGAAGGTGACATTGATGGTGCAGCTTTTACCTACCGCCAGACTGGCCCCGCAGGTGTGTGTTTGAGTGAAGTCCCCCTTGTTGGTTCCAGTCACCGCAATGCTGCTGATGGTGAGCGTGGCCGTGCCGGAATTAGTCAAGGTGGCTGCCTGCGGGCTGCTGCTGGTTCCAACCTGCTGAGAAGCGAAAGTCAGACTCGGCGGCGTCAGAGTCACCGGTGGCGCTGTGCCCGTGCCGCTCAGCGCGATGCTCTGCGGGCTGCCCGCGCCGTTGTCTGTGATGGTGACAGCTCCCATCCGAGTGCCCGTGCTTGTAGGTGTAAAGGTGACACTGATAGCGCAGTTCGCGCCAGCGGCCACGCTCGCTCCGCAGGTGTTCGTCTGACTGAAATCACCGCTGGCCACGATGCTGCCGATGGTGAGCGTGGCTGTACCCGAATTGGTCAGTGTGACCGTCTGAGGAGCGCTGCTGGTTCCCACTTGCTGAGAAGCGAACATCAGGCTCAACGGCGACAAGGTCACGGCCGGCGCCGTGCCGGTGCCGGCCAGCGAGACGGACTGTGGGCTGCCGGCGGCGTTGTCGGTGATCGTCAAGGACTCGTTAAGGGCGCCCGTGGTGGTAGGAGTGAAGGTCACTGAAAATGTGCAGCTCGCTCCGGCTGCGACGGCGCTGCCGCAGGTATTGGTCTCCGTGTAGTCGGGTCCGATCGTGGTCCTGGAGATCGTCAGGCTGGCGCTGCCGGTGTTCGTCAAAGTCAGTGTTTGCGTGCTGCTGCTCGATCCCACGGCCTGATTTCCAAAACTCAGGCTGGTCGCGGATAAGCTTGCCGTGGAGGCCTGCAGCAGAATCGAGGCGCTGGCCGACCCCTGGTCCGCCGTCGCCACGTCCAGTCGTCCATCGTTGTTGAAATCCCCGGGGGCCACTGACGCCGGGCCTGCGCCGGTGGCCGACGTGATCCCCTGCTGAAACGCACCAGCGCCAGTCCCTAGCAGCAAAGAGACAGTGTTGTCGATCGTGTTGGCGACCGCCAGATCCAGGATGCCGTCGCCGTTCAGGTCGCCGGCTGCTATTCCCGCGGGACCGTTCCCCGTTGCCATAGGCGTGCTCGCGGTGAAACCTCCAATGCCGTTCCCCAAGAGAATGGAGATTGTGTTATTGCCACTGTTGGCGACGGCCAAATCGACGATTCCATCGCCGTTCAGATCAGCGGATGTGAGCGAAAGCGGCCCCGGGCCCACCGCCATGACGGACTGAGGCGCAAACGTTCCGTTACCGTTGCCCAACAAGATGGAAACGGTGCCATCGCCACTGTTAGCGCTGGCCAGATCGAGCACGCCGTCGCCGTTGAAGTCCGCCACCGCCATCGCTTGCGGTCCCGCGCCTACACCGAAGGCTGAGGGCGCACCAAAAGTGCCGTCCCCGTTCCCGAGCAGCACTGCGACCGTGTTGTCCATCGCATTGGCCACTACCAGGTCCAGTTTGCCGTCTCCATTCAAGTCATCGACGGCCGCCGCTGCCGGACCGTTCCCAGGGCTTACAGCCGTTCCTGCCGTGAAGGTGCCGTCCCCGTTGCCGAGCAGAATCGAGACGCTGTTGCCCCCATTATCGGCCACAGCCAGGTCCGGGATGCCGTCTCCATTCAGATCCCCTATTGCTGCCGCGACCGGCGCGGAGCCTACACCCATGGGTGGCTGCGCCGTGAAAGTTCCGTCACCGTTCCCGAGTAGAACCGAGATCGTGTTGTCCAAGCGGTTGGTCAGGGCCAGATCCAGCTTGCCGTCGCGGTTGAAGTCTCCCGCTCCCACCCACTGCGGCCCATTTCCCGTGGCCACATCGAACCGGGCGAGGGACAAGGAGGCGGTGGAATTCGTGACCGGGAAGAAAACCACATTGGACGTGCCACCGCCTGGCACAGGGTTCACAACGGTGATCCAGGCCGTCGCGGGGGCGGAAGTGTCGGTCGCCGGTACCGTGGCCGTCAACTGCCGGTTGCTTACGAAGCTGGTCGCCAGGCTGGCGACATTCCAGTTGATCGTGGTGCCGGGAAGGAAACCGGTGCCATTCACGGTGAGCGTCAATCCAGGACCGCCCGGCGCTGCGCTGCCCGGTACCACGGGCTGGTTGATCTGAGGCACGGAATTAGGTGAAGCCGACAGGCCGGTACCTGTCAGGGCCACGAACTGTGGGCTGCCCGCAGCGTTGTCAATTACGGTCACTGCCCCGGTTCGGGTTCCGGTGAGGGTGGGGGTGAAACTGACGTCGATCGTGCAACTGGCTCCCGGATTCACCGTCCCGCCTGAGTAGGGGCACGAAGAACCGGTCGTGGCCAGCGCGAAATCGCCGCTGGGCGCGATGCTGGTGATGCTGAGCGCAGCATTGCCCGTATTGGTGAGCGTCGCAGGCTGCGAGCCACTGGTGGTCCCCACGGTCTGGTCGCCGAAAATCAGGCTCGAGGGCGACAGGGATACGGCGGGAACCATAAGAATCGCACCGGTTCCCGTCAGGGCGACGGATTGCGGGCTGCCGGCAGCGTTGTCTGTGATCACCAGTGACTCATTGAGTGTTCCGACCATGGTAGGCGTGAACGTGACATTGAGGGTGCAAGTGGCCCCCGCCCCCACTGAGGTGCCGCAGTTGTTCGTCTGTCCGTAGTCCGGTCCGATACTGACTCCGGAGATGCTGAGGGCTGCGGTGCCCGTATTGGTCAGGGTGACGATCTGAGCCGTGCTGCTGGTCCCAAGGTACTGGGTGCCGAAGTTCAGGCTGGTCGGAGAGAGGGTTACCGCCGCAGCAGTACCGGTCCCGGTCAAGCTCACGGTCTGCGGGCTACCGCTGGCATTGTCAGCGATGGTGACGGCTCCGGTACGCGTGCCGGTGGTGGTAGGCGTGAAAGTAATGCTCATCGCGCAGCTCGCGCCGGCAGCCAGACTGGTTCCGCAGGTGTTGGTCTCACTAAAGTCGCCGCTGGAAACGATACTGGTGATGGTCAAGACCGCGCTGCCCGTGTTGGTCAGGGTTACGTTCTGCGCCGCACTACTGGTGCCCACCTGCTGGCCGGCGAAGGTCAGGCTGCCTGGCGAAAGACCGGCAGACGGAGCTGTCCCGGTTCCGGAAAGGCTCACGGTTTCAGGGCTATCCGTGGCGTTGTCGGTCATCGTCAGAGACTCGCTGAATGTCCCGGCGGTGGTGGGCGTGAAGGTCACGGTTAACGTGCAGCTTGCCCCGGCCGCCACGCTGCTCGCGCAGGTGTTGGTCTGAGAATAGTCCGGTCCGGTGGTGACGCCAGAAATGTTTAGTGTGGCAGAGCCGGTGTTGGTGAGGGTCACGGTTTGCGGCGCGCTCGAGGTACCGACAGCCTGGTTGCCAAAACTCAGGCTGGTCGGTGAAAGGGCCACGGCCGGAATCGGCGTTGTCGTCACGAGGACGAACGGCATAATGGCCGGCACGCCGCTCGAATTCAGAATGTCGAGGTAATAGTAGCCCGGAGGAGCGTAATTGCCGGACGGCGGCGAAGTCGCGGTGATCTGGCCGTTACCTACCGTGAAGCTCAAATCAACGAAGCGACCCTCGAAACGCGTGGCGTGAGTAGTCGACTCTACTTTGATCAGCGCCACCCGCGTGATGCTGGAGGCGTCCGGCGTGACGATGGTGAACTGCTGCCCGTAACTCAACGTGGAGGGAGAGGAGGTGATGCTGGGGCGCGTGCCGTTCTGCAGGTAAGGGGGGCTATAGACCTCGATCTTGTGGTCGGTTGCCTGTACGCCGTTATCGGATCCTCCGGAGAAAACGCGGCCGTCAGGAAGCAGCAGGGCCGTCGAGTGGTAAGTACGCTGTATTTGCTGGGATGCCAGCAGTGTCCAACTGTTGGTGGTGGGGTTGTAATCTTCCGCCTGGTACACGGGATTCGTGTAGCGGCCGCCTCCGCCGCCTCCCCCAACTGCCAGCACGGTGCCGTCAGGAAGCAGCACAAGATTTTCGTTCTGCCGCGCGATGTTCATGGGAGCCACGTACTGCCAAGCGGGAGTAGGCTGCGAAAGATCGATCATTTCCGCCGTATTAGTGGCGGTCCCCATCTGGTTGGTAAGCGGGTCGCCACCGGCCGTCAACACCTGTTCGAGCCCGGGCAGAAGAACCATGGCGCCGTACTCTCGCACGCCCGAAATTCAGCATGCTCACGTTGGACCACGTATTCGCGATCGGGTCGAATAAAGCTGACTGCGCCTGCATACCCCCCATGAAAATCTTCCCACTAGGAAGCAGTGCCATTCTGGGATAAATCGAAGTCGTAGCGGCGACGTTCGCTGAGGCCGGCAGGACCGTCCAGGCCCCGGTCTGGTAATTGTAGGACTCGACCTCCAGCACGAGTTTTTGTGAATCATCGGTGCCCGAGAAGACAAGAGTGGAGCCATCCTGCAGCTCCACGTTGGTAGGGTACCAGCGGGCGTAGTTCATTGACGCCGCCTGCGACCATTGGTTTATGGAAGGATTGAACAGCGTTGCCTCGGCAATGCCGTAGTCGCCGTTTTTGGAGTCGTCGCGCCCTCCCGTTACCAGCAGCCGGCCGTCCTGAAGAAACGATGAGCCCGCACAGAAAATGTCATAGGTATACGGCAACTGCACTTGTGTCAGCGCATTGGTGCTTGGATTCCAGAGCTCGGCCCGCGAGCCGGTACTGCTGTTAAACGGCTCGTCGGAGTACCACATCAGCACCTGGCCGGTTGACAGCATCGCTGCGTGAATGGCGATCACATCTGTGCTAAGTGGAGAGGTCCACGATCCCGTCCCCTGCAGCGTTTGGAGCCCCTTCCGGGTTGACATGGCTGCCGTTGCGCCGCTTCCCCACCTCGACCTTAGTCCTACCAGGAGCACGGCTAACGTGATCCCTGCGGCCAGCGACAAAAACCGCCACGTAACCCTTCGCGACGCACGCGTCGTGGCAGTTTCCTTCGCGTCCATAACCCCCCTAAAGGCCAACCGGCCCTCAATCCTCTGTTGAGTTGGTCTTCGATTGTTCAGATCATACAGCAGTCCGGGCCGCTGTCAAGCGGACTAACAAGGTATAAACTCTTTGTTATAAGAATCAGAGGTGGTTCTGGCGGCGCGTCCGGCGATTCATCCGGCGGGTTTTGCCTGCTCGGAACTTCAAGTCCTAAAAGGGGGGATCGAAATGCGAACGACTTCAAAAAGGATCACTCTTGCCGCTTGCCTGGTTCTGACTGTAACCGTAACGGCTGCTCAGTTGCCCTGTGTCAACCCCGGCACCGAACGATGGCCGTAAAGATCGCTCTGCCGTCTGGTACATGCCAGACGACAGCACGGGAGGCGGCAAGAAAGTCTTGGAACAAAGACTCTATGGGAGTTGCATCCGGTGACTTCGACAACCTTCGCGCCGGTTCCCAAGTGAAATGGGCGCGTACACCGGAATTTTCCATTGTCGAGACCCCGCTGTACCAGAAACAGCCTGTACTGCTGAAAAACAAATCGGCGCAGGACGAGCAAAGAGGGCGGGTCGTGGACGGCCACTTATGATTAAGGCGTTGGCAGGGTGCTTACGTGGCGAGATGGGCAGCGTAAGCCCGGACGCCATCGGCATACGCTAGAGGGCGATTCCTGGTGACTCGGACCAGATTAGGCGAGATTACCTCCAAGGAGTGCTCACACCCGATGGGCGTGGACTGGGCCAGTGATGGCAAAGGGGGGCTGCGCCACATGTCTCGGGGGATCGCCTATGTCGACCTGAACGGGAATGACCCCTGCCCCCGGGCCTCGACCTTGTCGGCGCTGATCATCTGCTTGGCGACGGAGCTTGGCAGCGACACGTCAAACATCTCGCGGGATGCTGTAGGCCCGCTTTACCGAGTGGCCAGCTTGTGTGCGAAGTCCAGCAGGAAGGCCCTGTCCGGCTCCGCCATCCGGCCAATACACTCTCTGAGCTTCAGGAGGAACCGCGCCTCGCTTCCTGAGGCTCCGGCTTCGTCAGCTAGCTCTTCCAGTGAGCGGCGCGGCGTGAGGTGCGGCGTCGCGCGCAGCCCATCGCCTGCACGGAAGAGCCGGTACAATGGCACGTCCAGCGCGGCGGAAAATCGCTCCAGAGTTTCGAGCGAGGGTACCGTGTGTCCGTGCTCGACACGTGAGATATAGCACCTGAGCAACCCGGAGGCCTTTTCGATGTCGCCTTGCGATAAGCCCTTCTGCGTCCGCAGATTGCGAATCCTTTGACCGATTAGCATTCCCTTTCCCTCCTTACGCGATAAGGTTATACCCATCATAACAATAATAATTCGAGTAAGAAGCGAAAATCCATCAGGAAAAACCCGTGAGCAGCGCAAAATACAACCGTAGACGACGGGCCCGAATGTCGGCGAAGCTTCAAGAAGAGCGTCCTGCTACTCTCGGACTATGGCGCAATTGGAATACTTGGAATGCGCGCCAGACAACCACCTGGGGACACTCGCGATTCGTTGCCCTGCGGCAGCATTCCTATCACCATTCGTCGTGCGTAGGCCAATTTCTCAAATTGCCGCCCCTTCGGCGGTGGGCATCGCATGGCATTCAAGAACCCCGGAGAGTTCATTGGAGCAATGCGATTTCGGGCAAATGGATTCCCGCGTCGCAGGAATGACCGCGTGCGGCGCGGCGTTTTCTGCGTACGAGCCCCGCCCTACTTCTACCGGTGCTACTCGTATCGCAACGCGACCATAGGATCGGTCCGCGCCGCGCGGCGTGCCGGAACGTAGCCGGCGAATGCGGCCACGGCGATCATCAGCAGACTGGCCGCTCCGAGCGCGAGCGGATCGGACGCCGTCAAGCCGAAGAGCAGGCTCTTGATCAGCTTCGACGCGGCCAGCACCGCGGGCAGCCCAATCGCGACCCCGATCGCGACCAGCACCAGCGATTCGCGCAGCACCATCCAGACCACGCTGCCGCGATCCGCGCCCAACGCCATGCGGATTCCGATCTCGCTCGTGCGCCCCGCCACCGCGTAGGCCATGATGCCGTAAATCCCAATGCAGGCCAGCAGTACGGTGAGCGCTCCGAAGAAGCCGGTCAGCCTGGTGATCATGCGATCGCTGGTCATGGATTCGCTCACCAGATCATTCATGGTGTGAATCCCGATCGGCGGCAGGTTAGGAGCCGCCTGCTTCACGGACGCACGCACTGCGTCAGCCGCCGCCGACGGACTTCCCGCAACCCGCACCTCGACGCGGGCGAAGCTCACGTCGCCGATGGGATGGAAGAAGGGCACGTAGAACCGCCGCGGCGTCTGCTCGCGCAGGCTGTTGTACTTGGCGTCGGCCGCCACGCCCACCACCACGAAGTCCTCGACATTGGTCGGAAACGTGTCCGAGATGCGCTGCCCAATAGGACTTTCATTGCCGAAGTAATAGCGCGCCATGGTCTGGTTGATCAGACCCACGCGCTGGCCGGTTCTACTGTCCTCCTCGGTGATGTCGCGACCCATGAGAATCGGAATGCCGACGGTCGAGAAGTAGTTCGGACCGACTTCGTCAAAGCGCGCGTTCATTTTCTGGCCGGATTGCGGTTTGTATCCGTCAATCTTGATCTGGTCGTTCGATTCCGAGTGGCTGAACAGGCCGTTTTGCGACAGCGTCACGCCGCGCACGCCCGGGATCGCGCGAATGCCGTCCATCATTGCCTTGTACATTTCGGCGATGGCCGGGCCTTTGTAGCCGGACTCGATGGGATCGACCCCAAAAATCAGCAGGTGGTCGTGGTCGTAGCCGAGCTGCACCTCGCTCAGCTTTTGAAAGCTGTGAACGAAGAGGCCGGCCACCACCAGCAGCAGAAGCGAGAACGCCACCTGGCCCACGATCAGAATCTTGCCGATCGGCGCGCGGCGGCTTTGCGCCGTGCCGCCAATCACGCTGCGCGACGTGCCTTTCAGAACCCCGTTCAGATCCACGCGCGAAGCGCGCAGCGCCGGCGCCAGGCCGAACAGCATTCCGGTCAGGATCGAAACACCGAAGGTGAAGCCGAGGATCGTGCCGTCCAGATGAGTATCGAGCGGAATGGGCGTCGAGCCGGACGAGACCAGGCGCAGGAGCACGGCGTCAGCCCAGCGGGCGAGGATCAGTCCGACAACACCGCCGACTGCGGCGAGCAGCACGCTCTCGGTGAGCAACTGGCGGAACAGCCGCGCCCGGCCCGCGCCCAGCGCCACGCGCACCGCGATCTCCTTCTGGCGCGAAGTGGCGCGCGCCAGCAGCAGATTGGCCACATTGCCGCAGGCGATCAGCAGCACCAGGCCGACCACGCCCATCAGGACCAACAACGGCGTGCCGAACTGGTCTTGCAGCAGGGACGCGCCGCGACGTCCGTCCGCCACCGGCAGATGCTCGTTGAGAAAGTTGTGCCGGTCGTTTTCTGTAATGTCGCCAAGCTGCGATTCGAGATACTGCTGGAAGGTCAGATCCAGGCTGGCCTTGGCCTTGGCGACCGTGACGCCCGGCTTGAGCCGTCCCATCACCTGCAGCCACTCGGTCTTCTCGATCGGGTGCTTTTCCACTGTCAGCCAGTCCTGACCCGGATAGACCTCCGCCTGCATGGTGAGCGGCACCCAAACGTCCGGCGCGGCGCCCACCGTCATGCCGAAGAATCGCTGTGGCATCACGCCGATGATGTCATACACCGTTTTGCGGATGCGAAGCTTCCGGCCGAGCACCGACGTGTCGCCGCCGAAATGACGCTGCCAGAAGCTGTAGCTAATCACCGCCACTGCATTCGCGTCGCGAACCTTGTCCACCTCGGGGCCGAACGTCCGGCCCAGCAGCGGATCAACACCGAGAACGCCGAAGAAGGATCCGCTCGTCGTCTCGACACTGGCCTGAAGGCCTTCGCCGCTGGTCTGCTCCGCTCCCTCCACCGCCACCGGAACGTCGCCGTGCATCGCGTCCGCGGCGAAAATCCCCGACAGCACCTGGTTGCGCGCCGCGATGTCCTGGAATTCAGCGTAGGTCAGCATTCCGCGATCGCCCGTCGAGCTACCCACGCTCATGCCGCCGTCGTTCGGATCGGTCAGAATCACCAGTTGCTGCGGATTGGGTAGTGACTCAAGTTGAATTTTCTGGCTATGGCTTCGCCCCTTCCGCTGTGCGACAATGAGCCATGATAATCCCCAAGAAACTGCCGAAGGACTCCAACCAACGGGCGTTTGAGATAGTACGAATATCGACAGGTGAAGTCGAGGCGGAGGTCGAGCTGGAACGGTCTGAGAAATCAAAGCGCATGGCGGAAATAGGACACAAAGGGGGAAAGCGGGGCGGTCGTGCTCGCAAGCTCAAGCTCAACCCTTCCGAACGCAAAGCAATCGCGGTAAAGGCGGCTCGGGTTCGATGGGATAAGGCGCAAAACTAACGCGCTTCCGGATTAACCTCAAAAAACTCTTCGTAGTTCTTCTTAATGGCCTCGTAAGTTTTCTGTGCAACCCCTTCAGGCAGGGACTTAATCAATTCTTCGGAAGGTTCTGTCACGTTTGGGATTATCCCCTTTGGAACAGGGTGCTTGCCGTTAAGAATCTCCTGGCTAATCAGGTGATTCTTCAAGAAGTAAATAAAGGGTCTCACATGGCTCCAGGGAATGGTTATTGCGGAATGCTGAACGACGGTGTTGGGACCTTTGGACGGCTCAAGTCGTCCGAAAGTGAGCGTGACGTCCCAGGCCCCTGATTGGACGAATATGCTGTTTGCATATTCATCGAAAAATTGGTCATCGGGGCGCCGCTTATATTCGAGATTTGCGCCGCGTATATTTTCCTTTGGCTCTGCTGGGTTTTGGTTGTCCGGTTCCATAGAGAAGTCTCCTCAACAGATTCACTGATTAGGGAAAGGGCTGCGACACCGCTCCCAAGATTGAAATCGAATCCACCACTGGGCTGTCCAACTAGCAAGACAACACCTGCAAGTTGTGACGCGGCTCCCTGAATCTCTCCAAGATCAGGCGATTGGTCGACCGAACTTACGCCTTGTGCCTCGGGCGTGCGATCTTGAACCTGATCTTGCACCGGGGCAACCTGAATCCTCAGCCCGACAGCGTCGAGGATCGCTATCAACTTTTGCAGTGTTGGATTGCCAGCATCCGACAACATGGGATAAAGGCTTTCACGCGGTATGTTCGCTTCTCGCGCTACATTGGCCATTCTCCTGGCCCTTGCAACATCCCCGAGCGCAGAAGCAAATAATTCTGGTGAATCGGTGATAATTTCGTTTATATAGCTCGCAGCCGCACGATTGTCTGTGAGTTGTTCTGTCAGCCAATCGTTTAGGCTACGAGTCCTGCCGGGCATTGTGGTCTCTCCAAAGTTCCTTGGCTTTGTCGATGTCTCTATCTTGACTCCCCTTGAGTCCACCACAAAGCACAATCAACTTGCCGTCCTTGCGCTCCCCGTAATAAATCCTCGGGCCCCCGCTGGTTTTGAATTTCAATTCCCAAACTCCGTCCCCGACGTGGCGCTTCTCTCCGAGATTCCCGCTTGCGACATTTTTAAGCCTAGCGATTACCTTGCCATGATACTGCGTCCCCCGAAGGGACTTCGCCCACTCCGTAAATGGTTCTTCGCTCGTTAAGGTTTGATAAATCTCAACTTGCCGGGGAATCGCATCTGGCACTCATTTGTCGGCATTTCTCACATGTAATATATAGCATACAAGGAGAATTTAGCACCGCCTCCCCTGTTTTGCAAATGAAAGATTTAGAAGTCTCTCTCCGACACGATCTCACGTCAAGTGAAATCTGGACAGCAAGTTGACATTTCCGGTGTGTAAGCTATATATTACATCAGTTAAGCAAAAGATTCATAAAGATTTTGCTTGACACAACTGTTATGCTCAAGCATAATTACATTATGAATAAGCTGAGTCGGGGAAAGCAAGCGCAGATCGTAGCAGCACTGGTGGAAGGAAACTCGATGCGAGCCGTGGCTCGCATGTGCGACGTGGCCTTTAACACCGTCCTCAGCTTCCTGCCAGACATCGGCATGGCGTGCGCCGAGTATCAAGACAAGGCCCTCCGCAACTTGAAATGCCGAAGGATTCAGGCTGATGAGATTTGGTCTTTCTGCTACGCGAAGGACAAAAATGTTCCCGAAGGCAAGCAAGGTAAGTTCGGCTTTGGAAGCGTATGGACTTGGGTCGCGGTTGATGCCGACACTAAGCTGGTGCCGTCGTTTCTAGTCGGCAATCGTGATGCCCAAAGCGCCAAGATGTTCATCGACGATCTGGCGTCCAGGCTGGCGAGTCGCGTCCAGCTAACGACGGACGGTCTGCGGGTTTATTTGGAAGCCGTCGAAGGCGCGTTCGGATGCGACGTGGATTACGCGATGCTGATTAAGACCTACGAATCAAGCCAAGAGGAACGCGCTACAGCTCTGCCGTATGCACGTCCTGCGAACCCAAGACCGTGACTGGCGATCCCGATCCCGCGCACATCTCGACCAGCTACGTTGAGCGACAGAATCTCACGATGAGAATGGGGATGCGGCGATTTACTCGCCTGACTAACGCCTTCAGCAAGAAGGTCGAAAACCACGCCTATCAGGTCGCCTTGCACTACATGCATTACAACTTCTGCCGGATTCACAAAACCCTTAGAGTGACGCCAGCAATGGAAGCGGGAATTACGGGACGCGTCTGGACAATCGGAGATATCGTTGCCCTTTTGCCTCAGCCGACCTTCGGAAAGCGCGGGCCATATAAGAAGAAAAATTCAAATTGAGTCACCACCGCGGATTGCGCACCGGCAGCGAGTTGAGCAGCACCGCATCGAGCACGGTAAAGATCGCCGTGTTGGCGCCGATGCCGAGCGCGAGCGTGAGAATCGCAATTGCGCTGAACGCCGGATTCTTGATCAACGTGCGAGCGCCGTAACGCAGGTCTTGCCAGATGGTGTGCATCGAGAGTCCTCCAGGCGCACTGGAGGCAATCACAGTTCCGTCCGCCAGGCATGCAAAATCTATGCTGCTGAACAGCGTACACGCTTCTTCGGTTCTGACTTACGCCTATTCTGTCCGATCCCGGACTCCGCTGGCCGGTTTGCGACATTCCACGCGGCGAAACGGGGATGGGCTGGCGACGGCACGAAAGAAAATTTCGTCGCCCACCCGGGGTGGACACGCGAATTCCTTAGGGCCGCATGGTCCAAAGCCGTTTCAGCAGCAGCCAGATCAGAAAAGAGTGGAATCGCGCCCGTCACAGTCCACCGGCCCAGGGGACCTGGCGCCCTCAAGGGGTGCCACATGCCGCTGAAAGTGTACGCGAAAGCGCCTGCAAAGCGGCATAGGCCAAGCTCCAGTTCATTGCGCTTCCACGGCCTTTGGACACAGGTGCTCAACACTGTTACACGTTCCGCTCACTCCAACGGTAGATATAGCTTTGATCCCGCCGCAACGAAATAATCTGCAGCCGTGCGGCTTACTTCATGACCGCTCGACGACCGCGCCTTTGCGCCATGCCGCTGGTATTACGGGGATTACAGGCTGTTTTGCTCTTGTGATGTATAAAGGACATTGGGCACCGGAGACCTATAACAGATGTAAGACCGTGCTGAGCGGCGTCTATCTCCTGGGCATCGAAAACAAAAAGGTCACTGTCAATCCTGCCCGGCTGCCGGAACGCCAAACCCCCACCGATGAGCGCGCGAGGTACTTGTCACCCGCCGAAGAGCAGGCCCTTCGCATCACGATCCGCACCGACTGGCCAGAG
Organism: Terriglobia bacterium; assembly: GCA_035946735.1. Classification (GTDB taxonomy): domain Bacteria; phylum Acidobacteriota; class Terriglobia; order UBA7540; family UBA7540; genus Gp13-AA77. The sequence continues at coordinate 33,526 of DASYYZ010000003.1, forward strand.
CACGAGTTTGAGTTAGACATCGCGCTCCAATACCGGAATGCGCCGCAGTGAGCAGTACATCGCATCTCGTGGCCCGACGTGAACTTCGAGAGGAGGGATTTGTACGTGCCGCGCAGCAAGGCAGCTCGTCGTGGCGGCACATTGAACTGAACGATTCTGCCTTGAGCGCCTTTAGAGGGAACTGTGTCGGCGGACGGGCGGCAAGGACCCGATCTTCCAGCACGTCAAGAAGGGCGAAAACGGGAAGCCCTTGCTTAGTCCGCGCCATTGGTTTGTGGATGTGATCGAGAAGGCAAAAATCGAGGACTTCACCTGCCACGACTTGCGCCACACTTTTGCGTCCTGGCTGGCTATGATGGACATCCCTTCGGAAGATCGTGCAATTGCTGGAACATGCTACAATCCAAGAGACTATGAAGTATGCGCATTTGGCACCGTCTTACACGCTTGATGCCGTCCGGAAGCTGGACGCGTTTGGAACTAGCCCGGTGGTTTCTACGCCGAGACGAACTGACACTAAAACTGACACCACGAAAAGCGCCCAGCTTCAAGATTTAATTAAGCCCAATAATAAAAAGGGTTTGGGCCGGTAGCTCAATGGTGGAGCACTGCCCTTTTAAGGCAGGGGATCTGGGTTCGAGTCCCAGCCGGCTCACTGCGGTTCGAAGTTCCCGCCCGGCCAAAACACGCCGACGCCGCGTGGGATCGGCTCAATTCACGAAACCAGACCAGCGCAGGTAAGCCTCCAGCAACTGGTTTCCCCACAGACAGGCATAGATCCCCGCTGCGCCTAGAAAGCTTCCATAGGGCCACTTAAAGCGCCAAAAGCGCCGGCGATTGAGGATCAAGAAGGGTATTGCCACCAGGAGTCCGATCAACGAGCCCAGCAAAACGGTGAGTAGCGCGAGCGGCAGCCCCAAAAAGGCTCCCACCAGCAGCATCAGCTTGATATCCCCTCCGCCCATTCCCTCGATGTGCCGAAGCCGGTAGAACGCCTCCGCCACCACGTAAAAGAGACCTCCGCCGGCGAGGGCTCCGCTAACGGCTCCAAGCGGCGATATTACGGCGTACGGTGGAACCACTCCGTAGTGCAGCAGAACGGGAACCAGCGGCCTGGCATCAACCGGCACAAACCAACTGAGCGCGAGGCCAAACACAATTCCGGGAACGGTTACGAGGTCAGGAATCCGGCGTTCAAATAGATCCGTGAACACCAGCAGCAGGAGAAGCATGATGAAAACCGCGTCGTGCAGGAACTGCAGGCTGAGGCCATCCACAAAATAGGCAGCCAACATCAAGGCCGCATTGAGAATCTCGACGAGCGGGTAGGTAAGCGAAATCGGCTCGCGGCAGTCGCGGCAGCGGCCGTGCAGCCAGACGAAACTCAAGACGGGAATGTTGTCATACCAGCGGATCGGGTGGTGACAGCGCGGGCACCTCGATCGCGGGTGGACGATGGACAGCCCGAGCGGCATGCGGGCAATGCAGACATTGAGGAAGCTGCCAAAGATCAGTCCGAAGAGGGCAACGAAGAAATAGTTCATTGGCGGCTGAAAGAGCGGCGTCGCCTTCCACTGACCGGAGTGAGACTCATCGCAACCAATCAGCCAGCCGTGGCGACGAGCCGGCGATAGAGCGCTTCGGTGCGGTTGACCATTGTATCATCCGAGAAGGCCGCAACCCGTTGGCGGGCGGCGGCCCCAAAGCGCCGCAATATTTCGGGACGCGAAGCCGCCATCACAAGCCCGTCCGCGAGCGCTGACGCCGACGCCGGTGGCACGAGCCAGCCGGTCTCTCCTTCGGCCACGACTTCGCTCAGGCCCCCGACCCGGCTCGCGACCAGCGGCAGGCCGTGCGCCATCGCCAGCAGAGCCGAAGAACCAAGACCCTCGGCTCGCGAGGGCATCGCGTAAACGTCGATGGCCGCGAAGAACGGCGTTAAGTCTTCCATCGGATCGATAATCCGCGCACGACTGCCGGCGCGGCGCAGAAGCTCGGCGACCTCGCCCAAGGCTCGCAAGGGACCTTCCCCTGCGAGCAGCAGCCGCGCCTGGGGCATTGTGTTCAGGACTTGAAGGAAGGCTTCAAGCAGAATGTCCTGTCCCTTTTCGCGAGTGAACGCTCCGGCGTGTCCGATGACGAAGGCCTCGGGCTCAAATCCCCAGTCGCGTCGCGCGCGGTTGCGGAAGGCGGCGTCCGGCAACGCGGCCGGAATCTCAACCCCGTCGGGTATTACTTCGATCTTGGAGGCTCGGAGGCGGGATTGCACAAGCAGGTCACGAATGAAATTGGATACGGCGATGATGGCGTCACAGGTGGGCCCGTACTGCAGCCGATGAACGCCCAAAGCCCGCTGTAATCCTCGAGGCATGAAGGTGACGCGGCGCGTCGCCACCCGGCGCACCGGAAGACCCAGCGAAGCGAGCGCGCTCACGGTCTGGCCGCGGCCATCGTGAGCATGCAGCACCTGAAACGCTCCGGAGCGAATCTGACGCCGTAGGCGGTGCATGCCCCCGAACGACCCAAGACGATTTCGGGGCAAAACAAAAACTTCGAACTTGTTCTCACGCAGTTGGAGCTCGAGGGCGCACTCTTCAGGGCATACAACCAACTGGCCGTGGCCGCGCTCGCGCAGCTTGCGGGCGAGCAGGAGAAGCTGGCGCTGGCCGCCCCGCAACTCGCGGCCGGTGTCGAGGTGTACGATTCTCAAGTTCTTCGATCGCCTCGCTGCATCGCCTGCAATTTTTCGAATTTGCGCGCCACATAGTGAGCTGCCAGGCGCGCGATCCAAAACCCCTGGGACCCATCGAGAATCCCGCCCTTGATCAGGTAAGTCTCGAGAAAGATCCACGCCGGCAGGACTATGCGCCCGGCGGCCGGCACGCGCCTGCCCTGCTCCAGCATCTCCCGCGCGGCGAGATCGGTGTAGAACTCGATGCGCTCGCGATGCTCCCGGAGCGAGTCGCAAGTATAGTGCAGGATCTCGCCGGGCAGGGCTTCCACCGCACCCCTCACCAGCACCGATTCGTGAACGTAAGCGCCGCGCCACTCGCCCTGGCGGCGATCGTAGAGCCGCACTTTGTGGTCGGGGTACCAACCTGAATGCCGGATCCAGCGGCCAAGATAGCGCGCACAACGCGCGAAGCGATAACCGTTGGCCTGCGGCGCCGCCATCCTCCACTGCCGCACGGCCTGTTGGGCGACCGAATCGAGCTCCTCATCGGCATCGAGACTCAACACCCAGTCGTACCGGGCTTGAGCGGTCGCGTAGTTCTTCTGGGCCGCGAAGCCTTCGAAGCCGTGAGTGGCTACGCGGGCTCCGAGCGACCGAGAGATGGCAACGGTGTCGTCGGCGGAGCCGCTGTCAACCACAATCACCTCATCGGCGCAACCCAGGGAGCGGATGGCGCGCGCGATGTTGCGCTCTTCGTTGAGGGTAATGATGGTGGCGGAGATACAAGGCACAGGTTTGTCGATCGCAACTAATGATTGTCGATTGAAGAACGCCGCCGGCGCCTGAATTCACTTTGCCTGGGACAGCACGCGGGCGTACTCTCCGCGCAGAACCTGACCGGCGACGCTCGCGATTTCAGGCGCATGGGCGCGGTCCCCGGTGAGGGGCGGCGCGACGCGGCGTACGATCTGCTGTGCCTTCACGGCCAGCCGGCCGGTTTTGAGCGGCGCCAGGCAATCAAGCGCATGGCTTGCTGTGAGCAGCTCGATCGCGAGGACAGAAGCCACGTTAGTCACAACTTGCCTCAGCTTAAGCGCGGCCGCCATCCCCATGCTCACGTAATCCTCTTTGTTACCGGAAGTGGGAATCGAGTCCACCGAGGTAGGATGGGCGAGCACCTTGCTTTCCGACACCAGCGCCGCCGCTGTGACCTGGGCCAGCATCATGCCGGATTCCAGGCCGGGATTCCGGGCCAGAAAAGGCGGTAAATCGGAAGTGAGTGGATTCACCATGCGATCGATGCGCCGCTCGGAGATCCCGCCGAGCTGGGTGAGCGCGATGGCCAGCAGATCGAGCGCGGTCGCCACCGGCTGGCCGTGAAAATTTCCTCCCGACAAGACTTCGCCTTCATCCGCAAAGACCAGCGGATTGTCCGTGGTGCTGTTCATTTCAATCTCGAAGACTCCTCGTGCAAATCCTATCGCATCTCGCACGGCGCCATGCACTTGCGGGATACAGCGCAGGCTATAGGCGTCCTGGAGACGGGCGCAATCACGGTGCGACTCGCGGATGGCGCTGCCCTCGTTCAGGCGCGCCAAATTCCGAGCCGACTCGGACTGCCCGGGGTGGGGCCGCGCGCGCTGCAGACGCTCGTCGAAAGCGGCCGGCGAACCCCGCAACGCGTCAAGCGAGAGCGACCCGGCCACATCGGCCGTGTCGGCCAGAACCTCAGCCTGAGCGAGAGCGAGCAATCCCAGCGAGAGCATCGCCTGGGTGCCGTTGACCAGTGAAATGCCTTCTTTGGCCTCGAGCTGAAGCGGACTAAGCCCGGCGCGCCGCAAGGCCGTCCGCGCCGACACTGGTCTGCTTCGGACCTCGCTACCGGCGTCCAGTGTGACCTCGCCTTCGCCCACCAGTGTCAGGGCGACGTGTGCCAGCGGCGCCAGATCGCCGCTCGCGCCTACCGATCCGCGTGCCGGCACAACTGGGTGCAGCCGATGGTTGAGCATTCCGCAGAGCATGTCAGCCACCAGCGGACGGATGCCAGACAGTCCCGCCGCCAGCGTGTTGGCGCGCAGCAAAAGCAGTCCTCGGGTCTCGGCAATGCTCAAAGGCTCGCCAACACCGCAGCAGTGGCTGCGCACCACGTTCAACTGCAACTGGCGCGCCTCAGCCGGATCGATACGTTCGGTGGAGAGACTACCGACGCCGGTGGTGACCCCGTACACCACGCGCTTTTCGCGGATGGCGCGTTCCACCACCCGGCGCGATGCCGTCATCGCCCGTCGCGCCTTCGGGCTCAATCCCACCGGCCTGCCGCGCAGGACAATATCGGCAAAGTCCTGGCGCGTCAAATCGCTACCGGTCAGGAGTACGAGACGAGACATTAGGGATTAACGATCTCAGATCGCGGGTCTGACTTCATCCACCGGATCGAAGCCTTCTGTTGCCAAGGCGCTCGGTGGCATTCGGGCGCTCAATCGGAAACCGTCAACCGCCAATCGGCAATTTCCGGCCTCCCGCACGGAAGAACTCCGCGTATTTCTCGGGCAGCGCGCGCGGACGGCCTTCGCGATCGGTGATTACGTGGACGGTCTCGCCCTCAGCCAGCATCTCCTCATCCGGCAGTCGGTAGACTTCGTAGCCAAAGACGAGCACCCGCTTCCGCATCGCCTTGATGCAGGTGCGGACCTCGATTTCGTCGTCGTAGCGCGCGGGCGCCTTGTAGCGGCAGCGCACCTCCGCCACCATGATGAAGAGTCCATCCTGTTCTTCCATCTCCCGATAAGCAAAACCATGTTGGCGGCAGCAATCGGTCCGTCCCATCTCAAACCAGATGAGGAAATTCGCGTAGTACACCACCTGCATCTGGTCCGTCTCCGCGTAGCGGACGCGAAAAGAGGTGGATGTCCAGCGATGATCCGCAGGAACGGGCATCAAGCGGACATTGTAGCAGCAAAACCTGAGACGGGACCTCGTCAGCGCCGGGCCCGATGATCGCCCCGTATCGATGCCCTCATCCAAACTGCCGGATGAGACTTGGAGCATCCTTCCAGACGAAGCGCGCATTTTCCCGGTCCTTGCGCACCCGGTTGATCGGAAACACCTGATTGTGAATAACCACGTAGACTCCGGCCGGAACCAGGCGCGCCGCCAGCAGGCTCTCTGTCATGTTTTGCAGTCCGTCGCTGCCCTCGAATCCGAGAGGTGTCATGGCGCCCGTCAGGATGATGGGAACCGTGAGGTCGGGCAGGCTCGCCTGGAGGACCAGCCCCGTCTCGATCATGGTATCGGTCCCATGAGTGATTACGATTGGAGCCGGCAAGGACTGAAGCTTATGACGCACCGATTCCAAAACCACCTGGCGGTCAGCGTCGGTCATTTCCAAGCTGTCTTTGTTCATCAGATGGGTGATTTCCACCTTGAGGTCCGGGAGCCGGAGGAGCCGGAAGTAGCGGTCGATCTTGGTTTCGACATTGGCGAGCGCGCCCGTGGCCTCGTGGTAGACCTTTTCGATGGTGCCGCCGATGGAGATGACGTAAAGGTTCAACATGGCTCGCTGACTTGGGAAAGTTTACCACGTCGAGGGGCGCACAACGATCGAATGGCAGCGCACTTTTCGCCCGGACGGGAGCTGCGCTGATTTCAGCTTGTTAATGAAGATTGCAAAATACGGTGACGTCCTTCTCTGTAGCGCCGCTCTATGAGCGGCGAAGGACGCCGGTCGCAGACCGGCGCTACAGCAGCGGTCGTCACTGGATTTTGCAATGCTCAATAGGTGGAGCCAGCGCCGATTTCCTGTGCTATATTCTAGTGGGCAGAGTTTCTCGGTTCGGCCGCCCAGAAGGCCGGCGGGCGCCGGAACGAGTCCGTGGCAACTTCGAACTTCCAGTTGGAAGGAGGGCCGCGGCCATGGCGTTTGATCGTCAACGCAGCAAAGACTCTCGGGTGCAACTCTCCGCGCTGGTTCTGTGTTGCAGCCTCGTCACGGGTTTCGTTCTGCTTTGCGTGCTGTCGGCTGCTCAAGAGGTAAAACCAGCGCCCGCCGAAAGCCCAGGCGCAGCGCGCCCCCAAGCCGGGGAGCCGGAATCGCTGCAACTTAAGAATTCATCTCCGGACTCTGCCCCGGCGGCAAATCTGGCCGATTCAAACAATCCTTCATCGGCCGCAGTGAACATCCGCCAACCCAACATCCACACCCGCCCTATTCAGGTGAACGTGAATCTGGTGGTAGTGGGCATCACCGTCACCGACCCATACGATCGGATTGTGACCGGCCTCGAGAAGAACAACTTTCAAGTGTTCGATGAAAAGGTGCCGCAGGAGATTGCCACTTTCTCCACCGAGGATGCGCCCATCTCGGTGGGCATGATCTTTGACTCCAGCGGCTCCATGTCCGATAAGATAGAAAATTCGAAGGAGGCAGCCTTACAGTTTTTCAAGACATCGAACCCAGAAGATGAGTTCATGCTCATCGATTTCAACGAAAGGCCTGACCTGATTTCGAATTTCACGTCGAAGTTTGAAAAGCTGCAGGATCGCCTCCTTTTTATCAAGTCCGGAGGCCGTACCGCGCTGCTGGACGCGATTTACATGGGTTTGAACGAGATGAAGCAAGCGCGCTCGAGCCGCAAGGCGCTGCTGGTGATCTCCGACGGCGGCGACAATCACAGCCGCTACACGGAGAACGAGATCAAGCGGGCGGTGAAGGAGTCTGACGCGCAGATCTATGCCGTGGCCGTGCTGGAGCCGCTGGCGAGCCGCGGCCGGACCCCTGAAGAAGCGTCCGGTCCGTCGTTGCTCGCCGACCTGTCGGAGATTTCGGGCGGACGCATGTTCAGCGTCGAGAGCGCCAGCGAATTGCCGGACATCGCGGAAAAGATCTCGATCGAGCTGCGCAACGAGTATCTTATCGGCTACAAGCCTTCGAACCTGGTTCGCGATGGCCGCTGGCGGCGTATCAAGGTAAAGCTCGATGCGCCTCGCGGCCTTCCGGCGCTGCAGGTCTATGCCCGCACGGGATACTATGCCCCAACGCAGTGAGAACCATCCGCCTCAGGGCGCCTTCGAGCCGCTTCGAAGAGAGCCGGGGCGTCTGGTGAGAAATTTGATCGCGATTCCGCTCGCGATGGCACTGAGCCTTGCGTTCGCCGCCGGACGCGCCCACCTGCAAGAGGGAGGGCATCAGGACCCCAATCAGACTCCCTCGAACCCTGCTCCGGCGCAGCGCGCCACGACCCACCAGGAGTCGGTGCCGGCTCCCGGACAAGCGCCCCCGGTGCAAAGCAGGAAAAATGGACAGTTCACACTCAGCGCCAAGGTGAACCTGGTGGTGCTTCCGGCGAGTGTGGTCGACAAAAAGGGCCGCAAGGTGGAGGATCTCGCCCAGGGCGACTTTCACGTCTATGAGAATTCCGTGCCGCAAAAACTCTCGGTCTTCTCGCACGCCGATATTCCGGTGACCATGGGCATTGTGATCGACGATAGCGGCAGCATGAAGGAGAAGCGCCCGGCGGTGAATGCCGCCGCGCTCGCCTTCGTGGAGACGTCAAACCCGCAGGACCAGGCTTTCATCGTGAACTTCAACGACGTCTACTATCTCGACACCCCGGGCGACTTCGCCTCTAACGTTGAGGATCTGCGCAGCGCATTATCGAAGATCGACTCCCGCGGCGGCACGGCTCTTTACGATGCCATCTACGCTTCGCTTGACCATTTACACCTGGGCAACCGCGACAAAAAAACGCTGCTCGTGATCACCGACGGCGAAGACAACGCCAGCCGCTACACTTTTCCGGAGTTGCTCAAGTACGCGCAACAATCGAATGCCCAGATCTACACCATCGGGCTGCTGGGGGACGAGACCGGCGATACCGGGCTTTTCAAGATCCACAGCGGCGGCGACCGGCACGCCAAGAAAGTGCTGGAGCAACTGGCGCAGGGTACGGGAGGCGCTTCGTTCTTTCCCGCCACGCTGTCCGAAGTGGACTCCACCTGCCGCCAGATCGCTCACGAGATCCGCAACCAATACACCTTGGGATACTATCCCACCAACAAGGCCGCCGATGGCACTTACCGCGCCGTTAAGGTTGAGGGCTTCGAGCACGGCACCCGCAAGAAACTTGTGGTGCGCACCAAGCCTGGCTACTACGCTCCCAAAGGGGAACAACCCGCCACGGCTTCAGCCTCCGGCCAGTAGATGCGTTCATGCTGACTACGATGTGGGAGGAAGGTCCTCACCATCTGTGACCTCCTTTTCGCCCGGAGCCAAGCCAGCAGGCCGCTCTGGTGCGCTATGATGAACGTTGAGTGATCGCAATCTCTAGGGCGCAGGTTGACCGACTCGGGGAACGTCTTAGAAAGGGTGGTGTTTCTGATGACGATTTTCGCCTGCTCGATGCTTACCGTGCATCCTTCGCCCAGGCATACGAGGAAACTATTAACGTCATACGTCGCTCTCGGACGCAGTGGGCGCTGACGGGGAGACCCGCTAAATCTACGACTTCCATTATCGAGAAGCTTCGACGGGAAACGATTCGGCTCAGTCAAGTGCAGGACATCGCGGGCTGCCGATTGGTTGTGCCGGACGTGCTCACGCAAGATCGGATAGTGGGTCGGCTTAGGAGCACGTTCGCAAAAGTGGCCGTCGCTGATCGGCGCAAGCAACCTAGCCACGGTTATCGCGCCGTTCATCTCATCACAACCGTTCGGAATCGGGCAATCGAGATTCAGGTTCGCACAGAGCTACAGCATCTTTGGGCGCAGCTATCGGAGAGATTGTCTGATACTCTCGATCCGACGATAAAGTACGGCGGCGGTCAATCCACGCTTCCGGCGCAACGACTGGCGGCCCTCTCAAGGCGCATCGCCGAACTGGAGGAAGGGGAGACACAGCCAGGCGGCCTCCAACGGGTCTACAAGCTGGGGATCAAACAAGCATTTCGCGAATACTTGGAGGGCGCAATTAATCAGCCTGCACGACTGGAAGAGAAAGGTTAGCGTGACAAGTATGCTTTTTCTGATTGAATATGATCGCCCCTCGGGAAAGCTCGTGCAATTTCTAAAGTTTGATGACTCCGAGCGGCAGCTCGCCCAGGAGACGCGATTGGACTTAGAGCTCGCCCTGAACCACCAAGGTGTCCAACACGAAGTGGTGATTCTGGATGCTCCCAGCGAGCAGGTGCTGCGACGAACTCATGGCCGCTACTTCAAGGATTCAGCTGAGCTTGTGGGGGAATTGACAACGTAAAACATTCCCCTCAGATCCTTCCCGATCCTCGAGTCGCGAGCCCCGAACCCCGGCTCTCCTAGTCGTCTTGTGACTCGTAACTCTTCCAAGAAATCGTCCCCCTGGCCACCACGGGCGGCGACGAACATTGTTTTTGATGTCGTCGCTTGAATGCCACTCCGGCGCTAACCGGCGTGTCAGACCGCCGCTATTGTCCTCCTCTTTGACGCCCCAATCCGCTGTCTTCGTTTCCCGCCTTCCAATGGAAATCAGTGCCGTCCGCACTTGAAAACGGGCTGCCATAAGGCCGGCCAAAAGTACGCACGTGTACCCCTATGAAGGCAAAAATATAGTTGACGAATCAAACGGACTCCTGTATACTTGGCTTGTGAGTGAGAAACAGGGAGCCTAACATGAACGAGCCAAAGACTTTACAGGAAGCAATCGTTTATTTCGCCGATGCTGACAACTGCCTTGCATATCTGGTGGCTCGCAGATGGCCTAATGGGGTCGAATGTCCCACTTGCGGGCGCACCGATGCTCGATTCCTTGCCAATCAACGCAAATGGCAATGCAAGAGCGTCCACCATCATCGCCAGTTCACCATCAAGGTCGGTACTATATTCGAGGACTCCCCAATCGGCCTCGACAAGTGGTTGATGACAGTTTGGATGCTGGTCAACTGTAAGAACGGGGTGAGCAGCTATGAAATTGAGCGGGACGTTCACGTTACCCAAAAGACCGCATGGTTCATGCTCCATCGCGTCCGGCTGGCCTTGCAGAATGGCTCTTTCGACAAACTAAAGAATGACGTTGAGGCCGACGAAACTTACATCGGTGGGGCCGCTCGTTTCATGCACAAGAACCGCAAGGAAGCCAAGGGAATTGGCCCCGGCACTGTCGGTAAGGTCGCTGTCATGGGTCTGCTTGAGCGTCACGGCAAGGTCAGACTCAAGGTAGTTGAGAACATCAAGCGCCACAGCCTACACGCCGAAATTAAAGAAGGTGTCGAGATTGGGGCGGAAGTCTTTACCGATGCCCTGCGATCCTACGATACCCTCGATGTTGACGCTAACTACGTTCACCGGGTAATCGACCACGCCGAAGAGTACGTACGCGGCCATATTCACACTAACGGAATGGAGAACTTTTGGAGCTTACTCAAACGCGGACTCAAGGGCACCTACATCAGCGTAGAGCCCTTCCACTTGTTCCGTTACCTAGACGAACAGGCGTTCCGTTACAACAATCGGCAGGGTATGAACGATAGTGAAAGATTCAGTCTGGCGGTATCGCAGATCGTCGGTAAGCGCCTTACCTATAAGCAACTCACCGGAAAGATTCAGGACAGAGAAACGAGTGTTAACTAGGAAAGAGAGGAGGCGGGATGGTCGCGGGAAACGGGTTAAGACTTAGACTTAGCCTGTTTCCTGGCTGCCTTCGCCTTCTTCCACTCTTCCTCACGGCGCTTCAGTTCGGGCTTGGATACGGTGAATATCTGACGAATGGCTGCGTCGAATCTCTCAGATTCACGACTCACAGAATCACCTCTTCACTATAATCATGCTCAAATATTAGGTGCTTAATCCTGTCATAAAATGGCTCTTGTTCTGTTTTGTTACCGGAAAGGTGACATGATACCAAATACACGCATACGTCAGCTAATTGTACCCCTATGCAACGCCTGGAGTCGCTAAAGTAAATATCGTCAAGCAATCTCTGAGACGACATGGTTGAGCTTGACGACATCTGCTCTTTAGGGGTTTTCCTTAACTTGTAAAATGACTCTGTTATGATCTTTCTATTAGACCTCTTGCTCTCTCCTGAGTCATCCCCGATCATAACACCTGTCCAATCCGCCTCCCCTTGCTTCATCCATCTCTCTAACGAGCGAAAATACTTCTGGAATGCAACGTCAATCGGGCGGGCATCTTGCGCTATGCTCTCCATCAAAGTACTAACATTAACCGCTCCGTACACTATCGGTAACTGCTTTTCTTGTATAAAGCGAACCACGATATCAAACAACAATCGGCAGGTTTCGACATCAAGTACGTTGTACGGTGGCGCGGCATGAAACAATTTGCACGCGTGAAACTCTTTGAACGATTGAAAGTTCTCCACCAGCACGCAATGCGCTCCGAGATTAAGCGCAAACTCAGTTAGCCCGTAGTCGATATCATTGATAATGGGGCCACCGACGACTTGGAAACGCCCGCCGCTCAGACCGTCCGAGCTGGATTCCGAGTCGTCAAAAAAACTTAGAAACATGCGCAACACCTGACGGGAATTTACGCCCGCGCGTTCGCTTCCAGAAGGCATAATATCTCCCTTGACTTGATTCGTCAAATATATTCTTGCCCTTACGGGTCTCACGCCGAGGGCAAGCACCGCGCCTGAAAGCGGAAGGCGCGGCCGTTGGTCTCCACAACGACATCCTCGAAACCCGCCGCTTCGAGGCGATCGCGCAGTGTCGTCGGATCGATCGGGACCAGAGTGT
>DASYYZ010000004.1:0-102615 GCA_035946735.1 Terriglobia bacterium
GTGGCTGCGGTATACTGCCATTCGTCGGCGAAACCTTGACGCCGGGCAGACGACAGGATCGATGGCGGCTTGCTCCGGTTAGGCTGATTGGCCAACCGGCCGAGCGCCCGATGGTAGGATACGACGTGCCCGAGACCGAACTACGTTCCGAACAGGTTTACCGCGACATTGCTGCCCGTCGCCGCTACACCGTGGTGTTTCTCTCCCTTGCCACTGCGGCGGCTCTGTACATCTGCTACCTGATGGTGAGGCCGTTCGTAAAACCGGTGCTATTTGCAGCAGTAGTGACCATTGTTTTTTATCCCGTACACCTGCGTATATGGAGCCGCGTGCGCCAGCCCAACCTGGCCGCCCTGGCCTCAACCTTGTTTGTGCTCTTGATCGTTATCGTTCCGCTCGTTGCCTTGGGCAGCGCCGTCACCGCTGAGATCCGGCAGGCCTATCAGTCTCTGAGCGTGAAGAGCGCGGAGGGCGGTGGTTGGACTCCATACCTTACCGAGAAGCTTCAAAAGCCCATCACCGCCCTTAGCCGTCATGTCGACCTTTCAGGCTTCGATCTGCGCAGCAGCGTCCAGAGCCGTCTCGAACAAATGAGCTCCTGGAGCGTGCGGCTGGCGGCCAACGTGGTGTCGAACCTGGGCATTTTTGTGTTTGACGCCGCCATCAGCTTCTTCACGCTTTTCTTCCTGTTTCGTGAAGGCCGCCGCGTGCGGCTGACCATGGCGGCCGTCTTGCCACTCGATGAGGCGCGCGTCGAGCGCCTTTTCGCGAGCATCAGCGACACCATTGTGGCCAATCTCTATGGAGTGGTCGCGGTGGCGCTCGCGCAGGGAATTCTGATGGGCTTCGCATACTTCTTGCTGGGTGTCAGCTCGCCGATTCTGTGGGGCGCGCTCACGGCGGTCTGTTCGCTGATTCCTCTGGTGGGAAGCTCCCTCGTTTGGCTGCCGATCACGGTGGTCCTGGCTGCGACCGGACACTGGGGGAAGGCGGTGGTCCTCATCGCCTGGAGCGGGGCTTTCATCGGCCTGGCGGATCACGTTCTGCGGCCGTACATTATTGGCGGTCGTGTGAAGATGAACACGCTTTTCGTGTTCTTCTCGCTGCTGGGCGGCATCAAGGCCTTTGGGCTGCTGGGCATCTTCCTGGGGCCGCTGATCCTTTCGGTCACCGTGGCGCTTCTCGGAATTCTTCGTGAAGAGGTGCGGATTTCGCAATCGGGGCCGGGCGCCGACGAACTCCACAACCAAACGAACGCCGCGCCGGATTGACCGCGGTCCTGCGGAGCGAATCGATAGTGCGCCGCCCCAGGCTTCTCAGTTTCAGTTCGGGGGTGCCGCGAAGAATGGAGAAACAGCGGTGACAAGACTCCTGGTGCGCTGGTTCATCAGCGCCGTCGCCTTGCTGGTGGTCGCGCGGATGGTTCCCGGCTTCCACGTTCGCGGCTTGGGGTCCGCGCTGCTGGCGGCGCTGGTGATCGGATTCGTGAACGGCACGCTCGGCCTGCTGCTGAAGGTTCTCACCCTGCCTTTCACCATCCTGACGCTTGGCCTGTTTCTCTTGGTGGTGAACGCGCTGATGCTTGAATTCTCAGCCTGGCTGGTGCCGGGGTTTGCAGTGCGAGGATTCGCAGCCGCTTTCTGGGGAGCTCTGATTCTGAGCCTGATTCACCTGCTGACCAGGCAGCTCTACAAAGAAGGGAAATGGCGCTAGCTCGCCTTCCGTACGAACCCGACTTCCTCGGGTTCGCCGGGCTCCAGCTCGTGAAAACGGTAGGCGTTTCGGACGTACTGGCGCAGCATGCGCTGAGTGTTGAAGAATGAACCGTTGAACGCGATCGCACCCCGCATGACTTCCGCATAAACTAAAGGTTTGGTGTAAAACTGCGGCATGATCACGTTCTCCAGCTTGTCGTAAAGCAAGCTCGCCTCAGACTGAGTTCCATCCCTGGGGGCGTCGTCGCCGATACTCCAGCCCGTGACGCCCTCGGCGTGACCTTCCACCCACCAGCCGTCCAGGACGCTCAGGCTGGGCACTCCGTTGAGCGCCGCTTTCATGCCGCTGGTTCCCGAGGCCTCATAAGGCCGCAATGGCGTGTTCACCCAGAGATCCACACCGCTCGTGAGCAGGCCTCCCCAACGCATATCGTAGTTGGCAATGTAGATCAGGCGCACGCCATTCCGGAGCTGGGCGCCATTCGAAAACACGCGGCGGATCACTGCCTTGCCCTCTTCGTCAGCTGGATGCGCTTTGCCGGCGTAAATGATTTGCAGGGGACCGGCACTCTTCGTCAGCGCCTGCAGCTTCTCAGGGTCAGACAGCAGCAGGTCAGCCCTCTTGTAAACGGCGGCCCGTCGCGCAAATCCCAGCGTGAGCGCAGACTCGTCGAGAGCAACTCCGGTCTCGCGGGCAATGGTTTCAAACAGGGTGTGCTTGGCGGCGGCGTGAGCCTGCTGGATCTCCTCAAGCGGCATTCCCTTGGCGTATCGCAGATAGTTGTTGTCCGTGCGCCACTCGGGAACCAGCCGGTCATACAAATCCTGAAACGGCTGAGAGGTCCAGGTTGCAGCATGCACCCCGTTCGTAATGGCCCGAATCGAAAAGCGGGGAAACATGATTCGTGAGACTTCCCCGTGTCGCATGGCAACGCCGTTGACGTAGCGCGAGGAGTACAGCGCGAGCTCGGTCATGTTGAGCTGGCCGCTCAGCATCAACCCCGCCGCGGCCAACCCGCTGGCGCGCTCTTGTCCCATCACCTGCGTGAGCAGTCCGCGGTCGAAGACGTCGTGCCCGGCAGGCACCGGCGTATGCGTGGTGAAGACGCACTTTTCGCGGAGCTCGCTCATGTCACCGTCAAAACCCTGGGTGGACTTTCCGCACGCCCGTAACTGCTCTTCCATGAGGGCAACCGTCAGGAAAGCCGAGTGGCCTTCGTTCATATGGTAGCTCTCCAGATTGTCGTAGCCGAGCGCCCGCAGCATGCGGACTCCGCCCATACCCAAAATCATTTCCTGGCAGAGGCGATAACGCCGGTCACCGCCATACAGCCGGTCCGTCCACTCCCTGTCTTGAGGCTCGTTCTCCGCAAGAGCAGTATCGAGAAGAAACACTGGAACGCTTTCGGTTCCGAGACCCGCCACCTCATAGCGCCAGGCCGCCACCTTGACCGTCCGGCCTTCAATCATGACGTGCGCAGTCGCCTCCATGCGCTCAGTCAGGTACGCAGGATCCCATGCTGAAGGAGACTCGATCTGTTGGCCATCCTCGCTCAGCGTCTGCTCGAAGTAGCCTTTGCGGTAGGCCAGAGTAAGGCCCACCATTGGCACCCCGCCATCCGCGGCGGAGCGGAGCATGTCACCCGCCAGAACCCCGAGACCTCCGGCATACGTCGGAATCGAGTTTTCGAGCGCAATCTCCATCGAGAAGTAAGCGATACGGGCCCGGCTAGGATCTACCAATTTTGTGACTCCATACCTACTCGAATTAGCGCTCTCGCGCGCCCTGAGCTACTACCAGAGTTGCGAAATCCCCAGCTGGCGAGGCGGTCACGAGAGTTCACTCACTTTTCGGAGTGCTTGCACGAGCTGAGTTTCTTCCCCTTCATCGAGCACGGTGCGTAAGTCCAGCATAATGTGATCGCTCGCCAGGCGGACAATCACCGGCGGTTGATTACTCCGCAATCGGGTTGCCATCGCTTGGGCGGAGCAGCGCTCATGCCACACCGAGACCAAGGTGGTCGGCAGTCCCTGGCCCGGGGTCGACCCGCCCCCGGCTACAGATTCGCCGTCCTCCAGACGCGCCGTGAAGCCGAGGCGACGAAGTTCGTCCGCCAGCCGGCTTGCCCGGACGGCAATCGAGTCCGCCGAGGCCCGGATCATCCGTAGGGCCGGGATGGCATCAAAGTCCTGGCGCAAATAGAGACGCGCCGTGGCCTCCAGCGCCGCGATCGTAAGCTTATCCACGCGCAAGGCGCGAAAGAGAGGATTCTTCCTGATCCTCTGGAGAGACTCCCGGCTCCCGGCCAGGACTCCCGCTTGCGGGCCGCCCAGCAATTTGTCTCCGCTGAAGGTCACCAGGTGCACGCCGGCGGCCAGGCTGGTTGCCACCGGGGGCTCGTCCTCGATCCCGTGTGCCGAGAGATCGACCAGGCATCCGCTGCCCAGATCCTCCATCAGGATCAATTTGCGCTGGCGCGCCAGCGCGGCGAGCTCCCCTAATTCGGCACGTTCGGTGAAGCCGGTGATGCGGAAATTGCTGGGATGCACTCGCAGCAGGACCCTTGTGCGTTCGCTGATCGCCGACGCGTAATCCCCCAGACGAGTTCGATTTGTGGTACCGACTTCACGCAACGTCGCTCCACTGCTGGCGCAGATATCGGGAATGCGAAATGATCCGCCGATTTCAATCAGTTCGCCGCGCGATACCACCACCTCCCCGCCGGAGGCCAGCGTGTTGAGCGCAAGGAACACGGCCGCGGCGTTGTTATTCACCACCAGTGCGGTTTCGGCTCCGAGTAATCTCGCGATCAAGGCATCGGTGTGCGAGTCGCGCCGGCCTCGCTCGCCCCGCTCCAGGCTGTACTCCAAATTCGAGTAGCCGCGGGCGACTTCCACCATACGATCGATGGCTTCGCGGGCGAGCGGCGCTCGTCCGAGATTCGTGTGCAGGATCACTCCGGTGGCGTTGATTACCGGCCGCAACGAGGGCGAAAGCCGAGACTCCAGGTTGCGGGCGATTTCCCCCTCCAAAATCTGGGGGGAGACGTCTTCGTCGTGGCCGGCGATCATCCGCTGCCGCAAGGCGTCGAGGACCTCGCGCGTCGACTGAAGTAACAATGAGCGGCCGGCGTGCTGTTCCAGCCGTTGCAGGAAAGGGCGAAGCAGGATCTCGTCGACTGCGGGAATCTGCCGGAGTCGTTCCGAGGGTTCAATCTGGGTTTCCGAAGCGGCCATCCGTAATTCGTTCTCTCTGCCCAGGGCCCCTGCCATTCAAGGAGATGATTTACAACCAGGACCGGCCTCAGAAAGGCGTACGACATTTCATCACAAGAAAGCAGGCGCGGTCAATTGTCGGCCGCTTTATAGCACGGATCAGAACACCGGGGGGACACCGTTTTCGGGCCAGTGACCAGCGTGGATTCGCCCGTCGCCTGTCACTCATCGCTGATTCGGGTAGGAGTGGAGAGCGCCGCGAGGCTGTCCAGATCGAAGTACTTGTAGAGGTCGAGGCAAAAAAGCTCTGGAGCGGAGCGGAAGGGCACCGGCTTTCCGAGAAGGTACTCCAGGCTCTTGATGGGTTGCCGGCTGACGACCACTGAAAATACGCCGGGATCAAGGGCCGCTGCCACCAGCGCTACCACTTGGCTTCGCATGCCGTCGGTCTCGATCCTAAATTGCGATTGGCCGGTCGAAGTGCGCCACCAATTGGACACGGCGAGCAACTGCGCCACTTCCAGGCCGAGAGGGCGGTCACCCGTGGTTGCCACCAGCATCTCCCAATCCGCCGGATCGGGTTCCTGCGGGATGTCAGCTCCGTTAAAAAGGACCTCGAGAGCAAGCACCTGCTCGCCACGGTTGATGCGGTCCGACACCACGTCGGCGGCCTCCTTACTGCCTTTGTCGTTGAGAACGATGGTCGCCTGTGCGTTCGCAGGTGCGGAGATGGCCTCGATCCACAGCCCGGTAGCGCTTAGCCCATTCGAAAGATCGAACCGATATGAGAGTGTCTGCACTCCGAGGTGCTTCGTATTGGCGATTCTCCAGGCACTCTCCACCGTGACCGGGTTGTATCGGATCACGGACCTCAGTCGCTCCCGCTGTTCTTTCGCCCAGGACCCACGCTCGTTGCCGCCCGCTGTTCCATCGGGTACGGCCGGGCGCCTGATCGTGGAGGCCAACCTCCTGGCAACCCCCACGATGGTCAGATTGTCCTCCGGCACGCCGATAGCAAGCTCTTTCGGGGTCCTCACTTCGTCGTCGCTCGGGATCTCACTGTTCGATACCGGCAAATGGAAATGCTGGGTGAAGAATCGATAAGCCTGCTCGCGATTATCGAGCAGGTAGTTGTGAGTGCCGGGGTCGCGATTCTCATGCCATGCGAGGCCCTCCGGGTTGCCCGAGAGCGCGAAGAACGGTTTCATCTGATCGTAAATGTAAGGCTTCACCAGCGCCGCGCGGAAACAACAGGTATCTTCAGCATTGTGGATGAGCAGGGTGGGTCGCGGCGCCCGCAAGGCGACGAGGTACGGGTAGTCCTCATCCTTGGTGAAGTCGGTGGGGTTCTCCTCGATCTCATCGGTGTCGACCGGGTGGGTGAGGTTGGACTCAAGCGATCCGAATCCAGCCACCTCGGTTGCTACCGCGGCACGCTCATCGAGCGCGCTCAGAACAATCGTCTGCCAGCCGCCCCCCGAGAGTCCTGTCACGCCCAGCCGCTCGGAATCCACCTCCGGCAGCGTCGCCAGATAGTCGAGCCCGCGGCGCATGGCCAAATAGAAAAATCCCACCGCGTTCGAACCCACCAGATCGAGATGGGCTGCATAATCGTGCGTGTTCTCACCCTGCGCCAGCTCCCCGAAGCCCGGCCAATTCATACTGAGCGCGAAAATGCCGCGCTTGGCGAAATTAATGCAGCGCTTCTGCTCGTATTCGGCCGCGATGCCTCGCGGTTCATGCCCAATCACGTTCAGGATGGCGGGGATCTTCCCGCCGATCTTCACCGGCTCGTACAGGATTGCGGTTCCGGTGAAGCCAGGCACGATCTCGTAGCGCAACTTGCGCAGCCGGTATCCCTTATCGGTCTCGATCACGTCCGTTTGACTGAATCGCGGCGCCGAATCCACCCATTCATGCGGCCAGCCGTGAAAGACGATGTCATCGAGAATGTGATTGCGCAGTTTCTGCTGCCAGGCTTTGAACTCCGCGGGACTGGACACTCGCGGCAGCTTTGGAATCTTTTTCATCAGGTAGCGCTGAAGCTGGTAGGCCGTGACCTCACTCGGCTGGATCGGCTCCGCCAGCAGAGTCTCCATTGACTCGGGCGTGGTCTGAGCCGTGAGCGGAATCGCGGGTGCGAGCGTGAGGATGAAGACAGCGGCCAGCCGGCGGTACTCTAGATACACGAAATCCTCCGAGCCCTTTGAAGAACGTTCTCTGGTTACGTTCGGGCTCTCATCTTTCCACTCGTGCGGTCCCGTCGTGGCCGCAGCCGATCAGGCCGGCCGGTCGACGATCACTTCGCTTTGCGAGTCCCAATACAGACGCTTCCCGCTCCAGTAGGACTGAGCTGCCATGATGCACACGATGGCGTGCGAAAAGCCATGATCGACAGTGGCGTTCGGCTGCTTCCGGTCGCGCATGGCCTCCAGCCAATTCAGCATGTGCCCGAGGTCGTCGTCGCTCGGCCCCCGCGAATTGGGCGGAGGCGCGTCAGCGGCGTGCACGACCTCCTCATGCTCATCGGGCGAGGCGACGAGCGGTATCTCTCGATAGAAGGGCCGCGTCTCCTCAGGATCGAGCTCCCGCCTTCCGCCTTCGTCGGTAACCACGAAAAGGGACGCGCCCTCGCCGCCATAGTTCACGATGGTGCCGTCGCGCCCCTGAATGCGCGAAAAGCTGCGATAACTATTCCCGAAGGTTGTCTTGTAGGTGTAAAGAAAGCCTTTGGGATACGTAATGGCCGTCACGCAGGTGTCTGGATTCTCGCGGCGGTCCTTCCAGACAAAGATGCCGCCGTTCGAGACCACGCTTGCAGGATGAGTTTCGTCGGTCCAGAGATGAACGAGGTCTGAACCGTGGCTCAGCCATTGATCGAAGATGCCGGACGAAAAGTCCTTGTAGAGGCGAAACTCGAGATAGACGTGAGGGTCAAACGGACGGTAAGGCTTGCCCAGCAGCCAGCGGTTCCAGTCCGTGTCCTGTTCCTGCAGCTTTGACTTGCGGCCGTCCATCCATTGCTGCCACTCCATTTTGGTGTCCATCAGCATCTCGCGCGAGCTGCCAACGTCCCACTCCAGGAAGCGCCAGCGCTCCTCGTTGACGTTCCATTCCTGCTCGATGTGAACGATCTCGCCGATGCGTCCCGAGCGGATGATGTCACGCACCGCGAGCGGGTAAGGCTGGCTGCGATGCTGCGTGCCCACCTGAACCACCTGCTTCGAGGCTTTAGCGCAGTCCCGAGCCTCTTTAGCCTCCGCGAGCACATTGGCGAACGGCTTCTCCACGTAGCAATCCTTGCCTGCCTTCACCACGTCCACGCAGAGTTTGGCGTGCTGGAAGTCGCCGGTGGCGATCATCACGCCGTCGATGTCGTCCCGGGATAGCATTTCTTCGGAGTATTTGTAGGTCTGAGCGTCGAGGTTGAAGGCACGCTTCACTTGCGCGGCTCGAGCCTCGCGCGCCACGCTCCAGATGTCGCACACGGCCACGGTTTCAACGGGCAGGTGCCGGGAAGCCATCTGCGTCATGCGAACGTGGCCTTCGCTGCGGCCGCCGCATCCGAGCTGTGCCAGACGAATGCGGTCGTTGGCGCCGATAATGCGCGCGTACGAGCGTGCCGTCATCCCCGCGGCCGAGGCCGCGGCGAGCGCGCTGCCGACCTGCTTCACGAAGGTGCGCCGGTCCACTTCCGTCCGCTCTTGCTTGCTCATGATTTCCCCCGGGTGATTATTCAAAATACATCGACGACCGCTGCTGTAGCGCCGGTCTGCGACCGGCGTCTTTCCCCGCTCCCTTACAGGGCAGGCTCCGAGCGGCGCTACAGAGAATGATGACACGTGGAGAGTCAGCAGATCATGCGTGCGCTTAAGTCCAATCCTTCAATTCCGCAGCCGACTCCTGATCGAGATATACGGTCGCGTCGGGATGCGTCCGCAGGATGGTAGCCGGGCAGGCCGTCGAAATCGGTTCCTCCAGCGTTCGCCGTACAATATGAGCCTTGCGGGGTCCCGGCACGGAAGCGATCAGTTTCGGCACCCGGAACAACGCCGGGATGGTCAGAGTCAAGGCGTGGTCCGGCACGTCGTCAAACGTGGGAAACCAGCCTTCGGCAAGCTGCTGCTGCCTGCAAACCGCGTCCAGCTTCACCACTCGCATGTCGAGGGGGTCCTCGAAATTGGCCTCGCCCGGATCGTTAAAGGCGAGGTGCCCGTTTTCGCCGATTCCGAGCAGACACAGCTTAGGGGCGTAGGCTCCGAGCTTGGCGGCATATTCCCGGCAGACTGTCTCCGGATCGGCTTGGCCGTCGATGCCGTGAAATTCGCGCAGGGGAGCGCGGTCGGTGAGATTCTCGCGCAGATAGCGCCGGAAGGAGGCCTGATGCTCCGGCGGAATCCCGATGTATTCATCCATATGAAAACCGGCTACCCGATGCCACGGCAGGCCGGGTATTGAGGTTAACGCCCGCAAGGTCTCAAGCTGCGACGCGCCGGTGGCGAATATCACTGCAAAATCACCGTCCTCAGCCAGTTCTCGCAGAGTCGTTGCCGCGGCCCGCGCCGCCGCCTCTCCGGCGGCTTCCCTAGTAGGATGAATTTCGATCTTCAGCGTTCCGACTTGAAATCCCGCCGCTATCCTTTGAAGTTTCATAATGGAAGTAGAGGTATCCCGAAGCCCAAACGATGTCAAGCGGTATTTTCCCGCGGAAAGAGGGAGCAACGATTCGGTGGGCCGCCAAGGCCGGGCCTTTTTGCACGTTGCCCGTCAAGGGCCCAAAGAGAAAGCGAATAAAAGGCGCAGAACAGCCAAAAGTGTGCAACTTTTGCACAAAAGCGTTCACAGGGATACAAAAAGGCTCCCATCTGCAGTGGCAAACTGCTTTCAAATTATTGCAACCCGGCCGTCGGCGGGCGTCCCGCCAGTTTGCTGCCGGACCCATCCCTTTCGGCAACTTTTGACGCGGCCCGACCTGAACGGTAGTAGCCTGAACGGAGGGGCAGCCGGTGGTGCGCGCCACGCCGGCTTCCCGGAGTTAACTCGCCCGCCATCCTTATCAAAGCTGACAACCTCCACTCACGGCGCAGATGAGGCTTGACCCAGAGGGGGTAGTAGGGTCTTATGACGTATACTACGGCAACCGTCCATACGATAAGGGGACAGAGAGCGGGAGGCAGAGATGCGAAAGATCACGGGGCGATTCGGCGCGGCGGCGGGGGTAGCGGCTTTGATGGGGCTGCTGCTGGCGGCGGCGATTGCCGCGCCCGCTCAGACCTTCACCACGCTCCACAGCTTTGACGGCACAGACGGTGCCAACCCTCAAGCCGCGCTGGTTCAGGCGACCGACGGGAACCTTTACGGAACTTCCCCGAGAGGCGGCGGCCCAAACGATCAGGGCACAGTGTTCAAAGTGACGACCACGGGCACGCTGACCACCATCTACAGCTTCTGCGCTCTGGTCAGTTGCATCTACAGCGGCGCTCAACCCCTGGACGGTCTGCTACTGGCTTCCGACGGAACCTTCTACGGGACGGCCCTCAATGGGATGAATGCCCGCGGCACAGTGTTCAAACTCACGACCACGGGCGCTCTAACCGTCCTTTACAACTTCTGCGCACAGACTAACTGTACGGACGGCGCAACTCCCCACGCCGGCTTGATTCAGGCCAACAACGGCGATTTCTACGGGACCACCCAAGCGGGGGGAGTCAACAACGACAGCTTCTGCTACTACGCAATGGGGGGCTGTGGCACGGTTTTCAAGATCACCCCGGCCGGCACGCTGACTACTCTTTATAGTTTTTGCGCCCAACCCAACTGCGCTGACGGCGACGAACCCGTGGCCGGCTTGGTGCAGGGCACCGATGGGAACTTCTATGGGACCACCCCCGCCGGCGGGAACATCAACTCCTGTGTCAGCTACACTTCCGCGGGCTGCGGAACGATCTTCAAAATCACGCCCAATGGCACGCTAACCGTCCTCCATACCTTCGACGTGACCGACGGCTCGATCCCGGTTGCCGGACTGATTCAGGGCACAGACGGGAACTTCTACGGGACAACCTCCCAAGGCGGAAACCTCAGCGCCTGTAACGCCTTCGGTTGCGGCACGATCTTCAAGGTGACCCCCGGTGGTGCGCTGACCACCCTGTACAGCTTCTGCGCGCAAGCGAACTGCGCGGACGGCTCTGGACCAACGGCCGGCCTGGTGCAGGCCACCGACGGGAACTTCTACGGGACGACCTCCTATGGCGGGAGCAGTACTGCTTGCACAGGCGGCTGTGGCACGATTTTCAGAATCACACCAGCAGGTGTGCTGACCACGCTGCACAGCTTCGATGTCACCGATGGCGCGCAGCCCTCTGCCGGCCTGGTGCAGGCTACCAGCGGGGCCTTCTACGGGACGACTATCCAAGGAGGAAGCTACTCCTGCGTTTATTACTCAGGCTGCGGCACGATCTTCAGGCTGAGCGTAGGCCTCGGGCGCTTTGTGGAAACGCTGCCCACCTCGGGCAAGGTGGGCGTCACAATTAAGATTCTCGGGAGCAACCTGAAGGGCGCCAGCAGCGTCACCTTCAACGGTATCCCGGCAACCTTCAAAGTGATCTCGCCCTCCGAAATCGGAACCAGCGTGCCGACAGGCGCCACCACGGGCCCGGTCCAAGTGGTGACTCCGAGTGGCACGCTGACCAGCAACGTGAATTTCCGCGTGCAATGAGATGTAGCGCAAGGCTCGATTTCAGCCTTGCGGCTCTTTTTCAAGGAAATGGAAAATCCGCATAGCCCGCCCGGAGTTCGGGGCTTGAAAGATGAGCGTTGCGCAACACCCGACGGGCTGCCGTACCTGCCCCGCCACAGAAAGCTCTCTCCGCGGCGCTCGGAGCCACTTCTTTACCATCCCTTTACAAGAAAATGACAATGAATCCGTGTGGCGTGTTAGCCTACAGTTTGGTTGGGGATCAACACCAGCCAGGGCCAGGCCAGGGGGTTCGGCAACGAGCCTCGCGCGGGCAGCCAGTGAGCCCGAGCCAGGCGATGGAAAGGGAGAGCAACCGACCCCTTCGGACCTCCGCCGGGCTTGTTGTTAGCGCTTCCGCCAGAGGACCATGGACAGTTCACGATCTTCGCTTCAACGCCACGGACGCCTGATCGCCGCCGGAACGTGCATCGCCATGCTGGTGGCGCTCGTCGTAAGCTGGATGTCTCCCAAGACCTATCGCGCCACCACCTACGTGCTGATCTCCGAATCGAAAGTGAACCCCGATATGTCTCATCCGGAATGGGACTACTCGTTTCTGCCTACCTACATTGAGTTCGTCAGCAACGACGCTCTGGCGGCTGAGGCCGTCAAGCACTTCCGTTTGGAGGGGAAGCCCTACAATCTTACGCCCCACCGGTTCCTGCAGCAGTCTGTGGACGCCCAGGTGGTTAAGAATACCCGCCTGATCGAAATCGACGTCGATTTTCGCGACGCCCATCTTGCCGCCGACCTGGCCAATTACCTGGCGAATGGCGCGGCGCAACTGAACTCCCAGATCAACGCCGTTGACACTGTCAATACCCAGCAGTTCCTGAAGGCCCGGCTCGACCAGGCTTCGGCGCGGCTGACCGAAACCAGGGCAAAGAGCCTGGAGGTCGAACAGCACGCCCAAATCGAGGACCGCGAACGGCAACTCAAAATCCTCTTGGATCAGAAGGAGTCGGTTTCGCGCCAGATCGAAGACTTGCGCTCGGCCCTTGCACAGAACAAGCAGCGCAGCACGTCGCTCGCTGAATCGCTGAGTGCGCAGCCGCGTACGGTCCAGTTAAAAAAGAGCATTGATTCCGACCGTTTTCTCGAACGGGCAACTCAGGCTCTCGCGCCCGGCGACCAGGGTCTGCTTTCAGCCACCGAAGAGACGGTGAATCCTACCAGGCAGGAGCTGGACCGCGAGTTGGCTGATTCGAGGGCCAATGCGGCCGCTGACGAAGCGGGCCTGAGCCTCGCCACCTCGTCGCTCGCCAAGACCGATCGAGATGCGGGCAATCTTGCTGCCGAGCTGGCTCAGCTCCGAGGTGCGATCAACGATGCGCAAGAGAATGTCAAGGTGGCGCAGGACGGTTACGAAACTGCCGCGCGGGACTATCGCAACGCCTCGGTGACTGTGACGGCGAAGTCGCAAGACTTGAAGCCAGTCTCGCCTGCAATCGTTCCGGAAAACCCCATCCGGCCACGGATCCTGCTCAACACCCTCGCCGCCGGCCTGCTGGGCCTCGTGCTGTGCGCTGGCCTGGCTTTCGCGATCGACAGTGCCCGGCGAGGGGAGCCGGAGCGGCTTCGGGTGGTTGAACGGGAGGCTGCCGGTGGGCGCTACTCCTGAGGCGGCAGCAAGCTGGGTTGAGACAGGCCTGCGCAAGACTCTGGTCAACGGCATATCTGTCTTCGGAGGCGAGACCATACCGCGTCTCTGCGGCTGGCTGAAGGCTGAGATTCCTGTCCTGCTGGGTAATCAATCATGAACTCCCCGGCGTTCGCGCGACTATGGACGTGGGATTGGCGCTGGGGCGCCGTAATTCTGCTGGCGGTCCTAATCGGATTGAACGCGTCCGCGGTGGCCGGCAATCCGGTTTTCTGGATTGGCCTGGCCGGCCTCGTTCTTTACGGGCTCCTTCTGTGGGAATCAATCCGGAACCCGATGGTCTTCGTCTTCACTTTTCTGGCCGTTCTGATCCTTCTGCCGCCTTTTTTTTTCCGTCGTACCGGAGAGAACCCGGTCTTCGTTTCAACCCTGCTGGCGCCCGTTGGACTGGCAGTGATTGTTGTCCGATGGCAAAGCTGGAGCCGCCGGCTGGACTCGATCGGAAAGGGACTCTTGACGTTCCTGGTGGGCATTGGATTATCGCTGCCCTTCGCTTTCGTCCTGTCGGGCGACAAGATCGGCTGGGAAAGCCTGTTTCGCTGGCTGATGCTGGCTCAAATGGGGCTCGTTTATTGGATTATCCGAACGAATTGTTCCGGTACCGCCTGCGCCCGGATCATCCCGTGGTTGATCGTCGCCGCCGTCATCGCGGCAGCCTACGGTATTTTTGACTTCTTCTGGCCGGTGCCGATTCCGCATCCGTCGGCAGACCAGTACATCTGGAGCGAGTCCGCCGTCATCCGGCGCGCGCAAGGCGTCTTCTACGAGTCTTGCAACTTTGCCAACTTTTGCGGCTTCTTCCTGCTCGTGACGGCTGGAGCGGTCCTCACCGGACGCGAACGCCTGTTGCGAATCCGAAGGATCTATCTGCTGCTCTTCATCGTGGTGCTTGCGCTGGCGGTTCTCTTTGCCTTCTCTCGCAGCGCCTGGGGCTCGCTGCTGTTGAGCCTCTCCGTGTTGGTTCTCGTTTCCGGGAGGGTGCGCATCGGACGGACGCTGCTCTTTTCGGCCGCTTTAGGTATCCCGCTTCTGCTGGTTGGCCTGTGGACCCCCGAGATCTGGCACAATCTGGTTGCGGCCCGGATCGGAAGTTTTTCGCAAATCCTTATCGATCCCGATTCGGTGTCAAGCGGCCGGCTCTCCGTTTGGGCTCGCGTGGTCTCGATTCTGTTCGATAATCCTCAGTACCTTGTGTTTGGCATCGGCTACAAGACTCTGCCTTTCACGCGGCTCTTTCACGGTGAGATCATCACGGACAATGGTTATCTCAGCCTGCTGCTCGAGAGCGGAATTCTCGGCCTGGTGGGATTCCTGGCGTTCAGCCGCTCGGTGCTCGGCACATTTTTGAGCCTGGCGCGTTCGGCACGGGGAACCGCGGCATTCTGGTCTGCCCTGCTGTTCTCGCTCTGGTGTGGTGAAATCGTCCAGATGCTCGCCGCCGACGCGCACACCTACTGGCGAAACCTGATCGTGTACACGGCGCTCATGGCATGCACGCTGAATATGTCCGAGAGCGAGTCCGGGCAGCAGGCCTCCGCCTTGGCAGAGGGATCCGCGTGATGAAGACGCGCGTTCTCATTCTCGAGCAGCAAAGTTATTGGGGCGGCGCCCAGCGCGTGCTTCAAACCGTCCTGGACACCCTGCGGGACCAAATTGAACCCCTCGTCGCCTTGCCCGAGACCGGCGACTTCGGTTGCGATCTGCAGAAGCAGGGAATCGAAACCCTGGCCTATCCCCTGGGAACTTACGGGTCCGGCCACAAGTCCGTCCGTGACATGATGGCGTTCGGGTTGCGCAGCGTGTTTTGCGCCGCGCTTCTGGCACGGGAGATCTTCAGGCGCCGGATTCAATTGGTTTACATCAATGGACCGCGGTGCCTTCCGGCGGGCGTCATGGCGGCTTGGCTCACCGGCCGGCCGTCACTGTTTAGTCTTCACAACACGCTGAGCCGCCGGGCAGACGTGATGCTGGCGTCACGCGGAGCAGCCCGCGTCTCCAAGCTCATCGCCTGCTCCCAGGCTGCTGCCGCGCCTTTACTCAAGGCACGTCCGGCTCTTGCCGCCAGGACCCAGATTCTTTATCCTCCGGCGGAAGGCTCCCCCTCTCGGACCAGTCGATTCGAACCGCAGGCCGTCCGGAAGTCTTCCCAGTTTGTAATCGGCATGGTCAGCCGGGTCACGAAAGCGAAAGGCCAGCACATCCTGCTGCAGGCAGTTGCCGGGCTCAAGCCCTGTAGCGAAAGAAGGATCGTATTTCTGGGTGCGCCGGCTCCGGGCAACGTGCAAGACTCCGGCTATCTGAGTTCTCTTCGTCAAAGCGCTGTGGAACAAGGCCTGGCCGATAACGTTGACTGGGCCGGATACCAGGCTGATCCCCACCCCTACTACGACGCGATGGATGTGCTGGCGGTGCCGTCCGTTTGTGAGGAAGGCATGCCCGTCGTGATTCTGGAGGCCTTCAAGCATGGCGTCCCTGTGGTGGCTTCAGGAACTGGCGGCACGCCGGAGCTGGTGAAGGACGGCCTGAACGGGTTGCTGGTCCCGCCGGGAAACCCGGAAGACCTGGGCAGGGCGCTGGAGCGCCTTCAGTTTGAACCGGGTCTTCGCGCACGGCTCGCCGCGCGGGCCCGCGCCAGTATCGATCAACGGTTCTCGAAAGAACACTACTGTTCCACCATTCGTGACCTGATCTCAGAACTCTGCGCCTCGTCTGCGCCGGTTAGCAGGGTCCTGGATTGGACCGAAACGCCGGCTGACGTCCCTCGCCTTCGGGACTGAGTGACATTGGCCGATGATCGAGGACACCCGCAGATTCGAGCGCTGGTCCGGTGGGCGGCCGCTCTTGATGGCGTCTGCAACCCCGATTATCAGCGCAACCAAGTGAACCGGCCGCTATGCCGCTCCCAATCCCCCAACGCAACTCGATGTCACCAGCACGGTCGTGGGCGCCCCCTCTGAGCGGCGACCGGACAAGCGCCGCGCTCTCTTTCAGGGATCTCATCCGTGACCTGGGGCGCGAGAAGAGAATCGACGCTTTGGCATTGGTAGCGGCCGTGGCTGCCGTGCCCATCTCGATTGCGGTCAGCGAAAGCCTCCTCGGCCTCGCCCTGGCGGCGCGTTTGATACGGCTTTTGCGGCATCGCGCGGCCTGGAATCTGCCGCCGATCTTCTGGTTCTGGCTGGCGTGGGCCGGGCTTGAACTAGTCGTCTGGGCGATGTCGCCGGAGCCTCGGATGGGACGGAGCGAGATTAGCCATCTCTTGTTGATCGGCTCTCTGTTCGTGGTCATGCCGGCGCTTGCCCGGCCGGCCTGGTGCGTCATGGCGTGGCGCGGTCTCATGGCGACCGCGAGTCTGGGCTCGTTGTTCATCATCGCCGACGTGGTCTCGCGGCTGATCTACTATCGCCGGGAGCTATCCGTTGATGCCGATCCTTCGCTGTACCTGCGCACGGGCGGCCTGTTGAACAACTGGATGGTGTTTGGCACCGTCGAAATCGTGGTTTTTGCGGGTATCCTCGCTTTCTCGAGCGCTTATGCAGCGCAAAGGCGGTTTTGGATTCCGGTGCTGGCGCTGAACACGATTGCCATCGTCGTGTCGCTGACGCGGATGGTCTGGGTGTGCTGCTTTGTGCTGCTCGAAGCTGAGTTGTTCCGGCGCCGCTCCCGATGGCGTTGGGCTTGCGCCCTTCTTCCCTTGGCCCTGTTCGCTCTCGGACCCGGGTTTGTTCGCGCGCGAGTGCGTGCTTCCCTCGAACCCGGCTACTACGCCAATGCCGAGCGGCTCCAGATGTTGCGTGTGGGATGGAAAATGGTCAAGGAACACCCGCTTCGGGGAGTGGGCCCCGGTC
The DNA here is from genome assembly GCA_035946735.1 of Terriglobia bacterium. Lineage (GTDB taxonomy): Bacteria > Acidobacteriota > Terriglobia > UBA7540 > UBA7540 > Gp13-AA77. Next base: position 17,179 of record DASYYZ010000004.1, read on the forward strand.
GGGTCCAGGAACTGTACCGCCGCTTCCTGATGCCAGACGATCCGGTTCCGGCTTATTACGGCCACCTTCACAACAACGTCGGTCAGGTTGCCGCGGAATTTGGTTTGCCAGTGGCCGGCGCAGCGCTGATGGTCCTTGCTGTCCTCTTTCTCGATCTCGGAAAGGCGTGGAAGACCGCGCAGGAGGATCGGGACAAGCAGTTCCTGAGCCGGGCGGGCATTCTCAGCCTCGCGGGCTTCGCACTGGCCGGGATGTTTGAATACACCTACGGCCACTCCCTCGGTCTCATCATTGTGGGCTTCGCCTCACTTGCGCCCCTGATCCCCGGTCCTATTCCAGGCCGTGAGACAGATGGCAAGGTTCAGGCTAGACCTGTGCCGCCAGACGCGACGCCCGAAGATTCGTAATAGGCGAGGGCTGCGACTCCCTACTGATACAGACGATCCCGCGTTTTTATGTTGCCGAATGCTCCCACATTCGAAAGCGAGATGGCGATCCGGAACTGATTTTCATTGCGCAGCGGTCCCAGATTGAACCGGTCGTAGAGCACGGCGACTCCAAAACAACTGAAGTTGTAGGTCGCCTGGCCCACCAGAGCGTTGGCAAGGCCTTCGGTAATGTTATAGTTCACGCCCAAAGCTCCGCTGAAACCCTTGTTCTCGGCCTTACCGTACGTAACCCGGGTGTTGAAGAGATTGGAAGAGGCCTGCGTGGGCAGCGGACTCGGGGGGAGGGGCAGCGCGAGTCCCAAGGCTTGCATCCGGTCTACGAAAAAATCGGTGGCGTCCACGCCAAAGTCGCCCCGGTGCACAGAGGAGGTGATTCCGGCATTGAGCACTCCACCGGTCGGACTGATGTCCGCCCGCAGTTCGGTGTCGAAATTCGAAAACGGAGCCACCTTGAGCACTGTGACCACGGGCGAGAACCGGCGGCCCACGGCAAAGGCGAACCCGGTCAAGTCGAGGGTTGGCTGCCAGAAGTTGCCCGATTTCAAAACGCCGCCGAAAGTGGGGTCGAAGTAGTATTTTTGCGTCACGCTGAGCGACGCCAGCTCGCGAGCCTGGGGCTTGTCGGGCTGGTCGTCCGGGGTGTCCGGGCGCCCATACAAAGTGGTCTTCAAGGAGTATTCCACTTCGTTGGTTTGCGCCAGAATGTCGGTTTCGTCGAAGCGCACGATGTCGGTGATACGCTGGGCGTTCGTAGCGCGCACCAAGTTGTACTGAATGTCCGGCTCGATCACGTGTTTCAGCCGATAGTGATGGATTCGCCGCTTGAATACACGTTCCAGTGAGGGTGGGCGCAAATCAAACGAAAATTCGCCGAGCGCACGCGTGAGCGGGTCGTGCGGTCCCAGAAAACTGGTGCCGTAGCGAGTGCCTTCGAGGCCGATTTCCGGCGTGAAATGAAAGCCGTCAAACTCGGGCACGCGCAGCGTCATGGCGGGATGGAAGTCGAAGCGATCGGTGAGAGTCGGCGTGGCGAACCCCGGCTGCTCGCGGCCGACTCCGGCCGCAGAGGAATCAAAGCTGAAGTAGAAGGGCGAATCTCCAAGCTCGTGATCGAGCCCGGCAAAGGAGATGCTGGGCGTCTGGCGAATAATGATGGCATTATTCGGGATCTGCTCGGTGGAGAGAAAATCTTCGTAGCGGTCCGCATAAAAATTCACGCTATAGCCGTCGAAATTTTTGGTAGCGAAAGCCATCTGCCGCGCTTCGGAGCTGACCGCCTCGTTGAAGTTGCCGCTCCAGGTGAGGCGGAAGGCCAGGGAGTTGATGTAATCCACATTTACGACTCCGAAGAAGCCGTAACCGAGTTCGTTGGTCGTGCCGGTGGCGCGAATATTCTCTCCCGCAGCACGTTGGGAACGCAGAGGGCCGCTACCGTGGTCGTTCACTTCAAAATAGCTCACATTCAACAGGCTGGTAAGGCCGGGCGTGGCGCGAAATTGCCCGGTGGTCGCTATGCCGCGCAGACTGTAATCGTCGACGCCGAGCAGAAGATCGGCGCTGGGATTGATCGCCCAGTAGAAGGCGTCGCCGATAATCCTGCCTTTCTGGGAAGAATTGCCAAGGCTCGGAAGCAGAAAGCCGGTTTGGCGTGGCGTGCGCTGGATGGAGTGCTCCAGGACCGGAGAGTAGAGTAGCGGAACGCCCATGAAACGGAAGACGTCGCCATAGCTGACCATCTTGTCATCCACCCGCAAACGCGCCCGGCGAACCTCGAGAGACCAGCCGCGGCACTCGTTTTCGCAAGATGTCAGGCGTCCGTCGAGCACGATGTAAGTGTTCTCGTCCAGACGATCGACCTCACGAGCGCGCACGAACATGGCGTTTCCTGAAGGAATTTTGGCCCGGGGTCGGGGCTGCGGCCGCAGGTAACCGTGCGCGTTCGTGAATACCGCCGCTCCGGTCGCGACATTATACGTGGCATGATCGGCCTCGAGGTACGCCTTCGGGTCGCTTAGCCAAACGCGTCCGGTCGCTTCAACTTCATCTGTGGATTCGTTGTAGGTCGCATGGTCCGCGCCCAACTGAGCCTCATGGTAACCGATATCGACGTGGCCCTCCAGGAAGTAGACGTGCCCCTCCTTTCGCTGGGTGTCAGCGCGGGCCGTGACGGTCGTGAAAGGATTCCGGAACTCGGCGGGAATTTCCGGCTGCTGAGCGAACAGGGGACAAGCAAGCGCCATCACGGTCAGAAGGCGGATCACTGGGATGAGTAATCCGCGGACAGAAGCGGGGAAGGCCATGATCGCACAAAAACGACGTTTTGCTGACGCCTTGCCTTTACCGGGTCGAGTCGAATCCTGGGTCGTGCTTCAGCAAATGAATATGGACTCTCTGCACTCGCCCTAATGTCACAGACATGCCGTGCCAGGGTCAATTCGGCGCTAATTCAGGCCTAATTTTGACCGCCCGAACTGGCTGCCTTACCAATCTGCGTAACCCCGCGGCGTAATGATCGATAGCAGCCCACAAGTCCCAAAAAGTTCTTGACATCATTCTTCACCAAGGGTAGAAAATACCCGCACGTTTGCTGCCTGGATGGTTAGGCGCCGTCAGAGTCAGGAAGGTTGTCATAAGGTCGATGAGAAAGTCTGAGATCAGTAGAGCCGAACGGGGTCAGGGTGTGGCTCGCGTCGCCTGCAAAGTAGGGCAGTCGGAAAGTAAACTTTCGCTAATTCGTCGGCGCCGGCGCGTTCGAAGCGCCGAGCTGACTCGGCCGTGGGCTGTTAAAACCCGGAATGGCCGCTTAAAGAACAAGTTTACGCTGTTAGGACAGGTGCAGCTGGCGGGCATTGACTGGGAGGAGAACCCGAATGCAGCAGTCAGTTCGTGATGTAAGCAACGTTATCGACTGGATGGGGGGAACTCGCCAACTCCTCGAGAAGGACGATCCGCAGTTTAAGGCCGCGGCGATGCAGCGGTTTCAATTGACCGATGCCGAGTGGGAGGCGAAGCGCCAGGATCTGCTGGAGAAGCTTAACGCCTCGATCGCGAACGCGCAGTCCCAGGCAACGCGATCGATCCAGGCGGCAGTTTCACCAAGTTCAAAACCTTTTGTTCCGGCAGAGAAGTTCGGCGCCGCCTTCCAAAGCGCGATGGAAGAACACGTCAACGATCGAGTGACGAGCACTACGCAGGCCGAGGCAGCCGGGGTGCCGACTCCTTTTGGTCCACCGGAAAAATTCGATTCGGGAGACCCTGGCTGGGCGATCGTGCTGGTGGCCCGCCTGGACGAGGCTTTCAAGGGGAAACATGTATTCGTTCATTCGAACGACTTGAGCGTGTTTCGCTATGACATGCCTCCGAATGCGAGCGTCGCCTTGTTTGGAGACTGGGCGACGGGCGAACCTCCAGCGCTTAGCATTAAAGCCACGATTGAACGCCAGTCTCCCGACTATACGATTCATTTGGGTGATACCTACTATGCAGGCTTTGAAGATGAGATCCGGCACAACCTGGTGGCGTGCTGGCCGGGAAAGGTTCAGCCGCGCAAGAGCTTTACGCTGAACGGTAACCACGAAATGTACAGCGGCGGCAACGCATATTTCAACGCCTTGCCTCTCTTTGGCCAGTCCGCAAGTTACTTCAACCTTGGAAATCAGTACTGGCGCCTGATCGCACTGGACACTTCGTATCCCGAGCGGAACGGTGACTCCCCGGCGCAGTCGTGGGGTGAACTGGTTGATATGGAGCTGCCGAATGGCACTCAGGTGCGCGAGGTGGATTGGCTGGCAGCGCAAGTAGAGCACGCCCGGTCTTTCGATCCACCGGCCCGGATCATCCTTCTCACCCACCACCAGCTCTTTTCGGCGTTCGACGGTGACGCCCTGGGGAAGTATCTGCTGCCTCAGATCAAGCCATTCCTCGACAAAGGCGACATCTATGCCTGGTTCTGGGGACACGAACACCGCGGAATTGTCTATGGGCCGAACGCGACCTCCAACGTCAAGGCGCGCTGCATCGGGCACGCCGGCTTTCCCCAGCCGCCTTCGAGCCTCAAGGATGCGGCTCACGTCGCTCAGTTTCCCATCGCCTGGTTGGAGGACCGCACCGAGCCAGACAATGCCTGGTACGGAATGCGCGGATTCGCCCTTCTGCGCCTCGCCGGCAAGGATGCGTGGGTCGACTATATCGACGAAACCGGCTCGAAGCGCTATTCAGAGCAATTGTGATCGGTCGATGGCCGGCTTGATGACTGACGACGGCGACAGTCCGGGAGACGGCCTGGTAGGATGCCGCGGGCGGTCCAGGATTGTGGGCGTCCGGCGCGCACCTTATGGATTCCACCGGTAGGGTTTCCGGCTAACCGCGCCCAGGCCTTTCAAGTTGTGGAAGCGTGCTGGCCGGAAGCACACGTCGGCGAGCGAACTCGCTCGGAGGTGCGAACCATGTTAGCGTCCTCGTTTATCGATACTGCGATTGGGATCTCTTTTGTGTTTTTGTTGCTAAGCCTGATCGCATCGACTGTGAATGAAATTTTCCTGTCGTTGCTCAACTCAAGAGGTAAGGAGCTTCTCAAGGGCCTGAAGACCCTCTTGAATGACGATGACGCCACCAGCCTGGTGCAGAGCGTGTATAACCACGGCCAGATTTATGGCCTGTTTCAGGGAGAATTTGACCCGAAAAAACCAGGCAACCTCCCCTCCTACATACCGTCTTTGAACTTTACATCGGCGTTGATCAGCGTTATTCGAGAGGAGGGCGGCCAGGCGGTGACGGTCCAGCAGGACGAGGCCGCGGCGTTGCAGTCGATAAGACAGGCGGCGCAGGAACTGGCATTGAAGAACAAGAAGGTAGGGAAACCAATCATAGCGATGATTGATGCCGCCGAGGGTGATTTTTCGAAGTTCAGCAAGAGCATTGAGAATTGGTACAACAGCGCCATGGACCGGGTTTCGGGATGGTACAAAAATAAAACGCAGAAGATTCTCTTTGGCATCGGCCTGGTGCTCGCGGTGTCGCTTAACGCCGACACCATCAGGATCGTAAGAGACCTGTCTCAGAGTGATGCCTTGCGGCAGTCTGTTGTGGCCGCAGCTCAGTCGGCGAAGGCGCCTGACAGCAGCGACCCCGGCACGGCCCTCCAGAAGCAGATGTCGAACCTTAGCAAGGACATCTCAGCGGTCCAAGGATTAGGAATCCCCCTCGGATGGAGAGGGAACGGTAGCATCCCAGGCCCGTTCCTCGATTGGCTGGGGATGTTCGGCGGCTGGATCTTGACCGCAGTCGCTGTATCGCTCGGCGCGCCCTTCTGGTTCGATCTCCTGAACAAGTTTATGGTAGTGCGTTCTACAGTCAAGCCCCGAGAGAAAAGTCCTGAGGAGGCGTCGAAAAGCTAGAACAGGAGAGCCGGAGGCAAGACATAAAGCGGCTTAGATGACCCGCGAGCGAGTCTTTTTGACTCAGGAAGAGCCCAATTTGCGCGCCATCGCGCACTTCAGGAGGCAAAATGAGCAGTCCATGTGAACCGCAAGTTTTCAGCGGCATATCGCAGGAGCAGTTCGACTGCCTCGTCAAGGAGGCGGCAACCCAGAATATAGCCATCGATGGAAATCAGGGGACGACCGTAATTACCCATGGGCCGGTTCACGCTCAGGTTAGTTGGAACTTCGATCCGGCGAGTCAGACGCTGACGCTGCAGTATCTCAATCCGGGGTTCCTGGCGGGCTGCGACAAGGTGGGTGGAATGTTGAAACAGCTTGTCGCGAGCTGCCAATAGATGGCGGGTTCTGAAGGAATTTTCCCGCGACCCGTTCGGGCAACTACTGTGGGGCGGGGGAAGTGGGTTCCGCGCTGGCCGCCGCACGTTTCCGGAGCCGGTTGTGAGCCTTTGCCTCAGGCCTGCGGCGCGCCGGAGACCTGCTCCAGCACCTCCGCAAAACGCTGGCCTATCAACGGCCAGTCGTACTGGGAAGCGAGTTTGGCCGCAGCGCATTCGTATCCGGCGCGAAGTTCGGCGTCACGGAGGAGACTCAGTACCGCTTTAGCAAACGAACCGGGATCGTCGGCCAGCACGATGTCGCGACCGTGGTGAACGTCGAGGCCCTCAGCGCCGATCGTGGTAGAAACCAGGGCCTTGCCCGCACCCATAGCCTCGTAGATTTTGAGCCGTGTCCCTCCTCCGACGCGCAACGGGACCACGACGACGGCTGCCTTGCGCAGGTGCTCCAGCACTGAAGGGACGCGTCCGGTGACCTCAACCGAGGCGGATGCCAGCTTTCGCACCCTGCTTACCGGATTTCGGCCCACGATTCGAAAACGCGCTTCCGGGACGGCGGCCTCGATTTCGGGCCAGACTTCGTGGCAGAAGTACTCCACGGCGTCGACGTTGGGTTCCCAGTCCATGGCGCCCACAAACATTACTAGTGGCTCCACAGGCGCCGGCGACGCCTCGGGCCGGTAAAGTTCCAGGTTCACCCCCGTGGGAACCACCGTGATGCGGCCAGGGTCCACCCAAGCCGCCATCAGCCGACGGTCGTGTTCCGACACCGCGATCACGTGCTGGAACTTCTTCACCATGCGCGCTTCGTAGCGAAGCATCTTGATAAACTCGATTCCATACATGAGCTTCCTGATTTGGCTTCCTTCGGTTAGCACATGACGACGCCAGATTTCGCTTTCGACGTTGTGCTGAAAAAGAACCGAAGGGATTGAGAACGCTCGCGGAAAATTCACCGCCGCGTCAAGAAAATCGCCCACCGCCACGTCGAAGCGCCGCTCGCTCAAGCAGGCTTCTAATTGCGCCTGGACCACCCGGGAGCTAAAGCGGCTTACCGCGTATGGAACCCGCGAGGGCAGCCGCCAGAGGTAGTCCAGGCCGCGCCTGAACGCGACCGAATCCGTCTTTTGGGTGGAGACCGATACGGCGCCCGGGAACTCGGCACGAAGCTCATTCTCATAAGCGGCATCCCGCGCCCCGTCGTAGTAGGAGAAGAAAGTCAACTGGTGGCGGCTAGCCAGATAACGAGCGATATGGTACGTGCGGATGTTGCCGCCGTTCTCGACCGGCAGGAGTTTCCCAGCTTTTGCCCAGAGGATTCTCACTCGGCGTCTAATCCGATTCACTGAACGGGGGCCGCCCAGCGGGAGAGACTGGCAGTGGACACCGGTCCCTCGGCGGCGGCCTCAGCCATGGTCCCGAAACCTGGCTGCCGCGGATTCATGCAGAGCGCGCCCAATCACTTTCGCGGACCAGACTAGCATGTCCAATTTCAGAGCGTCCAGCACCGACGACCTGGATTGGGCGGACCTTGCAGAAAACGATTTGCTTAGTCACTGGCTTGACGATATACTCCGCAGGCCGCAGGGAAATCTATCTTGGGGGTGTAGCATGGAAAGGTACGACCTTTTCAAAAAGCTGCCCGATGGAGATCCATACTGGGTCGGTTGTGCGGCGGACGTGGAAGAGGCCGAACGAAAAATCTCGGACTTGATGCAATCCGACCCCAATAGTCCATATCTGATCCGCGACTCGATCACCGGAACAGAACGGCTCTTTCCAGCCTTAGGGGATTGGCCGGGTGCGACCTAAGGGGATTCTATAGCAAGTAGGGGAGTCAGGCAAATATTAACCATGAACTGGGAACTCTCCCGATTGGGAAATCTCCCCGACGCTCCTAACATAATGAGTCGGGTGGCTTAGACTCGCCGGCGCGGGAACCCCGCTTCCCTGCGGTCCCGCGTTGCGGGTTCTAAACCATCCCGGCCACCATCTCACTGCAGTTTATTGTCGGGCTCTCCCGCGCTGTCCAGACTCATAGCAACAGGGGCGCTCTTAGCCGTCGGTGGCAGTGCCTCAGGCGCCGATTGGGTTTTCGCTTGGGGAGCAGAAATTACGGTTTCGTTGTTCTCGGACTCCGCCGGAGGCGGCACAAGCCGAGATTCGATGTCACTCCGGTCGCCGCGTAGTCTCGTGACAGCCTCGGTCAACTCCCGCGGGGCGCTCCCCTTGGATATACACCTGTAAATCCCCATGGCGAGAGCCTGGCGCTCCAAGGCTGGGGTGGCGTTGGCGGTCAGAAGGATCATCCGCATTTCAGGATGAGTCTGCCGCAACCGGGCGGCTACCTCGAGCCCGTCGAGTTCCGGCATCGCCAGATCGAGGATAACGAGATCGGGGTCCAGGGATGCCACCTGGCCGATCGCTTCCAGGCCGGTGGCTGCCTCGCCAATCACCTGCTGGTTGGCCTCGGCTTCGAGCAGCGCGCGAACGGCTTTCCTCGTGAGCTCGTGGTCGTCGGCGACGACGATGCGAAATGGGGACATTGTCTTCCGTCTCCACAGATTGAAAGAAGCGCCGAAGTCGCACTTCACCCCTCCGCCCACATTCCCCAGCAAACCGAAAATGGTTATACGCTGACAGCACGTTAAACCTCAGCGTCTACAAAAGGAAATAAGGGAAACTGCCCTTCGCGAGCCCAAAAGCGCCTTAGTCGGCAGATTTGTTAAATTCTTGCCTTCCCTGCGGCCTGATGATCCTACCAGACATCTCAAACAAGTGGGCCCATTCCTTCCGGATGATGCGCTCTTTAGCACACTCCCTCAAAGGGTTTATGCTAGTCGCGCAGCTCCGTAAGTGACTGGTATGTCGCCTTGAGTGCCGGGTGTCGGTTGGAGGCGAATATGAACGCGAACATTCTTATCATTGATGACCATGAGATCGTGCGTGAGGGAGTGCGCAATCTTCTCGCTCGAATGCGGCCGAACTGGGAGATCTGCGGCGAGGCCGGGAGCAGCAACGAGGGGATTCAGGCGGCCACCGCGTTACGCCCGGATCTCATCGTTCTTGACATTACGATGCCGGACGGCAGCGGCCTGGAAGCAGCCGCCCGTATCACCCGGATGGGATTGGGCTGCCGGATTCTGATGTTCACGATGCACGAGTCAGCCGGGCTCGAAGAAGAAATTCGCAATTCCGGCGCCCACGGCTATGTGGTCAAATCGCAAGCCGTTCGCGATTTGGTTCGTGCCATGGACCGGCTTCTGGGTGGAGGCACGTTTTTCGATCAGCGGCCAGTGCCGGACCCAAAAAAGCAAGACTCAGACACCCCGGGTATCACGTCTCGCAGCTCTCTCGCGCTCCGCCAGAGTATCGCGACCGCGTGACCGCCATCTTAACCAGATCCCGCGGAATTGGTCAGCCACAACCGAAAGATTGCAAAATACCGTGACGTCATTTTCTGTAGCGCCGGTGTTGCCACCGGCGTATTCGGCGCTGCGGACAGCGCCGCTACAGCGAACGATGTCACTATAATTTGCAATTCTCTGTAACTCTACAGCGGGTAGGAAAAGCCGAGCGGCGGACCGTGGCAGAGCCGCCGCCCGGCGCGAGTTACTTCTTCTTGGTAGGAACAACCGAGTCCTTGAAGGCTTTTGCCAAACGAAACTTCACCACCGTTTTGGCTGGAATCTTGATAGGTTCACCCGTTTGGGGATTCCGTCCCACGCGAGCCTTGCGGTTGGCCTTCACGGCCTTGCCGAGTCCCGGGATCGTGAACTGGCCCGAGCTCTTTGTTTCCTTCGTCGCCAGGTTCGCGATCTCTTCGAGAAAAGCCGCGGCAGCCTTCTTTGCGATGCCCGCCTTCTCAGCGAGGTGAGCAACCACTTGCGACTTTGTCATCGCTTTCGCCATTGAGTTTTGTTCTCCTCTCTTGTTGTTGTGTTTTTTCCGGCCTCTGGACCGCATTCTTGGAGTGCAAGGGCACACTCTATGCAAGATGGGCGCAACTGTCAAGCATTTTTGAGGCTGGAACTGAAAAAAACTCAGAAAAGATGCGGCTTTCCAACAGGTCCTGGCTTGCGCGACCTGCAAAAAAGTCCTTAAGGGGAATTCTGGCGCTGCCGCTCGGTCTCGGCTACAATGCCGTTATCCTCGAAAGCGTAGAGTGACACTGATGCCGATTTTTGAATATCGATGCCGCGACTGCGGCTCCAAGTTCGAAAAACTTCTGCTTTCCCAGGCGGAGCCTGTGAGATGCCAGCGTTGCCAGAGTTCCGAGCTGGAGCGGCTGCTCTCGGTGTTCGCCGTGTCCGGCTCCAGCGGCGAGGCGGCGGCGTCCGAGAGCGGCCCCTGTCCTTGCGGAGCTCCTCGCCGTGGCATGTGCGGCGAGTGACGCTGCATGCGCCGTCAACCGATCGCCGTTCGTCCACTTCGGAACCTCTCAGAATTCAGCCAGTGCGAGCGCGTGCAGCGGAACGTCTGGGGCGCGTCTGGAGTCTCGGGAGAGGTCTTGCTGGTTACGCACAAGAACGGCGGCGCCGTCCTTGGAGCCCTGGCAGGCACGCGCGTGGTGGGCTTCCTTTACGCTTTCCTGGGCCGGCGCTCCGGCCGGCTGATTCACTGGTCGCACCTGATGGCCATTGAGCCTGCTTACCGGGATCAAGGGCTCGGTTCTCGCCTCAAAGTTGAGCACCGGCGCAACGCTCTCGAGCAGGGTATCCGTTGTATCGCCTGGACTTACGACCCCCTCCAGAGTCGAAACGCCACTCTGAATCTCGCCCGCCTCGGCGCTCAGGCGCACGAATATATTCCGGACTGCTACGGACGTTTTCACAGCATCATCGAGCGCGGATTGCCCTCGGACCGCCTGGTGGCGAGCTGGGAGATTGGGAGCGCACGCGTAGCGTCCCGGCTGGCCGGCAAGGCTCCGGTTCCTTTCTCCGCGAAGTGGCCGCGCGCCAACCAGACCGCGCTGAACCGAGCGGGCCTCCTTGTCAATCGCCGCCTGAACCTTGGCCTCCACGATCCGCGTCTGCTGATCGAGATTCCTACCCATACCGACCGCATGCGAGCCCTGGACCTGAAGCTCGCCCGGCGCTGGCGTCTCGAAGCGCGGCGTCTCATTCAGCACTACTTCGACGCCGGATATTATGTCGAGGAATTCCTACCTCCGGACTTAACCGCCGAAGGCCGCGGCTTCTATCTTCTTGCCCGGAGAATCACCCGATCCCGGGCTGAGGGTTAAAACGAATTCCCAACGCCAACTTTCAGTGCCGCGTTCCTGCTACAATCGCCTGCTTTATCGAGGAGCAGAACCAGTGGCCCGTGCGCGGCCGGCCGCGCGTTTCAAGGCGAGCTTAGCGTTGAGTTGACTTGGGAAGCGATACGTCGCCGTCCTGAGTTACACGCCAAAATTCGCTCCGGCAATGACCGAATGCTCGGCATTAGTCGGCGTAGAGCTCGACAAAGCGACATGTTGGGCAAAAGCGTGCTTCAACACCAAGCCCGGTAGTTTGGCTGATCGGGGTAGTGGGCGTGGAGAATCTATCATCGTTAACGGCGGGGAGCATCAGGGCGAACGGAGCTGACTTCATTTCCTCTCCGCACTTTGGGCACTTGTGTTCGTCGCTCACACCAGAATTATAGCGTGAGGGGCCGTCCGGTCGCCGGATTTTTCATGGCCTGAGCGTGGTAAAATTTGCCGCGTTATGGGTTTCAACGTGGCGTGGTTTGTCGGCGTTGGTGCAGCGATGATTTTGACGGCGGTCACGTTCGCTATTCCAGAACGGCGTAAGAGGTCCGCTGCCTTAGCGCTCGCAGCCGCTGGAACTTTACTGTGTGTTTCGCCGTTGTGGGGTCGCCTGGTTTCCAATCGGGTAGTTTTCTACATGCCTGGTTGGGGCTGGCTAACGTTTGGACTGGCTCTGTTCTTTTATGGGGCGTGGTTAGCGAGACTACACGAGCGGGTGATCGACAGGTTGCGCAGGGGTCCGCGACTGTTGGTTGAGCACGGCGCGGGAGTGCAGTTGCCGATGCCTGGTAATTGCTTCGCGCGTGGATTGACCGTAAGAAACAGTGAGCGTCGGTTTGAAACAACGGCGCGGAACGTGACCGTCAGCCTCGAATTTCGACACGCTACCTGGGAGAGACACTCTGGCACGGGGGTATGGCTCCGGGGGTCGAGGTTAATGCGACGGGTTTCATTTGGGATGGGTGACGATCCGATATTCCTGCCGCTGTATTACTGGTGTCCCACCGGTGGACAGCCACAGTATCACCTGGCCGATGCTGCGGCAATGGACATCAACCAGCACGGGCTTTGCTTGAGAGCCGAGCCGACACCCATCCAGTATGGGGAGTGGCGCGTGAGGGTGAAGCTCACTGGTGACAACATCAACGAGACGTGGGATACGGGGGTTCTCCTTGATCGGACAAGCGCATCCATGTTTCCAGCGAGGAGGCGATGGTTCTAGTCCCGCCAGAGCGCTACTACGAGCCCAAGAAGAACGCGTCAATCGAATCTTGAATCGCGTGGCTTGCCAGGTGTTCAAGCGTGGTTTTGCACCCGCGCGGACATTGCGGGTCCTTGGCGAGCAGGAATAGTCCACCTGCGATTACAGCTCCCCATAAAAGAGCGGTCCCGTCAAAGCTTTGTTGTCTCATACTACCTCCACACTCACACTAAGGCGAAAGTGCGGCGAAGTCAATATGAAAGAGAGCGCTGTTTAGGGTAGCAGCTTTTCCAGCCGCCAGATTGTGCTTGTGATGCTGGCGGCCATCGCGGGCGTCACTCGGACGGAGCGGGCCGGGCTGGCGCAGACATGCTGAGACCGCCAGCCAGACGGAAGCGTGCTGAGGCAAAAAAAACCTGCTTACGTCTGTCTCTTTGCAGCGGGGATGCCGACGCACGCGAGTACATTTCAGGGGGCATACACCTGGAGCAAGTCGTTCGACTATGGGTCGAGCTTCGAAGACATCCTGGACCCGCTCGACTTTGCCCGCAGCTATGCGCTCTCCCAGTTCGATGCCCGCAATCGATTCGTCTTCAGCTACGGCTGGCAGTGCGAGTTCCGAAGCGAAACGGGGCCGTGGGGAAGATCGCTGACGGCTGGTCGCTTTCAGGCATCATCACCTTTCAGAGCGGCTTTCCCATTCGCATCACCGACTCCACCGACAATGAGCTCCAGTACAGCTTCGACTTCCTTACACCCGGCGAGCCAAATCTGGTGGGTAAGTTCCGCCGTCTCGACCCACGCGGTCCGGGCCACTTTGCCTTCGATCCCAGCGCCTTTGCCGATCCTGGTCCGGTGGGCGTGATCGGCAGCTCGCCTCGCACGATATGCTGCGGTCCGGGGATCAACAACTTTGACGTCGCCTTCCTCAAGGACACCACCGTCACCGAAAAGACTCGCCTCCAGTTCCGGGCGGAGTTCTTCAATCTGTTTAACCACGCGCAGTTTGTGAATCCGGCGCCCACGGGCGGCGTCGCGAGCGCAGACTTCAACTCTGGCGCGTTCGGGACCGTGGTCCGCGCCCGCGATCCACGATTGATCCAGTTTGCGTTAAAATTCATATTCTAGAAGCACTTTTCTATTCGTCCTCCGATGGCTGCTCGAGATCACATGGCGAGCCCGGACGAAGGACCAGGGACCAGGCACGAAGGACTATCTATGTACAGCGCTCTCCGCAAGGAAATCGAAGCCTTCGAGAAACGCACGCCAGGTTCGAAGCAGGCGCATGCGCGAGCTGAAAAGACCCTGCCGCTGGGAGTGGCTTCGAACTTCCGCATCTATGATCCCCATCCCATCTTCGTGCGCGATGGATTTGGCGGCCACATCCACGATCTCGACGGCAACGACTATATCGATTTCAATCTTTGCTTCGGCGCTTTGATGGCCGGTCACTGCCATCCAGCGGTGACTCGCGCCGTTGCCGAACGGCTGCATACCGGAACCATGTTCGGCATGCCCCACGAACTCGAGGCCGAATTGGCCGAGGAGATCGTGGCGCGGTTTCCGGTCGATCAGGTGCGCTTCGGATCGAGCGGCACTGAAGTCACGATGCACGCGATTCGCCTCGGGCGCGGCTACACGGGTCGTGACCGGATACTCAAGATGGAAGGCGGATACCACGGCGTCCACGATTCGGTGATGGTCAGCGTGAAGCCCAAAGCTCCTCAGTTCGGCGACCCTGAGAATCCTGCGCAGGTACCCTCCAGCGCCGGCGTTCCCGCCGGTACGGTGGAGAACACGCTGGTGGCGCCGTTCAATAATCTTGCCGCCGCAGAACGGCTCTTTACCCGCTACCCCAAGGAGATCGCGGCCGTGATCGTCGAGCCTATCATGATGAATGTGGGCATCTGCATGCCGGAAGCGGGCTATCTGCAAGGTCTCCGCGAACTCACGTCCCGTTACGGCGCGCTGCTGATCTTTGACGAGGTTAAGACAGGCGCCAAGCTGGCCCGGGGCGGGGCTTGTGAGTACTTCGGAATTCGGCCGGACATCATCTGCCTGGCCAAGTCCATCGGTGGCGGATTTCCGCTGGCCGCCTACGCCGCCCGCCGCGAGGTCATGGACGTGATCACGCAATACAAGGTGTTCCACGCCGGAACCTACAACACTAACCCGCTGGTGATGGCTGCCGGTATCGCCACCTTCCGCGAAGTGCTCACACCAGCGGCCTATGAGCAAATCAATCGCATGAACCAGCGCCTGGTGGACGGTCACAACCGGATCATCAGGAAGGAAGGCTTGGACGCGTACTCGATCGGCTGCGGCGCCAACGGCGTGGTGATGCTCTACCCGAAGCCGGTGCGCAACTACCGCGATTGGGTGGCGATTGACGTCGATCTCTGGAGACACTACTGGTTTGGCATGGTGAATCGCGGGGTGCTCTGCCAGGGGCACTGGTGGGACGAGCAATGGACGATCTCTGTCCAGCACACCGAATCGGACATCGACCGGCATCTGGAGGTGTTCGCCGAGATCGCGCCGGCGCTGGCGCAAGCTCAGCACGAGCGCATTGCCGTAGCCGCAGGTTAGAAGTCGCGATGGTGTGATTTGACGGCGGGACTTAAGGGATGAAAAGGTATCTGATTGTGATCGAAGAAACCAGTACTGGCTACTCAGCTTACTGCCCGGATCTTGAAGGCTGTGTCTCGACCGGCACAACTCAGGAAGAACTCGAGCGCAATATGCGTGAAGCGATCGAATTTCACCTGGAGGGTCCGCGAGAAGAAGGCCACCCGGTGCCGGAGCCGCACACCTATTCTGCAGTCGTCGAAGTCTTCGCATCATAGTTTGTGAAACGGGCCATTCTTCGTGGATTCCGTCAATTCTCTTGGCCACCAGCAGCTCTTCCATTCCGCTGACCCAACACAACCAGGCCCATTTGGTCCGTGCCCTCGGCGGCCGCGACCTCGTCTTGCTCTTCATCGTTGCGGTTTTCAATCTCAATGTCGTTCCCAGCATCGCTGCCAACGGCGGCGTGACGATCTGGTTGTGGCTCCTCTCGTTGCTGTTCTTTTTCCTTCCGCAAGGCGTCGCCGTGATCGAATTGGCACACCGCTATCCCGGCGAGGGCGGCGTTTACCTTTGGGCAAAAGAAGTCTTTGGCGACTTTCACGGATTCCTGTCCGGTTGGTGCTATTGGACCACCAACATGATGTATGTGCCGACTGTCATGCTCTATTTCGTCGGCGTGTCCGTATTCGTTCTGGGTCCGAGTCACGCCTCGCTTACCGACAACAAGACCTTCGCCGTGGGTGTGTCGCTGCTGCTCTTGGCGCTGCTGGTGGGACTCAATATCGTGGGCCTCGGGGTGGGGAAATGGCTCAATAACATCGGCAGTATCGGCACCTCGATCGCCGCCGCCGTCCTGATCGGATTAGGTGTTATCGTCTGGCTGCGCTTTGGCAGCAGCTTGAGCGCTGCGGATTTTCAGATGCCCGCGAATGCGCGATCGGCGCTGAATGCTTTCGGAGTGATCTGTTTTGGGCTGGTCGGATTGGAGCTTGCCTCGGTGATGGGCGATGAGATTAGGGATCCCGCACGCGTTCTGCCCGGAGCGGTGGCCTGGGGAGGCGTGATCTCCGGAATGCTCTACGTTTCGGCGACGCTCATTCTGCTGCTGTCGGTCGGACGGAAGGACATCAATGTGCTCGCCGGAATCATTCAGGCGGTAAGTCATATGGCGGGCCGGGTGGGGGCCGGTTGGATGATTGCTCCTTTCGCAATCCTGCTCAGCTTGTCAATCGCAGGGATCGGTTCGGCCTGGGTGGCGGGCTCGGCTCGCATTCCTTTTGTGGCCGGGCTCGACTCCTGCCTGCCACGCTGGCTCGGCAAGGTACATCCGCGCTACCACACGCCTTACGCGGCTCTCATCGTACAGTTCGTGATCTCGTCCATACTGGTTCTGATCAGCTTCCTGGGTTCCGGCGTGCAGGAGACGTTTCAGCGGCTGCTTTCGTTAGCCGTGGTCCTTCAGTTGGTGCCCTTCATCTATATGTTTGCCGCCCTTCTCAAGCTCGCCTTTAGTCGTTCGGCCGTGAGAGGTCATTACAGTAAGCCTGTCCTGGCGCTGGCCGGTGGCAGCGGCCTGCTGATGACGGCCCTTGGGATCCTCTTCGCGTTTTCTCCGGCGCAGCAGATTACGTCGCTGTTCACCTACGAGGCCTGGATGCTGGGAGGCACGGCCATTTTTGTGGGTCTCGCAGTGTTCTTCTTCTATGTATACTCCCGCCGTGGTTCCGTTCGACGGGCAAGTGTCCTATAGCGGCGCCCGGCGGATCGCTGTCCGTGATGGACAAACTGAGGGACCAGCATGAAACGCTACAGCATGTACATCAACGGCGAGTGGACCGACGCTGCCGATGGCAGCTATTTTCTCCGTTTACGACCCCTCCACCGAAGATGTGATCGCAGAAGTACCGGAAGCAACGGCTGCTGATATCACCCAAGCTGTGGGCGCGGCCCGTGAAGACATTTGACAGCGGCGCCTGGCCAGCCACAACAGCCCAGGAGCGCGGCAGGATCCTGCTGCGGCTCGCCGAGCGGGTGCGCAAAGGCGC
Source organism: Terriglobia bacterium (assembly GCA_035946735.1). Classification (GTDB taxonomy): domain Bacteria; phylum Acidobacteriota; class Terriglobia; order UBA7540; family UBA7540; genus Gp13-AA77. The sequence continues at coordinate 34,472 of DASYYZ010000004.1, forward strand.
CGGCGAACTTGCCGAGCTGGAGTCGCGTAACTCCGGAAAGCCGATCGTTGAGGCGGAATTCGACATCAACGATGTGGCCACCTGCTTTGAGTACTACGGCGGGCTCGCCACCAAGGTCACAGGCTCGGTTAACCACCTGCCCGACAATGCTTTAAGCCTCGCCCTGAAAGAACCGGTCGGTGTCGCAGGCCTGATAATTCCCTGGAATTACCCGCTGCTGATGGCCGCCTGGAAGCTCGCGCCTGCCATCGCCGCGGGTTGTACCTGTATTTTGAAGCCGGCCGAGCAGATGCCGCTGACCGCGCTCCTGCTGGCGCAGTGGTTTTCGGGATGTGGGGCTGCCGCCGGGAGTGGTCAACATCGTCACCGGCTTCGGCGAGACGGCGGGCGCGCCGCTCGTGATGCATCCGGACGTGCAGAAGATCGCTTTCACGGGTAGCGCTAACGTGGGCAAGCAGATCCTCAAGATGGCGGCTGACTCCATCAAGCGCGTAACACTCGAGCTTCGCGGCAAGAGTCCAAACATCTTCTTCGCCGACTCCGACTTTGAAGCGGCAGTGGATGGCGCTCTCTTCGGCGTCTTCATCAATGTGGTTAAAGCCCTGCGAGTTGGAATCGTGTGGGTAAATCACATGCAGCCTACCTACGTGGAGGCGCCCTGGGGCGGCTACAAGCAGTCCGGGTTCGGTCGCGAGCTCGGTCCGTGGGGTATCGAGGAGTATCTGGAGACCAAGCAGGTTTACGTCAACCTGAACGAGCAGCCGATCGGGTGGTATTGAGCAATCGGTCTTTAGCATAAACAACTTGTATTCTATAACTTAGTAGTTAAACTTCAATGACCGACGCGCCGGATGGCCGTTCGGCGACCGGAGCCGAGGCCGACGGAAACGGCTTATTGAATCCAAAGCACTTATAAACCTGTGGAAAACGTCTTCACGTGGACAAAAGTGTATACTTTTTTCACAAAAGCGTTCACAGGACTACAAAGGGCTCTAAAAATCCTCCCCAATAAGCTTTCAAAAAGATACAACAAGCGACCCTAAAATTGATGAGCTGAAAGCGAATGTAAGACGAAGAAACTGGGAAAACTCCCGGGCATTAGGACGGGCCGAAATGCTCCGGCTCAGCCTGAGCACAACAAACCTTCCGACCCCCGTCCATCACATTAGCAACTGAGGCAAGCCGTTGCTTCCTGACCGCGACTGGGAGATAATCGCCGTCACCGGACGCACGGGGATTTCCCAGAGGGGGATACATGACAAGCACACGAGCAAGTCGCGGCTGGACCGCACTGATGGTTGCTGCGACCTTGATGCTGCTGGCGACGGCGATCTCCTCGCCGGCACAAACTTTCACCACACTTTACAGCTTCGACACGACGGACGGGAGCAACCCCTACGCGGGGCTGGTCCAGGCTACCAATGGTTACCTCTACGGGACAACGTCGTCTGGCGGGTCCAAAGGCGTGGGAACAATTTTCGCAATCAGCCTGAGCGGCACACTGACTAAGCTCTACACGTTTTGTTCGCAAGGCGGCTGCACGGACGGCGAGTACCCCGAAGCGGGGCTGGTCCAGGCTACCAATGGGGACCTCTACGGGACAACTTACGGGGGCGGGGCCAAGGGCGGGGCCAAAGGCGTGGGAACAATCTTCGAAATCACCCCCAGTGGGAGGCTGACTACGCTTTACAGCTTCTGTTCGCAAAGCCACTGCACGGACGGCTCTGAGCCCGTCGCGGCGCTTATTCAGGCCACCGATGGGAACTTCTACGGGACCACGACACATGGCGGGGGCGGGAACCGTGGAACGATTTTCAACATTACCTCGACGGGCTTGCTGACTACGCTACACAGCCTCGACGGCAGGGAGGGTTATTACCCTGCCTCCGCGCTGGTCCAGGCTACCGACGGGGCGTTTTATGGGACAACACCCTATGGCGGGGACAGCGGTGCCGGGACGTTCTTCACAATCACCCCCAGCGGCACGGTGACTCTGCTGCACAGTTTCGACGGCACGGACGGAAGTCAACCCAATGGGCTTGTCCAGGCCACCGATGGCAACCTCTACGGGACAACTTACGGGGGCGGGGCCGACGGCTATGGCACGATTTTTAAGATCAGCCCAAGTGGCACGCTGACGACGCTGTACAGCTTCGACATCACCGACGGCCAGTACCCCGTCGCAGCGCTAATTCAGGCTACCGATGGCAACCTCTACGGGACAACTTACGCGGGCGGGGCGAACGGCTATGGTACGATTTTCACGATTACTCCAACCGGCACGCTGACAACGTTGCACAGCTTCGACGGCACGGACGGCGACGATCTCGTCGCTGGGTTGGTACAGGACACCAATGGGATCTTGTACGGAACAACGGAGCGTGGCGGAGCCACGGGCGAGGGCACGGTCTTCAGTCTCAGTGTGGGCCTGGGACCGTTCGTGAAAACATTGCCAACCTCGGGCAAGGTGGGAGCAAGCGTGAAGATTCTGGGCACCGATCTGACGGGCGCCACCAGCGTCACCTTTAACGGCACCCCGGCTACCTTTGTGATTGGTTCGGCGAACGGGATCGCCACCACCGTACCAGCCGGCGCCACCACGGGCACGGTTCAGGTGGTAACGCCCAGCGGTACGTTTTCGAGCAACGTGGTCTTCCGAGTGACGCCGTAAAAGCGGTATATGGCAGCGCTGTAGACTGTAGATGGGAGAACGCGGGGCCCCGGTCAGGCCCTCTGGCTCAGATGTTCTTGCATATAAGCGCGGAGCAAGGCATTGATGCGGGTTTGATAGCCGGGACCCTGCCTCCTATACCATTCAAGGACATCGCTATCGACCCGTAGGGTCAGTTGTTTCTTCGGGGGCACAGGCTTCAGACCTCGCCGCACCACAGCGCGCGCAAACACCTCCGGCGTCAATTCGGGAGTATCCGAAAAATCGATCTTGTTGTCCTTCAGCGCATCGACACGCTTCCAGTCAGTCCGCGATTTTCCTGAAGTAGCCGATTTCTTCATTCTTCGTCGCCTTTCGAACGGAAATGATTCGGATCACTTCGTCGGTCTCGGTATGGCTGATAACCACAACACGGCCCTGGAGCAAACCCAAGGTCACGAACCGCGTTTCGCCGTAATCAAACCGATCGTCCACCATAGTGACCGTTTCGCCGGCAAACGCCGCCTCGATGCCGGTGCCTTCAGCTTGACTTGGGCTGGAAACAGGCTCATGCCTTGACTCTGGAAGTATATCGCTCGACGCCGCGGCTTCCTTCGGACCAGAGATTTGGGCTTGTTTCGCAAATGCAGAGAGCGTCGGTTTCAGTGCCGGCCAACATTGCCGAGGGGTTCAAACGACGAGGACGAGCCAATAAGGTCTGTTTCTATAACATCGCGCAGGGATCGCTTGAAGAACTCCGCTACTACTTCATTCTTTGTCGGGATCGGGGTTACAAGCTTGAATACGAGCAACTCGCAGGGCAGGCGGACCAGATAAGCCGTATGTTGAGGCTAGTCGGTGACGAACCGTTTCCCCCCGTCTACCCCTATCGCCTATTGCCTACCGTCTACTGCTCTCATGCACCATCTCCACCAGCGCCTTGACGTTCTCATACGGGGTATCAGGCAGAATCCCGTGACCGAGATTGAAGATGTGGCCCGCGCGGCCGGAAGCCTGGCCCAGGATGCGCTCGACTCGCGAACGGATCACCCGCGGAGCAGCGAAGAGCACACTCGGATCTAGATTCCCCTGCACGGCCACGTCATAGCCTATGCGCCTCCAGGAGTCGTCGAGCTCAACGTGGAAATCAAGGCCGATCACAGTTCCACCCGCTTCCCGCATCAGCTCCAGCAGCATCCCGGTGCCAGTGCCAAAGTGAATGAGCGGGATGTTTCGCGGCAAGGCGCCAAAAAGCGCGCGGCTCCAGGGCAGCACAAATTCGCGATAATCGCCCGGTCCAAGGCACCCCACCCAGGAGTCGAAGATCTGTACCGCCTGAACGCCGGCCTCGATCTGGCCTTTGACGTAGGTGGCCAGATTGCGCGCGAGGTGTTCCATCAGAGCACGCCACGCGCCTGGGTCGGAGTACATGAACGCTTTGGTCCTGGTATAAGAGCGCGAGCTCCCGCCCTCGATCAGGTATGAGGCCAGAGTGAACGGCGCTCCTGCAAAGCCGAGCAGCGGCAGATCAGTCCTGAGGGCGGCTCGTGTCCGGCGGATGCCCTCGAAAACGTATTCGAGCGCGCCCGGCTCCGCCTCCCGCAACCTATTGACGTCCGCGGCGCTGCGGATCGCGGGAGTCACCTGCGGCCCATCGCCCTTCGAGTATTCGAGATCGAAGCCGAGGGGCTCGACGATCAGCAACAGATCCGCAAACAGGATGGCCGCGTCCACCCCGAGGCGCTCGGCCGCGCTGACCGTGACCTCCGCCACCAGGTCCGGGCTCTTGCACAATTCGAGAAAGGGCACTCGGGCGCGCAGCTCGCGATACTCCTTCATGTAGCGGCCTGCCTGACGCATCAGCCAGACCGGAGTCGCGTCCACCGGTTCGAGCCGGCAGGCCTTGAGAAACCGCGACTGATGCCAAGGCTCGCGCTGCGCTTCAGATTGTTCAGATTGTACGGTGCCCAGCGGCGCCTTCATCGTGCTTCGACCTCTTGGGCGGGGGCTTGCACAACATCGGCAAGCACCTGCCGCGCCGCCGCTTCTCCGGTGCGAATCACGTCCGAGATTCCGATGCCCGAATAAGCGTTCCCGGCCAGATGAAGCCCCGGATAGGTACGAACGCGCTCGGCAATCGCGCGGAGGCGCTCGGCGTGTCCGACGGTGTACTGGGCCATGGCACGCGGCCAGCGATAGATTCGCCAGAAGAGAGGCTCATCCGCCAGGCCCAGGATCGAGCGCAACTCGGTGCGCGCGACGCGCAGAATCTCATCATCGCTCGCTTTCAGAATCTCGGGCTGGCGTGAGCCGCCCAGAAAGCAGCGCAGGAGGGCGCGTCTTGCCGGGGCGCGATGGTCGAATTTGGCGTGAACGAATGTGCAGGCCAGCAAGCCGCGCTTCTCCGCGCGCGGCGCCAGAAATCCGAATCCGCGAGGCAGTCGCGACCGGACACGGCCATCGTAACCGAGAGCCACGGTCAGCGCGGAGTTGTAAGGGATGCTCGCAACTTGACCGGCCAACCCTCGATCGAGACCCGCGAGCACGTCGGCGCTCGCCCAAGCCGGCAGCGCGAGAATCACACTGTCGGCTTCGCGGATTGAGCCATCGTCGAAGATAAGACGGTAGCCATGGGCGAACCCCGAGCGCGCCTCCAGAGTCGCCACGCGCCTTCGCAATTCGATCCGCTCGCTTCCAATCCGGTTCGCCAGCATTTCAACCAGACTGCCAAGCCCCGCCCGCAGCGTCATGAAGATTGATCCCGGTTTCGCCGCGCCCATCTTCTTCCTCAGCGCGAGCGCCCCGCGTGTCAGGCTTCCGTACTCCACTTCCATGTGCCGGAAACGCGCCAGCACGGAATCCGCGCTAAGCTCGGCCGGATCGCCGCCATAGACGCCGGCCACGAGCGGCTCCGTGATGTTCTCCAGCACGCCAAAATGCCGGGTGATAAAATCCTGTATCGATTCGTCACCGCCGGGCGCAGGGCCGCCAGGAGCGCGTCCCAGGAGCCACTCGCGGGCCATCGTCACTTTGCTCGCGAGCGGGATCAGCGGTGTCATCAACACCGGCCACAGTCGCGTGGGCACCATCAGCATCAAACCTTCGGGAAATGGCTGAAGCCGCCCTTTGTGAAGAATGTAGGTGCGGCGCTCCGCATCGTTCGAGCCCATCAACTGCTCAGCGAGCCCAAGCTCGCGCGCCAGGGCGGCCGCCTCGGGCTTCTCGCGAAGAAAGCTGTCCGGGCCGGCCTCGATCAGGCAATCGTCAACGCGATCGGTGCGAATCACGCCGCCCACGCGATCCCCAGCTTCGACCAGGATCTCGTCGATTGGTACGCCCTCGCCGCGCGCCTGACCAAGCCGGTAAGCGGCGGTGAGTCCGGCGATACCGCCACCTACCACTACAATTCGGCGGTTTTGGTGGTCATGGAACATCGCCTTCATTCCTGATCGGTCCATCGGTAATTGGCCACTGCAACCCTCCGCCACCGCCAAATCACAAATCACCAATCGCAAATTGCAAATTCTTACGTGTGTTCACGAGGTCAGCCAAGGCATCGATGAAAAGCGGGCTGTCATTCAGCGACTCCGGCCGCGAAACCGTAATGCCCTTCGCCTGCCCGTGCCCGCGAAACACCACGTCAATGTCGTAAAGGATCTCGACGTGGTCGCACACAAACCCAACCGGCGCCACCACAACGTGGCGATGACCCACCGTCGCAAGCCAATCGATCTCCGACTCCACGGTCGGACCGATCCACGGCTCTGGCGTCATTCCCTGGCTCTGAAACGCTACGCTCCATTGCCCCCGTTCGAGTCCCAACGATTCGGCCACCAGCCGGGCGGTCTCACGCACTTGCTGCTCATAAGCATCGCCCTCGCGGATGGTCCTCTCCGGCACGCTGTGCGCTGTGAAAACGACGGGTACCGATCCCTCAGCTGCCGCTCCGGCGGACGCGAGCGCCGTCGCGAGGCGCTCGCGAAAGGCAGCGATGAGGCCCGGATAATCGTGCCAGCTTGCCACAAATGCGATGTCAAGGCCGGGCGCCGACCTCTGACGCGCTTCTTCCAGCGCCTGGCGGTACTGGCCCACGCTGGTGCGCGAATTCTGCGGCGCCAGGCAGACCGCGATCAGGCGCTCGATGCTATCCGCTGCGGCTTGTTTTAGCGCCTGGACGATGTATGGCCGCCAATTGCGCATGCCGACGTACACCGGCCGTTGCAGCCGTTCCCCGAGCGCCGCCGCCTGTCGAATCGTGAGCCGCGTGAGCGGCGAGGCTTCTCCAGGCGGGGCTCCGGGAAGTAAACTGACCAGGCGGTAGCGCGCTACGATTTCCTCCACAGCGGCCGCCGGCAAGGGCCGGCCATTGCGCAGGCTGAGCAGGAAGGCAGGGACATCTTTCAGCCGGTCGGGCGCGCCGTGGGCAAGCAGGATCACGCCCCAGTTGGATTGGCTGCCGGAAAGCATCATCCTTTGACTATAGCAGCAGGCGCTCCCGAGCAACCATCGGGACCGTGCCCGAGGCTAGGCAAGTAGGCCGCCAGTTGAAAGACGGTGGCGAGACAATCCCGAAACGGCCTTATTGCTTCTAAGGCTGCGATATCGTGGCCTGATACATGGCGTCCAGCAGGTCCTGGGAGTGGCCGTCGTAGTCAGCGTCCAAGGACCACAGGAAGGTGCCGCCGAGACCCCGCGTCCACACTGAATAGGTCACTCGGTTCCATGTCGAGAGCGAATCGTCGTAGGTGATGAACCCCAGGTTCCCGTCGGACCTTAGCAGGTAAGGCACCTTGGCAAAGGGATCCAAATAGCTCGTCCATCCCAGCTTGTTGATTCGCTGCTTGATGAACGTCCCGTAGTTCTCGGAGAGTACCGTGTTGGCGCAGTTTGTACAATTGCCAAAGAGGTAGTCCACGTTTTCATAGAAGTATCCGTAGAAGGGAGTGCCCATGTTCAGCTTTTGCCCTGGAATCCCATTCTGGATCAGGTAAATGTCAGCGGCTTGCTGAACGCTGCCCCCAGGACTGCACTCGTAGGGCTGGGGATTGCGAGGATCGGTGAAGATGGGCGAGTTGAGCTGGGCGTCGTCCGTCCAGGGTCCGGCGCAGTCATACATCATGATGTTGAAGTAGTCCACCAGGAATTGGGTCTCGGGGAAATCGTACCCCCATCCTCCCCACGGCGGCACGTCAGCGGAAAGCAGGTATTCGGGCGAAGGGAAGGTTTGGCGGAGCGCCTCGAAGAGCGCCAGGAAGGTGCTGCGGCCCATCTGACCTCCGGGATATTCCCAGTCGATGTCAACCCCGTCGTAGCCGTTGTTCTTGATGAAGGTGTCGAGATTGCCGATCAGCACACCGAGCACCCCGGGCTTCTCGAGCGCAGGAAAATCGCCTCCCAGGAGCAAAAGAACCTTAACGCCGGCGGCGTGCGCGTTGGTGATCAGCTCCGGTTCGTAAAATCCCTCGGGCACGACGAGAGTTCCCGTGGTGTCGAAGCTGACTCCGGCGTGATTGATATGCGTCAGCTCGTTGAAAGGAATTTGGGCTGAGCTGTAGGGCGGCGTTTGCGACCGGCTCCAGTAGCCGTAGTCGCCGATCAGGCGCTTGCGGAGTTCGTTCGCTTGGCGCGGCGCCTGGGCAAGTGCCGCCGGATTCCCGGTGAGAGATGCGAGCGAAACCATCACGAGCCCGGCATAGCCTGGCAGTATCTGGCGACGAAGCTTCATATATCCACCTCCTGGCCGGGTCTGAGTGTACACCCCGGCGCTTCGATTGGGAAAGATGAAGGTATCTCGACGCCGCCAGGGTCCTCTTCCTCTTCAGGCCCTGGGCCGGACTGCTCTACACGGTCCTCTGAGTGCGCGGCCTTGCGGCCGACTTGACTAGCACCATAGGCTACGCTGTCGTCTTGACAGTCCCGCGGTCCGGCACTATGCTGATTCATCATTTGGTCCGCAGATCAGGAGCAATCAGCGGCATCCGGCTGGACTCGACAAGGAAAATGAGTGACTGAACCGAAAGTCTCACGAGATCGACCGCCACTGGCCGCCCGAAGCCGTCTCGCCGTGATTGCCGGCAACGGACGATTTCCCTTCCTTGTGGCCGAGGCCGCCCGCGAACAGGGAATCGATCCGGTCGTATTCGCCATCCGTGAGGAAGCATCGCCGGAGCTGGCCCGGACGGTCTCAACTTGTCATTGGCTGAGCCTCGGCGAGCTGGCGCGCCTCTTTGAACTGCTCGAGGCGGAGCAGGTGGGCCGCGTGCTGTTGGCCGGACAGGTGAAGCACGCTCAGCTCTACAGCGGGATTCCTCCCGATGGCCTGGTGCGCGGCGCTCTCGAAAGCCTTGACCGCAAGAATACCGACGCGCTGATCGGCGCTTTCGTTCAGATGCTGGAAGCGCAGGGGATTCAGGTGATGGATTCCACGCTGTTCCTGAAGCCGCTGCTGCCCGAGCCCGGTCTGCTGACGCGGCGCGGCCTCGACGAGCGCGAAGCGGCCGACGTGGAATACGGCTACGAGATCGCCCGCCAGATCGCCGCGCTCGACATCGGCCAGACGGTGGTGGTGGCGGACCGGGCCTGCGTGGCCGTGGAGGCCATGGAAGGCACGGACGCCGCCATCGAGCGCGCCGCAAAGCTCGGAAACGGGAAGCGCCTCGCAGTCGTCAAAGTCAGCAAGGCCGACATGCGCTTTGATGTACCCGTGGTCGGCCTCACGACGATCCAGGTGATGGATCGGGCCAACGCGCGCGCGCTCGCCATTGACGCGGGCAGAACGCTGTTGTTCGAACGGCAGCGGCTGATTGAAGAAGCGGATCGCTGCGGAATCGCGATCGTGGCGGTCTAGAAATTGTCGATTTTCGATTGACGATTGATTATGAGCAGAAACAGCGCAGTTGCGTCCGCGGAAGAAGAGTGGAACCAGGAGATTGCGCGCCGAATCGAGGAGTTGGATTCAGGTAAGGTCAAACCGATTCCGTGGGAAGACGCTCGACGTCAAGTCTCAGCAATTCTCGACCCCAGAGAAGTCGAGCCGTTCGAAACTTGAGCTTCGGCGTCGTGCGAACCAGGAGTAGCGGATGCGATTCTACTCATTTCAGATCGTTATCAAAAAGGAACCCGAGGACGACGGCTATTTCGCCTATAGCCCGACAGTTCCGGGCTGCTTCAGCAACGGGAAGACCATCGAAGAGGCGCGCCGCAATGTCCGCGAGGCGATCGAGCAACACATGGCGAGTTTCCTGGCCCATGGTCAGTCAGTCCCTCAGGATGATCGCCCGGTGCACGTCGAGGAGCTTACGGGGGTAAAATAGCGAGATGAACCAGGAACTTAGCGATGAAGTATCGGAGTTGCTGAAGAGAGCCCTTGGGCTTCCTCCTGAGGTGCGCGCGGCTTTGGCCGGTTCACTTCTCGCGAGCATAGATGAGGCCGTGGATGCGACGGCGGAGGAGGAGTGGAGCCGGGAAATTGCGCGCCGCATTGAGGAATTGGATTCCGGCCGGGTGAAACCCATTCCCTGGGGTGAAGCACGCCGTCAAATCTCAGCAATCCTCAATGGCCACTAAGCCGGTCGAAATCCATCCCGAGGCTCTTGAGGAACTGAGCGGCGCCTTGACCTGGTATCTCGAACGCAGCCAAACAGCCGCTGTCAGGTTTGCTGCCGAAGTGGAGCGGGCAATCGAGCTCGTAAGCGAGTCACCACGACGCTGGCCAACCAGTGAGCATGCAACGCGGAAGTTCGTCCTCCCGCGCTTTCCATTTGCAATTGTGTACCGCGAAAGAGAGACGGCTGTGCAGGTGTTGGCCGTTGCCCACGGGCACAGGCGCCCCGGGTACTGGAGAGGACGGGTGTGATTGCACCGGCTTACTGAGGCCACTGACTGATGACGTCCTGGAGCAGGCTTCCGGTTGCGGTGATCGGCGTGGGCGAGCACGGCAAGCACCACGCGCGCATCCTGGCCGAGCTGCCGGAGGCCGAGCTCGCAGGGATTTACGATACGAATCGCGAGCGTGCGAGCGCACTGGCAAACGAACTGGGATGCCGCTCATTCAATAGCCTGGAAGAAGCCTTAAGCTCGGTGAAGGCGGCGAGCGTAGTGATCCCGACCACGGATCACGCGCAGGTGGCTTATCAAGCTTTCGACGCCGGCGTGGACGTCCTGCTGGAAAAGCCGATCAGCCGCACGGTGGATGAGGCGAGCGAAATAGTGGAACGGGCGGAGCGCCAAAAGCGAATCCTACAAGTGGGTCATCTGGAGCGCTTCAATCCCGGCGTCGTTGCTGCCAGGAAGGTCACCCGCAATCCTATGTTCTTCGAGGTCCACCGGCTAGGGGTATTCAGCAGCCGCAGTCTCGACGTGGACGTGGTGTTTGACCTGATGATCCACGACCTCGATTTGGTGTTGTGGATGGTGGAGTCGCCCGTGCGGGACGTGCGGGCGGTGGGCCTGGCCGTGCTCTCGGACAAGGTGGACATTGCCAACGCCAGGGTGGAGTTTGAGAACGGCGCTGTGGCCAATCTCACGGCAAGCCGGGTGAGCACAGAGAAGGTCCGCAAGTTTCGCTATTTTCAGCCGAGCGAGTACATCTCGGTGGATTTCGCGCGACGGGACGCTCTATTGATTCGCGTAGACCGCAGCAAGGCGAATCCCGAAATCGGCTTCGAAAAGCTGGCGACAGATCCGGCGGACCCGCTGCGCGCCGAAATCCAGGATTTCCTTGAATGCGTAAAGACGCGCCGGCCGCCGCTGGTGGGCGGGGGCGAGGGACGGGCCGCACTGGCATTGGCCGAAAGGGTGATGAATTGCATCGAACATCACGCAGAGCAGGTCCAAATGCACCTGGGTGGGCGGGCGCTAGGCCAGCCCGGAGAGAGCTAAAGCAGCGGTGCTCAAGTATGGCAGCTGTTATCCGGCCTGTTAGAGCGTAGAATCAGTTGTCGACGGGATCAGCAGGTCGTCAGGGACAACCTCTTGGAATTTTTGAAGATAACTCCTGAACTCGATTTGGAGCCTCGCGAACGCGAGTCCACCGGTCAACTGGGACTCTGGGACCGGCTGGAGGCAGCGCCGCTGATCCCGAAGCGGCCTGTCGACGTCAATCTGCTGATTGAGCTCGAACCGGAGGCCAGCCGGTGGCGCTTGCGCACCGTGTTCCTGGGGTCGATCCTGCTCCACCTTCTGATCCTCGCCCTGCTTTACGCCGGCTCCGGCTACATTCGCCGCCAGCAGGAACTCGTTGCACTGGAAGCGCAGAATAAGCGGCCCGAGCCTATGTTCCTGTACCTTCCGCCCGATCTCGAGAAGAAGCTCCAGCAGAAGCCCAAGACGTCGATGCTCTCGGATAAGGATCGTCTGGCGCGGGGCAAAGCGCCGGTGGTGGTTCCTCAAGCGCCTGAGGTGCCTTATTCCAAGGGCAACACGCCACTGCCCGAAATCGCCGGCGGGCAGCCCAAGGTTGCCGCCCCACCGTCGCCTCCTGCACAACCCAAACAGCAGGCGAAGGCCGATCAGGGCAACCAACAAGCGAACTCCGCCCCAAAACAGTCGGATGATGCGCTCAAGCTGGAGGACGTTCCCAAGCCGCCGTCTTCGCCCGGTCAGTTGGCCCTGGCGACCCCCGAGGAAGCAATCCAGCAGTCGTTACAGGCTGCGGCGCGCGCCAGTAGAGCCCAGGGCCGGGTTCCGGGCCCGGGGGATTCGATGGGCCAGTTCAACAATCCCAATTCGAACTACTCCCTGGAGGGCCCCCAGATTCTTTCGGACACGCAGGGTGTGGACTTCGGTCCCTATCTGGCGCGCATCGTGGAAGTGGTCCGCCAGAATTGGTACCACTTGATGCCGGAGTCGGCGCGTCTCGGCCAGAAGGGCCGAGTGGCGCTGCAATTCGCCATTCAGAAAGATGGCAGGGTGCTGGAGGTAGATCCGGTAGTCTCTTCGGGATCGAACGCGCTGGACGGCGCCGCCAAGGCCGCCATCGACTTGTCGATTCCATTTCCTCCCCTGCCGGAGGAATTCAAGGGAAATGACCTGAAGTTGCGATTCATCTTCCTCTACAATCTGGGCTATGGCCCGCAATGACGCTTTTAGGAGATTTTCAGCCCCCGCCGAAGGTATGGATCCAGGATGACCAGTTTCGCGGGGGCTCTTTCCAGGAAAGTTTACAGCATTGTGACAAGTCCGGGCCGTCCGACGAATATGATGAAGCGGTGGCGCCACCAACTGCTGGGTTCCCTGGTTTTTCTGGCGCTAATCCTATGTCTGCTGCTCTTCCGTTATCTTCGAGTTTTGTGGTGGATGCGCTAAAATCCTCCGACTACCCGCTGGTGGCCATCGTCGGCCCCACCGCTTCCGGAAAATCCGCGCTGGCGGTTCGCCTGGCTGCCGCTCTCGGCGGAGAGATCATCAACTTCGATTCAGTACAGGTCTACCGCGGCTGCGATGTGGGCTCGGGGAAACTGCCTGTCGACCAGCGGCAAGGCCTTCCACACCATCTCATCGACATCGTAGAGCCGGGGACAACCTTCACGGCGGGCGACTTCCGGCGCGCAGGATTGAACGTGCTGGCGGCCGTGCGTCGGCGAGGCAAAGTGCCGGTTCTGGTGGGAGGCACCGGCCTGTATCTTCGTGCGCTGTTGGTGGGTTTGTTCGCGGGTCCACCGCGCTCGGAAGAGCTGCGCAACCGCTTGCGAGAATTATCTTTACGACGCGGGCGCGAGTTCGTCCATCGCATGCTGGCGCGCAAGGACTCCGAATCCGCCAGCCGCATCCACCCGCGCGACGCGCAAAAGGTGATACGCGCCCTGGAGGTTTGTTTCCTCGCGCAACACCCCTTTTCTGACCTGCTCGGCCAGCGCCGGGAAGGCCTGCAGGGATTCCGGGTGTTTAAGGTTGGTCTCAATCCGCCACGCGCCGACCTCTACCGACGCATCGACCTGCGTGTGAATGAAATGTACGCCGGAGGGCTTCTCGACGAAGTTCGGGCCCTTGCCTCGCGCGCCCGGAACTCCGCTACGCCTCCGCTCGAGGCGCTCGGTTACCGCCAGGCCCTGGCGTTCGTCCAAGGGATCATGGCGATTGAAGACGCCGTCTGGGACACCCAAACCGCAACCCGTCAGTATGCCAAACGCCAATTGACGTGGTTCCGCCGGGAGCCCGACGTGCGCTGGTTCGGCGGATTCGGCAACGACCCTGACCTGGAACAACAGGTCTTTGACTGGCTGGAGGAAGCCATACCGGTGCGCTCCGGGAACCGGCTGGTTCTAACTTCCTCATTTCAAGTATTCGGGATGTGACTATGAACATAGCTACAGTGGAGAGGCGTGAACACTCCGAAAAACAGTCCCAGAACATTCAAGACGGCTTCTTGAATTCAGCTCGCAAGGAAAGAGCCCTGGTGACCATCTATCTGGTTAGCGGAGTGAAACTCACGGGGCGCATCCGGAGTTTCGATAAGTTCTCGCTGATTCTCGAAAGCAATCACCAGGAACAACTCATCTTCAAGCACGCCATTTCCACGGTGGTTCTGCCACGAGCAGGCGTATCGCCCGCGCCCGCCCCAGCCACTCCGCCGCCGGAGGCCTAAACCGATCCGACCCAGGACTCCACTCGAAAAAGTGTACCTGGTGGCCTGGAGGACGACCCGGCGGCCCGGGCTCGCCTCATCCCAGGCCGCCTTCCGCGACGCCGAAGACTCGCTGTGCGAGCTCGCCGAGCTCTCTCGAAGCGCCGGCGCCGAGGTGGTGGGCAGCTCGTCGCAACGCTCACCTCGCGCCGATCCGGCTACGCTCATTGGCCGCGGCAAGCTCGAAGAGATCAAGGGGCTGGCGCTCGGCCAAGGCGTGCAATGCATCATCTTTGACCACGATCTTTCGCCCACGCAGATGCGAAACCTCGAGCAGGCTTTCGACCTGAAGGTCCTCGATCGCACGCAATTGATCCTCGACATCTTTGCGCGCCGCGCCCGCACTCGCGAGGGCCAGCTCCAGGTAGAGCTGGCGCAGCTCAACTACCTTCTGCCGCGTCTCGCGGGACAGGGAACGGTGCTTTCGCGGCTCGGAGGCGGAATCGGCACGCGAGGACCAGGCGAGCAACAGCTCGAGTTTGACCGGCGGCGCGTTCGGGCCCGGATTCAAAAGCTAAAAGACGCCATCGAACGTGTGCGCTCGCAGCGGGCGTTGCATCGCAAGCATCGCCGCGAGCAGCGTTGGTCCACGGTGGCGCTAGTAGGCTACACGAACGCCGGCAAATCAACCCTGTTCAATGCGCTCACCAACGCCAAGGTGGAATCGTCCGCGCGGATGTTCGCGACCCTTGACCCGACCGTGCGTGCGTTGAGGCTCGACCGCCACCGGCAGGTGCTCCTCTCCGACACGGTGGGGTTCATCGAGCGCCTGCCTCCGCATCTGGTGGCGTCTTTCCGGGCCACCCTCGAGGAGTTGGAGGACGCGTCGTTGCTCGCTCACGTCACGGACGCGTCCGATCCGCAGCGCGAGCAGCAGGACGTAGCGGTCGAGAGCCTGCTCGCCAGTATCGGTGTGGGTTCGGCTGCGCGTCTCCGGGTGTGGAACAAGGTCGATCTTCTGCAGGAATCGGAACGCGACCGGCTGCCCTCGGGCGAGAAGGATGTGCCCGTCTCCGCGCTCACCGGCGAGGGTCTGGAGCTGCTGCAACAGCGGATCGCTGACGCCGTACCGCTCGGAACGGTCGGTTGAGGCTAGGCGCGGAAGCGCTCCTAGCCTCGACCAAGGCTCGCCAGGCGCTTAACAGTTTAGTTAACAGGCCAGTTACCTATTTCGGAGAATTCTGGAGCTCCGGAGCCCGGGTGAAAGTGGGCCGCGACAGATCAGATCAGGGGACGGGCAGGTAAACCAACCGGGAGGGCGGCTTATGTCCAAGCCCTTGATTTTTGCGTGATAAAGCCTGTGAAAATCGTTGTGAAAAAAGTCTTGGGGCGGGATTCTTACGAGCAAATACGCAAAACCCGGAAAATGCGCCATTTTTTAAAGCCCTTTATAGTTAGTGGTTTGTCATCAATTACTTCGGGCGAGCATGGATGCCCTTGAGTCCGCCGATCGAGCCTTCTAAAGACGTGTTACAAAGTAATGAAGGGCTAATCCGGTTTTGCACAGAGCTGGAGGAGCGTTAATAGCAGACGATCGCCGGGGCACCTCTCCTTCGGCCGCATGAAAACAAGCTGAACCTTCGCCTGGCTACAGCAGTAGTCCAGAACCCGCAGGCAGAATCCGGCCTCGAAAGAGTAGTTACTTGACTCCAAACTGGTCCGGCAGCCACGCCCTCGCAACCCTGCTTCTACCAAAGGACCCCGTGCGTTTGACAGCCCTCTTCGCCTTCGTTATAGTTTTCCGTGGAGGCCCCACTCGGGTTGAGCCTCTAACCTGTTTTTCCGCTCAGGGGGCTGAAGCGAAGCGTCCATGAGCCTTCCCAATTCGTTAACCCTGCTTCGGATTTTCTTCGTCCCTCTGCTGGTAGCACTCCTTCTCACAACCCAGCGCAACATGGACCTCTGGGCCGTCGGCGTTTTTCTCGCCGCGGCCACCACGGATCTCCTGGACGGCTACTTCGCGCGCCGGCGGGCTCAAGTCTCGCGCCTCGGCACGCTGCTCGATCCCATCGCCGACAAATTGCTGACGTCGGCGGCCTTCATCTCTCTGGTTGAACTTCACCTGATTCCCGCCTGGGTCGTGGTGATCATCGTCGGCCGCGAGTTCGCAGTCTCAGGCCTGAGGGCGATTGCCTCGAGCGAAGGCTTTATCATTCAGGCTTCGGATCTCGGCAAGGCCAAAATGGTTCTGCAAGTGGCCGCTATTACCGCGATTGTCCTCGAGCCCCGATTTCCTGGCGTCAAGCCTGTCTCGCGGCTCCTTTTGTGGATGGTCGTAATCTCGGCTCTGGTTTCGGCAGGCCATTACTTCTGGAAATTCTGGCGCAAGCTTGACGAGGACATCAAGGGTCCCCTGCGACATCGAGTCGTAGTGCTGCCGGGAGCGGAAGAAAGGGCGGAGGAGAAGGATGTCGCCGCTCAGCGATGAGGATGGCCACCGCCTGCTGGGCGTTGCCCGCCGTGCGCTCGAAGAGAGTGTCCGGGGAAAAGACCTTCCTGAAGTCCACGAATTCTCCGGCGCGGCTCTGGAAAGAGCAGGGGTGTTTGTCACCCTGCGCAATCAGGGCGCGCTCCGCGGATGCATCGGCCAGGTGGAACCGTGCGAGTCTTTGATGGAGACAATGGTGAAGTGCGCTGCCGCAGCGGCCCTTCACGATCCACGCTTTTTCCCCGTTGGCCCTTCGGAGTTGCCGGACCTCTCCATCGAAATCAACGTCCTTTCCCCGCCGTTCGATATTCGTCCCGAGGAAATCGAGATCGGACGGCACGGACTCCTCGTCTCGTCACTGTTCGCCCGGGGGCTTTTGTTGCCGGAGGTGGCGGTGGACTGGAACTGGAATGCGGAACGATTCCTCGACGAAACCTGCCGCAAGGCAGGCCTTCCTGCAGGGGCATGGCGCCGCGGCGCGAGGATACAAGCCTTTACAACCCAGGCGTTCGCGGAACCAGGATTCCATACCGCCATCCGGACCGGCGCGGCGGGGCGCTCGCCAAAATACAGATAGGTTTGACCACGATGCCACGCACTTAGCGCCCTGGCAAGCCAAATCTATGAAAACACGGCGGGGCGCTCGCAAGTCGGGTTGTCGGCGTCAGGCGATGGAGCTAACACCCCCATAGTCGGGGCAATCTTATTAAGCTTCTATTAAACCTCGAGAATTGAGGCTGGAACGCGAAATCGACACCCGCCGCGGAGTCGATTTTCAGCTAACATGGGGCAGAGAGCTATCAGCCTTGATAATCGGAGACTTTTTGATTCTACCGCTGCTTTCCCTGCTTGCAGGCGCTTGCTATTTTGCGGCCGATGATGGTGCCTCAGGATCGCGCTGGCACAGGGCGATTGAAGCCGGTCATCGCGCCTACAATGAGGGCCGCTACGCCGAGGCTGAGAAAGAATATCGGATCGCTCTCGAGGAAGCCAGGACGTTCAAGCCGGGTGATCCTCGCCTTCCATTGACCCTCAACGATCTCGGCGAGGCTTGCCGCATCCAGGGAAAATTCGAGCAGGCTGAGCCGCTCCTCGTCGAAGCCCTCACCTTCTACAAAGAGTACTCGGGCGGCGATGATCTGAGCGTGGCGCAACCTTTGAACAATCTGGCTGCGTTGTTCGCCGCGCAAGGACGGTTGACCGAGGCGGTTCCGATCTACCGTCAGGCCATTGAAATTGAGGAAGAGTCACTAGGCCGCGAGCACCCGGTGGTAGCCACGAGCCTTAACAATCTCGCCCTCGTATATCGGATACAGGGAGAGTACGCCGAAGCCTTGCCGCTGCTCACGCGAGCCTTGCGTATCGGGATTGCGAGCACGGGCCAGGAACATCCTCACGTGGCGACTGCTTTCAATAATTTGGCCAGCGTTTGTTTCGCGCTGGGCCGTCGGGACGAGGCTGAGACATTTTTCAAACAGGCCCTTGCCATCAAGCAGCGAACGCTGGGAGCGTTTCATCCCGAGGTGGCGGTTATCCTTGAAAATCTCGGAGAGCTAAACCTGTGCCAAGACCGTGCAGAGGACGCAGAGAATCTGTTTCGGCGCTCGCGCGCGATCGAAGCCTGCCTCAGCGCCGGGAAGTCTGACGCTGAACGCGACGGCTTGGCTGCCGAGGCCCTCCATGGAGTGCTGGCTGACATCGCGATCCAGGACATTTCCGAAACGCTGAAGGGGATAAACCAAGCGATGCTCAAGTCCCGCCAGGAACGGCCAGGGCTTCGCTACGGAAAGCGGGATGGTTTCGAGGCTGTACTGGCGGATATTGCCACGGCCGAAGAATCAGTGCCGGCGGGCGGCAACGGCGCCGGATTCGAGGCGGCGAACCCGCCCGCGATCCCTTTGCCCACGGTCGAAGATAACGCGAACGGCGAAGAGGCCCCTCTTCCATCAGGGCGCGAAGGAAAGAAATGGGAGCCTGAAAGTGAGTCCCCGGAACCAATGTCGAGGATCGAAGCTGATGTGCCGGAACCCGACGTTTCCGGAATCCCGAACTTCGAGCCAGCCGTGTCGAGCCCGGTTGGCGCCGGGAGCGAGTTGCTGGCCGTTTCGGAGTCCCCGGCGTTGGCTCCATCCGAACCGATGGCTGAGGCTGGAGAAGTGACGCGAAGCCTGCCTCCGGAAATCAGTCTACCCGCACCGCCCTTGGAAGCGGTTTTCGGCGAGTCTCCGGGATTGTCGCCCGCCGAATCGCCGCTGTTAGAACCCGGATGGACGGCGGGCGAGACCGCCGCAGCGGGCGAATCCATTGCCGAGGCTTCCATTGCGGAGGCACCGCTGCTGCGGCCTACGGCTCCTCGAGCGTCTCGGAATGATCTTCCGCTGGTTACTAGCGGTCCGCTATCGTCCGCGTCGCCTGATCTCCTGGTAGCCGCTGCGGAAGGTTCAGGCGTTGCGGTCAGGCCGGCGGATACTCTGCCCTTGACCCAGCCTGCGGAGCCGGAAGGGACTTCGATTGACGACGGCGGCCTCGAAGCGGAGTTGCGATCGTGGATTGTTGCGCGCGAGGCAGACCTCGGCGGGAACCATCCCGAATTGATTCCAAAGCTCAATCAGCTGGCTTTGGTCTGCTCCGTGAAGGGCCGGCTAGAGGAGGCCGAGCAGGTCCATCGGCGTGTCCTTGATATCAGAGAGTCGCAATTTGGGCGACAGCACCCGTCTCTAGTTCCGACGATTGAGCGGCTCGCCGGGATCCTCTATGAGCTGAGCCGGTATGCGGAGTCTGAATTGTGCTGGAGGCGAATCCTGGAACTGGATGAAGGACGCTTCGGTCCGGAGCACTCCGCGGTGGCTGTGGACTTGGGAAAGATCGCTGAGAGCGCGCAGGCGCAGGCTAAACTGGAGGAAGCACGGGGCTGGTACGAGCGATCCCTCGCGATCTGGCAGGAAAACGAGGGGGCGGAGTGCCCAGAAGTGGGACGGACTCTGGAAAAGATGGCGCTTCTCGATAGGACGATGGGCGATCGTGAAAAAGCGGCTGAACGGCTGCGACAGTCTCTGGAGATCAACGAGAGGGTTTTTGGCGAAGGGCATCCCGCCCTGGCCTCAGGCTTGAATGGCCTCGCGGCTCTGTATAGCGAAGATCGAAAAGTGGCCCAGGCAGAGACTCTGCTCCGGCTGGCGGTTGAGATCCAGGATGGCGCCGTCGGACCGGGCCACCTGAGCCTGGCTCATACCCTGAACAACCTGGCAGCGCTCTACGCCAGTCAAGGCCAGTACGGCGAAGCCGAGTCCCTCTTCCTGCGGGCTCTGGGGATCAAGAAGGAAGCCTGGGGAGACCATCACCCCGGCTTGGCGAACACGTTAGAGAACCTGGCCATTCTCTATGAAAGCCACCAGCGTTATGACTTGGCCGAGGAGTTTTTCCGGCGGGCCCTGGACGAGCTGGAACGGGCCCTGGGCCGTGAGCATGGCAGCCTCGTGCCGAGCCTCGGCCACTACGCCAGCTTCTTGCGAAAAGTCGGAAGGGGCGACGAAGCTCGTCGGCTCGAAAGGCGCGCGCGCGCCATTCGCAGCGCGGCGGAGAAGCCTAAACTCGCGGCGAATCGCCTAGGCTAGACTAGTCTAGCCGTTTGTTGAAAGACGATTGGGCACCTTGCCAGAGAACACGGCTTGAGCCGTGCCGCCCGCGGCACTTCCCCATTGTCACCGGCGGGGAAGGAACCGCGGGTCGGGTTTCAGCACAAAGCCTGCTACCGTGGCGGCAAGCCGGCGTTCAGGCTGAATACCGTGCCGTCGCCGAAATGGTTCTTCGGGGCCTTGCCGTAAGAATAGGTGGATCCCCACAGTATCCCGTTTGGCGCTTGGATGAGCCCGGCTGGATAAGCGCCCACGGCTGCAGTCGAGGAGAACGGAGAGAGCGTCTGAATCAGGCTCCCGTCGGAAGGCGAAAGCGTGATGACGTCTCCGTAGCCTTCGCCGCTGCTGCCGTTAAGATTGGCGACCCAGAGGTTGCCATCACTGGCGGACAGCATCGTTTGGGGGCTGCCAGCCCCTTCAAGGGTGGTGTAGAAGGGGAAAAGCTGCAGATTGGTGCCGTCCGGATCCACCTCAACGACACCCGCACCGGAGACGCCGTAAATGCCGTACACACCGTAAAGGTTGCCGTTCGGGCCGAAAGTCATAAGGGACCCGGAGGACGGCAGGCCGTTAAACTCCGGGAAATTCAACGCCACCGCTGTCAAATTTCCAGTGGCTTCCGTGTAGTGGAACAACATCTCGCCGAGCGATCCAAACGAATCACCGTAGAAAGTGCCGTCCGAGGCCAAAATGAGACCCGAGGGGCTTTCGCCGGTGGTCGAGAAATTGAAATTGGAGACGACCTCGAAAGCACCGGATGATGGAGTCACGCGAAAAATCGTGCCGTAGCCCCCGGTCCCTCCGGAGAAACTCGTGCCGTACAAATTACCGTCGGTTCCCACCACCAAGCCGCTCACGGACTCGCCTCCGTCGGCGCAGTTCGCCTCGGAGCAGAATTTGTGGAGCACTTGAAACCCGGATCCATTTGCGTTCACCCGATACAGCACGCCATAGCCACAGTAGCCATTGCAGCCATCGATTCCGCCAAAGAGCGTCGTACCGTAGATCTTGCCATCGGGCCCTTGGCGAAGCAGGCCCGGGAGGTTGCCCTCCGGGTACGTCTCAGTCGTTCCCGCGCCGAACGTGTGCAGCAGTGTAAATTTCCCGGCAGGCGTGAGCGAATACACTGTTCCGCCGGTGGGCGATGAGCTTCCTTCCATAGAATCCTGGGCGGAGCCGTAGAAATTGCCATCGGACCCGAGGCTGAGCGCCCCGGCCCTGCCGCCGTCGGGACACGGCCCGGTCCTCTGGAATTGGCTGCCATCGCAGGTTAAGGTGTAAAGAGCGGCGAACTGTGGGCCAGCGGCATACGCGGAGCCAGCCAGCAAAGCGAAAAGGACAACCAGCGTGATCTTTTTCATTGTGAGTACATTCCTCTTGACCGCAAGATTTGTGCAGAAGCTGTGCACTGCCGATTTTTACTCCAGGCGCGAAATGCACGTGTCATAAGAATGTAAACATTTAAGTCATATGCCCTTGAAACCGCCGCCGAGCGCACAGTGGTCTCCGCCCGGCCTGATTCGGAATGTCCGGCGATAGTGAGGCCGACGTCTTTTCCGTGAAACTACAGGAAGCCGAGGGTCGCTATTGTCAGTGAACTGCGGGACCATGACGTTATCATCCGTCACGAGCGTGACGAAATTGTCGGCCTGACCGTATTGCACGCGGGCAAGCCCTGGAGAAGGCGAGCCCCGCGTCAAGCCAGGGTCGAAAATCCCGGCGCTCACGTCGCAGCTTCGACTCGAGAGCCGAGGCTCCGGAGTTCCCGGATCATTCTCGCAGCGCGCCTTTGCTTCGACTTTGTGCTGACAGCCGGGTCTCGTTCCTCGTAACGGATTCCCTGTCGCAGAACTTCCCGATGAGACGACACTGCCAATGGGCAACCGCCCCGAGGGTTGGTGGGTGCCCGAGACGCGGTAGCGTGCGGCGGTAGACAATCGCGAAGATACTTCCTTTGGCCTTGACTGCGGCGTTGGCAGTCTGGTTGAGAATGCGCCGCATCTGGCGGTTGCCCTTTGGAGACCGGTGGCCGTAGTTCACTCCCGCGCTTGGGTTATCGCCGGGACAGGCGCCAACCCAGGAGGCAAGTTGCTTGGCCGAAGGAAAGGGCGAAGCAGGATCTCGTCAACTGCGCACCGTGACTCGTGACCCACCGTAACCCTCCTCATCCCTACTCGCCGACTCGGGTTACATGTTAAATGGCGCGATCACTCCCCCTCTGGTTACATTTTAGATGGCCCGATACGGATGATTGACAATCTGGAGTCTGGGAAGTAGAATTCAGACCGCCAGACGACTATGGGAAAGTGTGCTCGTCGAGGCTGATTTTCAGGGAAATGAAGATGCCGCGTCCTGAGCGCTTCAGGCACCCCACGGGCCGTGGGATCAGCTCTCTGCTGATGATCGCCGCGGGCATGACCGCTGCACTCGTTGCCAACCGAACGGCGACCGCCGCCCCGAATCCGGACCCCAAACCGGACGCGAGTCCGGTGAGCTACTTCAAGGATGTCCGTCCCATCGTGCGCGAGCAGTGTGCCGGCTGCCACCAGCCTTCGGTCAAGCAGGGCGATCTCACGTTAACTACGTACGAAGGGTTCATGGCAGGCGGCGCCAAGGGCAAGGTGGTAAAGCCCGGCGAGCCCGATCAAAGCCTGGTGATCGGCTACCTCACGGGCAAGGAAAAGCCTCAGATGCCGTTCGGCCAGACGCCCCTTTCCGCCGCCCAGATTGACCTGTTTCGCAACTGGATCCGCGACGGCGCCAAAGACGACACCCCGGCTGAAGCCCGCAGCATTGTTCAGCCGGGGAAGCCGGCGGCTTATCACGCCGCGCCGGTGATTACCGCGCTAGCCTACTCGCCCGATGGCAGCCTGCTCGCAGTCTCCGGTTACCGCGAGGTGCTGCTACACAAAGGCGACGGCTCGGGCCTGGTGGCCCGGCTGGCCGGCATCTCGGACAAGACCACCTCGCTTGCTTTCTCCGCCGACGGATCGGCGTTGGCCGCGGTGGGCGGCACGCCCGCTACTTTCGGCGAAGTGGAGCTGTGGGACGTCCCCAAGCGCAAGCTTCTGCGCTCCCTTCAGCTCACCGATGACACCTTGTTCGGCGCATCGTTTTCGCCCGATGGCTCGAAACTGGCCTTCGGCGGTACGGACAACACCATTCACGTTATTGAGGTCGCGACCGGGAAAGAGTTGCTGGCGGTGAAACAGCACGACGGCTGGGTTTTCTCGACCGTCTTCTCACAGGACGGCAGCCAGATCGTCTCGGTCAGCCGGGACGGAGCCGCCAAGCTCACCAACGTGGCGGGCGGCGTCTTCATTGAGAACATCAACCAGGTGAAAGGTGAGCTTGTGACTGTGGCGCGCCAGCCGAAGCGCGATGTGGTACTTGTGGGCGGAGAAGATGGCGTGCCGCGCCTCTACATGATGCATCGCCCGAAATCGCTCGTGATTGGAGACACTTCTACCCTGGTCCGCGAGTTCGAAAAGCAGGACGGACCCGTGGTTTCGGTGGCGTTCAGTCCCGACGGCCAGTGGATCGCTGTAGGTGGCTCGACAGACCAGGTGCAGGTCTACAAGACTGACACCGGCGAGCGCGTGGCGGCTTTCAAAGGCCACGAGGGCGGCATTTACACCGTGGTTTTTGCGCCCGCCGGCGGATACATGGCGGCGGCGGGATTCGACGGCACGGTGCGGATCTACGACGTCAAAGCCGGGAACCTAGCCAAAGCTTTCATCCCGGTGCCGATCGAGAAGGAAACCACCGTCTCATTGAAGTAGAGCGTGAGATTGACGGCCTAGCGCTAGCTCAAAGAAGGCCACGTTGCCATGATTGAGGGGGAGCGAACAACGCCGCCATTCAATGGTCCGTCGAATATTCGGCGGCCATATCCGCGTAGCATTGACTTCAAACCTCCCCTTCGTTCGATCCTCATTTCGTACATCAATCGAGGACTGAGGCCTGGTTTGCTCCTGCTTCTGGCAGTGACCGCGGTTCGGCCGCTCGCCGCCGTTGAGCCCTACCTTACCTCCGTCGAGCCTCGTGGGGGCCAGCGCGGTAAAGTCTTCACTCTGACGCTTAAGGGTGAAGGCCTCGCGACCGGCGCCGATCTCATCACAACTGTGCCGGGTACGGTTTCCAAGCTGGCATCGCCCCGAGACGTCGAGACGCCCGGCACTGCGCTCTCCTACCTGATTCAAATCCCCAAGGACGCTCCGGCCGGCGCGTATCCCTTGCGCGTGCGCACGGCGGACGGCATTTCCAATGTGCTGATCTTCACCGTCAGCGACCTGCCCGAAATTAACGAGAAAGAGCCCAACGACTCGATCGCGTTGGCACAGCCGCTTGCCGTCCCCATCGCGGTCAGTGGCACCCTCAAGGGGCCTGACCAAGACTTCTTCAGCATTACCGTCACCGCCCGTCAGCGGCTGGTGATCGAGGTGGAGGCCCGTCGCATCGGATCCGCGATGGACCCGATGCTCGAAGTCTACGATTCCTCCGGCCGTGAGATCGCGGCGAACGATGACGCCCCGGGCCTGGGGGTGGACTCGCGCCTCGACCTGACGTTTCCCAAAGCGGGAAAGTACTATGTGGCGGTGCACGATTCCAAGTTCAGCGAGCAGGCGGAAAATTTCTACCGGCTGAAGATCGGTTCCTGGCCCTACGCCGACGGAATCTTTCCGCTGGGCTGGCAGCGCGGCAAGAGCGTCGCCGTGACCCTGTTCGGCGGAAGCCTCGCCGCGCCGGTTGTGGTTCACCCTGACCTGAACGTTCGGGCAGGGCGGAACACGGTCGCGGTGAATCTTCCCGGTTCGGGACCCGCCGGCAGCCTGCCTTTTCAGTTCCGCGTCGGCGATCTTCCTGAGACGCTGGCCGAAGCTCAGGGATCGGCTGGAGAACTGGCGCCGTCGACTGTAGTAAACGGACGCATTTTGAAGCCCGGCCAGATTGACCGTTACAAACTCAAGGTCGCGCCGGGCGAGAAGTGGATCCTCGATCTGCAATCGGCAACGCTGGGCACTTCACTGCTGTACGGATCGTTGGCCGTCTCCGACGCGCAGGGCAGGAAACTGGAGACGAAGGATGTGAACGGCGGCGCCGATCCCAAACTCGCTGTCACCGTGCCGGATAAGGTCAGTGAGATTACGCTGGCGGTGAGCGACCTGCGCGGCCAGGGCGGACCGGCGTACGGCTACCGGCTGTCCGCCCGGCAGGAAGCGGGAGACTACACGCTGAAACTGCTCACGCCCTACGTGAATGTTCCGGCGCGCGGCACGGCGGCGATCAAGGTGATTGCCGAGCGGCACGGTTACGACGGCCCCATCCGGCTGAGCATCCCCGACCTGCCAACGGATTTCGTCCTTGCGGGCGGAAACATCGCGGCCGAAGTGTTTGACTACGAGGGGAAGCGCGAGCCTGCCACGGTGGGTTACCTCACGCTAACCGCCAAGCCGGACGCGAAGCCGCCCGCCGCCGACCTGACGGTTTGGGGCGAGGGTGGAACAGCGGATCATCCCATTCGCCGGCGGGCGGCGGGGCCAGGGCTGATCTTCACCGTCAGCGGCGAGGAGATGACCAACCTCACCGGCGATGCCATTCCCACCAAGCCGACCACCTATCCGTGGCTCGGGATCGAGCTGCCCGTCGCGATCGGCGCATCGGTGCCTGCCGCGCTCGAAGTGGTGGACCACAGCATTCGCGCCGTGCAGGGCATGGACTATCCGGTGGCTTACAAGGTGGTGAAGCAAGGTACCGGAATCGTGACCAAAGACGTGGGGGGCATGCCACTGCCTACCATCAAGGACCTCGGCATCGAGAACAAGCATGAGCTAAAAGGAGTGGAGGAGGGCAAGCTCGTGCTGGGTTCGTCGCTCGACACGCCGCTGGTGAAGTACGACCTGGTGCCGACCGCAACCCTTGAAGTGAACGGCAAAGAGCAGATGATCGTGGCTCCGGCGGTGAGCGTGGAGCTGGTGCGCCCTTATGTCCTCGAGCTCAAGTCGCAGCGCCTGGAGCTGAGGGCCGGCGGCAAAGTGGATCTGGCCGGCGTCATTCGCCGCGAGCCGGTTTTTACGGGCGCGGTGAAGATCAACCTGGGCGATCCGCCTGACAATGTAACGTGCGCCCCGGTCGAGATCCCGAACGAGAAGTCTGAGTTCAGCCTGTCGTGCGAGGCGGCGGCGGGCGCCCAGGACGGTGATTTTGAAGTACACTTGGTCTCGTCCGCGACTATCCCCGGGCGCACGGACAAGAGGGAATACTCGTTTCCGCCGGTTTCGGCAAGGATGATCATCGCGGAGAAGAAAGTGGCTCAGGCCGCCGCGGGTGGCGGCACTCGTTAGACCGGCGCTGAATCACATCACGAACAGCAACGAGAACAAAGAGGAAGATCATTCAGCTCGCGAGCGAGGTTTCACGATGACTCATAGACTCTTGACAGGCCGGCGGCTCCAGATCCTGCGCGCGGCGGCGTTGCTCATGCTGGCAGTGGGGATGGCGCTCGCGGCAGACGACACCAAGCAGGCCCCGGCTCCGGAAGCGAAGCTCCTGGCTGCGTTCAAAGTGACGGCCATCCGGCTCATCCCGCCCGAAGTCGTCTTCACGAATGCCGCCGACTATCGCAAGGTCCTCGTTATCGGAAAGACCGACAAGTCGAACGAGATCGATCTCACGCGCCAGGCCAAACTGACTCCGGCCAGCGACTGCGTGCGCTTCGATGAGGGCAGCTATCTGCATCCGGTCAAGAACTGCGAAACTCGCATCGCGGTGGCGGCGGGCGGGCTCAATGCGGAGCTGCCAGTTACCGTGCGCGACCTCGAGAAGCCGCGGCCAGTCTCGTTTGTGCGCGACGTCGAACCCATCCTGAACAAAGTCGGCTGCACCTCCGGAACCTGCCACGGCGCCGCCAAGGGAAAGAACGGATTCAAGCTGTCGCTGCGCGGCTACGACCCCGAGTTCGATTACGAGCGCCTTATCCACGACGTCTCCGGGCGCCGGTTCAATCGCGCCGATCCCGCTCGCAGCCTGATCTTGCTGAAGCCGATTGCCCAGGTGCCCCACGGCGGCGGCATGCGGTTTGACACCGATTCCCAGTACTACCGGACGATCCTGGCGTGGCTCTCTGAAGGAGCGCATCTCGGCGATGCCAAGGCAGCGGAGGTCGAGCGCCTCGAGGTA
Organism: Terriglobia bacterium; assembly: GCA_035946735.1. GTDB lineage: Bacteria > Acidobacteriota > Terriglobia > UBA7540 > UBA7540 > Gp13-AA77. The sequence goes on from DASYYZ010000004.1 coordinate 61,987, forward strand.
TCGCCTTCCGACATCCTGATGCCGGAGCCGGAGCTTTCGCAGCAGCTTGTTGTGGTCGCCCACTACCCGGACGGCAGCTCGCGTGACGTCACGCGTGAAGCTTCCTACACCAGCAACACGCCGAGCGTGGCCGAGGCTACTGCCGAAGGTGTACTGACGGCCCAGCGCAAGGGCGAGGCCGCCCTGCTGGTCCGCTACGAAGGAAAGTTTGTCACTGTTTCCACTACGATTCTTTCCAACAAACCCGGCTTCCAGTGGGTGCAGCAGCCGCAGAATAATTACATCGACGAGGCGGTGGACAATAAGCTGCGCAAGCTGAGGATTCTGCCCTCGCCGCTCTCCACCGACTCGGAGTTTCTCCGCCGCGTGTCCCTTGACTTGATCGGCTTGCCGCCGTCCACCGACGAAGTGGAAGCCTTCCTAAAGGACAAGACGCCGGAGCGGGAAAAACGCGCGCGCCTCGTACAGCAGTTGATGAAGCGGCCCGAGTACGTGGATCACTGGTCGCTGAAGTGGGGTGACCTGCTCAAGAGCAATCGCAAATTTCTGGGTCAGAAGGGCATGTGGCGCTTCCGCGACTGGGTGCGCGACTCCGTGGCCGAGAACAAGCCTTACAACCAGTTTGTTTACGAGCTGCTAACGGCGCGGGGCAGCAACTACGACAATCCGGCCGCCAACTATTTCCTGATCGCGGATCAGCCCAACACCGAGATGGAGAACACCACCCAGTTGTTCCTGGGCGTCCGCTTCGTCTGCGCGCACTGCCACGATCATCCCTTTGAGCAGTGGACGAACAAACAGTATTTCGAGCTGAGCGCCTTTTTCGCCCAGGTGGGTATCCGCGATGGAGCTCGCAACCTGGAAAAGGTTGTTTATGACAAGGACGACGGGGAAATCGTGTTTCCCAAGACGGGACGCGTCGCGCCCGCGCGCTTCCCGTACATGCAACCAGCCCACTTCACGCAGGGCGAAGAACGTCGCCAGCTTCTGGCCGAGTGGCTGACCTCGAAGAACAATCCGTACTTCGCCAAGGCGATCGTGAACCGGGTTTGGAGTTATTTCTTCGCGCGCGGCATCATCGATCCGGTGGATGACATCCGGTCGAGCAACCCACCCATCAATCCCGTGCTGCTCACCGCCTTGACCAACGACTTCATCGACCACCACTTTGACCTGCAGTATCTGATCCGCACTATCGTCGACTCGCGTACCTATCAGCTTTCTTCGCTCACCAACGAGTGGAACGCGGACGACGAGACCAACTTCTCGCACGCCTTGCCGCGCCGCCTCACGGCGGAGGAACTGATGGACGCCATCAGCATCTCCACAGGCAGCCGCGCCGTGTTTAAAGACGTGCCCAAGGACTATCTGGCCGAGGAATTGCCCGACGCGAAGGTGGGCATGGGCGGATTCCTGGATCTTTTCGGAAGGCCGCAGCGCGAATCGCCCTGCGAGTGCGAACGCCGCAGCGAGGTGAGCTTGAAGCAGGCGCTGAACCTGATCAACGGCCCTTCGGTGGGTGATGCGGTGGCCGATCCGAATGGCCGCATCGCTAGGCTGATCCTCAAGAGCGCGCCCGACCAGGATATCGTGCACGAACTTTACGTGGCCACGCTCGACCGCCCGCCGAGCCCCGAAGAAGTGCAGAAGGCGCAGGCCTATTTACAGGGAAGCAAGAATCGCACCGAGAGGGTGCAAGACCTGGAGTGGGCGTTGCTGAACAGCTACGCCTTCTTGTTCAATCGCTAGTTTCGATTTTGGCTCGCGCGTCCCCTGGGGCGCGCCCGAGCGGAGGGTGAGAACATGCTATCGATACCGGGACGGATGGCTAGGTTGTGCGACGGCTACTCGCGGCGCGAGTTTTTGCGGGTGGGAGGCTCGACTCTGTTTGGACTGAGCCTGCCGCAGTTCTTCTCTCTCCAGGCCAGGGCGTCGGACGCCACGCCGTTTGCCGGCTCGAAGGGCTACGGCGCGGCGAAGTCCGTCATCCTGCTTTTCCTTCAGGGCGGTCCCAGCCACCTCGATATCTGGGATCCGAAGCCGGACGCGCCTTCGAACATCCGCGGCGAGTTCAAGCCCATCAAGACCAACGTCGACGGAATCCAGCTGAGCGAGACGATGCCGTTGCTCGCGAAGCAGGCGGACAAGTACACCTTGATCCGGTCGATGAGCTACACGCCGGCGGGACTGTTCAATCACACCGCGGCCATCTACCAGATGCTGACCGGCTATCCTCCGGACAAGGTGTCGCCGTCCGGCCAGCTCGAACCTCCGTCGCCGCGCGATTTCCCCACGGCGGGCGCACAGGTGGCCAAGCTGAAGCCGCTGGACGATCCGATGCTACCCTTCGTCGAGATGCCGCGCCCACTGCAGGAGTCGAGCGTCATCGGCAAAGGTGGCGCCGCCGGATTTCTCGGCAAGGCCTACGATCCTTACCGGCTGTATCAGGACCCCAACAAACCCATTGACCTGGGCGATCTGGCGCTGCGCTCCGACGTTTCCCCCGAACGGCTGAAGGAACGCTTTTATCTTCTCAAAGGCATCAACGGCTCCATGCCGGAGCTGGAAAAAGCCGTCAGCTCTTACGCCCTCGATGACTACTATCAGAAGGCTTATAGCCTGCTCCTGTCAGGCAAAGCTCGCAACGCCTTCGATCTGGAACAGGAGAAGCCCGAGGTCCGGGAGAAGTACGGTCGGACCACTTTTGGTCAGGGCGCGCTCCTCGCTCGCCGGCTGGTGGAAGCGGGAACGCGCTTCGTGCAGCTCAACTGGCCGGCCGTGGCGAACGGCGATCCCACAGTAGACGCGTGGGACACGCACGCGGCCAACTTCGGTCCGCTCAAAAATCTCCATTGCCCCATCCTCGATCGCACGCTGTCCGCCTTGCTTGAGGATATGACCGAGCGCGGGCTAATGAAGGACACGCTGGTGGTGGCAGTCGGTGAGTTTGGCCGGTCGCCTCGCCTCGGGGTGAGCACTTCCGGTAACAGCAACTCTCCTGATGGTCGCGACCACTGGCCCTACTGCTACACGGGGCTGGTTGCGGGAGCCGGCATCCGCCTCGGCGAACTGTACGGCAAATCGGACGAAACGGGTTCGTCGCCGAAAGAGAACCCGGTACATCCCACCGACCTGCTGGCCACCATCTACTACGCTCTCGGAATCGATCCGGGCCAGATGGTGCTCAACGATCTGGGTCAGCCGCGAGAGTTGGTGAAGGGAACGCCCTTGGTGAAACTGTTCAGCTAGGGTTGTCCCTAGCCAAAACGAGACTTGATGCCTTCTGCCTGGCCGTGGGTGCCTCCTCGCTCCTGTTTGCAACAATTCCGTGGATCGCGGCGTCTGGCAATCTAATAAGCTGCATTGGGCTCAGCCGTGGTCTGGGTCAGCGATGCACCGACGCTGATGAGCGTCCGGCAATCAACGGCACCTTACTCTTGAATCTCTCCAGACCGGTGCGATCAGCCAGTGCATTGTAAACGCCCAGGTACATTCCGCCGTGGGTACGATAGTAGTTAGCGTAGTGGGCTGGCTCGGCTTGGTCGAGTTCAACACCCAGGCCCGGCAGTCCGAGGGGACATTGTCCAGCGCTAGCAGAGCCAATTCCGGGGCCGCGACGACAGGAGTCAACCGAGGCAGACCCGGTTGGCGGGGTTCGCGCTCCTGCTGTATCTCAAGCGTCAATTTTGATGAGCGTCTCGCAGTCGACTCCGGGGAAAAACGGTTACACTCGCCGATGTCATCGCCGCAAGAGGACGGATCAGCGAGTACATTGTGCGGACGCCCCTGCTCGCCAACGAAGCTGCCGGTGTTCGCGCCGGCCTTCCCGTCTATCTCAAGTTGGGCCTATCCCATTCAAATGGACTGCAAATACCATGTCATGTTCATCCCGAAGTGCCGGCGGAAAGTTCTTTTTGGGAGAAAGTTCGCAGCAGCTGGGGGAGATTTTCCATGCCTTGGCCCGGCAAAAGGAAGTCAGATTCTGGAAGGAGATTTGAGGCCGACCATGTGCATATGTGCGTTAGAATTCCCCCGAAGTACGCGGTGCCTTCGGTCATCGGGTTCCTGAAGGGGAAGAGCGCGATTACAGTAGCCCGACTGTGCGGGCGTCGAGCAGAACTTCACGGCGAACACCTCTGGGCTCGTGGTTATGCGGTCTCGACTGTGTAGCCCGACCTGTGGGGGCGCTCGGATTCGAACTGGAGCAAATCCGCCAGTACATCCGCGACCAAGAGGAAGCGGATTACTGAAGGCCTTGGGCATGCGCCCGGAGATGGTGCAATGAAACTGTGGGCTGGGTTGTGGGTTGAAGTTTCGGGTCACTCCGGCTGCAAATTTAACAAAGCATTGGTAGGCCCGTGGGGACTCGAACCCCAGACCTCTACCGTGTCAAGGTAGCGCTCTAACCGGGCTGAGCTACGGGCCTGCCCTTCGAATCAATCAGTTGGTTGACTGCGATTCTAGCACAGTTTCTCTTTTATGCGGAATGCTCCCTGCGGCTCGCCAGATACGCGCGGTCACCGGCCACTTCGCGACATGCTGATCAAAGAAGCGTCGCATCAGACACGCTGCGACTCCTGACCAACCTGGTTGCTTTTCTGCGAGCCGCCGGATAATGTTTCTTTCCTGTTTCGTTGGTTCAGGGGAGCCAGCCATGTCGCACTTGGATCGGCTGATGGCGTTCGGGACGGCGCTCTACTGGACCCGCATCCACATCGGAGAACGCATGAAAAATGCACGACTCTCAAGGTCGGCCCATACGCTGCTGCTTGTCCTGGTTCTTGCCGCCGCCTCGGCCCCGGCGCCGGCTCAAGCACCGGCCGCCAGGACGGGTGCGAATCTTGACCTCTCGCTGAGCAAACCCGAATCTGTGGGTTTCTCGTCCCAACGCCTCGAGCGCCTTCACGCCCTGATGCAGCAGGTGGTCGACCAGAAGCAGATTCCGGGCATCGTTACTATCCTGGCTCGCCACGGCAGGGTGATCGATTACCGCGCGTACGGCGAGCGAGATATGGCTAGCCACACTCCGATGACGAAAGACACCATCTTTCGCGATTTCTCGATGTCGAAGCCTGTCACTGGCGTGGCGATGATGATCCTCTATGAGCAAGGCAAATGGCTGCCGTCCGATCCCATCGCAAAATACATTCCTGAGTTTGCGCACTTGAAGGTCTTCAAGGGTACGGGCGCCGACGGCAAGATGATCCTGGAGGATCCCATTCATCCTCCTACGCTCCACGAGCTGATGACGCACACCGCGGGGTTCACTTACGGTTTCTTCGGCGACAGCCCGGTTGACAAACTGTACCGGAGCGCGAACCTGGCTCAGTTGAAATCCCTCGGGGAGTTTGTAGGAAAGCTGGCTGAGATTCCCTTGGCTTATCAGCCTGGCACGCGCTGGGTGTACAGCGTTTCGATGGACCTTCAGGGCTACATCGTCGAAAAGTTATCCGGGCAAACCCTGCCGGATTTCATGCAACAGCACATCTTCAAACCGCTCGGCATGAAAGATACCGGATTTTTCGTGCCGGCGGAAAAACGCAATCGCTTCGTCACGCTTTACCACTTCAACGAAAAAGGCGAACTGGCCGCTGAGGGAGCGAAACCGTTTGGCGGCGACTATGCCGCGCAGCCGGGGATGCCTTCGGGGGGAGGCGGTCTGGTCTCGACAGCTGAGGATTACCTGCGTTTCGCGCAGATGCTCGGTTACGGGGGCGAACTCAACGGCGCGCGCATTCTCGCGCCCGCGACCGTGCACCTGATGGGATCAAACCATCTCGCGCCCAACCTTCTGACGGGGGAATTCGGAATCGGCCGTCAGATCATGAGGCCGGGTTTCGGATATGGCTACGATTGCGCGGTGGCATTTGATCCGCCCGAGGCCGACCTCCCGGACGGGCCAGGCACTTTCTTCTGGGACGGAGCTGCCGGCACCTGGTTTTGGATCGACCCTGCCAATGACATCGTCTTCGTGGGCATGATCCAGACTCTGGGCGGACCAAGCAGTCCCAATCTGGAGTACCTGAGCCGGTCGGCGGTCTACCAGGCGCTTGTGAATCCGAAGATGTAAGTTTCAGCGCGGGATGGAGCCAGCGAGGATATACAAACTGCCGTCACCGCGGTTGCGATAGCGGCGCTGTACGACGGCCGCGCAGCGCTCCCAACGAGCCGCTACAAACGAATGGCGCTTCTTACACGGCGCGTTTGGCGAGGGTGGAACTGAGGAAGGTCTTGCCCTGGCCCACGGCTTTGACGGCGGCCATCAGATCGCGAGCAGCGTCAGATTTCATCACGTAACCCAGGGCCCCCGCCTTCCGGGCCTCTTGAGCGATCGTTTCGGATTCGCTCTGCGAAAAAGCGAGGATCCTGACTTTGGGGGCGATCGCGCACATTTTGCGAGCGGCGTCCAACCCGTCCATCTCAGGCATAGCAATATCGAGAATTATGATATCCGGCTGGAGTTCGAGGGTTTTCTGGATGGCCTCGCGGCCATCTGCCGCCTCCCCGATTACTTCCAGGTAGGCATCGCTTTCCAACAGCGCCCGCACGCCTCCACGCACTGCCGCCGAGTCATCCACTACCAAAACCCGAAGAGCCGAGTCCACGCCGCGTCCGCTGCCCGAGAGGTTCCTTCCGCCCAGCGGGACGACGGCTCTCACGCGGGTTCCGCCGGCCCCGGACTCAATTTCCAACCCGCCGCCGAGTTGCCGCACTCGCTCACGCATTCCGGGCACTCCCAGGCCGGCGACGTTCGGATCGGACTTCGTCAGGAGTTCAGGCGGGACGCCGCGGCCCTGGTCCCTAATCTCCAGCAGAACCTCGTCATCCTGCCGGACCAAGCGAACGCTCGCGACCTTGCTGCCCGAGTGGCGCCTCACATTCTCGAGGCTTTCCTGGAGAACCCGAAACAAGGCGACCTCGATCTCCCGAGGCAAGCGCAACATGTCAGCCGGGACCTCCAAGGTGACCTCGATTCCAGCCACCTCACTGGTTCGGGCAGCATGCCACTGGATGGCGGTCACCAACCCCATCTGGTCCAGGGCGGGTGGATACAAAAGGTGCGACAGATTGCGGATTTCCGTAGCCGCCTGTTCCGCCAGGGCAATGCTTTCGGCCAGAACTTTTGGCGCATTGTGGTCTCCCTGCTTCTGCCCCTGAACCTGGAGGTAAGCGAGACTCAGCACCAGACCATTGAGAGTCTGGGCCGTGCTGTCGTGTAGATCGCGCGCGATGCGCCGTCGCTCCTCGTCCTGCAGGCTGAGGAGCCGCCCGGTGAGCTGGCGCAAGGCCTCCTCCACTCGCTTTCTTTCAGCGATCTCAGCCTTGAGCAGTTCATTGGTCCTGGCGAGCTCAGCCTGGCGGCGCTTAGGTTCGGTCAAATCGGTTGCGATCAAGCAGATGGCCTGAAAGTCGAGCCCCTTTAGCGGGCTTAGGGAAAGGCTTGCCGGGATCGGGTTCGCGCCGGCCACCAGAAGGAGGCACTCTTCCTTTTGAGGAGCCGTTCGAGCCCGCTCGAGCAGCCCATCCAGAGTGGGGCATTCCAGAGTTTGCACAACCCCGTGCAGCTTAGAGCCGATCAGGTTCTCGAGCGGCATCGCGATCATTTCGGCGAAGCGGCGGTTCGAGTAGAGCACCTGTCCAGTCACAGTTAGGGTGGCCGCGCCCTCATTGATGGTTTCCACCATCATGCGATAGGGGTGCTCGGCGCCCTCCAGGGTGAAAACGCGGTCGCCCTCGTGGGTGGAAACCACCACCGCATCCACTTCGCCGCCGCGGATGGCCCGCAGGGTGTCTTCCAGCTCTTGCAACCGGGCCTGCAGCTCGCGCAGCCGGCGGTCCTTGAGGCTCCCGGATTCGGATTTCGACGCCATGCGGTTACTTGTCCTCGCGCTTCAAGTCGAGGCCTGCCAGGACGCGCTCCTGGTCCGAGAGATCGCCCACCAGTTTGCGCAAGGGCAAAGGAAAGCTCTTGATGAGTGTGGGGGCCGCAATAATCTGTTCCTTGCGAGCCAGCTCCGGCTGCTGGTAGATGTCAATCACCTGGAGCTTGTAGCGTCCGAAAAGCCGATTTTCACACAAGGTTCGGATGTTGAGGATCGAGCGCGAAGAGCGCGGTGTGGAGCCGGTTACGTACAGGCAAAGCACGTACCTTTCCTTTTGGGCTTCACGCGACCGGGCTTTTTTCTTGGTCATTTTGACTACCTTCCTTATCGGGCCTCTCCTGGCCGCAGATCCAGACCTACCAGCACTCGTTCCGTGTTGGATAAGTCTCCGATAATCTTCCTTATCGGCGTAGGAAGATTTCTCACCAGAGTGGGGATGGCCAGGACTTGGTCGCCCTTCGCCAACTGCGGAGTCTTGACCAGGTCAATGATCTCGATGCGATATTTTCCCTTGAGGTGCGCCTCACAGATACTCTTCAAGTTGTTCAAAGCGACCAAGGACTTGGGAGTTTGCCCGGCAATGTAGAGTCGCAACTGCATAGAATCACACCCTGCTCCATTGGTAGATGCCGTCGCGCTGGTGCCGGCTTTCATCTTCTTCTCGGCTTTGCGGACTCCGTTAGATCGTGGTTTCATTTTCCGCCTCCACTTGCATGTGTTGGGCACGCCTTCGTAGACTTTTGCGGCTCCGCGCCATGTTGAGCTGCACGTCTGCAAGTTGCCTTTCTCGCAACTTGTCCTGGCCAACCGCGCGCTCTACGGCGCTGGCCTCAGCCGCGAACTGCCTACGCAGCGCCGCGATTTGAGCTTCCATGGCCTGTCGTTTCAGGTCCAGGTCAAATCCCCGCCGTTCCGTCTCTTGCTGCCGTAGCAGAGACTCCGCCTTTTCGCGGGCCTCCTGCGCCACCCGAGCCGAGCCCGTCAGCACGCCGGCCGCCCCGAGATAGACGGGAATCAATTTAACGCCCTGACGGGTGAGCAGAAACTCCCGGACTTGGTTCGAATGCGCCATCCCCCTTGACTTGACGACGTACAATCCTCGGTTGTGCTCGCCGTCCACCTCCAGGTCGCGTAATAGAATCCAGGTATCAATGAGGGAGGAAATCCCAACCTGGGACTGTTCCGCATTCGCCATATTGGCGCCTGAGGTAAGGCTGGTGAAGAGCGCAGTAATCCGGCTGGCCTTCAGAAAATCAATCAGGCGCGTGAGCATTCCCTGGATTTCCCTTTCGCTTCCAGAAAGCATCAAGTTCGTGATCGGGTCCAGGATGACTACTTGGGGTTTGATCTGCTCCACAAGCCTGTGAATCCGGACCAGGTGCATTTCGAGCCCGTACTCGGTGGGCCGCGTGGCGCGGAAATGGAGCAATCCCTTGCGGGCCCAGAGCTCCAGATCGATTCCGATCGAGCGCATGTTCCGGACCACCTGGCTCTCGGACTCTTCGAAGGCCAGGTAGAGGCAACGCTTGCCGCTGCGGCAAACGCTATCCGCCAAGTGCGCCGCGATACTCGTTTTCCCGCTGCCGGCGGTGCCCGAAATCAGAACCGAGCTGCCCCGGTAATAACCCTTTCCGCTCAGCATTTCATCGAGGTCGGGGATACCGCTTGATAAGCGTTGGTTGGATACTTCGTGCCGCAAGGAGATGGAACTGAGGGGCAGCACAGAAATCCCTTTTTCATCGATCAGGAAAGGATACTCATTGGCTCCATGCGACGTGCCGCGATATTTCACCACGCGCAGCCGCCGGGTGGAAACCTGATCGATCACGCGATGATCGAGGAGGATGACGCAATCCGAAACGTACTCTTCGAGGCCGTGCCGAGTGAGGGTCCCGTCGCCGCTCTCCGCCGTGACCACCGTGGTCAAGCCCCGGTCTTTAAGCCAGCGGAAGAGACGCCGGATTTCGGCCCGCAGGATACCCATATTGGAAAACCCGCTGAAGAGCGCCTCCAGGGTGTCGAGGGCAACCCGCTTGGCCCCGACCATTTCAATAGCGCTTTGAAGCCGAATGAACAGGCCTTCGAGATCGTATTCGCCCGCCTCCTGGATTTCGCTGCGCTCGACGTGCACGTAGTCGAGAAAGAGCTTCTTCCTGGCAACCAGGTTGTTTAGGTCGAATCCCAAGGAGGCCACGTTCTTGGCCAGATCTGCAGGTGTCTCCTCAAAGGCCATAAAGACGCCAGGCTCGTTATACTGGAGTGCGCCCCTGACCAGAAACTCCGCCGCCAGCATCGTCTTGCCACAACCGGGCCCGCCGCAAAGGATGGTGGGGCGGCCTTCGGGCAGTCCGCCGCCGGTAATGTCATCCAGGCCCGGGACGCCGGTGGGCGCTTTCCGAAGTTGGAGAGATGCCGAACCCCTGCCATTTCCGGCCTTCTTCACACCAGGTGTCCTCCGTTCTGGGAACTTGCCCGCTCGGATTCGGCCACCAACTGTTAGCCGCCTGCGGGATCCTGCCATCCAGTATGGTGTCACGCTCGCGTCATGAAGATTGGCAGACCCAGCTTTTCGGCATAGACGGGCCGGTACCGGTCGGTATTATACATTGTGGAGACGTCCACCTTGCGCGGCCCTAACTCCGGATCGGGAATCGGCACCGCGGCGTAGCATCCATGCGCGATAGCCATCATCCGGCCGTGCTCACCCTTCTCGACGCAGTCCATTGCCATGCCGGCGAAGGTGGAGGCCACCATCTTGTCGACAAAGTCCGGGCTGCCGCTGCGCAGATCGTATGTGAGCTCGCTGACCACGGTTTCTTCGCCGGTTGCCTTCTTGATCTCGTCGCTCAGGTCCTCGGCGACGTTGGCCTTCTTGCGGTGTCCGAAGGCGTCCGCCTCGCCGTACTCCCGCACCTGGTAGCCCTCCCACCGGGCGCCTTCTGACAGGATCACGAGTGCGTAATTGCTGGGGTTTAGGCGTTTGTCTTTCATCAGCAGCTCGATGAGGTGCGCGAGGTTGAATCTGACTTCGGGAATGCAGCAGCGTATCGAAGTAACGTAGGCGGTGTACAGCGCGGTGTAGCCCGCGTCGCGCCCAAAGATGCGGAAGACTCCCAGGCGTTCGTGCGACCCTACCGTGGTCCGCTGCCGGTCGATGGCTTCCATTGCGCGCGTGATAGCGGTAGAAAAGCCGATACAGTATTCCGTGCCTTGCACATCGTTGTCCATGGTCTTGGGTATGGCCAGGACCTTCACGCCTTCCTTATCCAGCCTGGATGCATAGCTGAGGGTGTCGTCGCCTCCGATTGCGATCAGGTAATCGAGGCTGAGGGCGCTGATGTTCTTCAGAACCTGCGGCGTGAGATCGTAGAACTTTGTCGTCGCCCCTTTTTCGGTGGATTCGAATGCCGGGAATTGGCCGGGATCGCAGACCGGCGGCAGCTTGTGCATCTTGGCCGGATTGGTACGCGAGCTGTGCAGGTAAGTGCCGCCCGTGCGATCGATCGTGCGCGTGTTTTCGCGGTCGAGCAACTGAATGTAGCGCGCTCGGCTGGCAGGATCTTCCAGGTTGACGTGCGTCAGCCCTTCCCAGCCGCGCCGGATTCCAAGCACCTCGCAGGCGATTTCGCCGCCGCGATAAACCACCGTCTTGATCACAGAGTTGAGTCCGGGGACGTCGCCGCCGCCGGTGAGAATACCGATTCGCCGAACCGACATGATGAGTCCTCTTTGTCAGCAACAATCTGAGTTTTGGATCTTATTGATTCCCGCCAACTTGAGAAGCCCCCTCACCGCCATCAAAGCCGACCCAAGACGTCGAAGAGCCAAGCCCTTCTAACTCAAAAGACCGAAGAGAGAAACAACTCGAATGGGAACCTCGCCCCCCCGGTGGGAACGGGTGGGCTACAACACGCCTGAAGGCTCCATGTCTCACTCTAGCAGGTCGCGCTCACCAGGTCGAAAAAATGAGCGTTGGCCCTCCCCGATCCGAGGCGGCAAACCAGACGGACTCGCTCAATTATTCTTGCAGCCTCCGAAGATCAAATTCGACGGGGGCCGGCGCTCGTAAAGCGCCGTCCGAAGGAGCCCATCATCGAGACGCAGAAACACTGCGAATGGAGAAGACTAAAGAGGTGGATCGGGAGGGCTGCCGCTCGCCGGCTCACACATCATTTCTCAGCTGAAAGATCGGCTCCAGATCGCCCGCGTGCGCCAGCAGGGATCGGGTCTCGTCAGCGGTGATGGGTTGGAAGGTCTGCGCGACCTCCATCGCGCGCCGGAACCACTCCGGATTCCCCGGCGGGATCGCAGCCGTGAGATAAGGTCGCGAGAGAGTCCAACGCAGGGCGAGGGACGCTTCTTCGGGCAAATGGCAAGGCTCATACCAGCACTTGGGAGTGTGCTGCCGTTCCGGCAGATTCGCCGGATACTTTCCCTTGGCCATCGCCTTGATCGCCAGGTAGCCCATGCCTTTCTCCCGGGCGTGATCGAGCACTTGCGGACCGAAGTTCGCTTTCGAGAACAGAACGAAATTGGTAGGGAACAGGATGGTATCGAAGTGGCCGCGGTCCATGGCTCCGATTGCGGTCTCAACAGAGTGGCAGGAAAAGCCGAGATAGCGGATCTTGCCAGCCTTTTGGGCCGCCACGAAAGCTTCCATGGCGCCGTTCGGCCCGAAGATCTTGTCGAGCTCCGCCTTTTTGGTGAGAGCGTGGTGCTGGTACAGATCAAAGTGGTCGGTCTGCAGGCGCTTCAGCGAATTCTCCAGATCCGTCATGGCTCCAGCTCTATCCCGGAAGTTGGTTTTGCAGGCCAGGAAAGAGCGGTTGCGATAGGACGCAAGAGCTGGCCCCAGACGCTGCTCAGCGTCACCGTAATCCGGAGAAACGTCAAAATAATTGATACCGCGGTCGACGGCTTCGGCCACGATGTTATTGGCAAATGACTGCTCTTCCGACATCACCACGATTCCGGCGAATCCAATGATTGAAAGCTCCTCGCCGGTCTTGCCGAGCGGCCGCCTGGCGATAGGTTGAGCAGGCGTTTGCTGCGCCCGGCCGGCAAAAAGCTTTTCTGAGGCGGCCAGGCCCGCCCGCGCCAGTGTTCCTTGTTCCAGGGTCCTTAGAAACGATCGTCGATTCATGGTCTACCTCTCTGCCTTCCGATCTCCCCTGATAACGATTGTTACGCCCGGCCCGGGTCCTCCGTCAATAAGATCGTGGCCACCGGTTGATCGATTTCCCTGGGAACGGAAGCGCGCCGGTGAAGACGGTTCATGACGTGGGCGGGAGATCGTACATAATGAGGACGTGAGACGTCTTATTGCACTGACCATCCTGCTCGTGGCCGTTTTGTATGCCGGGGACTACGCCTCAGTCCGGTTCCGAATTCCGCCAGGCCGCAACCCGCTGGCAACCGTGACCGTGCAGCGGTCCTACTCGGTGATGAAAAAGGACGGGAAACCCGATTTCTACTTTGATCCTCCGCAGAACCAGACCTGCGTGCGGTCGCTGTTTCCACATCTTGGTTACGAGCCCTGCTGGTATCTGCGCCGGCATCAGACGCAGCAGATCAACATGTGATCCGCTACCGCCGACTTTGACTGGCACCACGAAACAGAGTCAGTGGCCGGTTCGCAGAAGGATTATCCCAGCGCCGTAATCGATTGTAATGATTGCTCGAAAAAAACTTGACAAGGCCCCCGGCGCACGACCAGACTGGCCTTAAATCTCAACATAGGGGGAGAAAGGACACGTTCCCTATGTGGAACCTTCGTCAAGCAAAAGAAACCGACGATCCAGGCCTGCTGCTGCAAGGCGAGAATGGTACTTTCCGTGTGATCTCGCCCAGCGGTTCGGTCGAAAAATATGAGTACGAGCCTGGCTACTCGATACGCTCCGTCACGCATACCGAGCAGGTAGCTCCGCGCGCTACTTTTCTAGTGGAGAAGATCGGTGACTTCGCCGGAACCGTTGTTCCGACGAGCTCGAAGAGCAAGTAGCTGGAAAAGCTGACCCGGGGAAGGCGCAGTCCTTCCCCGGCCTTTCTCCTCCCGTTGCCCCCCCGCAGCCATCTGGTAAAATGACTTTCGATGGCTTCCGCAAATTTTGTTCACCTCCATCTTCACACTGACTACAGCCTGCTCGACGGCGCTTGTGACATTCCCAAGCTGATGGACCGGGCTGCGTCCATGAAGATGCCCGCCGTGGCCATGACCGATCACGGAAACTTGTTCGGCGCGGTGAAGTTCTACGAGCAGGCGACCAAGCGCGGCATCAAGCCCATCATCGGCTGCGAGGCTTACGTGGCGGTCGCCAGCCGCTTCGACCGTTCCACAGACTCGGAGCGTCCGCACCACCTGGTGCTGCTGGCGGAGAACGAGCGGGGTTACCGCAATCTGCTCAAACTGGCCTCGTCGGCCTACCTTGAAGGCTACTACTACAAGCCGCGAATCGATAAGGATCTGCTCGCCCGGCATTCCGAAGGCCTGATCGCGCTATCGGCCTGCCTGCGCGGCGAAGTCACGGCCGCCGTGATGGCCGGAAAGTACGATCAGGCCCGGCAGTCGGCGTACGACCTGCAGGACATTTTCGGCAAGGGCAAGTTCTATCTCGAGATGCAAGATCAAGGCCTTGCTGAAGACAAGTTGGTCAATCCTCAACTGGCGCGCCTGGCTGGCGAGACTGGCATTCCCCTCATCGCCACCAACGATTGCCACTACCTGACGCAAGCGGACGCCCGCGCTCAGGAAGTCCTGATGTGCATCCAGACCGGCAAGACCATCGGCGACCGGGACCGCATGAAGTTTGCCACCGACCAGTTCTACTTCAAGTCGCCCGAGGAGATGGCGGCGGTCTTTGCCGAGGTCCCGGAGGCCCTGGCGCATACGCTCGACATCGCCGAGCGCTGCAATCTGCACCTCGAGAAGAACAAGCACGTCTTCCCGCACTTCGAAGTGCCCGCCGGCGAAACGCTCGACAGCTTCTTCGAGCGGATCACGCGCCAGGGCTTCAATGAACGGCGCCCGATGCTCGAGCGGCTCCGCACCGAGGGCCGCCTGCGTTATCCGCTCGAAGCCTACGAGGATCGCCTGAACCGCGAGATCGAGCTGATCAAGCAGATGAAGTTCGCGGGCTACTTCCTGATCGTCTGGGACTTCATTCGCTTTGCGCGCGAGCGCACCATTCCCGTGGGTCCGGGGCGTGGATCGGCCGCGGGCAGCCTGGCCTCCTACGCGCTGCACATCACGGATGTGGATCCGTTGCAATACGATCTGCTTTTCGAGCGCTTCTTGAATCCTGAGCGCATCAGCTTCCCTGACATTGATATTGACTTCTGCGTGCGCCGGCGCGGCGAGGTGATCGAATACGTCACCGGCAAGTACGGCCGCGAAAATGTGAGCCAGATCATCACCTTCGGCACCATGGGCGCGAAGGCCGTGGTGCGCGACGCCGGCCGGGCGCTCGACATGCCGTTCGCCGACGCGGACCGCATCGCCAAGTTGATCCCCAATACGCTGAACATTACCCTCGCCGATGCGCTGGCTCAGACGGCGGAGCTTCGCCAGTTACGCGATCGCGAGCCGAACGTCGCCGAACTCTTGCGCATCGCGGCTAGCCTGGAGGGCCTCGCCCGTCACGCCTCCACGCACGCCGCCGGCGTGGTGATCTCGCCGCAGCCGCTCCAGGAAATCGTCCCGCTGTACAAGAGCAACAAAGACGAAATTACGACGCAATACGCGATGGACGATCTGGAGAAGATCGGCCTGCTGAAGATGGACTTCCTCGGGCTCACCACCCTGACCGTGCTCGAGGACTGTGTCCACATGATTGAGAGCACGCGCGGCCAGAAGCTCGATCTCGATGGCCTGTCGCTTGACGACGCTGCCACCTACGAGTTGCTCGGCAAGGGGCTTACGGCGGGCATCTTCCAGTTTGAAAGCCGCGGCATGACGGACATTCTGCGCCGCGCCAAGCCGAATCGACTGGCGGACCTGACTGCCTTGAACGCTCTCTACCGTCCCGGTCCGATGCAGATGATCGACGATTTTGTGGCGCGCAAGGCAGGCCGCAAGCGCGTGACCTACGATCTGCCCCAGCTCAAGACGATCCTGGAAGAGACCTACGGGATCATGGTGTATCAGGAACAGGTGATGCAGATCGCGAACGCGGTGGCCGGCTTCTCGCTCGGCGAAGCGGACGTGCTGCGCCGCGCCATGGGCAAGAAGAAAGTCGAAGAAATGGTCTCCATGCGCGAGAAGTTCGTAGCCGGAGCCCTCAAGAACAAGGTTCCGGAGCCCAAGGCGCGCAAGCTTTTCGAACAGATCGAGCAGTTCGCGGGTTACGGTTTCAACAAGTCGCACTCCGCCGCCTACGCGCTGGTGGCCTACCGCACTGCCTATCTCAAGACGCACTATCCGGTGGAGTTCATGGCTGCCATGCTTACCGCCGAAATCGGTAATCCCGACAAGGTTACGTTTTATCTTGGTGAGTGTCGCGACATGTCGATCGAGATTCTGCCGCCGGACGTGAATTCCAGCGACTGGACCTTCACCCCTTCGCGCACTGAAGCTGGCTTCG
Source organism: Terriglobia bacterium (assembly GCA_035946735.1). Taxonomy (GTDB): domain Bacteria; phylum Acidobacteriota; class Terriglobia; order UBA7540; family UBA7540; genus Gp13-AA77. The sequence continues at coordinate 78,449 of DASYYZ010000004.1, forward strand.
CGATTCGCTTCGGTCTGACGGCCATCAAGAATGTGGGCGAAGCGGCCATCGACTCGGTGATTGAGGCTCGAAAACGATTGGGACGCTTCGACAACCTCTTCCAGTTCTGTGAGAATGTCGATCTGCGCCTGATGAACAAGCGCGTGATCGAAAGCTTGATCAAGGCAGGCGCGATGGATTCGCTCGGCGTGCATCGGGCGCGCATGATGGCCGGGCTCGATCGCGCCATGGAGCTCGGCCAGGGCCGGCAGCGCGCTACCTCGGTGGGCCAGGCGGGCCTTTTCGGCGGCGCGGCCGAACCGGAACCGGTGCGCGCGGTCGAGCTGCCGCAGGCCGCAGAGTGGTCTCAGGCCGAGCGTCTGGCTGGGGAAAAGGAGGTCTTGGGCTATTTTGTGACCGGACATCCCCTTGAGAAATACCGGGCCCAGATTGCAGCGTCCACCCGAAACGACAGCGCTTCGCTCGAAGAGCTGGCGAATGACGCCCAGGTGTCCGTCGCCGGCATTGTTACGAATCTGCGCGTGAAGCCCAGCAAGAAGACCGGGGAATTGTACGCGGCTGCTGTTCTCGAAGATCTGCGCGGCTCGCTGGAGTTGCTGGTGTTTCCGAAGACTCTGCAGCAGATCCAGGGGCTGCTCAAGACGGATGCGATTCTGCTTGTCAAGGGACGCATCCGCCGTGACGAAGCTTCCGCCAAGCCCAAAGTGATCGTGAACGAGGTGCAGGCTCTGGAAACAGTGGCTGCCAAGGCGAATGGCGGAGCCTCGATCCGGGTCCGGGTGGACCTGGACCGTGCTCCGGAAGGCATTCTGGATAGCATTCAGGCGCTGGTGGCGGATCATCCGGGAAGCGACGCAGTGGTATTCGAGTTGGTCAGGCAGGGAGATTTTTGCGCCGCTTTGCGCACTCGACGACCCGCGGGAGTGAAAGCCGACGCGAGTTTGCTGGCGGAGTTGCGAGCGATGGGGTTGGAGGTTACGGGGGACAGGGGACAGGTTACAGGCGCAGGGAACAGGTTAGCTGGTAGCCACGGGACGATTTTAGGTCCCGTGGGTTCGTGAATTGAAACAATCATCCAAAAGCCCACGACACAACGATCGTGTCGTGGCTACCTGCTGTGGTCTCCTGAAAGTGCATGGTAGAAGGTTGCCGGGCTGCTTTGCATCGACTCACCCGACGAATCAGGAGATGATGATGCGGGGCCATCATTTCCTGAGCTGGTAGCCACGGGACGATTTAGGTCCCGTGGGTTCGTGAATTGAAACAATCATCGAAAAGCCCACGACACAACGAATCGGGTGAAAGCCCACGGTTGGGAAAGCGCCAACCGTGGCTACCCGCTCGATTACATTTTCTGCTTTACACCACAAAGTACCTGAGGCAGAATCAGGCTGTGGAAATTGCCGCATCGCAGCAACCGAACAGAACATTGGTGCACAAAGCGCTTAAATGGGTGCTGAAAGCTCTCATCGGTGTTTTCGTCATTGTAATCACGTTCATTGTGACATTGCCTCTAATGATGTGGTGGGAGCATAGGACTGCAATCAGCCTACCAGCACCGACCGGTGATTTCACGGTCGGGCGCAGAATGTTCGCATGGACGAACGAGGCGATGACCGACGATTTGGCCAACTCTCCAGGGTCGAAAAGGCAAGTCTTGGTCTGGGTATGGTACCCGGCTGTACATCCCAAAACTGCAACACCGGTGGAATATCTACCGTCGGCGTGGCGAGCGGCGCTCGCGCAGCGTCAGGGCACATTCATGACCTCGTTCTTCAAGCGTGATCCTGTCGTGGTACGACCCCATAGTCTGTCCAATGCTCCGGTAGCGTCAGAGCAGCCCGAATATCCGGTCGTGTTGCTGCGTGCCGGGGGAAGTAGCCTGACCACGGACTTTACGACGCTTGCGGAGGATCTAGCGAGCCACGGCTATTTCGTCGTTGGCTTCGACGCACCTTATCGATCCTTCGTGGTAATTCTTCCGGATGGGCGTGCCATCGCCCGCTTGCCGGAGTACAACGTCGAAAACGCGAATGGCAACCTCGCCGATCCAGTCATTGGCAAACTCTTGGCAATGTGGATTTCCGACACGAAGTTCGTTGTTGATCAATTGCAGCGACTGAATGAGGACACTTCGAGCGAATTCCGAGGCCGCATGGACCTAAATCGGATAGGCGTCCTCGGCCATTCGTTTGGCGGCGCGACGGCCCTGCAGTTCTGTCACGAAGACTTGCGGTGCAAGGCAGCCGTCGATATGGACGGTATTCCCTTCGGCAGCGTCGTTCAGCAAGGACTCACGCAGCCTTGCATGTTTGTTCTGAGCGACCATAGCCACGAGATCGCCGATCCATCCAGCCACCAAGTCTTTGCCGAGATAAAGTCAATTTATGACCGGCTTCCCGACGGGCGGTTATACGTGGTCATTCGCACGGCGAATCACTTCAGTTTCAGCGATCAAATTCTGTTGAACAGCCACGTAGCCGTCAACCTTCTTCGCCTTGTGGCCCGATTTGGCGGGCTCGACGCCCGCCGTGGGCTTGGCATCTCGGGTGATTATGTTCACACGTTCTTTGATGTCTATCTGAAGGGTAAGCCAGCAGCATCGCTGGCGAGTCTTTCCAACAAGTATCAAGAAGTTCAGATCGGGAGCCCACAGTAGTACCAGTTGAAGGTCGCTTCCACCGCCAGTTTGGCCGGCTTCGCGATCTTGCCGAAGTACTCCAGCAGCGCCGTTCGATCCATGCTCAGCTTGCGCTGCTCCAACTCGTGACCCTCCTCGTCCAGCACCGTCACCCAAAAACTCTTCTTATGAATATCCACTCCGAGGTATAACATTTCAGGGGAGCGCTCCTTTCGATTTCAGATTCGTTCCAGATACCCGAATCCTACTCGAATTCAGCCGCTCCCTTCATAGCATCAGACCGTGTTCTTCGGTCTGCGGCTTTTCTTGCCCTAAGAACCGCGGACCCGAAAGCCCTTCGGCAAGGCTCACGGTCCACGGCGGGGTCCGCGCTAACCTGGCTTCCTGTGGTCTCCTGAAAGTCCATGGTAGAAGGTTGCCGGGCTGCTTTGCTTTCGCAAAAAGCTCACAGAAAAGGGATTCAGCGAACTCGCCGAGTTGTTGTTTTTTGAACGCGAATGTTTCATGGATCGGTTGCTCTCGCTGAATTGCGCTACCCCGGGGAAGGCAGCCGCCACGAACGGGGTTCAAATATGCCGCTTGTTGATTTGTGAACGCACTTGTGAAAAAGTTGCACACTTTGGGTTGGCGTAATTCGAGCTCTTTACCGACTTATATATTATCGCCGATTGCTACCCCGTGCCCGCCCCCGGGGCTCGTGTTACCCTGTAACCTCACTATGAACGACGATCAGGCTCGTGACATCGAGAAGCAGATCGCCGAACTCGACCGCGGCTCGCTTTCCGACGCCGATCGCGAGGAGATCGAGCGCCTCCGCGGCCAGCTTGAGATCCTCAAGCGATCGCCCGGCGAAAAGGGCTCGGGTGACGCTTGGGAACAGGTGCTCATCGCCCGCCATCCCAATCGTCCCTACACCCTCGACTACATCCACGCCTTGTTTTCGGACTTCACGGAACTCCACGGCGATCGCCGTTTCGGGGATGACGCGGCCATCGTCGGCGGTCTGGCTCGCTTTGAAGGCCGGGCCGTGATGGTGATGGGCCACCAGAAGGGGCGCGACACCGAGCAGCGCGTGAAGCGGAACTTCGGGATGCCGGGACCGGAAGGATATCGCAAGGCGCTCCGCCTGATGCGATTGGCGGAGAAGTTCCGGCTGCCCGTCGTCACCCTGGTCGACACTCCCGGCGCTTATCCGGGGAAGGGGGCGGAGGAGCGCGGCCAGGCGGAGGCCATCGCCTGCAACTTGAAGGAGATTCCCAAGCTGCGGGTGCCGATTGTAGTGGTGATCCACGGCGAGGGTGGCAGCGGCGGCGCGCTGGCCATTGCCATCGGCGATCGCGTCCTGATGCTTGAAAACGCAGTCTACTCCGTGATCGCGCCGGAGAGCTGTTCGTCCATCCTGTGGCGGGACTGGGACCATAAACAGCAGGCTGCGCGCGCGCTGAAACTCACTTCCCACGATCTGCGCCGCTTCGGCCTGGTGGATGAGATTGTATCCGAGCCCGAAGGCGGAGCCCATGCCGACCCTCCTGGCGCCGCCGCCCTCCTGGGCGATGCGCTCCGCGCAGCCCTGCGGGACCTGTCCAAGAACCCGATCGATAAACTCGTCCGTCAACGTCACGAACGCCTCCGCAAGCTGGGCAGCTTCGCAGTAACTCAGGCATGAGCCTCAAAACATTAACTTTGCAACCATGCCCTGGTTGTGGGCGCGCCGCAAGCTACGATCAACGGCATCAGTACCAGGGGGCAGCGTACGTCTTCGGGCCGTGAGCCGTCGGAGTTGTTTGACCATAGTCTTTGACCATGGTATCTTCTTTCGCATGGAGGAGATCGCCATTTCGAAGTTTAAAGCTACCTGCCTGGCTGTAATGGAGCAGGTTCGGATAACCCGTAAGCCGGTTCTGGTCACGCGCTTCGGCAAGCCTGTGGCGGAAATCGTTCCCCCGCCGGCGCCCGCAGCTCCTCGAGACTGGATCGGATCGCTGAAGGGCACTGCCAAAATAACGGGTGATATTATCGCGCCCGCCGCTGATGAGGAGGAGTGGGAAGCTCTGAACCCATGAACCTTCTTCTCGATACTCATGTTTGGCTGTGGAGCGTCCTTGGGGATGAGCGGCTGTCGACTAGGGTGACGCGGGAATTGAGGAGTCCGGCCAACAGGCTGTGGTTGTCGCCCATCAGCGTTTGGGAGGCGCTCCTCCTGTGCGAAAGAGGCCGCCTTACCCCGGCCGAGGATGCCGAGGGGTGGGTAAAGATGGCGCTGACAGCAATCCCGCTCACGGAGGCGCCATTCACGCACGATGTTGCGCTGACGACCCGAACAATCCGTCTTGCTCATCGCGATCCCTCAGATAGGTTATTGGTGGCCACGGCCAAGGTTTTGGGTCTGACTCTAGTCACTGCTGATAAGCGATTGATCCAGGCCCGTCAAGTGCCAGTGCTCGCGAACCGGTAACAACGTCCTCTTTCGCGGGTCTCGCGTAACAACTTGAATTTTCAGCTTTTACCAATCACTGCGGTGCCTGCCAATTGGACTTCGGAATTCTACCATTCGCTGTATTGCCATTTGCCTAGCCAGGTAATTCCAGCGCATAATGCCGGTGTGCGAAAGTGTCGGCCATCGGTTTTGGCGATCCGGGCGGGCTTAGCGCCTGCTGCTGCCAGCGCCATTTTCAGTAACACCCTCGTAGGTACTACCTTCGGCAACCTCCGCGGCTCCGCCAAGCTGCCGCGTTAATCTAATTCGCTCGACCCGCTGAAGGGTCGGCTCTCAAGGAGATGCGAACATGAGCACTGCGCCATTCAATAGCTTGCCCACTCAACCGGAAGGAACAGGACTGGCAGCGGGTTTGGTCCAGATCAGCTCGCAGGAGGTATTGGTTCGCCAACGCCTGGAAGAGGAGCGTCGCAGGCTCGAGCAGGAGGCAGGCCTCGAGCGTCGCGCGACGCAGAAGTTCCACAAGCCGGTGGAGCGGCCTTTCACCAAAGCCGAACGGGACAAGGTGACGATCCTTTTTGGCGGCCTCACCTGGAAGCACGAGAAGCTGGTACACGGCGCTCTGGAAAGCCTGGGCTACAAGTGCCAGGCGGTGCCGACGCCCGACAAGCGCGCTTTCCAACTGGGGAAGGAATACGGCAACAACGGCCAGTGCAATCCCACCTACTTCACGGTAGGCAATCTCGTGCAGTATCTGCAAGGCCTGGAAGAGATGGGCCTCAGCAAGCAGGAGATCATCGATCGCCACGTCTTCTTTACGGCCGGAGCCTGCGGACCCTGCCGGTTCGGCATGTACGAGGCTGAATACCGCCTGGCCCTCCGCAACTCAGGATTCGACGGCTTCCGAGTGCTGCTCTTCCAGCAGTCGGGCGGTCTGAACCAGGCGGAGGCCGAGGCCGGTCTCGAAATGAACCTGGACTTCTTCCTGGGCATTCTCAATTCGCTTAATATCGGGGATGTGGTCAACGACGTGGCCTATCAGATCCGGCCTTTCGAGGTGAATCCAGGTGACACGGATCGCGCGCTGGACGAGAGCATGGAGCTGTTGCACGAGGTACTGAAGCACAAGCGGCCCTACTCGCTCGAAGGCCGATTCGGGGACTGGCTGAGCAAGACGTCCTTCAGCGGAACGGCCACTACGATCGGCAAGTTCGTGGATCAGCTTTACGGCGACGAATACACCGCGGCGCTGCGCCAGGTGCGCGATCGTTTCAACGCTATCCCTATCGATCGCACGCGGGTGAAACCGATCGTGAAGATCACGGGCGAATTCTGGGCGCAGACCACCGAAGGCGACGGTAATTTCAACATGTTCAAGTTCTTGGAGAAAGAAGGCGCGCAGGCGCTGGTGGAGCCCGTCGGCACGTGGATCACCTACATGATCCATCAGGCTAAGCAGAAGATTCGCGATCAGCGCGGCATCGACCTGGTGGCGGAGAACGTGTCCCGCTGGAACTTCACCAAGATCTTCGGCAGCCATTTCAACACCAAACAAAAAATCGCCAAGCTGAAGTTTGCCGAGAACATCTTCAAGCGTGAATACCACAAGCTGGTGGAGGCTCTGGGCGGCCTCGGACATCACCTGACGGACCAGTACGAGCTGCAGCGCATCGGCCATCCCTTTTATAACTCGCGCGCCGGTGGCGGCGAAGGTCACCTGGAGGTGGCGAAAAATATCTACTACTCGAACAAGGACCTGTGCCACATGGTTCTCTCTCTCAAGCCTTTCGGCTGCATGCCGAGCACGCAGTCGGACGGCGCCCAATCCGCCGTGGTCTCCCAATTCAAAGACATGATCTTCCTGCCGGTCGAGACCTCCGGCGAAGGCGATGTCAATGCTCATAGCCGCGTGCAGATGGCGCTCGGCGAGGCTAAGGTTCGGGCGAAAAATGAAATGAAGGCGGTGCTGGAGAGGACGGGCATGACCCTCGAAGAGGTTCAGGAATTCGTCGCCGAGCATCCTGAAATGCAGCGGCCCATGTACAAGTACGGCCACACCAAGGGCGTGATCGGAACGGCCGCAAACTTTGTTATGCATGCGGCCGAGCGTCTGAAAGCGGAGCGGCTGAAAACAGATCGGCGGGAGCTGGTGACGGTGCAGTAGACCAGCAGCCGTGTACCTGCTGCTGGTTGGATTGAACGCGCCGATGTGAGTCCAGCGTCTCGTGGGAAGAAACCGTGAGCTTCGGAAAAAAATTGCGGCGCGCGAGGATCGAATTCGAGAGCACACCGACAAAATCGCAACTGAGCAGCAAAAGGAGCATCCGGATTGGAGTTTGATCCGGCACTGGAAAGGCGAGATCGCAATATGGCAAGAGGAAGTCACGCGCTTGAGACGACGCCTCGAAAGAGAATGGTGAATACGTCTGATTTGCAAAGGACAGCCGAAGCGCTTGTCGACGAGGTCGCTGAATATTATCTTCCGTTCGAGAAGCTGCGACAGACGCTGAAGACCCGGAAGCGAGGAACCCAAGCTTATCAGGATACTCTGACGGAACTCGAAACTGCCTCGGCAGTTCTTCGTACTAAGGCGGAACATGCGAGGGAGGGGATCGACGAGGTCATCGAGTCGCTGCCGGACTGAACGCCGGGTTGAACGAGTGGTCGGCGCTCATCGCGGCACACGCTCTCGATCAAGGTTGGGGAAATAAGAAAGGAGATACAGAACCATGGCAGGAAAAGTGAAGGCACTTCGAGAGGGTCAGCACACCATAACTCCGCACCTGATCGTCAATGGGGCGGACAAGGCCATTGAGTTTTACAAGAAGGCGTTCGGTGCGCAAGTGAGTGGCCCACCGCACCACACACCAGACGGCAAAGTGATGCACGCCGAGCTCAAGATCGGCGATTCGACTCTCATGCTGGCTGACGAGTTCCCGGGCATGGGCGCCAAGGGGCCACAGGCGCTCGGCGGCAGCCCGGTGGTGCTTAACGTCTACATGGAGAACATCGACAAGGTTTTTGACCAGGCCGTCGCCGCGGGAGCGACCGTAACCATGCCTCTTGCCAACCAGTTTTGGGGCGACCGTTACGGCCAGATCAAGGATCCTTTTGGCCATTCGTGGGCGCTCGGCCAGCACATCGAGGAAATAGCGCCGGAAGAGATGGAGCGGCGGGCTAAAGAGGCCTTTGCGCAGATGGCAAAAGGGGCTGGCAAAAGCTAGTAGGTGGGACCAGTGCCGCTTGGTGGGGAGGACCGTTGGGAAGAAAGGAGAGATAAGCAATGGCAGGAAAAGTGAGAGCGATTCCAGAAGGCTATCACACCGTTACGCCCCATCTGGTGATCAATGGCGCGGAAAAGGCAATCGAGTTCTACCAAAAGGCCTTTGGCGCCAAACCGCTCGGCGGAGTGTTCCGCTCGCCTGACGGCAAGGTAGCTCACGCCGAACTGCAGATTGGCGATTCCCGAATCATGCTGGCCGACGAGTTTCCGGGCACGGGAGCGGGCTCGGCTCCGCAGACCTTGGGCGGCACGAGCGGCCACCTTTTCATCTACACGGACAACGTCGATCGCCTGTTCGACCATGCTGTCAAAGCGGGTGCCACGGTGAGCATGCCGCTGATGAATCAATTCTGGGGTGACCGTTACGGACAGGTAAAGGATCCCTTCGGCCACGTATGGGCCTTCGGACAGCATGTGGAGGACGTCGCGCCCGCGGAGATGGAGCGGCGCGGCAAGGAAGCCTTCGCTCAAGCAGCGAGAAAAGCAGCCGGCCAGAGCTGAGGCAAAAACCAGACCTTCACCATGAAGGCAATCAGGCACGGAGAAGAATCCAACTTCTTCTCCGCGCCTGCCTGAGACGAATCGAGGTTTGAGCATGCCAAGCGGCAATGACTTGATGGTAGGACTGGATGTGGGCTCCACGACGGTGAAGTCCGTCGTGGTGGACACTACGACCGACCAGATCGTCTGGAGCGACTACCAGCGCCACGACACGAAGCAGCCTGAGAAATGCCTCGAATTTCTGAAGCGCATGGAGGCGGAAGCTGGCATCCGGGCGGGTGAGACGCGTGTATTCCTCACGGGTTCTGGTGGCAGCGGCATTGTGCCCATGATCGGGGCGAAATTCGTGCAGGAAGTGAATGCCGTCTCGCTGGCGGTGGAGCGCCTCTATCCCGAGTGCGGATCGGTAATTGAGCTGGGAGGGCAGGACGCGAAGATCATCATCTTCAAAGAAGACCCTGAAACCGGCCGCAAGAAGAAAATCCCTTCCATGAATGACAAGTGCGCCGGCGGTACCGGCGCCGTGATCGACAAGATCAACGCCAAGCTGCGTATCCCGGCGGAGCAGCTTTGCCAGATGGGTTACGTAGGAGAGAAGCTGCACCCGGTGGCCGGCAAGTGTGGCGTGTTCGCGGAAACGGATGTCAACGGCTTGCAGAAGTCCGGCGTGCCGCCGAGCGAACTGATGGCGTCGCTCTTCGAGGCCATTATTCAGCAGAACCTGGCCGTGCTGACGCGCGGAAACACGCTGCGTCCCGTGGTTCTGTTGCTAGGTGGTCCGAACACCTACATCAAGGGCATGCAGGATTGCTGGAAGCACAACATTCCGAAGGTGTGGGAGGAGCGCAATTACCCGCTGCCCGAGGGAGTCGATCCGGAGAGCCTCATCCGCGTGCCGGACAACGCGCAGTACTTCGCGGCGCTCGGCTGCGTCCGCTTCGGTCTCGATGAAGACGCCGAGGTGGGCATCTACAAGGGCTGCGAGAAGCTCGACTGGTACATCAACGTGGGTCGCCTCGAGGAGAAACAGAAGCGGGGCGGCAGCGGTCTCTACAAGACGGAAGACGAGCTGGGCGAGTTCAAAGATCGTTACAAAAGCCACCGGTTCATCCCCCGCAAATTTCAGCCGGGCGAGCACGTGCAAGCGTTTATGGGCATTGACGGCGGCTCCACCTCCACCAAGGCCGTACTGCTGAGCCAGGACGGCGACGTGATGGTGAAGTGCTATCAGCTCTCCAAGGGCAATCCGCTTGAAGACACGATGGAGATGTTTGCCAACCTTCGCAAGCAGGTGGAAGACCAGGGTGCCACGGTCGAACTTTTGGGCGTGGGTTCCACCGGCTACGCCAAAGACATTTTGAAGGAGACGCTACGGGCGGACGTTGCGCTGGTGGAGACCGTAGCTCACACCGAGGCGGCGCTCCACTTCTATCCGGATGCCGACGTGATCTGCGACGTGGGCGGCCAGGACATCAAGCTGATCATCCTGCAGGACGGGCGCGTGAAGGATTTCAAGCTCAATACCCAGTGCTCTGCGGGCAACGGGTACTTTCTGCAATCCACCTGCGTCGGATTCGGCCACCAGGTGGAGGAGTACGCGGACCTTGCGTTCGGCGCCAAGGCCATGCCGATGTTCGGTTATGGCTGCGCGGTGTTCATGCAGTCCGACATTGTCGATTTCCAACGCCAGGGCTGGAAGCCGGAAGAGATCATGGCGGGTCTCGCCAACGTTCTGCCCAAGAACATCTGGCTTTACGTCTCCCAGATTCCCAACCTGGCTTCACTCGGCAAGACTTTCGTTCTCCAGGGCGGCACGCAGCACAATTTGGCGGCGGTGAAGGCTCAGGTGGACTTCATCGAATCGCGCTTCAAGGATAAGGGCTCGAAACCGAACGTCATCGTGCACGAGCACTGCGGCGAATCGGGCGCCATTGGCGCGGCCATCGAATCGAGGCGGCTCTACCAGCGCGGCCACCGCACTTCGTTTATCGGCTTCGACGCTGTGGCCGACATCAGCTACGTCACCCATCGCAGCGAGGATACGCGGTGCTATTTCTGCAAGAACAAGTGCATGCGGACGTTCATCGACGTGAAAATCGCGGACGCCGACGAGGCCTGGAAGAAGTCGAAGATTCCAATACTCAAGGGTGTCAAGCGCCTTATCGTGGGGAATAGCTGCGAAAAGGGCCTCGTGGAAGATGTGAATGACATGCGCGAGATCAAGAAAGGTCTGGACGCCGCCAAGCGCGATAATCCCAACCTGGCCGAGTTAGGCGCCAAGGCGGCCTTCAAGAGCTATGCGCCGCCCGTGGTTGCCGATCAGCCGCCCAAGTACGCTTTTACGGCCGCGCAAAAGAAGCGGATCGAGCTGATGAACCGGCGCAAGGATCTGCGGATCGGCGTGCCCCGGGTGCTGAACATGTACTCCGTGGCGCCGATCTTCAGCGCTTACTTCGAGGCGCTCGGGATTCCAGGCGAAAACCTCGTCTATTCCGATTTCACCAACGAGCAGCTTTACAAAGAAGGCGCCAAGCGCGGCGCCATCGATCCCTGCTTCCCGTCCAAGATCGGGATTCCGCACGTGCATAATCTGGTTTACGTTCATCACAAGAAGAAGCCGCTCGACATTATCTTCTTCCCTATGATCGATGATCTGCCGAGCGACCTGACGCACGCCCAGAGCCACCGGTCGTGCCCCACCGTGGCCACCACGCCCGAAGCCGTGAAGGCGGCTTTCACCAAGGAAGGCGATTTATTCCGGGATAACAACATCATTTTCTGCGACACTTTCGTGAATCCGGGCAGCAAGGCGCTGTTGGCGCGCCAGCTTTTCGATCAGTTCAAGGACCTCTTGGGCCTTTCCTTCGAGGAGAACATGCGCGCCGTGGAGGCAGGCTTCAAGGCCCAGGACAAGTTCATGAACGGCATTCAGCGCGCCCAGGGCAGGGAAGTTTTGAAGAGCCTCGAGGCTGAAGACCGCATCGGCATCGTGGTGCTGGGCCGGCCTTATCACAACGATCCCGGCGTTAACCACGAAATATTGGAGGAGTTTCAGAAGATCGGCTACCCGGTGCTGACCATGCAGTCGCTGCCCATCGATCCGGACATTCTGGGGCCGCTGTTCGATGAAGATGTGCGCGAAGGCCTGATCCAGGATCCGCTCGACATCGGCGACGTCTGGAAAAACAGCTACAGCGAGAATACGTCGCAGAAAGTGTGGGCGGCAAAGTTCACTGCGCGGCACCCGAACCTGGTCGCGCTCGAGCTTTCCAGCTTCAAGTGCGGCCACGACGCACCCATCTACACCGTGGTGGAGGAGACGGTCACCAAGAGCGGCACTCCTTACTTCTCCTTTAAAGACATCGACGAGAACAAGCCGACCGGCTCGATCAAAATCCGCGTCGAAACAATAGGCTACTTCCTCAAGCGCTATCGGGAAGACATGGTGGCTCGCAGGGAGAAGGAGCGTGCGATCGAGGTTAAGCTCAAGGAGTTCGAGACTAGGCTGCGCGCCGAGCTCAGCGGCGGGATTCCCACGCCTTCATCCCAGCCTCTTTCCGGCCCACCCCCGGCGCCGTATGAAGAGAGGATGCCGGCGGGAGTGAACGCGATACGCTCGATTCGCCGGGAAGACTAGCGAGGCTTATCCGCAATGGCAGAGGCGGGAGGAGCCAAGAACGATCGCTGGTCAAAGAGGGCGGAAATCCTCGCCAGGGTTCTGGACTGGGTGAATGAGGAGCGCTTCGAGGATCATGACTCGTGGATGCTTTTTGGTGGGATGAGCAGTCGACAAACCCCAGCCGCACTCGACTGGGCCGGCGTTGATTCCGTCTTGATTCCGCCGTGGACCAGCCCCGAGTTCGAGAGGGTGCAAAGGGGGCTGGGTAAGCTCACTATTGAGGGGGGCAGGATTCTAGATTCCAGGCGGACCTCCCTCGAAAAGCCTCGGGCACCAGAGGACCAGCTGCGCACGCTCTTCGAGCAATTCGGTTTCGATGACCTGCGCGATATTCCGGAGCCAGAGATGCATGGCCGTGCGGAATTGCTGGACGCCCAGTTTTCTCACGAGATTATCAAGAAGCTCGAAAAGATCGTCGAACGCGCCGCCCTGCTTGATCCACACGAAGTATCCAGAGATCAAATTCATCACCCCAGTTTTCGGGGCTGCTTCCAGGAGGCTCACCGCTGCTATCTCTATGGATTCAGTCGGGCCAGCGCCGTGATGTGCCGTGCGCTGACCGAATCGGCATTAAAAGATAGGTTTGACGCTGCGGGGGAGATCGAAGCGAAACTTCAGCCCCGACAGTCGCTCTTCAATACATTGCTGAAGAGCGCGCGGCTCGCCGATCCGCTGCCCGAGCATGCGAAGGAGATCTGGCGCTGCGGTGGCTTCGCTGCTCACAACGATCCGAAGTTTGGGAAAGAGTACGAGAGTCAGGGTAAGTTGGCAGATATCATGTGTTGGACGCGGGGAGTTTTGGCTGCCCTGTACCCGACGGACGCGTCAGGCGGAACTGAGATTTAAAGATTTGAGATTTCAGAATAGAAGCGATGACCTATGACCGCTTGGAGCAGCTTCCGGTTTGGCAGGACGCCATCAAGCTCGGGCAGCAAATTTATGCCCTGACCGCCAAGCCGGCATTCGGCAGACAACGCAGCCTGCGCGATCAGATTGAGCGGGCGGCCGTCTCGGTGTCGAACAACATTGCCGAAGGCTTCGAGCGCGGCACCACGCAGGAGCTTCTAACCTTCCTCTACATCGCGCGGGGCTCGGCGGGCGAAGTCCGATCTGATGCTTTGTCTGCTTGAGGGAATGGATCAGTTCGTTCGCCCCTGAGTTTGCCTATCTCAAATCTGAAATTTCAAATTTGAAATCGCAGGCAGAAAGTATCTCGCGCCAACTGCGAGCTTGGGCCGAATCCTTGCAGAACACGAAAATCAAGGGACAGCGCTACCTCGACCAGAAGACGCGTAATCGTGACAAGGCGGCGAGCGAGCGAGCGGAATTTCTCAAGGAGTTGGAAGGCATCCGGACCGCCAGCGCCAGGAGTCTCTGAAGGAATTCACGAGTCCCGGACGCCATGGGTCTGGCTCGCGAGTGCGGCGCGGAATTCATCGCCACGAACGTGATACCATCTTTGGGAGAGGGCGTTGCTCTTTCCCTTTTTTGTTTTGGAGGCGTTTCATTGCCGGCGCCATCGATATGGAAGGCCTTCCCAATCAGGTTGATTATCGCCTGGAGCATCGCATTGGTGTTCGTTTTTGCAGCTTATATTCTGAGCGGGCTTGAGACCATGATCATGGCCCTGGCGATCGTGGCAGTCGCATCGATCGTCCTCGATCGTCTGGGGTTTTTCGGCAGTAAGCGAGCCTGAGCCCGAGGGCGAAGGATCGAGTTGATAACCTGAGGTATCGCGGTGCCGTTCGAATCCGATAAGGTGATGTTCGAGATCTACCGCGAACCCTACCAGGGGCGCTATCGGGTGGTTTACTTCACCGAGTTGCAGGACCACAACAAGGAGACCGAGATCAACCGCGCCATGGCGGGCGACCACTTCTACGACGGGTTTATCCGCAACTACCGCAAGGATCAGGCTAAGGAGACCATCGAGCGCATTCTGGAGCGGCTTAATGATGGTGAACCGTTGACACCGGCGGAGATTGAATACGAACTGCAGACATTCAATCCAGCCTGACAAGCCGCAGCTTTGGAGCGCCGGAGTCCGGGAGTGACTCAGCGTCCGCGCCAAACACCGCAACCATAAGGATCCCCAGTTTCGAGCGTCGAATTCAGGCCGTTCATAATGTCTTTCTGGAGCCAGGAAGTAGTTCAGCCGACCCTTGATAACGATATCGAAGAGGCCATTCGAGAGCAGCAGGCGATTCTGCAACAGAACGCTCGCGATGCAGGCGCCCACTTCGCAATGGGTACCCTGACGTACTTCAAAGGCGACCGGGACGCCGCGGTAGCCTACTTCCGCCGGGCAATTGAGCTCGATCCGAATTACGCCGCGCCTCGCGCTAGCCTAGGCCGAATCCTGGCCTTGGAGGGCGATCACGCTGCGGCCTGGGAGCAGGCCCGCGCTGCCGAACGGCTGGGCGACCGGTCCCTGCGTGACCTTTTGGAGCGCTATCTGCCGCCTCCTCCTGCGGGTGCCGTGGAGTGAACATGCTCGCGTCCGCATAAGCCGACACTGGAATCCTTAGTTTAGCCGCGCTTCGCCTTGGATCGTCCGCACCAGAGAACCTCGACCCGGTACTTATCGAAAGCCCGATCAGCGGTGAGGACGGTCATTTCCTCCATTTGCGCCTGCACCACTAAGATGCGATCGAAAGGGTCTCGATGGTGAAGGGGAAGGCCCGCGACAGCCAGGGCGTAGGAGTGAGTAACCGGCAGGGGCCGGATGCCCTGAGCGGCGAGGCGCTTGGGTACGTATGTGGCGGGCGGTTCGGGCAGGGGGAGTATTCCAAGCGCGGACTTGATGCTGCAAGGGTGCACCCGATACTTGAATCTTGAATGTTGCGCCTGAAGGCTGGTTTCTGGGGCTTCTGCTGCTTTCACCGCGCCAGCGTGGCGCGAACTTCCCGCGCGATTGCTTCGGCCACAGTGCTCTGCAACGCCAGTTCGTCGTGAAGTTCGTGATCGTAGCTTTCGGTCCACACCGGGGTCTGATCTCCAACATGAACCAGTTGGGCGGTGATGCGGACACGGCTTCCCGAGCGCCTCACGCTGCCCTCAAGTACGTGATGAACATTGAGCTCGCGGCCGATCTCGTCAACGCTCTTCACCGTGCGTTTGTAGCGCATCGCAGAGGTCCGCGCGATCACTCGCAGTGGTTTGGAATGGAGCCGGCCCAATTGCGAAATGAGCTCCTCGGTGACTCCGTCGCTAAAGTACTCATGGTCGGAGCTGGCGCTCAGGTTCTCGAAAGGGAGCACCGCCAGCTTCACCTGCTGGCTTGCCGCCGGCTCCGAAGATCTGACGAGAGGTTTCAAAGGTGCAACGAAGCGGTAGCCCCGCCGCGGCAGCGTCTCAACTAATTGCGGATTCCCGGCCGAGTCGCCCAAGGCGCGTCGAAGCTTACTAATGGCGGTCTTCAGGCCGCGGTCAAAATCCACAAAGACGCCGGTGGGCCACAGTGTCTGGCGCAGTTCCTCGCGTGTCACCATCTGTCCGGGCCGCTCGAGCAATAACTTTAGGATTTGAAAGGGTTTTTCTTGCAGGCGGACTTTGCGTGCGCGCTTGAAAAGCTCTCCTGTCCATAGATTCGCCACGAAGGCCCCGAAGCGCACGGTAGACGCCGCTGGAGGCGCAGTTTGCCCCATGTTTATTTGATCGGGAAAGTGTCGCTGCAGCTGTGGGCGAATCTGCTCGCCGGTCGACATTCGGAAGCCACCTCGATAATTGTCAGAATGACGGGTTTGCCGCACTCGCCCCGGGAATCGCGCCAGCGAACGGAGAGGGCGGCAAAGCGGAACGTCGCGTGAAGCACAAATCTAGCGTCTCGGCTGTAGTAAGTCAAGCGAGGGTGTGTGTATGTTTATAAAGAGAATAATACATCAGAAGGGCCGTACCCTGCGCCTAAGTCGGCCTCGATCTCATGCAACTCCTATCCATGGCGGCTCCCCCGCCTCAGAAAGCACGCGGGGCCAGGGACGTCAGTTGCATAGACAGGCTAGGGTTGAACCAACCCATTGCGAATCGCGTAGCGAACCAGATCGGCGAGCGAGTGACCGGAAATCTTGCGCATCATGTTCGTGCGGTGAGTTTCGGCGGTTTTAACGGAGATGTCGAGCTTGGTTGCAATCTCCTTGTTTCCGTATCCCTCGGCCAGCAGTTGCAGAATCTCACATTCGCGACGGGTTAACTGCGCGAGGGGTCCTTCATGCTTGCCCATGTGGTAGCCGTTCCCGGAAGGAGCAAGTTTGGGGCTCAGAAAGAACTGATGGCGGGAAACCGACTCGACCGCGGCGATAAGATCGCGACCGGCGTCGGACTTCACTACGTAGCCCCGAGCGCCGCAAGAGACGGCTTCGCGTACGGTCTGCTCGGAGTCGTGCACGCTCAGGATCACCACTTCCGTATCGGGAAGGGCTTCCCGGATTCGCCGTGTGGCCTCAAGACCATTCATCTCGGGCATACCCACGTCAATCAAAACCACTTGGGGTTTGAGCTCCCTACATCTTGCCACCGCTTCAGTGCCGTTTGACACCTCGGCAACAACGGTCCACTGTAGCTGGGGTTGAAGTATGTTTCGTATCCCTTGGCGCACAATCTCATGATCATCAGCAACGAGGATGTTGAGTTCGCTCATGGTTCGCAACTGCTCTCCTGACTTCTAGAATATCACCAAGCGCGTTTTAGGAATTCCTTCAATATCCCGGCGGAACGGGCGCCCGCTATTGCCTAACCTCGATACTCGAAGCAAAGTTGCCCGAGCGCCTCGGTATGAAACGTACCGTGGCCCTCCGGTTGCCGACTCCGGCCAGGTCCGCGACCGACTTATTCTGGCCATTAATCTGGATCTGGGTCGAACTGGTAATTCTGAATGTGTAGTCCGTTTGACCCGGCCCCGGGGAGGTTTGCACCTCGCCCGATCGTGCCGGCGCGGCTGAGTCGGGATTGGGCGTCTCGCTCACGGTCAACTGAGTGGTAGCAGGCTCGGAGGGACCTTCGCGCTTGAGGATCAATACTCCGCGTTCGTCGACGGACGATATCGTTCCGGAGATCGTCTCGGGTCTGCCAAATCCGGCTCGCAGGTCGCGCGAACTCGCGCCGCTCGACGCCGAGATACGGGACTCGCTTTGGGTTTGCGGTAGCGCCACGCTCGTAGCGCAACCCGACAGAATCAGCACAGCGAAAGATGCTTGTAGCGCTTTCTGCAGAGACTTCATGCTTGCCTCCTTGACGAAACCGCCCGAAAATCGGGGTGCTGCCGCGCTTTGGCTGGTTCCGTTTCGCTCTCCAACAGGGTTTGGGGCCCGGCGCCGAGCCGGGCCCCGAAAAGTCGCATCCGTGCTTATGTTTTCCTTACTTTACTTCTCCCGCCGGACCTCCCATCGAGGACGAGGGGCTGATCTTTTTGCCCTTTACATCAACTGCAGCCACTCTGACGATGTTGTTGTCCTCCACCGTACCCGTCACTTTCGCTTTGACCTTCTTTCCGGGCTGTACGTCGATGGTCTTCAGCGCTTCGCTGGCCTCGGTGTTTCCCTGGCTGTCGAGCTGCACCACCTTGCCGTCCGAAAGGGCCAGCCCGAACGACTGGGTGGACGTGCTGGCCGCGCACTGCTTGGTGGCCGCATCCATTTTCTCCGCTGCCGCGGCGGCCTGCGCTGACTGGGTCTGGCTCATGTCCGGGTTCTGACCGGATTCTTGGCCGGGGTAGGTGGGTCCAACGCCGGGCCGGCCAAGAGATCCCGCCTGACCTGCTGGCGTGGCGCCGGCCCCTTGTCCTCCCGGCTGCTGGAGTTGATCCGGCGCTGGCGTGAAATGCGGTGTCGCAGCCGACGGAGTACCGGTCGTAGCAGCCGGGCTCGCGTTCGAGGTCCCGCTACCCAGCGTCTTTGCCATGCATCTCACGTCTACCAGGCTGCCCGTCCAGTGCTTTTCCTTGCCAGTACTCATGTGCTGCTGTGCGCTAGCGGCGCTTGCGCCGACAGACGGATTCTGGGTGGTGGTTGGATTTGCCGGAGTCGCAGGTGACTGGGGTGTGGGCGATTGGGTCGTGGCGCTCGGGTCCTGGGGATTCTGGCCGCTCGGCCTCTGCTGCGCCCAAACTGAGGCCACCGTCCCCAGGATCGCCACGAAGCCCGTGATCCATAGTTTCCGAAGTCTCCGAAAATTCATAGGAATTAATTCCTCCTTTCCCCCTACCGGTTCTACTTCTAAGCTTGGAGACAGCAAGAGAGTTGCCAACTGCCAAGGAAGCGTCGTTGTGGCTTGTTCTTTAGAGGTTTGGCTGGCCCGGTTGATCATGGAACTCCGGCCGGCCCTTCGCGTAATTACCCTGCCTGGTAGATTTTATACCGCTGTTTCGAGGCCGGTCGCGCCGGGACTTAGCTCTGACGGCGGCTTGCGAACCCAAAGGAACATCCCTTCGGAACGAGCGCCCTGCAGACGGCGCTATAGCAGCGGTCGTCACGGTATTTGCAATGCTCAGTAGGTCCGCGGGCTGACAGGCGGCGGGGGCGCTTCGTCGGCATCTGAGGCGGGCTTGATGGATTGCTCCAGCCAGGCAAGATAGTCGCGGGACCCGTCGACGATGGGCAGGCAAATGATCTCCGGCGTGGTGTAACTGTGCAGCTTGCGAATCTCGGCCTCGACTTTGGGGAAGACCTCGCGCGAAGTCTTGATCATAAGCAGCCGCTCCCTCGACTTTTCGATCTTGCCTTGCCAGGGATAAATCGATTCGACCGGCGGTAGCAGGTTCACGCAAGAGGCAAGCTTTGCTTCCACCAGCGTTCGAGCTATTTTGCGCGCCTCTTTGAGGCTGCCCGCGGTAGTCAAGACCACGATCTTGTCCGTCACGATCACTCCTTACATTTACGGGCGGCAAAGCGTCGACTTCACGATACAAGAAGGGCGCGCCAACGGGCAATCTCTGGCGAAGCGCGGAGCTCGCGCAATTTGCTCGCAATTACCGCACGGATAGGCTTAAGATAACCGAGAACCATGGATCGTGGCTGCGTTGCCCTTTGCTAGGCCGAAGGGAGCGCGAAGAGAAAGGGCGGGTATGATGAAGCCTTTCTTGCAGAATCGACGCGCCTATGTTGGAATCCTGGCGGCTGCCCTGTCGGTCGTGGCAGCGCTTGGCTACCACGTTGTGTGCGGAGAGCACGGGTATCTGGCCTTGCGACGCGAGAAACAGCAGTTTTATAGCCTGCAAAAGCAGGCTGCGGACATTCAGCAGGAAAACGACAGACTGCAAAAGCAGATTACGGCCTTGAAGAGCGATCCGAAGACGATCGAGAAAAGAGCGCGTGAAGACTCGCTGATGGCAAAGCCGGGCGAGATCATCATTCGGTATTCGGAAGCGACGCCGAAAGCATCCGGCGCGCCGGGCGGCACCCCGGCGCCGGCCGGTTCCTCGCCGGCAGCGGAGCCGTCCAAGTAGGCCTCGCCTGGCTGCAACGGCGGCGTGCAGAATTCGATCACTGCACCGTTACCTCCTCCAGTCTTGAATAAACAATCCGGCCGCGTTTCAGAGTCAACAGGCAATGGTTCCAGGCAAAATAGTAGGGAATCTTACGGTAGTCATCGACCGCCAATACGATGAGGTCCGCCTGCTTGTTGGGTTCGATGGATCCGATCTGTTGCGCCCGCCGCAGCGAGAAGGCGGCATTAATCGTGGCTGCGGAAATGGCCTCGGCCGGCGTCAGCCGCATGACATCGCAGGCGAGGCTCAGAATGAACTGCATGTTGAGCGTGGGGCTCGTGCCGGGATTGAAATCGGTGGCCAGTGCGATTGCGGCGCCGGCTTCAACCAGGCGCCGGGCGGGAGGGTAACGGCTCAAGCCAAGGTGAAAGTTCGCTCCCGGGACCAGCGTGGCTACGGTCCCGGAGCGTGCCAAGGCCCGAATGTCGGCCGGCGTCAAGTGAGCGAGATGATCGGCCGATGCAGCGTTCATCTCGATCGCGAGCCTGGCGGCGCCGGTGCGGGCGAGTTGCTCGGCGTGCACCCTGGCCTCGAGACCCTGCCTTCGGCCTGCTTCCAGCACGCGGCGGCACTCCTCCACCGTGAATGCGCCACGATCGCAGAAACAGTCGATGAACCGGGCCAGCCGGTAGCGCGACGCAAATGGCACGAGGCGATTCACAACTTCGTCGATATAATCCTGGCGGCGGCTTTCAAACCCTGCGGGCAGGGCGTGGGCTGCCAGCAGCGTGGGAACCAGCTCGATCCTGGCCGCCTCCGCACGCGACCTGTTCATGAGTTGTCCGATGACGCGCAGCAGCTTAATCTCGGCATCCACCTCGAGTCCGTATCCGGTTTTCACCTCAACCGTGGTGGTGCCGCAGGCAGCAAACTCCTCCAGAAATGCGAGCGCTTGAGTTGCCAGCGCCTTGGGGGAGGCTGCGGCCACCAGGCGAGCGCTGGATCGAATGCCGCCTCCCGCCTTGGCGATCTCTTCGTAGCTCGCGCCCTCGATGCGGCGAACGTAATCGTCCACGCGGCTGCCGTGGAACACCAGATGGGTGTGGGAATCGACGAAACCGGGCATCACCACGCGTCCTCGGCAATCGATGGTACGAGCCTTGAGACGGCGAGCCTGGCCTTCGATGTCGCGGGTAGGTCCGGCCGCGACGATCACGCCATCCACCACGAGCACGCCGCCCGAGGGCACAATGCCCAGCTCAGCGAGGTCCGATCCGCGTCGCGGGACGGGACGGCCGGCGAGAGTCAGGAGTTGCTCGGCGTCACGAAAAAAAAGCGCGGCTTGAGCGGACGAATCAGCCATTGGAGCGAAGCGTGCCTTTTGCTAGAATGGATTTTAAACCAAGGGACGGAGGCTCGACGATGCCCACCTACACTTACGTATGCAAGGACTGCAAGAAATCTTTCACTCAGGTGATGACTCTCAGCGAGCACGGCAAGAACAAGATGGCCTGCCCAAAGTGCAAGAGCAAAAATATCGAGCAGCAATACGCCGCATTTTTCGCTGTCAGCGCCAAGAAAAGTTAAGAACCAGCCATCAGCTCTCAGTTGTCAGTTTCCCGACTTGTAGACACGCACGCGACCCACGCCGTGGGATCACTGGTCGGCAAGCCGCTTAAGGGAGCTGCAGATTTTGGGCCATCGGAATTTTCACTCCCGCCCGATTTGCAAACGCAATCGCCTCGTCATACCCGGCGTCCGCGTGGCGCGCCACACCGATCCCTGGGTCGTTGGTCAGCACGCGGTTGATTCGCTTTGCCATCTCGGGCGTGCCATCGGCTACAGTCACTTGCCCCGCGTGCAGCGAATAGCCGATACCCACGCCGCCGCCGTTGTGGATCGATACCCAGCTTGCGCCCGAGGCGGTATTGAGTAGCGCATTCAGCAGCGGCCAGTCCGCGATGGCGTCGCTTCCGTCCTTCATGTTCTCGGTCTCGCGATAGGGTGAAGCCACCGAGCCGCAATCGAGATGGTCGCGGCCGATCACGATGGGAGCTTTGAGCTCGCCCCGAGCCACCAGATCATTCAGGCGCTCTCCAAAGGCCGCGCGCTCACCGTAGCCCAGCCAGCAGATGCGCGCCGGCAGACCCTGAAACTTGACGTGCTTTCGAGCCAGTTGAATCCAGCGCGTCAGGATTTCGTTGCCGGGGAACATCTCCAGCACCAGTTCGTCGGTGCGATGAATGTCGGCAGCCTCGCCTGAGAGCGCCACCCACCGGAACGGGCCCCGCCCTTCGCAGAACAGCGGCCGAACGTAAGCCGGAACGAACCCGGGGAAGGCGTAGGCGTCCATCACGCCGCCGTGTTCGTACGCCATGGTGCGGATGTTGTTGCCGTAGTCGAAGGTGGCCGCGCCCAGCTTCTGAAGATCGAGCATGCCCTGCACGTGGCGTGAGATCGACTCGTAGGAGCGCTTCAGATATTTGTCAGGGTTGCCGCGGCGCAACTGGGCCGCAGCTTCAAGGCTCAATCCGCTAGGAATGTAGCCATTGAGAGGATCGTGAGCGCTGGTCTGGTCGGTAAGGAGGTCCGGCACCACGCCCCGCCTGGCCATTTCCGGGATGACATCAGCGCAGTTACCGACCAGGCCTACTGACGTCGCCTGCTTCTGGCGGATCGCCTGCTTCAGAATGCGCAGCGCCTCATCGAGATCGTTCACGCAGATGTCGCAATAGCCCTGCCTGATGCGCCGCTTGATGCGCTCGGCGTCCACCTCGATTCCGAGGAAGGCGGCGCCGTTCAGCGTGGCGGCGAGCGGCTGAGCGCCACCCATCCCGCCCATGCCCCCGCTCGCCACGAGTTTGCCGGCGAGATCGCTACCGAAGTGCTTGCGGCCGGCGGCGGCAAAGGTTTCGTATGTGCCTTGCAGAATCCCTTGGGTGCCAATGTAAATCCAGCTTCCGGCAGTCATCTGGCCGTACATGGTGAGGCCGAGACGCTCGAACTCGTTGAACTTCTCCCACGTCGACCAATGGCCCACCAGGTTGGCGTTCGCGATCAGCACGCGCGGCGCCCACTCGTGGGTGCGGAGCACGCCCACCGGCTTGCCCGATTGCACCAGCAGGGTTTCATCGCTGGCGAGTTGTTTCAGGGAAGCGACGATAGCGTGATAAGCGGGCCAATTGCGCGCCGCCTTGCCGGTACCGCCGTAGACGATCAGGTCCTCGGGACGCTCGGCGATTTCGGGGTCGAGGTTGTTCATCAGCATGCGCAAAGCCGCTTCCTGCTGCCAGCCTTTGCAACTGATGGCGCTGCCGCGCGGCGCCCGAATGGGCGCATCGCCCTTACTGGCGTGATCCGCTTCAACGAACGAGACTCTGCCGGGAGAGGATTCGAGTTGCGCAGCCTTGGTCATCGGAGTCACCTCGCCAGCCGATCTTAGCGTAAAGAACCGCGGCTTGTCCCGTCGTGCTCCGATCTACGCATCACGTTCCTACAACCGTCCTGTTTTCTGTTACATTCCGGCTTCGTTGGTTAGTCCTCCGGGGTTTAAGAAATTTTGGACCGCGAATGGCACCTTCAAGTTCCCCTCATTCGCAACGCAGCGCCACCATCGGATCCACCGTCGTCGCCCGGCGCGCCGGAACGTAGGTAGCGAGAAATGCTACGGCGCCGAGCGCCAGGGACACGGCCGCGAGAGTCCAAGGGTCAGCCGGGCGGACGCCGTAAAGCAGGCTCGCCAGGAATCGTGTGAGCCCAACCGCGGCCACCACCCCAGCCGCCAAGCCCGCCAAAGCCAGGCCGAGTCCTTCCGTCACCACCAATCGTAGAACGTCGTAGCGCGTGGCTCCGAGCGCCATCCGCACTCCCAGTTCGTGGGTGCGCCGCGTGACGGCGTACGACATCACGCCGTAGATTCCGATTGCGGCCAGCACCAGGGCGGTGCCGGCGAAGATGATCAGCAGGAGCATGGTGAAGCGGCGCTCCGCAAGCGACCCCGAGATAATCTGCTCCATGGTCCGCACGCCGTACATGGGCTGGTCGTTGGTGGGGCCTGCCACCTGAGCGCGGACAGCGGAAACAGTACTCAGAGGATTGGGCGCCGTACGTAACAGGAGGTTCGCGCCCGCCACAATCTCGGGCATATACTTGTCCGGCACCTGGAGAAACGGGAAATACATCTCATTACGGATCTTGGCGGTATCG
>DASYYZ010000005.1:0-92281 GCA_035946735.1 Terriglobia bacterium
CCGGGCGCCCAGCGCCTGTCCCAGCACGGTCTCAGCGCGTCCCAGGTTGTACATGTTGGCGGTATCGAAGAAATTGATTCCGGCATCGAGACACTGATCCACCATTCGCGTCGACGTGGCCTGATCGGCTTGCGATCCAAAGGGCATGGTGCCGAAAGAGGCGCGGGAAACTCTAAGATCAGTCTGCGGAAGCGTGCGGTACTCCATGACGGGACCTCCTCGAAAACGCGGCTGGGTGGCAACACGGAGCAATCAGAAAAGTTGCGGCCAAATGTAAGAGAAAATTTACAGAACTGTGACCTTGGTCTTGCATCTTTTCCCAGTAGCCATGCCATCTTTATTGATAGAGGTTGCAGATGACGCTGCTTCTCCAACTCGGTCAAGAGCTCGACTGGCAAGCGCTTGAACTGCGGCGTTCCGACTTGGAGATGGAAGGCCCCGCCGGCGATCTGGAAGCCATCCGGGATAGCCAGCGCCGGGTGATTGCCACGGCGGATAAGATTCAGCGCGAACTACTGGCCTCAGTCCGCTTTGATCCCTTGCGTCTGGTCGGGGTGGGCGGCCCGATCGGCGCTACTCTCGATTCCGTCAGCGAGCTCCTGGTGGCCATCGACGCCGTGCGCCAGAACGCCCTCACCCGCGCCAACGAGTTGCCGTCCTCCGTGCGCTCGCTGCAGGGGCTGCTGCAGGGCTTTTGCAATGACGGCGCGCCCGTGGCCGCCTAGAACTTTGAGTGATCGGCTCCCAGCCTTCAACCTAACCTGACAGTTCGTGAAAACGATTCGTCGGGCCTCGTCAGGGCGGGGCTTTCAGAGTCTGTGTGAAAAGACCTGGATTCCCGCTTTCGCGGGAATGACAAACTCGGGCAGCAACTCCAAGCCCCGATTGTGTCACCCCCGCGAAAGCGGGGTCCACATGAATCATCACAAATCAGATGGGCCAGCCTAGCTCCGATGCCGATGGCTGATGGCTAACCGCTTTCCAACATCAGGCCGCGCAGGAAGCGCGCGGATTCGCGAATTTCTTCCAGGCCGTTCAAGCCGTCTTCGATCGAGATCCAGCCGTCGAAACCCGCCTCGCGCAACACGCTGAAGATCCGCGGATAGTCGTTCAGGCCGCGCCCTGTTACGCCATGGGCCAGAATGGCCGCGTACCCGGGACCCTCCTCAGCTTTCCTTAGGTCCGCCAGAGTATATCCCGGCTTCAGGTAGCGGTCGCTGGCGTGCATCGTCACCACCCGTTGTTTCAACTTTTCCAGAAGCTCGACGGGATCCTCACCGGCCACCACGGCGTTCGAAGGATCGTATTGCACGCCGAACCACGGCGACCGGATGCGATCGACGATGTCCAGAAATACCTCGCTCTGCTGGGCGAATTCGGGATATTGCCAGTAGCCATCCTTGTAATGGTTCTCGAGCGTCAGCACCACGCCACGAGACTCCGCGTAAGGCAAAAGCTGGTCGATGGCGCCCACGACCCGCTGGACGCCTTCGTTGCGCGAGATCCCCGGGCGGCGCTGACCGGAAAGCACGCGGCAGAAACGCCCGCCGAGCCGGGCAGTGGCGTCGATCATGGTGCGCTCGCGTTCGATCTCGCGGCGCCACTGGGCGTCATCGGGATGAGTGAAATCAGGCGAGCAGCACATCATGGGCATCGCCAGCCGATGGCGGGCCATCGCGTCGCGCACCCGGTCCAGATACCCATCGTCAAGGCTCATCAGGAAGCCCGAGTACATCTCGAGTCCGTCCACTTCGAGATCCGCGGCCATGTCAATCCAATCGAACAGGGTCATGGTCCGGTCGACGGAGATCTCGTCCATGTAGCATTTGGGAAAGGCGGCAAGTTTCATAGCGAAATTCAGAAGCCGGAAGTCCGGATTCCAAAGCAAAAAAAAGGCGGCAAAAGAATCAAGAAGGCACCAAAAAATAAGGGGCCCGGCCGCCCACTGCCGATGGCTTATGCTGGCTGCAGTACTCCTTTGATGATCCGGCCGGAGGCCATGTCATCGAAGCAGCCTTGCCAGCCTTCGAGTGCTTCGACCCGGCCCACCAGCGGCGAAGGATCGAGCCGGCCGGAGGCAAGTAGAGAGATCACGCGCTCCCAGATCGCGTAGTTGTGACTGAAACTGCCTTGCAGATTGACAGCTTTCTGCACCAGCGGATCGAGCGAAATCTGGAGCGGCTCGCGTCCCCAGCCCACCTTAGTAATCTGGCCTGCGGGCCGCACCGCGGCGAGCGCCAGAGCGAGCACCGCCGAGTTGCCGGACGCGTCGATCACCGCATCCACGCCCAAACCATCGCCGTGCTCGCGAATGCCCGCCAGCAACTCGTCGCGCCCGCCCGCGAAGGTCTGATCCGCTCCCAATCGCAAAGCAAGATCGAGCCGCGGGCGGTCGCGTTCTAGGCCGGCTACGGCCAGCCAGCCCGCGCCGCAAAGCCTCGCCATCATCAGAGAGAGCAGACCGATGGGCCCGGGCCCAAGCACGAGCACGCTCGCTCCCGGCTCGATCCGGGTCTTCACGGCTACCGCATTGTAGGCCACGCAACAAGGCTCGCTCAGCGCTGCGGTTGCGGGAGGCACCCCGGCGGGAAGGTGGTGCAGGCAGCGTGCCGGCACGCAAACCGAGTCCGCCATGGCGCCGTCGATTCCGTAGCCGAACCCGAGCCGCCGCGGACAGAGGTTATACTCACCCGAACGGCAGTAGGCGCACTGGCCGCAGATGCGCGCCGCCGTCTCCGACACTACCCGGTCACCCTCGCGAAATCCGGTGACGCCGCGCCCCACTTTCGCTGCCACGCCCGAGAACTCGTGGCCGAGAATCACCGGCACGTTCACAGGCCAACTTTGCGAGTTGTGGTATTGGTGCACCTCGCTGCCGCAGACGCCGATTGCTTCGGTCCTGAGTATCACTTCGCCTTCGCCGGGACCGGGTGGCAGCGGGACCTCCCGCAGTTCCACGCTACCATCCCGAAGCTCGTAGTGCACCACAGCCGCCATCGATCCCATAATCAATCCCCCAATTTGAATCTCATGCTGATTCTAACCAGCTTGCTTCTTGGCCGGCATTCCGTGTGCTGTCTCCGACAGGACCGAGCGTCCGCTCATGCACTCTTGTCAGTCTCTACAAGCTGGATTCCGCCCGAGGCTGATCGGGACCCACCGCACTTTGCCAGAAGGCTTTGCCCACAAAGAACGGCCCCATTTTTTCGATGTATTGGGATGTCTGCCGGGTCTTGCGCATCTGCTGGACGCATGCTGAAAGCGGGTAAAGTTCGGCGCCGATCAGACCGATCACGAAATCGTTGTCGTGCTGGTCCAAGCCAAAACACGCCAGGCGAACGTCCTGTGCATACCCGGCCTCGCCGAATGCGTGCCCGATGCGGCCGTGCTCGCCCAGGATCGGCCCCTGCTCCTCGGCAGGCAGTGCGGAAAACGCGCCTTTGCGCCGAAGTGGGTACCAGATGGCCCAGGGAGATTCAGGATTGAGCACGGTGCGGCGTGGTTTCTCAAGCAGCCAGTCTTCGAGATCAGGCTCGTGCCCGAGACCGTAGGTGCGCCCGATCATGGTGAGTTCCGGCTTGGGTGCGAGCGCGACGAAGGGTTGGCCGTCGAGAAAAGGGCGCAGCAAGGTGACAAAGAAGTCGGGTTGATCGCTCCATGTCAGCAGGGCGACGCCGCGGGGATCGTTCAGGTCTTTATAGAGCACGGCCTCGAAACCGGCGGACTCGATCGCTCGTGCCAGTTCAGAAACGTCGTGCGATTCTCCGAAGGCGAGCAGTTGCATGAACAGCCGGCGATCCAAAACCTGTTCCTGTCCATTTCGGGGCCCGCCTTTTTCGCTTATGTCAATTTTTTCGCGCATCAGAGCTCCTCAATCAAATGACGGCTGTCAAGGCAATTCTCAAACTCGCGCGTGGGTGGCAATAAGGCTCGAATACAGCTCCCCCAACCGCTCCAGCATTCGCACCGCCGGGCCGAAATTGCGCCGGTTGATGTGCTCCACGTTCAGGCCCAGGGCCGGCGGATCGGGCGGCAAATTATCGAACACCTCAAGCAGGATGCGCTGCGCCAGATCGATCGAGCGTTCGAGGCAGGCAGCGCGCGCAGTCTCGCGAGCCTCTGAATCCGCACCCGACAACTCCGCAGCCGACGCCTGATCGAGCCGCAAGAAGCGATCGAGGTCAGGCGGGATGTCAGCTCCAAGCCAGCGCAGGAAGTGCAGGTCTCGTGGATGGCTCACCGGCGCGAAGCTCAGTATCAGGCGCGCTTCAAGTCCGTTAAGCTGCTGCACAAGCCACACGATGTCATTCGGATCGAATAGAACCTGGGTGGTGAAGAAATCGAGTCCGGCGGCGTGCTTGCGGCGCACTCGCTCGGCCTCGCCGGGGCGGCTCGGAATGCTGATGCCCCCTAAGGCGCCCGTGTGACCGGCAGATCTGAAGAGCTCGGTCGCTTCGAGCACGCTCGGACCCGCATACTGAATGGCGCTGGATTCGCCCCCGACCAGCACGAGATGCTCAATGCCAAAAGTCTCCCGGGTTTCGTGCAGCCAAGGCAGCGGATCAGGCTCGTGAACGACGCAGTGGTTCGACACCACCTCCGTGCCGAATTCATCCCGCAGGCGCGCTCCCAGCACGCGCGGGTCGAGACGAGGCACGAATTGGGCGGTACGAGGCCCGGGTCGCGACTCATTGTGAATCTCCGGAAGGTTGATGGCGTCCACCAAGTCAACGACGCTTCGAATCACTTCCACAGCCTCGTCGAGCGCAGGGACTTTGTCTACCTCCGGCGGCACCAGTTCGAAGAAGGTGACTGGTAGCGAAGGATCGAATATTTTTTTCGCTAGGTTCATCAGGGGTTCTGCCCACCCGGGCTCAATGCGCGACGCGAGCACGATTCACAAGTCAAGCGCAGCGGACGCCACAACCCGACCATTTTCATTCACTCGTATGCGGGTCTCGTCCATGACAAAAGCATATCAGATGGCAAACACGATTGAATGTGACGCAACGAAGACGCCACGGTCGAGAATCTCAACGCCAGGCGCGTCAATATGAGAGTTCTGGCGGCTGCCCTATGATCCGGCATCATAATTCAAATTCGGAGCCAGCCAGCGCTCCACCTCCTTCACATCCAGGCGCTTACGGCGGCTGTAATCCAGCACCTGGTCGCGACCGATTTTTCCCACCGCAAAATAGCGCGCCTCAGGATGCGCGAAGTAGAAACCACTCACCGAAGCCGCCGGATACATGGCGTAACTCTCCGTCAATTTGATGCCTGTGCGTTGCTCGACGCCGAGCCAGTCCCACAAAAGCCCCTTCTCGGTGTGATCGGGGCAGGCCGGGTAGCCGGGCGCCGGTCGGATTCCTCGATAGCGTTCGCGGATCATGTCCTCAGACGACAGTTGCTCGTGCTTGCCGTAGCCCCAGGCGTCGCGGGCGCGTTTGTGCATCAATTCCGCCAGCGCCTCGGCGAGGCGATCGGCAAGAGCTTTGGCCATGATCGAATTGTAATCGTCGTGGTCGCGCTCAAATCGCGCCACCAGCGATTCCAGGCAGAAACCCGCGCTCACCGCGAATCCGCCCAGGTAGTCCCGCACGTCCGAATCCTTGGGCGCGATGAAATCCGCCAGTGAGTAATTGAAGTGGCCGGGCGCTTTTTCCATCTGCTGCCGCAGAAAATGGAAGGCGATGAGCCTGTCGGAGCGTGATTCGTCGCTGTAGACTTCCACATCGTCGCCGACGCTCGCCGCAGGATAGATTCCCATCACGGCTCGGGCCGTGACCAATTTCTCTGCAACGATCTTAGCGAGCAGCGCCTGGGCGTCGTCGAACAGTTCGCGCGCCCGGGCGCCGACCGTGGCGTCGTCCAAGATCTTCGGGAAGGTTCCGCGCAGTTCCCACGCCGCGAAGAACGGAGACCAGTCGACATAGGGCACAATCTCGGCGAGCGGCACGCACTCACAAGTCTTCACGCCGGGCGATTCGGGCTGACGCACGTCCGACCAGTCCAGCACCGGCTTACGGCGTCGGGCTTCTTCGAGCGTAATCAGAGGCTGCGCTTGCGGACGGTGTGCCTGGCGCAACTTCTCCTGCTCGCGCTGATTCTCGCCGGCAAAGCGCTCGCGCAGCTCCGCGCTCTTCAAGCTGCTCACCACCCCCACGGCGCGCGAAGCATCGGTCACGTGGACCACGGGATGGCGGTACATGGGCGCGATCTTGACGGCGGTGTGAATGCGGCTGGTGGTGGCGCCGCCGATCAGCAGGGGAATCGTGAATCCCTGCCGGTCCATTTCTTTGGCCAGGTGGACCATCTCGTCGAGCGACGGGGTGATGAGGCCGCTGGCGCCGATCATGTCCGCCTGGTGCTCGCGCGCCGCCGCCAGGATCTTCTCGCTCGGCGCCATCACGCCCAGATCGATCACCTCGTAGCTGTTGCAGCCGAGCACGACGCCCACGATGTTCTTGCCGATGTCGTGCACGTCGCCTTTGACGGTCGCCATCACGATCCTGCCCTGGCTGCGCGCGCCGTTCGCCTGCTTCTCGGTCTCCATGAAGGGCAACAGATAAGCGACGGCCTTCTTCATGACCCGTGCGCTCTTCACCACCTGGGGAAGAAACATTTTGCCGGAGCCGAAGAGGTCTCCCACGATGCTCATGCCGGCCATGAGTGGACCCTCGATCACTTGCAGAGGCCGGTCATACTTCTGCCGCGCCTCCTCCGTGTCGGCTTCAATGTAATCCACGATGCCCTTCACCATCGCGTGCGACAGCCGCTCCTCCACCGAACCCTTCCGCCACGCTTCCTCCTCCGCTTGTCCTTTGTCCTGATGTTTCACCTGATCGGCGAAGGCCAGCAGACGCTCAGTGGCATCGGGCCGCCGGTTCAGCAACACGTCTTCAACAAGCTCCAGCAGGTCTTTCGGGATCTCCTCGTACACGGCCAACTGGCCGGCGTTGACGATGCCCATATCCATGCCGGCACGAATAGCGTGGTACAGAAAAGCCGAGTGCATAGCCTCGCGCACCAGGTTGTTGCCGCGAAACGAAAACGAGATGTTGCTGACGCCGCCGCTCACTCTGGCATAAGGAAGCCTGGCCTTGATCTGGCGCGTGGCCTCGATGTAGGCTAGCGCGTAGTCGTTGTGCTCCTCCATGCCGGTGGCTACCGTGAGAATGTTGGGATCGAAGAAAATGTCCTCCGCAGGAAACCCTACTTCACCGGTCAGAATCTTGTAGGATCGCGTGCAGATCTCGAGCTTGCGCTCCACGGTATCAGCCTGGCCCCGCTCGTCAAACGCCATCACCACGGTGGCAGCGCCGTAGCGGCGGATCAGGCGGGCGCGCTCTTTGAACGCTTCCTCGCCCTCCTTGAGGCTGATCGAGTTCACCACGCTCTTACCTTGCAGGCACTTGAGTCCCGCTTCAATCACGCTCCACTTCGAGCTGTCGATCATGACGGGCACGCGCGCGATGTCGGGCTCCGAGGTGACGTGATGCAGGAAGGTGGTCATCACCTGTTCGGAATCGAGCATCCCCTCGTCGACGTTCACGTCGATGATCTGGGCGCCGCCATCCACCTGCTGGCGCGCCACGCGGAGTGCTCCCTCGTAGTCGCCGGCCACGATCAGTTTGGCGAATTTCGGAGAGCCTGTGACGTTCGTGCGCTCGCCGATGTTGATGAAGTTCATGTCCGCGCGCATGGTGAGCGGTTCAAACCCGCTGAGGCGCGTCACGTGATCGGCCTGGGGAGGGACGCGCGGCGGGACCCCTCGCACTGCTTCGGCAATGGCCCGGGTGTGCGCGGGCGTCGATCCGCAGCAGGAGCCGGCGATATTCAACCAGCCCTGGCGGGCGAAGTCGCCGAGGTCGCGAGCCATATCTTCGGGAGTCTCGTCGAATCCGCCGAAAGCGTTGGGCAAACCGGCATTCGGATAACAGCTCACCGGAAGCGGCGCCACGCGAGCCATTTCCTCAATGAAAGGGCGCATCTGCTCGGCTCCAAGCGCGCAGTTGATTCCCACGGTGAAAAGCCTGGCATTCGAGACTGATATCCAGAAAGCTTCTGCCGTCTGGCCGGAAAGATTCCGCCCGCTCTGATCGACGATGGTGACGGATGCCATCACGGGCAGGCGGCGGCCCAGCTCCTCGAAGCACTGATCTACGGCAAAGAGCGCGGCCTTGGCATTGAGCGTATCGAAGATGGTTTCGACCAGCAGAAGATCCACTCCGCCGTCCACGAGGCCCCTGGCCTGGTCGTAGTAAGCCTGACGCAACTGGTCAAAGGTGACCGAGCGCGCACCCGGATTCGAGACGTCCTGCGAGACCGAAGCGGTACGGCTGGTCGGCCCCATCGAACCGGCCACGAACGCTGGTCGTCCGGCGCCCTGCTCTTGGAATTGCTCCACCGCGCGCCGCGCCGCCCGCGCGCCGGCGAGGTTTATTTCATAGGCGTGACCCGTGAGCCCATATTCCGCGAGCGACACCGCGTTGGCGTTGAAAGTGTTGGTCTCGATGATGTCGGCGCCGGCCTCGAGATACTGGCGATGCACATCTTCGACGAGCTGGGGCTGGGTGATGCAGAGAATGTCGTTGTTGAGGCGCAGAGCCTTCCCGTGACGAGCGAACTCGCGCCCGCGATAGTCCTCCTCCGTAAGCCCCCGCGCCTGGATCATGGTGCCCATAGCGCCGTCGAGCACGAGGATACGCTCGCGCAGCAGATCTTCCAGGATGGCGGCAGAGTGATTCATTTGCTCTCGTCTCTTACGATTCTCGTCTTACGATTCTCGCCTACGATTCTCCATTTCAATACAACCTGCAGAGCCGCCAGCGCTCAGCCGTCAGCAAGCCGACGCTGGTCAGCTGATGCCTCAGAGATGAGTGCTGAAAGCCCAGCCGGCGCCAACACAATTCTGCCTGGCGGAAAATTAACAGGCGAAGTTGTTCGCACTGAATCGCTTTAATTTGATGATCGAGGGTCGCTTCAGGTGACTGAGCGGTGGTGGCGCCGGGTTGTTGGGCTCGATGTCGAGTGCGGCAGGCTCCGGTTCGAATCGCTCGAGCGACTCAAACATCTTCGATTATGTCACGTTTCCGGATGAAGGTGCGCGGCCCATCATTCCGATCGGGCCAAAACAGTTTGTCACCACGCTACTTGGTATTCTCAGCCGCACTATCGTAAACGCGCCGGATGATGAGCGGCTGGCTCAACCGGGAATTGTCGAGCTGCTGGATGACATCGAGTTGCTTGCCGTCCTGGCTGAGCTGATAGGTTTCCGTCAGCTTTCCGGAGTGGCCCAGCTTGCTCTCCGCCACCAAGCGGCTGCTCTCCCAGTGAGTCTTGACGGTGTTCGACTGCCCGTTCGAGTCCTTCTCCTTGTGTTTTTTCCCGTCCGGGTAGAGATTCTTCGGCTGGCCGCTATCATCGGTGATCGTTACCTGCTTCTCGTTCTGCTCCACCGTCAGCATTTTCGGATTTGCGGCTAGTTGTTCCATGTCGCTGTCCGAGAGACCTGCGCCTTGAGCGGCAGGCCCCCGCTGCTGGCCGCGACCCCCTCTTCCGCCGCCCATGGGCCCCATCCCGCCGCGTCCGCCGGGAAACCCGACGCCGCCGCCACCCGGATAACCACCGCCCGGATAATCTGTGCCGCTCGGGTAGCCGCCACCCGGAGAACCACTCCCACCCGGATAGCCATTAGTCTGAAGCTTCGCGCTCGCCTGCGCGTCCTGAATCTTCTTGCTGGCGTCATCGCTTTGGTCCTGGTTGAAATTCCACTTGCCAGCGAGGTGCGGGCTATTTTCTGCGAGCGAGGCCCGCGACCCTGCAAACAGTGACACCAGCGCGCCAGCCAAAAACAGCATGACTGTAGTCCTTGATCCACATTTTCCGGCCATAGTTGTCTCCTGAATTCTCGTTCAACTCTCGGAATACCCCTCAGTTCGATTCGTGGCGTTCAGGATGGTTGTACAGGTGAGCCAATGAGACTTAGCCAACCCGGCCGTGGGCTACTCCATCTGATACCTGGTAAACCCGGTATTCGAAAACGCACTTCGCAAGTGAGAGATCAGAACATTGACGATTAGGGCTGAACCTTTAAACAGCTCGGCAGTTCCGCGGTGCGGGAAGAAGTTCCGGCTGGCCCGCGGGCTCTGGCTGAGCTTTTGCCTCGCGCCTGCGCTCGCCTTTGGACAGACTCCAAACCAGCCGGCGGCGACAATCGCCAAAGAAGTGACCGTTGTTAACGTGCTGGCCACGGTGCGCAACAAGCGGGGAGAGATTATCCGCAGCCTGACTAAGGATGACTTCCAGCTTCAGGAGGATGGACGCCCACAAACCATCCGGTACTTCTCGCGCGAAAGCGACTTGCCGCTCACGCTCGGTGTCCTGGTGGATACCAGCTTGAGCCAGCGACGGGTACTTAGCCAGAAATGCAGCGCCAGCGCCACTTTCCTTGATCAAGTGCTGCGCGTAGACAAAGACTTGGCGTTCATCATCCACTTCGACCGCGAGGTGGAGCTTCAGCAGGACGTTACTTCTTCGCGGCAGAAACTGCAGAGTGCGCTCAACGATCTTCAGGAGCCGCAATTTGCCCAGGCGAACTCGGACGATCCGCAGGATTCCCAGCAGGGTGGCTCCCATCGAAGAGGACGCTCTGGCGGCGGGACGTTATTGTATGACGCCGTGTACCTCGCGTCGAATGAGGTGATGGCGAAACAGCAAGGGCGCAAGGCGATCCTGGTTCTTTCGGACGGGGTTGATCGTGGCAGCAAAGAAACGCTGGCGAATGCCATTGAATCGGCCCAACGCGCAAATACGCTGGTCTACTCCATCCTGTTTAGCGACCGGGACGAGTCCGGCAATGCAGGAGGCTGGGGCCGTCCCGGTATGGGTGGAATGGGCGGTATGGGCCGCCATGGCGGCCGCGGCCGGTACCCTCAGCAGACGCTTCCGGACGGCAAGAAGATTCTGCAGCAGCTATCGAAGGAGACTGGCGGGCAGCTATTTGAGGTTTCGAAGAAAGAAGCTCTGGATCAGATCTACGACAGGATTCAGGAAGGTCTCCGCAATCAGTACAGCCTGGGCTATACGCCGGACCGCGCGGCCTCGGGTTCCGGCTACCACAAGATAAGCTTGACGACCAGCCAAAAGGGCTTGATCGTACAAGCTCGCGACGGCTACTACTCCGACCGATAGACCCCCCTTCTTACACAGCGGCACGACCCTCCCGCCACGGCCCAATCAGCGTGAGGACTCCGTTCCAACGCTATCGTGGCGCGGCGGGATCACTTGGACAGACTGAATCGGCTTAGACGAATATTCGGTGAACTCTTTTCATCAGAATCGCGAATTACAGGTATGAAACCAAGGTTCGCGGAGCATCGTCAGTATGTTTGAGAAGATCGCTCCCTTACAGGCAGGTCAGCCCGATTGAAGTACCGCACTTATTCGAATTCTAACGGTGGGCGAACCTCTCAGTGTGGCCCGCTACATGTTTGCGCCCTTCTCTTGATTTGTGCCGCCCCTTTGGCCGCGCGGCCACAAAACCCGTCAGCCGCGCCGGTTGCTCCCACACCGGCTTCGACCACGCCGGCAACCGTCAGCAATCTCTCCGGAGAGGTGCAGGGCCCGGGAGGGATTCCTGTTCCCGGCGCCACGATTGTACTCGTTGATTTGCGGAGCGGCGCCCGTAAGGAAACCTGGAGCGACGAAACAGGCAAATACGTGCTGGCCGGAGTGCCCGTTGGCGCTTATCGGCTGGAAGTTTCGCTGGTGGGGTTTGCCGACGCAGTTCAGGATCGTTTGCAGGTGGTAGCAGGGCAGCCGGCGACCGTCGATCTAAAGCTCGATCTCACCAGGAGCGTCAACTCTGTGGCTGCCAGAACTACTACCGTGCCGCCGCCGCGTAGGCCCGGCTCGCCGCCAGGTCCCAACGGGCGCCCGGACTGGAGCAGACTCCCGCCTGAAGCCCGCCAGCGGATGCGAGCCGCAGCCCAGGCCATGGCAACTCAGGCCGAGGTCGACCGCGCCGGCGCCGTTCAAGGGGGCCCTGGCGGCACAAGTGGAGTACCCGGCGCTGATGACACCGTGCGTTTCTCCGCCAATCAAGGCGATACGTCTTCCGGCCAGGACGCGCAGATCCCCACAAACGACCAGGCGAGCGCGGCAAATTCATTCCTGCTCGCCGGGAGCACCGTGGAAGCCTCGACTCCAGGAGGGAACGGCAGACCGGGCATGGGCGGGATGGCAGGCCAGTTCGGGGACTTTCAGCAAGGCGCGCCGGGCTTTGGCGCAGGCGGCGGCGGTGGACGTGGTGGCGGAGGAGGATTTGGCGGAGGAGGCGGGTTCGGGGGCGGTGCAGGTTTCGGTGGCGGCGGTATTGGATTCTTCACCGCTCGCGGCGGTCGCCGTCCACGTGTAAACCGCGTGCGAGGGAATTTTCTGGAGAGCTACACCAATTCCGCTTTCGACGCGCGCCCCTACCCGCTGAACGCAGCATCGTCTGGGCAGATTCCGGCCTATACCGAGCAAACCAACATCAGTCTCGGCGGTCCGCTATACATCCCGCACCTCATCAGCAGCAAGGACAACAGCACTTTTTTCGTCAATTACAATCTGCAACACAACAAGAGCCCGTTCGACAGCTACGCGAGCGTTCCCAGCCCGCTTGAGCGCCAGGGTAATTTCTCTGAAACGGTGATTCCTTCCGGTTCCCTGGCGGGCGCGACACCCGTGATCTACGAGCCGCAGGACGGCGCAGCGGGCCCGCGCACTCCATTTCCGGAGAACACAATCCCATCGTCCATGGTCAACCCGGCAGCCTTGGGACTGCTCGCGTATATTCCCTTACCGAACCTGCCCGGCATTGTGCAAAACTTCCATCTGCAGGAGTCGCTCCCTTCCACCAATCAGCGGCTGATAGCGCGCATCGGGCAGCAATTCGGAAAAAAGGACAGCCTGAGCGGAATGTATTATCTCAACTCCACCCACACCGACAGCGTCTCCAGCCTGCCGGCCTTCACCAGCAAGAGCCTGGTGCGCGGTCAGAACTTTATGCTGACGGACTCGCATACCTTCGCGGCGCAGACCGTCGACACGCTGCTCTTCAACTTCAACCGGCAGCGCACTTTGCTCACCGATCCCTTCGCCAACACCACCAACGTGGCGGCGGCGCTCGGCATCAGCGGAGTGTCTGAAGTCCCTCTCGATTGGGGGGTCCCGGCCATCAGCTTCACCAATTTCGGCGCGCTCGGTCTCGCCATTCCGAGCCTCACCCGCAACCAGACGGCTCGCTTTGTTGACACGCTGCTGATCAATCGCGGCAAGCACAATCTGCGGGTCGGAGGCGAGTTGCGTCGCGTGGACGTGAACACCGACACGGCTCCGAACGCGCGAGGCACATTCAATTTCACCGGCTACAGCACCAGCAACCTTACATCGACAGGTCAACCGGTGGCGGGGACCGGATTCGATTTCGCCGATTTCCTTCTGGGCCTGCCTCAAGCCACCTCGGTGCGCTTCGGGACCAGCGCCAATTATCTGCGAGCGTGGTCCTACGCCGGCTTCGCGCAGGATGACTGGCGCCTGACTTCCAAGCTCACCTTCAACTATGGTCTTCGCTACGAGTACTTCCAGCCCTTCACGGAGAAATACGGCCACCTTTCCGATCTGGCGGTGGGGCCGGACTTTGCCTCGGCCGGAGTCATCACCGGTGTCGACCCGGGTGCGCTTCCGGCGTCGCTGCTGCGCGGACACAAGGACAACTTCGCTCCCAGGCTGGCCATCGCCTACCGGCCGTGGGCGAGCCACAACTTCGTGATCCGCGGCGGTTATGCGATCTTCTACGACGAATCCATTTACCAGCGCCTGGCGCCGAAGTTGGAAAGCGAGCCGCCTTTCGCGCGGTCCTCCACGCTGCTGTCGTCACCCGCGCAAGTGCTGACGCTGCAAAACGGATTCCCGTCGGTGGGCCCGAACATTCTCACCAACACCTACGCGGTGGATCCGAACTATCGTACCCCTTACGCGCAGACCTGGAACTTCACCTTGCAGGATGAGATCGCTCGCAGCCTCATTCTGACTGTAGGCTACGTCGGCACCAAGGGAACTGCGTTGGACTTGTTGCTGGGTCCAAATCCGGCTGGTTCTTTCAATACTCCGAATGCTCTCGAGTACACATACGAGACGGCGGGCGCCGCGTCCAATTACAACGCCTTGCAAGTGAGCTTGCGGCGCCAATTCCACAGGGGCCTGTCGATCTGGGCCCGTTACACCTACTCGAAAGCGCTCGATGACGCCGGGAGCGTGGGTGGGTCCACCAGCATCGTGGCTCAAAACTACCTGAATCTGGGGGCAGAGTACGGTCTTTCCACGTTCAACCGCACCCATGCGTTGCTGCTGAATTACAACTATGAGCTGCCCTTCGGAGACCGCAAGCGATTTCTGAATCATGGCGGCGTGCTCGAGCGCGCCTTCGGAAACTGGCAGGTGAGCGGCGTCACTACGCTGGAAACTGGCACGCCCTACACTGCCCAGTTGCTTGGAAACGTGGGCGCATCGGCCGGCGGCGGAGCCTACTTCTCGCTTCGCGCCAACGCCACCGGCCTGCCGGTGACGGTGCCATCTTTTGAGCGCACGACACTGGATTACTTCAACACCGCGGCTTTCACCTTGCCGCCCGCAGGCGACCTCGGCAACGCGGGCCGCGACACGATTCCCGGTCCGCCCACTTACAGCTTCAACCTTTCTCTGGACCGGCAGATGGTATTCTCCCGCGAGCGCGGCATCAACGGCGACTTCCGGATTGCCGCCAACAACGCATTCAACACTCCGAATTTTACTGGGATTGCGACGGTGGTGAATGCGACGAACTTCGGAAGAGTGACCAGCGTGGCCGGAATGCGCACGGTCACGGCGTCGTTTCGATTGAGATTCTAGTAGCCTGGGAGCGCGGGCGTCTCGCCCGCCCTTGGGCTAAGAAAGACGGAATAGCGGGCGGGACGCCCGCGCTCCCAGGCCTTCATGCAAAGACGACATCCAACACAGCGCGCCGGCCATGGTTTTCTGACACCCGCACTCGTGTTCTGCTTTCTGCTCTCCGGGCCCAGCCTCGTGCCGCGCAGCGGTCGCGCTCAGACCGCCGTCACCACGCGGCCGGCCACCGCAGCAGGCGCCGCCACCACGCAGGGCAATTCTCTTACCCTGCGCGTGCAGACCAATGTCGTGCTGGTGGACGTGCGCGTAACCGGCAGGCGGGGCCAGCCTGTGACCGATCTGAAGCCGGAGGATTTCCGCGTGTTCGAGGATGGCGTGGAGCAGAAGGTGTCATCCTTCAGCCTCGAGAACATCGCCGGGCTTGCTACCACCTCGGCTGCTAGCGGCGCTCCGGCCGTCATCGATCTTGGGAAGCTGCCTCCCACCGCGCCTGCTGCTGAGGTAAACAGGATTATCCAGGACCATCGCATGCTGGTGCTGTTCTTCGATCTCAGCTCGATGCAGGTTGACGATCTGCTGCGCGCCGTCAAGTCGGCGGAGCGCTTCGTCAGCAAGCAATTGAC
Source organism: Terriglobia bacterium (assembly GCA_035946735.1). Taxonomy (GTDB): domain Bacteria; phylum Acidobacteriota; class Terriglobia; order UBA7540; family UBA7540; genus Gp13-AA77. Next base: position 15,555 of record DASYYZ010000005.1, read on the forward strand.
GCCGGCCGATCTGGTGGCGATCACCACCTACAGCTCTGACCTGCGCGTGGCGCAAAACTTCACCAACGACCGCGATGAACTCGACAAGGCCCTGAAGGGTATTCGAACCGGCGAATCGGCGTCTCTTGCCGACCAGGGAGAGATCGGCACGGCGGGCGGCACCAGTGCGACGGGCGAGGAGATTGTCACGCAGGACACTTCCGAAGCCTTCACGCCCGATGAAACCGAATTCAACATCTTTAACACCGATGAAAAGCTGGCGGCCCTCGAGTCTTTGGCGGACCTGCTGCGGGGCGTGCCGGGACGCAAGTCGGTGATTCACTTTTCGAGCGGTGTGGAGAAGACGGGAATCGAGAATCAGGCGCAATTGCGCGCCACTACAGACGCGGCCAACCGCGCCAACGTATCGTTTTATACCGTGGACGCGCGCGGCCTGGTGGGGCTGCCGCCCGGCGGCGATGCCACGAGCGCCAGCCCGAGCGGCACGGCCGCCTACACCGCCTCCGCCTTTTCCTCGCAGATGTCGTCCCTCGAAGGAGGGCGCGAAACGCTGGCCTCGCTCGCCTCCGACACGGGGGGACGCACTTTTTACGATATCAATGATTTCGGCCAGGCCTTCACGGACGTTCAGCAGGACAACGGCACCTACTACCTGCTAGGCTACAGCCCGTCGAACCGCAAGTCGGATGGCCGCTTCCGCCGGATCAGAGTCGAGGTGAACCGCCCCGGCGTAAAGGTACAGGCGCGCCCGGGCTACTATGCGCCGAAGAACTTCCGTCAATTCACTGCCGAGGACAAAGAGGTGCAGCTCGAGCAGGCAATGGACCTCGAAGAGCCTTTCGTGGATTTGCCGCTGGCCGTTGAAGCTGCAGATTTCCAGGAATCGACCGATAAGTACTACGTGGTGCTGGCGGCGAAGATTCCAGGGTCGGCCATTTCGTTTCTGAACAAATCTCGCAGCCATCAGACCGAGTTTGACTTTGCCTGGCGCGCTATGGACAGCACCGGTCACGTGGCCGCCGCCTTGCGTGACACTCTGCCGGTAAAGCTCAATCCTGAGAACTATCAGCAGGTGCTCGCCAGCAATTTCCTCTACGAGGGCGGAATCGTGCTGCCGCCGGGAGACTATAAGCTGAAGGCGGTCGTGCGGGAGAACGAGAGCGGCAAGATGGGAACCTTCGAGGAGCCGTTGACGCTGCCAAAGTTCGCGGGCGCGCGGCTGGCCGTGAGTTCAGTGGTAGTTTCGAACCAGCTGCAGGGAGCAGCGGCCCCATCGGGCGGCCGCAAAAGAGAGTTGGCAAATCCCCTGGACACCAGCGACGGAAAGGTCCTGCCGAGTGTCACCCGCGTGTTTCGCACCGATCAGAATCTCTACACCTACCTGGAATCGTACGCGCCCAAAGGGGACGGCAAGAGTGCAAGTGCGGCATCCGGTCCCGGAGCAGCTGTAGCGCCCTCGGTCGCGCTGGTCTTTTTTCGCGGTGGCGCCAAGATGTCCGAGGCCGGACCCTTTCCCGGCGAGCTCGTGAAGCAGTCGTCTGGCACCGCTCGCTACCTCGTGAACATTCCCCTGCGAAAGTTTCCGGCCGGCCGCTACTGGATGCAGGTAAATGTGCTCGATCCCGCGCGGGATCAAGCCGCCTTTTCCCGCGTACCGCTCGCCATCATGCGATCCTCCCAATCAGGCGCCGCATCGGCAGCCTCAGGCAGCAGGTAGGGTTCGGTCTTCGCGAGCGCAGGGGCGGAGGCTCTGCCAACCCGTGGGCATGGCCATTTTGACCATGACCCCGGTACCGGAAGGACCAGTCTTAGATGACTGGTTCGCTAGCGTCACGGCGGTCGAGTAGCGTTTGCAACCAAGCGGTCCGGCGACGGCGTCCAACAATAGAGGGCGGGTAGGATTCTCAAGCAGGGTGAGACTCAGGAGAGTGTGATGAAGGTGCCGGCGGCCGTTTTGTTTTCCCTTCTGCTTTCCGTTCCGTCCTGGGCGGTGCTCGGTCAACCCGAGCAGTCGGTAACCTCGGACCAAAAACGTCTGCGCGGAGAGTTGCGCTCGACGACCGGGCAGGGCTATACGGTTCATGAAATCGACGCTCCTGACGGCATGATCGTGAAAGAGTATGCAGCGCCGGGCGGCATGGTTTTCGGCGTCTCCTGGCGCGGGCCCACCATGCCTGACCTGCAGAATCTGCTGGGATCCTATTTCCCCGAATTTCGGCAGTCGGCGGCAAACGCCGGCCCGCATCATCGCGTCCTGGCGGTACGCACGGCCCGGCTCGTGGTGGAGTCAAGCGGCCACATGCGATCTTTCCGTGGTAGAGCCTACGTGGCTAGCCTCCTGCCCGCGAACATCACGGAGGAGGTCATTCAATGAAAACGACCTGCCAATTGCGAATCCATTTACGGAGGTGGTGGGCTCCAGCGCTCGCGGCCGCACTGATCTCTATTCTGGCCGGAGGCTGTGGCGGTGCTGGCAGCAGCCCGAGCACGAGCACATCCACTTCGAGTTCGAGCGGCTCGAGTTCAAGCTCCGGCAGCAGCTCCAGCGGCTCGTCCGTGAATAACTTGCTGCCGATGCAAGTCAACGCCGGACCCGCGAACAATTCTCTCAATGAGCCGGTGGTGAGCGTCACGATCTGCGCACCGGGCTCGACAAACTGTCAGACCATCAGCGACGTCCTGGTGGATACAGGTTCGGTGGGCGTCCGCCTGCTCGCGTCATTGGTCGCCGTATCTCTTCCCGAGGCGACCGACACGAGCGGTAACCTGCTCGGGAACTGCGTGCAGTTTGCGGACAATTCGTTCGCGTGGGGACCCGTGGTAACAGCCGATGTCGAATTGGCGGGGGAAAAGGCGTCATCGACTCCCATCCAGCTCATCGGAGCCGGCGGTTTCCCCGCGGCGCCTTCCCCGGCCTGCAACACTGGCGGGATTAATGACGATACGGCGGCGAATCTGGGCGCCAACGGGGTACTCGGTATTGGGGTATTCCAGCAGGACTGCGGGCCGGCGTGCACCTCGGCCTCCACCACGCTTCAGCCCGTCTATTTCTCGTGCCCGACCAGCGGGTGTAGCGAGACTTCTGTGGATCCGACGAGCCAGCTTCAGAATCCGGTGGGCCTCTTTCCCCAGGACAACAACGGCGAACTGATTTCGCTTCCTTCGGTGGCGGTCGGCGGCGCGCCATCGCTATCGGGATCGCTGATCTTCGGCATCGGCACGCACTCGAATAATGGTCTGGGTGGGGTCAAAGTCTACACCACTGACGACGTGGGGAATTTCTCGGCCACCTTTAACGGCCAGTCTTATTCGGGCAGTTTCCTCGACACCGGCTCCAACGGTTTGTTTTTCCTCACGAGCGCGCTCACCGGCATCGCTGCCTGCGCGGCTCCCAACGTCGGCTTCTACTGTCCGGGGAATCCGACCTCCGTCTTGGTCACCACTGTGGGCTTGAATGGCACGTCGTCGCAGGTCTCGATCAAAGTCGCCAACGCGGATTCGCTGTTTGCGAGCAGCAACAACGTCTTCAACAATGTCGGCGGTCCCAACCCCGGTCCGCCCCCGGCATTTGATTTCGGACTACCATTTTTCCTGGGCCGAAACGTCTTCGTGGCTATTCAGGGTCAGAATACGCCGGCCGGTGCGGGTCCTTTTTGGGCCTATTGAAATCGTGATGCTAAGGGCCTCATGCAGCGCGAAATGCGCAGTGTCCGGTTTTTCAAAACGGGACGCTACCCCACTCCACGGCAAGCGAGGTCCGACTAAAAGGGCGTCATACTCGCAACGTTGACGTTTCCTCCGTTATTGTCCCCACCCTTCCACGCGACCCAAAGCATGTTGTTATAAAACCAAAGTGATGGCATCTGCGTAGACCAGTCAGTGCAAACTTTCAGGTCACCGGTATTAACGTTCAGGATGTTAATGTTATTGGTCTCGATTTTGCAGCCCGCAGTTGGAGTGACCGGTGAACTGCACGTCCACGCAAGATAATTCCGGCCTGTTGCCGGATTAACGGCGCCAGCTAGTCCGTTATCAGCCCAGTTAGTACCGGCGCTGTACTGTCCCGGTCCCGCATTCAACATGTAAATGATGGCCTTATCCTTGCCTTCAGCGACGCCCCGAATTTCAGTTGTCCCGTTGGCACCAGCATACGCCGGCGTCCAAGGTCCGTTCTGCAAATAATCACCCTCGAAATTGCCGAAGATAGTTCCCGAGAGTAATACGGGATTCTGGAACTCACAACCAAAGGTTCCAATTCGAGTGTCGTAAAGTTCAAAGGTGCTGTTATAAATGGAATACGCGAAACCAATCGGGAGGGACGATAGGTCGCCCCGCAAGGCCGGTGGCGACATGGCTCCTCCGTAAATGAAATAGGGCGAGGTGAACCCAATGGCGCCGTTCGTGGTTAACGCTCCCCATAAGTTATTGTGGTTATCCATCCAAGCAACGTAAGTGGCATTACAATAACTCGAGCGTGTCATACCCACCCCGCCCGGGGCGAATGGAGGCCCGCTCCAGTCCTGGACATACGTACCCGGCTGCACCACCAAATTCTCCCAGTCGACTCCATTAGACGATGTCATCGAGGCTAGCTCGTTAGTGCCCTGCTGCCCCCATGCGAGCATAAGCTCGGTGAGGTACTCGCCGCCCCGAAATTGCACCAGAGCCTGTGTCAACCCGACCTGGCCGTTTGCGTACTCGTTTAAAACCGTTTTTGTGGAAAAGCAATTAATCGCCGCTGGTAACTCGTCGTTATCCAATGATTGTGCGAGAACCTGCCTAACGTTTAAGAAGAGAATTGAATAACTCAACAGGCACACCAACCGTTTCCGCATCGCCATTCTCCTCAATATGAGACTAAATCGAAACAGCCGCGAAGATATCACTCTCTTAGTTTATCGTCAATACATTAAATCCCTGGTTAGTTTACATAAACCAATTTAGCTCTGGCCACATCGGTGACGGCTAAGGCAGCGCGACTGACGCATCTGTTTCGTGACGGTGCGGGCTCACGGGCCAGCTTCGAATCCGGTGGGGCTCTTCCCTCAGGACAGCAACGGAGTGCTGGTTTCTCTTCCCTCTGTTCCCGTCGGTGGAGCCCTCACCTTATCAGGTTCCCTGATCTTCGGGATCGGAACGCAGTCCAACAACGCTCTCGGCAGCGCCCGAGTGTACACCACGGATGATCTCGGGAACTTCAGTGTGGTTTTCAGCGGGCAGTCCTACTCCGGCAGCTTTATCGATTCCGGCTCCAACGGTCTGTTCTTCCTCAGCAGCCCGTCCACGGGCCTGCCCGTCTGCGCCAATCCCAACTCGGGTTTCTATTGTCCAGCCGGGACCGCCGGACTTACCGTGACCACCACCGGCCTCAATAGCGCATCGGCGCAGATTGCGCTGAGTATCGCAAATGCGGACTCGTTATTTGCGAGCATCAACAACGCCTTTAACGATGTGGGCGGTCCAAACCCCGGGGCGTTTGACCTGGGATTGCCGTTCTTCCTGGGACGGAACGTGTTCGTCGCCATCCAGGGTCAAAGCACACCGGGCGGGGCAGGTCCGTTCTGGGCCTACTGACAATTCCTAATCACGGCTAAGACGGCCACGCCACGTCGCGCTCAGCTCAGACGGAGAGTCTTCAAATAGTCAAAGCTGGTCTTGATGGCGTCGAAAGGACTGCCGTCGCAGCGATCCTGCTCCACGAAAATGTGCTCCACGCCCGCCTGGCGGGCATGCGCGAAGATATTCTTCCAGTCGATGCGTCCCTGGCCGGCGGGTGCGAAGGGATTCGGCCCGCTGTCGTAAGGGAAACCGGACGTGCTGGTGGGAAATCCCGTCTTGAAGTCCTTGATGTGCAGCAGCGGAAAGCGTCCGGGATACTTCTGGAAGTACGCGATTGGATCCTCCCCCGCGTAGGTAGCCCAGAAGACATCCATCTCGAACTTGAGAAGTTTAGGATCGCACTCGGTCAGCATGATGTTGTATCCGGACGTGTCGCCGAGAGGCGCAAATTCGTGATAGTGAGCGTGGTAGCAAAACTGAAGGCCGGCGCCATGCGCCAGGGTTCCGCACTGATTGAATAATTCGGCGCGCCGCTTCCAGGCGTCGGCGTCGAGCGTCGGGTTATCACCCACCGTGATGTACCGAAGACCGTAGGGCTGAACGTGTTCCAGCGTCTTCTTCCAGGCCTCGACGTCCTTCGGTATCTCCCCATACGTGCTCGGCGCCGTCAGATTCGCGGCGCGCAGGTAGCCTTTCAGCGTGGCGGCCGGAATCTCAGTCGAAATCTCCACTTCGCGATAACCCACGGCGGCGACTTTCTTGAGCGTGCCGGCAGGGTCTTTGGGAAACTCCTCGCGCACGGTGTACATTTCGAGGCCGATGGGCTTGGTCCAGGCAAGTTGACCCGCGCCCCACGTGTCCGACGCAGCCAGCGCCGCTCCTGCCGCAATACCTTGCACCGTCCTGTGAAGAAATCGCCGTCGAGTTAGCATTGTTGGACCTCCGCAATGGAGCATGAATCCACTGCGTGTTCCCAGTCAAGCCTAAAAATGCGATAAAAGAACTGTTTCCGGCTCAGCGAAGGCGTCACGTTTGACGCTCGGCCGCGGACCTGTTCGCCGCTGGACAGTTTGTCTCGTAGGTGGACAGGTTTCAAAGGCAGGAGCTCTGTTTACAATTGCGCGCATGCCGCTTTGCCGAAAGGAGTTCGGACGAAAGCAAAAAATTGGCAGGGCACTTGCTTCTATCTCACGCGATCTGTCTGTCCGGCTCAGCTCGCCGGCTACGTCAGAGTAGCAATCAGCAAAAGACTGTGGAACATTTCACCATCCTCGACCGTATAGTTGGCATGTGCGAAGTTTTTCGCGCGATGGATATTTTTGGGACGCGAGCGGATAGTCTTGATAACCCTGACGGCCGTTACTGCGTCTAAATTGAACTGAAGTGTCACGAAGGGGTGGATCGCCGTTGTCCACGGTTTGGCGGCCTGGAAACAGCGGCGATCCGGACGCTGATGCGGGTTTACTTGCGGACAGCAAGGCCCGGTGCGTTTAACCCCGTTTGATTTTAATCGCCCCCATTATGGAAATGCAACAGTTTTCGCGCGGCATTTCTTGCGGCACACTGATCGGCTTACCGGAGGAGGCCGGCTTGAATTCTCGAAAGGAGAAACAGAGCTATGAGCCTTCGGTTTACGAAACATCTTGTTCCTTTGATCCTGGTACTGGCGCTGGCCGCGGCCTCCGCATTTGCCAAGGATCAGCACAATCTAACACTTAGACATGGCGCGTCCATTAACGGAACCGCAATCGCCGCCGGACGCTACAAAGTAACCTGGTCCGCCGAAAGCGGCGACCCGACCGTGAACTTCATCAAGGGTAAGGAAAGCGTTGCCACTGCCCAGGCAAAGTGGGTGGAGCGCAACACGAAATACAACAACGACCAAGTGGTCTATTCGAACGACGGCGGCGCGGCACCGAAGATCGTGGAGCTCCGGTTCGCGGGTAAGAGCCAGGTGCTGGTCTTCGAGGACTCCGTATCGTAAGGGCTTGAGCCCGAGCCCGAGCGAGCTCGGCCAGGTTTTGCGGTCATCTTAGAGAGAGGCGCAGGCGGCGCAATGGAGGCCGGGAAACAACGCGATGGTTTCAGTTTTCCGCTCTCCATTGGGCCGGTGACGCCCTCACGAGCCGGCAGGCAACCGGATTTGCCTGCCTGAGGCAGGGGATAAGCCCATCGCCCACTTGTTCTCCTCCGGCCAGGTGGTCGGGGGGCATCCCCTGCCTCTCCTTCAGTCCAGAGGGAGAGCGAGTGAACTGAAATTGTGCACGTCAGGTTTGGCAGGCAGCAGCACCGCTTGCCTGAGGTAGGGGAGGAGCTCGAGTCCACTTGATCTCCTCCGGCCGAGTGGGCGAGGGAAGTTCCCCTACCTCCTTTTAGATCCATTTTTCTCCTATCTCAGGGTTTGACGGGCAGCCAGACCGCTCGTCTGAGGCATGGGAGAAGCCCGGGTCCACTCGATCTCCTCCGGCCGAGCGGACTAGGGCCCCTCCCCTGCCTTAATGCCTACTTACTCCCTCCATCGATCTCGCGGATTGTTGTTGCGCCCCAAAATTAGCGCAGGCAGGCTAAAATGCTTCCGGCATGATACCGCTCCCGCTCAATGACAACATCCGTCGCACCACTTTCTGGTTCTCGACGCTGGCCTTGATTACGCTCAACTGTTACGTATTCTGGCTGGAACTGTCCCTCGACGGACAAGTAGATCGCCTGGTTTTCCTGTACGGCGTGGTGCCTGCGCGCTATACCACGACGGCGGGACTGGCGATCCTGACGCCGGCGGGTTTCCTAGTACCCATCTTCGCATCGATGTTTCTGCACGCAGGCTGGCTGCACCTTGTCGGAAACATGCTCTTTCTCTACGTCTTCGGGCGCAGCGTCGAGGATCGTTTTGGGCATTTCAAGTTCCTGTTCCTGTATTTCGCGAGCGGCTTCGCCGGCGCCCTGCTGCACATCTATCTCAACGCCGGCTCACGGATGCCTACTATCGGCGCGAGTGGCGCCATCGCCGGCGTGCTCGGCGCTTACTTCATCACCTCGCCGCGAGCCTGGATCAAGCTGACGATTTTCCCGCTGATCTTCTGGACCTTTGAGCTTCCGGCGATGCTGGTGCTCGGCTACTGGTTCCTGATCCAGTTTCTGCAAGGTTATCAAATGCTGGCGATCGAGAATGCGACTCGGGGAGGAGGCACAGCCTGGTGGGCTCATGTGGGCGGATTCGTCACCGGCATGTTGCTGGCCATGATGCTGGAGCCTCGAGGGCCGCGAGCGATCCGTCTGAGCGATTCGTAATGTCGTAGCCCACAAGTATGTGCTCTCAAAGCATTAGGAAAGCCTTGCGCTAGCTGTCGGTCCGAGCGGAGAACCTGCTTTCCGTTTTTCCTAGAGCCGCTCCCCGATCCACTCTCCGACCTCGCGGGTCCCAAACATGCCGCCGAGGTCGCGCGTCAAGACCTCGTTGCGCAGTGCTTCCTGCACTACCTGCTCGGCCCGAGCCCCGGCCTCGGAGTGGCCCAAATAGTCAAGCATCATTCCGACTGTCAGTACCGCCGCCATGGGATTGGCGATGTTCTTCCCGGCAATGTTCGGCGCTGAGCCGTGCACGGTCTCGAACATCGACACCTGCCCGGGATGAATATTCGCCGAAGGAGCAAGCCCGAGCCCGCCCTGGAGCGCGGCGCCGAGGTCGCTCAGGATGTCCCCGAACATGTTGCAGGTGACAATCACCTGGAACTGGCTCGGATCGCGAACCATCTCCATCGCCAGCGTATCCACGTAGAGGTGCCGCGATTCGATCTCAGGATAGCGCTGGCGAACCTCGGCAAAGGCTCGCTGCCAAAGGCCGTGACCGAAGGTGAGCGCATTGGCCTTGTCGCTCATACAGACGCGCTTCACGCCGTGCCGGCGCGCGTATTCAAAGGCATAAACCAGGATGCGCTCCACACCTTTGCGGGTATTCACATCCTCCTGCACCGCGACCTCATCCGCCGTGTTCTTCTTGAACACGCCGCCCATGCCCACGTAGAGCCCCTCAGTGTTTTCGCGAAAGATTACGAAGTTCACGTCCTGCTCGGTGTGGTTCTTCAGCGGGCAGAGCCGGGCATCGAGCAGTTTCACGGGCCGCTCGTTCACGTAGAGATCGAGATTGAAACGCGTGCCGAGCAGAATGTCGGCGGCGTGCTGGTTGGAAGGCACCCGCGGATCGCCCAGCGCGCCAATAAAAATGGCCTGATACTCGCGGCGGAACATGTCAAAGGCGCCTTCGGGCAGGCTGACGCCTTCGCGTAAATACTTTTCCGCTCCCCAGTCAAAGACGGTGTAGTCCAGCGGCAGATGATGGCTCTTGACGAGAGCTTCGAGCGCCTTAATCGCCTCGGCCGTCACCTCAATGCCGATGCCGTCGCCGGGAATAAACGCGATTCGCTGAGCCACGCGAGAATCACGCATGACTCTCGCGCTCCAGTTCCTTGCGATCCCACCCCGCCAGCTTCGCCCCCGCTTCGTAAGTGCTCTGGCAGAAATCAAGAATCGCCTGGGCGGGCGAGGCGGCGGCGCGCACGTCGTCGTAATTGAGAATGAACTCGCCGAGTTTCGGATTCCAGTGCGCCGCGGCGGGGTGTACCGGCTGGGCGTCGAGTCCGGCCGGCATCGGGGCCGTATATGAGTAGAACGCCGCCTGCGGATAGCGGCGGTCGCCGGGCCAGAAACCGCAACTGACGCATTCGTGCGAGTACCCCTCACGGGTCAAGAGGTCGGCGTCAGGCGGCAGGGAAGCACGCCGTCCGGAGAAACGCGTCACCGCCAGATCGAACGAACCCCAGAAGAAATGCACCGGACTACACTTGCCAATAAAGCGGGAGCGGAATTCCTTTAGAGCCCGGTCGCAATTGATCAGAATGCGCCGGAAGCTCTCCACGTGCGCACGATCGTAGGCGGCGTGGTGCTCGTCTTGACTGAACGGCGTCTTGTCGTCGAACTCGTCCGGCGTCGCATGGATCTGCACGTCGATTCCGAGCGCACGCAAGCCCGCCATATACTCGCGGTAAAAATCGGCCACGGAGCGCGGGTACAACGGCATCTGGTACTCGATCCCTTCGCTGGTTTGCAGGATGAGCCGGTGCGCCAGGAGGTCGAATTGCACTTCGAACGTTACCCGTCCGAAGGGGATGGCTCGGGTGGTGAGGCCGCGAGGCGTGACGTACAGCGTCACGTTCCACCAGTGATTCTCGATTGGGGTAAGAGTCAGGCGCGTCTTACCCACGATCTGGGTCCACAAGTGCAGCGTGTCGCAGGTACTCTCCCATTCCGGAAACGCGAGCGGCGGCCATTCAGGCGAGATCAAGTTCCACCTCGTCAACATAGCACCAACCCCAGTCTTCGCCGCGCTCGAACGACTTAATGACGGGGTGATGGACCGAGTGAAAGTGCTTGGTGGCGTGCTTGTTCTTTGACGAATCACAGCAACCGACGTGGCCGCAGGTCAGGCAAAGGCGCAGATGCACCCAGGTGTCGTGGGTTTTCAGGCACTCTTCACAGCCGGTCGTGCGCGGCTTGACGTCCCGGATCTGGTCCGTATGAGTACATTCGGCCATGCTATCCTCCGTTCGCCTTCCAGGTCATGCCCCCGCCACTCATTCTAACCGAAGATTCTCTTGACGCCGACCTGCGCGGCTTTGCCTCCGGCCTGTGACCGGCCTCCGGGACAACACATTTCGCACGGGCGGCATGATGACACCGACTATTGGGTCCTGCTTTCTTGATGAAGGCCTCGGCAGTTGGCTAAGATCTAGGCTGGTCTGATCGACTGGTCGAGCTCCAATAAGCAGAATTAAACACGATGGCTCAAGTCCGAGTCCGCTTTGCTCCTTCACCCACCGGTTACTTGCACGTCGGTGGCGCTCGTACTGCCCTCTACAATTGGCTATTTGCGCGGCAGCAGGGCGGCGTCCTGATCCTGCGCATCGAGGACACGGACCCCGATCGCTCCAAGCCTGAGCTCGAAGCCGTGATTCTGGAAAGCCTCAACTGGCTGGGCCTTAGCTGGGATGAAGGACCGTTTCGCCAATCGGAGCGGCTTGACCGGTATGGCGAGATGGCGGCGGAGCTTGAGCGCCGGGGCGCAGCTTATCGGTGTTTTTGCGCACCCGAGACGCCTCAGGAAGAAGGCGGCGCAACCGAAGCCGAGGACAGACCCTCGAAGCACGACTGCCGCTGCCGGAGCCTGGACGAGTCTGACCGCGAGCGGCTGCGGGCCGGGGATCGCTCCAGCGCGCTGCGGTTTCGAGTGCCCGAAGAGGGGACAACAGCCTTCGAGGACCGGGTGTTTGGGCGTATCGAGTTTGTGAACCGGGAGATCGAGGACTACGTGTTGCTGCGCTCGGATGGCCAACCGACCTATCATCTCGGTGTGGTGGCGGACGACCTCGATATGCGCGTGACGGACGTGATTCGCGGCGCCGATCACATCCCCAATACACCCAAGCAACTGCTCATCTACCAGGCTCTCGGAGTACAGCCGCCCCGTTTCGCACATCTGCCGCTCATACTGGGACCTGACAAGCAGAGGCTCTCCAAACGTCACGGCGCGACGTCGGTGGGCGCTTACCGCGATCAGGGGATCTTGCCGGAGGCGCTCGTCAATTTTCTGGCTTTGCTCGGCTGGGCTCCGCCGGCAAAATCCGGTGAAGCGCGTGAGATTCTGACGCTTCAGGAAATGCTGGACGAGTTCCGCCTGGAAGACGTGTCGCGCTCGAACGCCGTATTTGACCTCGATAAGCTAGCCTGGATGAACGCCGAGTATTTGCGCAAGGTCGCGCCCGAGCGCCTTATGCCGTTGGTTGAAGGCGAGCTGCGCAACTCAGGTTTATGGAGCGACCAACTAGCTTCGGAGCGAGAGCGTTTTGAAGCCTCGGTCCGGCTGCTACAGTCCCGCGCTCGGACGCTTAAGGACTTCAGCGGCACCGGTCGAGCTTTCTTCAGCGACGAATTCCCCTACGATCTGGAAGCGGTGAGGAAGTTCTGGAGAGATCCTACGCTGGCCGGCCTGCTGGAGGCTCTCGCACAGTTTTTGTCGCAGGTCGAACCCTTTGACCTTGAGGGGACCGAGCGCTCGTTGCGGTCACTCGCCGAAGAGAAGGCGATCAAGGCGGGATTACTGATAAACGCGGCGCGCGTGGCGCTCACCGGTCAGGCTGTAGCGCCCAGTCTGTTTGAGGTGATGGTCGTGCTCGGACGCGACCGGGTTGTGAATCGTTTGAAGCAGGCGTCGGCCTTCCTACAGCAAGCTGCGCCGCCCCCCGCCGCGCCGCCCGCGCAATGAGCGTTGAAACCGCCGCGAGAAGAGCGCCTGCGCACTAGGACAATCTCCTCGCGCGCTCAAATCGTACAGCCCTCGGTAAGACTCCGTCATAAAGTTCCAGCGGTATCACTTGCGCGTCCACCGCGTCATCCGAAATCTCGAGCCGTGCGCAGGTACGCGGAAGCTTGAAGCGCCTGCGGCCGGCACTTCCTGGGTTCAGCCAAAGCACATTCCCAAGCTCGATCAGGCATGGCTGATGGCTGTGGCCAAAAAGCACAACATCCACTGCCGGATCAAACGCGCGCAAGAGCCGTGTGGCAGGTTGAGGAAGCGCACGCGACCTTCCTGCAGATTCCGCCCAAACTGCGAGATCCGATTGCGCTGCCGGCAGAATGTGCAGCACGTGAATCGTCAAGCCGGCGACTGCAAGCGTGAGTGTCAAAGGCAAGTTCGAGGCGGGCGGATCGACGTTTCCGCGCACGGCCTGAACCGGCGCGATCCTCCGCAGCTCCGCGATCACATCATCGGAGCCTACGTCTCCCGCATGCAGAATCCGTTTACAGTCGCCAAATACCTGGTTGAGGCGTGGATCGAAGAAACCGTGAGTGTCGGAGACGAGTCCGACGATCATCGCGCGCTCGAGGGTTGGTGGGCGGCGTGTGGCGGCGGGGCATCCCCTTGTGCTTCCTTCGCCGCTGTATCGATGGCGTGCGGCGAGACCATGCACTGAGGGTTGCCGGCGCGGCAGGACGCCACGCTCAGCGCGCACCCGCATGTACAGGGTTCCATGTTGAGTCGAAGCAGAACGCGATTCTTCACGGCATCAGGCAGGTCAGCGAGAGGCGCTCCGGGAAGCTCGGTGAGGTTGCTCGGTACAAAATCTCCTTTGGAAGGCGTGCAGGAGGCTGTTACGGGATCGAGCGGTGCCGGCTTCAGCCTTACCCGGCGCGGGCTCATTCCCCACACGAGCAGCGCCAGCAGGCCTAGTGTCAGCACCACGCTCAGGACCGAACCGCACTGCGGCGAAACGTCCGGCGTTTGCGTAGGCTCCGAGCCCGCCTCGGGACCAGGGTCAGTTGAGCTTGAGGGTGGCGAAGACATCCGAGTTGGTATGCTTCAAGGCTGTGCTGCGCGGCACTACCTTGACAGCGAGTGAGACCGGGAGCTTTGTGGGCGCCAGGCAGGCGTGATCGTTGCAGGCCTGGTACTCCAGCGCGCCTTTGAGCTGATAGACGCCCGGTTTGGCATCCGCCGCGATTTTCAGCGATTCACCGACAATGAACCTGCCCTCATAGACCGAGATCGGCTGGTCCATAAACGTGAACTTGCGCGGCGTTCCTTTGGGATAGGCGGCGCGATCGGATTCGAAGGGCGGCGCTCGGTCAAGCTTCAGTTCGGTCGGAATCAGGTAATCGAGCGACGGAACGTGATCGTTGATGTGGTATCCGGAAGCTACTTCGGCCACCACGGCGACTTTCGCCGACGAGCCGGCGTGCACTGCATCGCTATCGAGCACCATGTTGCCGCTTACCACGGGGGCGGACTGAGCGTAGCCGATGGCGCCGGCGAACGCCAGGACGAACCCCAAGCGGAGCGTGAGTCGATACAGGACCGAGTGTTGCCATGGAATCGGCATCTTTGCCATTCTCCCGGGGCGCGCAAAGGGTTCGCGTGATCTATGTCTTTGAACTTGCGCCCGGAACCGCCTTCGAGTCCTGAAGCTTCTGGAGCATCTCGCGAGCCATCTTCTTGCTCACCGGGCAGGTGGCGTCCTGGCGGCGGCACTGCAACAACGTGAACTTGCATCCGCCGCAACTGCACGGATTCTGCTCCAGCTGTTTCTCGAAAACCGCGAGCTGCGCGGCGCTCAGCTTACTGACGTCGACGCCGGGGACGTCCGCGTTGGCCTCTCCCGGCGTTCCCACTTCGATCTCTTCAACTTGGCCGGCGGGCGAAAAGCCGCTGACTTCTTCGCCCGGCTTTCCGGCGAGCAGTTGCTGGATTTCGTCCTGGAACACGTCGGCGCCGGTAGTCCCGCTGTGCTGGCTATAGATGCGTCCGTCACGGCCTATCAGAAAAGAAGTGGGCAGCCCGAAAATCCCCCCATAGAGCGCGGCCAGTTGAGAGTTGCCCATGGCCACCGGATAATTCAGGTGAAACTGCTGGTAAAACTTGCCTACTGAGTCCGGAGTGTCCTGCATGGCCACGCCGAGTACAGCGAAGCCCTGGTCGCGGTATCTCTGTTCCATCTGGACGAACTCGGGAATCTCAATCCGGCAGGGGCCACACCAGGTGGCCCAGAAATCGAGCAACACAACTTTACCCTGATAGTCGGACAGAGCCAGCTTGGCGCCGTTGATGTCCGTCAGGTTGAAGTCAGGAGCGCTTGGGTGCTTGCCCGCGGCCCTCACTTTATGCATAGTCGCCGGAGCGATCCAGCGGGCGTTCAAAAAGTAGAGCCCGGCAGCCAGCATGATGGCCAGCACGGCTCCCACAACGATTTTGATTCTCGATGTCATATCAAAACTCCGTTTACCATCAAGCCCGCGGTCAGCCTTTTCTCACGGCTTCCGTCGCGCGTCCCAGACTTCTGGTGGAGGCTTCAGCCTGCACGCCAGCCTCACCGGCCGGGTATCTCCGCTCCTTCATCCGCGCCGGAGGCGTTGCGGCGGCAAGCTTGGGTTGGCGCCGCAAGTAAGTCCAGAGCCCTAGCGAGGCCAGAAGGGCCAGAATGGCCACGAACTGAGACGTAGAGAGCAGATGGTGAAAAACAAATCCCCGATCCTCATCGCCGCGCAGAAACTCTAGAAAGAATCGGGCGACCGCGTAAAGCGAGAGGTAGAGCAAAAAGATCTCGCCGTCGCGTTTCTTGTGCCGATAGCGCCAGAGAAGAATTCCGCCGATCACGAGCGTCGCCAACGACTCATAGAGCTGGGTGGGGTGAATCCGGGTATTCAGTGGAACGTTGGTCACCTCATGGCTGTATTGATTCGTGAATACCACACCCAGGAAGGACCGCGTAGGAGTCCCGTAATCGCAGCCTGCCGAAAAACATCCCCAGCGCCCGACACTCTGAGCCAGCGCCACTGCAGGCGCGTAGATGTCAAACATCTTGAGCGCGGGCAGCCTGTAGGTGCGCACATACCAAACCGCGAAAAGGGCGGAGGCTATAAAGCCGCCGTAGAAGACGCCACCAGCCTGCAAGGTCGCCCAGCTAACGATCTCAGATGGATTCTGGCGATAGTATCCCCAGTCGCTGATAATCATCAGCACTTTGGCGCCCACAAGCCCAACTACGATGATCCATGTGCTGAAGTCGAGGATTCGGCCGCCATCGAAGCCTTCGCGCCGGCCGAGACGATCCGCCGTAATCACGGCGGTAAGGAGCGCCAGCGCCAGCAGCAGTCCGTAGGTCGGAAGCTGAAACGAACCGATCTTGATGAGAATCGGGTGCAAAACTCAACCTCTGAGGGTCCCGTCGCGGCCCCTCTTTACAGTGTAAACCGGTTCAGGAACGAGAGGTAGCCGGAGAGCAGCGTGAACTTATTGAAGGCGATGAGCACGCCCAAAATGATCAGCAGCACACCGGAGCCAACCTCAACTGCGTGCAAATGCCTGCGAAAGCGGCCATAAAATTTCAGAAACTGACTGAGGCCGAGGCTCGTGAGCAGGAACGGAATCGCGAGTCCGGCGGAGTAGACCGCTAGCAGGAACATGCCTTGAAAAAGCGTGTCCCGGGTGGCGGCCAGAGCCAGAATCCCTGACAAAATGGGACCGATACACGGCGTCCAGCCGAAGGCGAAGGCAAAGCCCAGGAAGAAGGCGCCCACTGATCCGCGTTCCTTGCCGGAAGATTGGATATGCGCATCACGGTACAGGAACGGTATCCTGATCAAGCCCGTCAGGTGCAAACCAAACACAATGATGATGATCCCTGCCACGATGCTGAAGATCGTCCTCTGCGTGCGCAGGAAGTTCCCCACGACGCTGGCCGAGGCGCCCAACGACACAAATACCGCCGTGAACCCCAGCACAAAGGCGATCGAGTTCCCGAATATGCGGCGCGCGAGTGTGGCGTCGGCGCGGGCCCGCAACTCCTCCATCGATACGCCGGAGAGCATCGAAATGTAGCCGGGCACCAGCGGCAGCACGCAAGGCGAAAGAAACGAGACAATGCCCGCCACGAAAGCGATCGGGATACTCAGTTGATGTGTCATGTCACCTTGGCCCGGCAAGGCCGCTAAAATACTACCAACTCCGGATTTAGACGCGGCCGTGCGAACATGTGTTACCCTCGCGCAGCCGGCCGGCAAGACCGCGGCTGGCGATGATCGAATGGCACTCTCGACCGCGTCGCGAACCTCGAAGCAAGTTTAGCAATGTTTACGGCTCTCCGGCAGATTCTTCCGGCGGCGTCGTGCATTCAGGACCCATCAGGCAGCGAGTTGTGTTAAGGGCCGTTCCGCACTGCCAGTCTTTTTGCGATGATTTTGACGCTCTCCCAACAGGGACATGCCACGGGCTCGCTTATATATTCCAGGTTCCGACAGTCGAATGCGCGAACTGGCTCACTTTCGGATCAGGCGGGTGCAGTTGAATGGCCCGAATCTCTTCACCCCTGAGCAAGGAAAAGCCAATTTTTAACACACTAGGAATGAAAGCGGTCGGGAGCGCAGCAGGGAGCTGCTCCTGGCTGCAACCAGAGGCCGCGCTGCATGCCCGCAGGTACGGACGATGCTCGTCCGCACCCGCTTCGCTCGCGAATCAATCCTGCCCTCTTCGTCGAGAAGCGTTTCGGGATCGGCTACACGTTGAACTTCGGCCGACCGGGCTCCTGGTTCATGCTGACCGCACTGCTGCTGGTGCCGGTCGTGATCGCCTTAGTGGTGAAATGGGGAGGCAAGTAAGCGGCGCTTCGGAGCTGGGCGTGACGCGATTTCTCAGCGGCAGGCTCTACGGCATCCGCCGGCAGAGGCGTGGCCGGTTTCGGTTCGCGACATCAAGCTTTTCGGCCTTCGGAACTCCGGGCCCGATCCGCATTGCGCTCGTAGATCATCCGCAGCCCTTCCAGCGTGAGCCAGGGATCAATCGGAGGCTTATAGCGCGAGGCGGAAGCGACCAGCGACGCCTGGCCTCCAGTGGCCACCACGCGGGTCTTGGGGCCGAGAACTCCGAAAAGGCGATCCAGAACGCCGTCGACGAGGCCGACAGCGCCGTAAAACAAGCCTGACTGCATGCTGGCCACGGTGTTGGCGCCGATCACGCGCTCAGGCTCGCGGATCTCCACGCGCGGCAGGCGCGCGGCGCGCGCGAACAGAGCCTCAGCGGCGATGCCGAGTCCCGGGCAGATCACGCCGCCCAGGTATTCGCCCTTCTCGGAAATGGCGTCAAAAGTGATGGCGGTGCCGAAGTCCACAATCACGCAAGGCCCGCCGTATTTTTCGAAGGCAGCCACAGCGTCGGCGATGCGGTCCGCGCCGACCTCGCTCGGGTTGTCGTAGTGGATGGCCATGCCGGTCCGGATTCCGGGCCCCAGGAATATGGCTTCGATTCCGAAATACCTCTGGGCCATTTCCTCGAGCAGGGAGTTCAGGGGAGGCACGACACTGGCAATGATGATGCCGCTGATCTGGTTGGGCCGCAGACCCTCAAGCGAGAACAGATTGCGAATCAGGATGCCGTACTCGTCCGCAGTCTGCTCGCGGCTGGTAGTGAGCCGCCAGTGGGCGAGCAGCTCCTTCTTGGCGAAAACTCCGAGCACCGTGTTGGTGTTGCCGACGTCGATGGCCAGAAGCATAAATCCAATTATGAACGATGATTGATGAACGATGAGCGGCGATTCCGCACCCTGAACCATGACTGCGGAATGATGGCCGGCACTGGCGGCACCGCTTCACGATTCAGCATCATCATTTCACTTCTACGATCTCGCCCGCCACCAGCAACTCCTCGCGGCCATCATCGCGGCGGATGCGGAGTGCGCCGCTTGCCTCGAGGCCATCGGTGATGGCGTGAAACTGCTCGCGGCCGGTGGAAACCATGATGCGCTTACCCCTGGCGTAACTCGAAGCCGCCGCCCATCGGCGGGTGATGCTCTCGCTGCCTTCGGTGAGTAGCGATTGGTAGTTCTGCTCCATCTGCCTGAGAAGGGCCGCCATGATCTGCACGCGGGAGTAGACCTTGCCTCCCTGCAAACGCAGGGAAGTAGCGATGGAAGCCAGTTCCGCGGGTATTTGACTGTGGTTGACGTTGATCCCGATGCCGACCACGACAGCATGCAAGCGATCCACTTCGGCGCTCATTTCCGTGAGAATGCCGCACAGCTTCTGGCCGTGCAGCAGCAAGTCATTGGGCCAGCGAATGTCCGGCGCGAGACCCGTGGCGCGCTCGATCCCTTCGCGAGCAGCGACACCCGCCATCAGGGTAATCACCGGGGCCACGGAGGGAGCGAGCGGAGGCCGCAGGATGATCGACGCGTAGATCCCACTCGATCTCTCGGAGTACCAGACGCGCCCGAAGCGTCCGCGGCCGGCGGTTTGCTCTTCGGCCAGCACGACGGTGCCATGAGCGGCTCCTTGAGCGGCCATTTGCAAGGCGATGGTGTTGGTGGAATCCGCGCGAAAGTAGTGGACGATCTTGTGACCGATCTGGCCGTCACCGAGTTCGCGCTTCAGGAGGCCGGGGACGAGCAGATCGGGCAGCTTCGGAAGCTGATAGCCGGTGGCAGGATGACCCTTGATCTCGACGCCGAGCCCGCGGAGCTTCTCAATCCAATCCCAAACTGTGGAGCGCGTAACACCGATTTCAGCGGCTATTTTCGGGCCTGGAACCACGACGGTGGCGTTCTCCACGAGCAACTGAATCAGCTTGTCGATTCTTCGATCCGTCGGTGTGGCTGAGGTCATTTGCGGTTCGCGGAAGTCAGGTCCATCGGAGCGCCGGCACGGTGCTCAGAAGTTCTCAAGAATGTCCGTGACCAGAGTGCGGGCGAAGTCCTGCGAAAGCCTGTCCAGGGCCGGATCTTCTTCCTGAAAAAGCTGGGAACTGGATGAAGTGATCTGGTACTCCTCGCGAAAGACGTACCTGGGGTTTGAGAAGAGAGTCTTATGCGTATGGCGGTCCACCAGGCGCACGTCGGCGGTGACCACCACCTGCAAGGCGGTGGCCGCACCCGTGCTGAGATTAAACGCAATCACGCCGCTTTCCACGTCCTTGACCTTGCCTTCGATCACTGCGTCAGCCTCTTCGGGGTCTGATGTCACTCTGTAATGGGTGCGCTCGATAAGTTGGCGGGTAATGTCCGCGGAGATCTTCTGCTCAATCCGGAATTGCTTACTCTGGTTGGTAAAGATGGGGACGGCCAGCGTCTTGACGTCCGGAGGCAAACTGCTGCCCTGACCGGCCACGCGATAGCCGCACGCGGACAGAGCCATCGTTGCCAGCGCGGCCAGGATTCCCGGTGCCCGGCGCCTCAATGGGCAACCGCCTTTCCGTTGCTGCGGGAAGCGGGCCTGTGGCCGTCACGACCCAAACCCTCAGCGATTTCGACCGCATTCTGCGCAGCCAGGCGCAAGTTGTCGGCGACTGCCCAGATCCAGAGCCCCTGCGGGCGGCCGGCATCGGCGATAACGGGGTTAATCAAAATGTCGTCGCTGCCCGTGACTTCGACCGGCGACGAAACCGGATCGGACGCGCGGCGCAGCCGCACTCCCTTGCCCGCGAGCAACTCGGCTGCCCTCGCCGGATTGATCGCCGCCGCGGCTTCAACGTAAAGCGAAATCGCCATTGAATAAAACACGGGCGCCTGAAGAATTCGAACGGCAGGCGTCGGCGCTCGTCCCGCGAGGTAACAACCGATCTCGCCGCCCAGGCGCGCTTGAAGAGCGTCCAAACTGCTTGAGCCGGATCCGGCGAGCTCAGGAAGCAGGTTAAAGGCAAGCTGAGCTCCGAAGATGGCATGAGGCGCCTTCTGAAAGCTCAGCAGATTCACCGCTTGCTTCTGCAGTTCCTCAATGGCGCGAGGCCCCAGTTGCGATACCGGAGTGAAAAGGTTGGCCACTGCCGTCGTGATCTCGATGCGCGAAGCGAGCCGCAGCAAGATCCGGCAAAGCACGATGCTGGCAGGATGAGCCGCAGTAATGATGGCGCCCTGAGGCTCGGCTGCTGGCACTCTCGATCCTTGTTCGAGTGCGGCAATGCGCGGCGCCGCAGGGCTGGTTTCGCTGGAGCTTCCGTCCAGGTCAATCACGATCGCCCGCGTTAACTCAGATTCTGCCGATTTGGTGTCCAGGAATGCCGGCAAAGGATGAGGCCGCGCCGCCAGAAAAGCCAAATCGATCTCGCCCGGCTGAATCTCCGGGTTGAAGGATTTTTCAGGCTGGGCCTGATCCAGGTCGAGGATGGGCAGTTCCAATTCAGGGTCGAGGCTGGAATCAAGTTCGACCACCCGCGCCATCGGAAACCGCCGCTCCTTGAGCACCGCCAGCAGCTCTTTACCGAGCAGAGAGGAGGCCCCGACGATCGCCACGCGATAACCTTCAGGCGTCTCGGGAGCACTCATTGAGCGTGGACCTCCTGCGGAGGAGGATGTGAGGGTCGATGCCGGGAGAGCAGCCGCGCCGTAGGGCCGCTCATCATGTATCCAACGGTGATCAGGAGCAGCACAATCTCGGAATACAGGTACACAAACAAGCAGACGAGCCCGATCAGGATTGCGGCCACGTACTGGCGCTCCCTGCGCATGTCCACCGTTTTGAAACTCGGATATCGAACGCGGCTAACCATCAGAAAGCTTAAAAGGGCTACCAGCACCAGCCAGGCGATGCCCCAATTCCAGTCGTGAATGGCGTCCTTGCGGCAATGAACGACGGCGGCGACCACGCCGGCGCCCGCCGGAATCGGGAGGCCTACGAAGTGACGGCGGTCGGTGGTGGGTCGAAGGCTTTGGATGTTGAACCGGGCCAGGCGCGCCGCCCCGCAGATGACGAAGGCGAAAGTAATGAGCCAGCCTACGTAGCGCAGGTGCTCACTCCACATGGGCCCGACCGCTTCTTCCACCGGACGAACGCCCCAAGCGAAGGCAAGCAGCGCGGGCGCTACGCCGAACGCTATAACGTCGGCGAGCGAATCGAACTCGCGGCCGAAGTCTGAGGCGGAATTGGTCCAGCGAGCCACCCGCCCGTCAAAGCCATCAAAAACCCAGGCCCAACCGATCGCTTTGGCGGCGGTGTCAAAGGCGTAACGGCTCAAATCGGCGGCCGCGCCCCCGCCAATCATCGCCGTAGTAGCTTTTAGAGTCTCGAGGATCGCGATGTATCCGCAGATCAGCGTCCCTACGGTGAAGAGGCTAGGCAACACGTACAGACCCCCGTGCAGCCGTCCTTTGCGGCTGGTTTTGATCATCGGTGAGTCTGCGGCCATCGTGATTCGACCTGCCTTCAGACTGGGCCCGGGAGCCGCGATCGCACTAAGAACTCCCTGTCATTTTGATGCTGGTTTGATTGCCTCGAGCGGCGCTGGAGGATGCGGCACCAGCGCGAGGGTTGTGGATCCGGCCCAAACATGGTCGCCGACCTTGATTAGCAGCTCAATCGCCGGATCCAGAAGGACGTCTACGCGGGAGCCGAACTTGATGAGGCCAACGCGTTCGCCGCGCTGCAACCGGTCGCCGACCCGTTTCCAGAATACGATACGCCGGGCGACGAGGCCAGCGATTTGCTTCACCACCATAGGCCCGGCGGCGGTTTCAATGGTGAAAATGTTCTGTTCGTTCTGGGCAGATGCACGCTCTTCACTCGCGACATGAAACCGCCCTTTAAGGTAGACCACCTCGCGCACAATGCCGGCCGCCGGCGCGCGGTTCACGTGCACGTCCAGAGGCGACATGAAAATGCTGATGCGGCGAAGGGTGCGGCCGCCGGCATCCTCCTCCGCAATCTGAACCACGCGGCCATCGGCGGGCGACACGATTGCGGCGGGGTTGGCAGGCAGAGGCCGCTCGGGATCTCGGAAGAAGTTGAGGACGAGGATGGTGAGAACGAAGAAGAACGCCGAGGCCACGTACACTCTTAACGCCAGCGCCCCAGCGGCAACCAAGGCGAGCGGCAACCCGTACCAATATCCTTCGCGAACCATGGGCAGTGTTCCGCCGTCCTGAGCCGGCATCGAGCTTGGCAGGAGGCTGGCATGTGCCTGCCAGCGGCGGATGACCGCCGCAGGCTCTAGGCCGAACCGTTTCTGTGGACGAGGGTCTGCATCTCGTCCTTGAGTCGAAGCTTCATCTTTTTGATTCTGACTTCTTCCAGTTGTTCCTGGTCGGTGAGGTATCTTTTGGAAGTCAATTCGTCAAGCAAGGCGGCATAGTGGGCGTGTTCGGTGCAAAGGCGCTGATACTCGGGATTGTTGGCCATCAACGTCTCCCGGATGGCCCCGGTGAGGGTGCTCACGTCAGGATCACCTCCTGAATTTAACGTTCTTGTCACATAGCTAGAGGCTATCACAGGCCCGAACCGGGTTCAAGTTGGAAAATGGTGGAAAAACTGGCACCCATCTAGCTGATTTTAAATAAGATGACAGTTTAAGCAATGAAGGGCAGGCTTGTTTAAGGCGGAACGCCAATCAGCGCGCCGAGACTGCAGCCGATGCGATTGACCGGCACTGCGAGCTCCGCGCCGAGAGCCGTGTCACTTCTCGCGCAAGAGCGGGATTGAAAGCCTGAATCCAAGTGCTTCACATCGTCCTCGGAGCATTCGCGATCATTCCTTCTCGTGTTGATCACATGCTGGACTTGGCGGCTGCAAAATCGTCGACGTGATCGGTGCCGGTGCCTCGCTGCGCTGGCAGTCCCGGGCTACTGCTGCCAACCCCCGCCGAGAGACTTATAAAGCTGAACCAGACTTTGATACTCGCTGCCCCGAGCTTGTGCCAAAGTGAGCTCGGCGCTGTACAGCGAGCGCTGCCCGTCGAGGACCTCGAGATAAGTGGTGATGCCCCCCCGGTAGCGGGACAGCGACAAGTCAACCGAGTCCTGAAGGTCTTTTACCAATTCCTCCTGACGAACCCGGACTTGATGATACTTCTGGTAGCCGATCAGCGCGTCCGACACGTCGCGAAAAGCAAGTTGGATCGCTTGCCTGTAAGCAATCACCTCCTGCCGCTGCTCGGACTCGGCCAGGTGCAGATTACCCTTTAGAGCGCCGCCCGTGAAAATTGGCTGAGTAAGCTGGGCGCCGTACGACCAGATGCCTGTATGTGAGCTCATCAAGCTGGAAAAGATGCTGCTGCGCCCAAAAGCTCCGCCGCCCGAGCCCGTGAGGGAGATGCTTGGGAAAAAGGCTGCCTTGGCGACGCCGATCTCGGCGTTGGCGGCCACCAGGCTCTGTTCTGCCTGGCGAATGTCCGGCCTGCGTTCGAGCAGAGTTGAGGGAAGGCCGGGAGGCACTTGGGGAGGAAGGGGCTGATCCACGAGAGGCCGGCCGCGCGCGACACCTTGCGGATACTTTCCCAGCAGAATACTGATGGCGTCCTCCTCCTGACCGATCTGCCTCTCGAGGTCCGGGATCTGTGCGTTGGCGGTGTCGAGCACCTGCTGGGACTGGAGCACGTCAACCTTGGTGGCCACGCCATGCCCCACGCGCAGCTTCGTCAGGCTCAGAGCACTCTCCTGAGTCTTAACGGTGTCCTGGGCGATCTGAAGCTGCAGGTCCAGATCGAGGAGCGCAAAGTAGTCGCTCGCCACGTCGCTTACCAGTGTGAGAATCACCGTCTGCTGAGCATCCTCAGTGGCGAGAAGCTGGGCACGCGCCGCTTCGGTGGCCCGGCGCAGGCGGCCGAAGAGATCCAACTGGAAAGCGGCGTCAGCGGTGAGCACCAGAAAGTTTGATTTCGACTGGAAGTTATATTCCTTGCCGCCCGTGGCATTGGCGTTGCCCGATATCTGCGGAAACTGGTTTGATCGCGTGATTCCGAGCTGAGCCCGTGCCGCGTTGATGCGTTCGGCCGCTGTTGCGAGGTCATAGTTCTGCTTCAGCGCCGTTCGAATCAGCTCCTGGAGTTGCGAGTCCTGGAACACTTGCCACCAGGGAAGATCCGCGTACGATGTTGCGCTGGACTGGGCCTGCTGGTTCTCGCCCAGGTCGCGATAGGCTCCCGGCACCTGCACGGCCGGTCGATGGTACTTCGGGCCAACTTCGCAGCCCGCCATCAGACCCACTCCCAGCACCAGCGCGACCATCAGTTTCCTCATACCGGCGCCCCGCCGGGTTTCCCCCGGGGCTATCGTTCTGCTCTTCATGTCAGTTGCCCTCCGCCGGCGCAGCCTGCGGCGGCAGCGCCCCAGACGTTCGTGGCGGCCGCGCCGTGGCTCGCTCTTTTCCGGCCCCGGACCACTTCTCCACCAGGTAGAAGATCGCCGGAATAAAGAAAATTCCGATGGCGCTCGCCGCCAGCATGCCGCCGATCACGGTGGTGCCCATCACCTGCCGCGCCACGGACCCGGCGCCGGTGGCCAGCCACAGCGGGACGCAGCCCAGAATGAATGCGAAAGAGGTCATCAAGATCGGCCGGAGGCGCAACCGGGCGCCTTCCAGCGCGGAATCTATCAGCGGCCTTCCCTTTTCGTACTCGTCCTTGGCGAACTCGACGATCAGGATCGCGTTCTTGGCGGCGAGGCCAATCAGCATCACCAGCCCGATTTGCGAATAGACGTCGTTTTCAATCTGAACCATGTAAGGGGGCAGCCACAGTCCCAACAGAACGCGCCGCAGCCACAATACGCCGAAGGCGCCGAACACGGCCACAGGCGTGCTCAGAAGTACGCTGAAGGGCAGCGACCAGCTTTCGTAGAGCGCCGCCAGAATAAGGAAGACGAACAGCAGCGAGAAGGCGAAGATCGCCCACACTGGTACGCCTTCCTGCGCTTGCTTCTCCTGGAACGACATGCCCATGTAGTCGAGACCCATCTCGCGCGGCATGGTCTTCTTAAAGACGTCCTCGAGAGCCGCGGTCGCCTGATCCGAGCTATACCCCGGCGCGGCGCTGCCGACGATCTCCGCCGCGCGATACTCGTTGTAGCGCATGGTGAACTCAGGACCGGAGCGCGTCTCAAAGCGGGTCAGGGCGGATAGCGGCACCATTTGGCCGCTCGAGCTGCGCACGTAGAACTGCCCGAAATCGTCCAGCGTCGCCCTGTAGGGGCTTTCGGCCTCCACGTAGACCTGCCACTGGCGGCCGAAGCGGTTGAAGTAGTTGACGAACAGCCCGCCCATGTACGTTTGAATGGTCCGATAGACGTCGCTAAGCGGTACTCCTTGCTTCAGCACTTTGTCGCGATCCACGTCCACGAACTTCTGCGGCACGCCTGGCAGGGATGTGGTGGCGACGAAGCCGATCTCGGGGCGCTTCCGGGCGGCTGCCAGGAACTTGTTCAAATTGTCGTCAAGAAACTGGACGTCCTGACCCGAGCGGTCCTCCAGGGCCACCGTGAATCCGCCGGAGGTGCCGACGCCGGGTATCGCTGGCGGCGAAAAGTTGAATGCGATTCCCTCCGGCAGACCGGCCAACTCCTGGTTCAGGCGCGCCTTGATTTCCTGGAACTGTTGCGCCCTTGACTTACGCTCGTCCCACGGTTTCAGAGTCACAAAGAAGAAGGCATTGTAGCTGGTCCGCACGAAGCTGAGCAGACTGAACCCGACCACGCTGGTGGTGTACTCGACGCCCGGCGTGTTCGCCAGAATCCGTTCGACCTGGCGGGCAGCGGCGTCGGTGCGCTCGCGCGATGCCGCGTTGGGGAGCTGAAGGTTGATGAACATGTAGCCCTGGTCCTCATCGGGCAGGAAGCTCTTCGGTACTTTGTTGGCAAAGAATGCTCCGGCCAGGCCGAAGGCGGCAAGCGCCAGCAGGGCGAAGGCGGCCTTATGAATAATTGCCCCGCTCAAGCGGACGTAGTTCGAGGTCGCGCGAGCGAAGGCCCGGTTGAATGCGTCAAAGAACCGTCTCAGCAGCCCACGATTCTTCTCACGAGGCTTCAGCAAAAGAGCGGCGAGCGCCGGACTGAGCGTGAGAGCGTTGAACGCGGACAAAATCACCGAGATGGCGATGGTCACGGCGAATTGCTGGTAGAGCTTTCCAGTGATTCCCGGGATGAAGGCCGTGGGCACGAACACGGCGGAGAGGACCAGCGCGATCCCCACGACCGGCCCGGAAATTTCTTCCATCGCTTTGAAGGCCGCGTCTTTGGGCGCCATGCCCTCCTCGATGTGGCGCTCCACAGCTTCCACCACCACGATGGCGTCATCCACCACAAGGCCGATCGCGAGAACCAGTCCGAAGAGCGATAGCGTGTTGATCGAGAATCCGAAGAGCGGAAAGAACACGAAGGTACCCACCAATGAAACCGGTACCGCCAGCAGCGGAATCAGCGTTGCGCGCCAACCCTGGAGAAAAATGTACACCACGACCACCACCAGCAGGATCGCGATCAGCAGGGTCCGGATGATGTCCCTCATGCCCGCGGTCACCGCCTTGGTCTGGTCGAGCGATACCACGTAGTCCACGTCTCCGGGGAAGCGCTGCTTCATTTGGGACATCAGCTTTTGGACACTCTGAGCGGTCGCGACCGCGTTCGAGCCGGGCAACTGGTAGATCGCCACGATGGCCGTCGGCTGACCGTTCAAACGGCTGACGATGCTGTAGTCCTGCGTGCCCAGTTCAACCCGCGCGACGTCCTTGACCCTCACGGTGCCGCCGTCCGGCGTTTCGCGGACAACGATCTCACCGAACTCCTCGGGCGAGAGCAAACGGCCTTGGGCGCGAACGGAATAGGTGTATTCCTGGTCTTTGGGGGCGGGCTCGCCGCCCACTTTTCCGGCAGGGTTCACGGTGTTCTGTGCCTGGATGGCATTCACAATGTCAGTTACGGTGATGCCGAGCTTGGCTAACTGATCGGGCTTCACCCAGAGACGCATCGCGTACTGTCCGGCGCCAAACACCTGGACCTGGCCAATGCCGGGCAGTCGGGTGATGGGGTCGTCGAGGTTGATGAAAGCGTAGTTGGCGAGAAACTTGGCGTCGTACGTGCCGTGCGGCGAGTAAAGGCCGATGAGCATGAGAGGAGAGGTCACCGATTTCCGGACCGTGATGCCGTACTGGGTGACATCCGCGGGAAGCTGGGAGGCGGCCTGGGTTTCGCGTGATTGGGTAAGAATCAGATCGTTGTTGGGGTCTGTCTTCACGTCAAAGTTGACGATCAGCAGTGTGGACGAGTCGCCGGTTGCATTGAGAGAGTACATGTAGTTCATATTGTCCACGCCGCTCACCTGCTGCTCGATGGGCGTGGCAACGGCCTGCTCGAGAGTCTGCGCGTCGGCTCCAACGTAGTACGCCAGCACCTGGATCTCGGGCGGCACGATGTTGGGAAATTGGGCTATCGGCAGCGCGATGATCGTGATGGTGCCCACGATCACGGTAAGGATGGCGATCACGATCGCGACGATCGGCCGCCTGATGAAAAACTTTGACATGGCTTGCTCCCTCTTTCGCTTCTTGAGCGCCGATTTCGCAGGTCAGTTGCTGACTGCAGACTTGGCGGCGAACGGCGTCGGGTTCACGACCATTCCCGGCATGACTTTCTGCACGCCCTCCGCTACAACACGCTCGCCGGGCTTCAATCCGTCCTTAATCACCCAGAGGGTGTCCAGCCGCTCGCCGACCTTTACGGGCTGAAAGCGGATCTTGTTGCCGGGATCCACGACAGCCACCTGGTAGCTGCCTTGAAGCTCCGAAACCGCCCGCTGGGGCACGAGCAGCGCGCCCGTTTCCGTGGTAGTCACGGAGCGGATCCGGCCGTACTGCCCGGGGCGGAGTACGTTGCCCGGGTTCGGAAAAAGGCCGGCTATGCGGATGGCTCCGGTGTTCGGATCGACGGCGCGATCCGCGAAGTAGAACGTTCCCGTTCGCGGGTAGACCATGCCGTCAGCCAGGATCAGCTCAAGCTGGGTCGGGCGCCTGGTTCGACCCTCCGTGTTTGAGGGTCCTGCCGAGTAGTTGTAGTGTGACGCCGCTTGAAGGTATTCCTGCTCGCTCATCGTGAAATAGGCTTTGATAGGGTCCAGCGTGGAGACCGTCGTCACAGCGCCGCTGGCCGTGCTGACCAGCGCGCCAACTTGAAGCTGAGCCACGCCGGCGATGCCGTCGATGGGCGAGATCAGACGAGTGAAATTCAGGTTGATCGTGCCGGTCTCAACCGCAGCTTGTGCAGACTGAATCTGGGCCTTGGCCGTCTCCACGGTAGCCTTGGCGGCCAGGTTGTTCTGGACGGCGTTGTCAAGGTCCTGCTGGCTGGCAGCCTCCGCTTTGGCGAGTGGTGTGTAGCGCTCCACGTCAAGCTGGGTCCTCACCTGATTGGCTTCGGCGTTCGCGAGCTGCGCCTTGGCCTGTGCAAGCTGCGCTTGAGCTGAATCGAGCGCAGCCTGGAAAGGCCGCGGATCGATCTCGAAGAGTAACTGACCCTTTCGTACGAACGATCCTTCGCGGTAATCCTGCTTCATCAGGTACCCCGTCACCTGCGCCTTCACGTCTGCATTCACGAGCCCTTCGAGCGTGCCGATCCATTCTCCATAAACCGGCACATCTCTCTGCTCAACCGTCGCGACTTCGACAGGAAGGGGAGGCGGCGCCGCCGCCGGCGGCTTTGCACCCGAGTGCGTAACCGCCACCAACAGACCGAGAGCAACCAGGCCGGCCAAGGTCCAGAGCAGATGCTTAAGCTTCAAAACGGAATTGGATTTCATGTTTAACTGATCTCCTCACTTGGCGAGCTTTCCCGGCGGATTGCTTCGCCCGAACAGTTCTCTCCGGCATCGAGGCCACGAGTCCCCTCACACATGGTTGTCGTTTGGAGAAGGTTAACTTCGACAGCCTGCGTTGACTCTCTCCACCAGCCCCTTCACCACGTATTCGGTGTACACGCCCTTGGCAACCAGCTGTGCTCCCTGGCTCGCCATGACCACCAACATTCTCTTCCCGTCGGCATCGATAGCGGTGGTCTCGCTGAGATCCACTAAGATCTTCCGATTTTCACCAGCCTGGCAAAGATGTTTCCAAGCTGACTCGAGTTCTGTAACCGAAGGCCCGGCGAGGGCGCCTTCAACCTTCACTCTGGCTTCCGTCGCGGTGTCGACAACGGTTACTTTCAGCATTGATTGCCCTTCAGTCTCGCAGCCACAGCGAGCATGGCAGCGGCCAATCGCGTCATCAACCGGAAGCGCCCGTCAAGACCAACACGAAATTGAAGATAGGGCGGTGGCGATGGGAGGAACAAATTAGGCCGCCGGGGCGGGGACGCCAGCCGGTTGGCACGCCGCTGGCGGATCGGCACTTCAAGAACTGCGAGCCGTGGTCAGGTTGCAACCCCGTCTCGTGCACTCGGGCGGGAGAGTCCCAGCTTGCGCATGCGAAACTGCAAGGTGGAGCGTTTGAGGCCAAGCCGCGTGGCGGCGCCACTCGGTCCGCCGACCACCCAGTTTGCGTCTTCAAGCGCGCTCAGGATGTGCTTCCTCTCGGCATCCTCGAGAGTGTCTCGCCTCAGAGAGCTGCCCTTGCCATTAGCTGCCCGCTCTCTCAACTCCGAGACAGAAACTCTCAGAACTGGCCCCGTGGAGAGGATCACGGCGCGCTCGATCACGTTCTGGAGCTCACGGATGTTGCCGGGCCAGTGATATCGCGTAAGCGTCTGCAGTGTCTCGGACGGGATGGTGTCGATGCGCTTGTTCATGCGTCGGGAGAACTGCTGCGCGAAATGCCTTACCAGAAGCGGAATGTCTTCCGAACGCTCTCGCAGCGGCGGCACTCGCACGGGAAACACGTTCAACCGGTAGAAAAGATCGGCGCGGAATCTTTGCTCGTTCACCATGGCCGCCAGATCGCGGTTTGTAGCGGCAATGAGACGGGCATCCGTGCGCAGGGTGCGACCATTCCCCAGGCGCTCGAATTCCCTCTCCTGCAGCACCCGTAGCAGCTTCGGTTGCAGCTCGAGCGGAATCTCGCCGATCTCGTCCAGGAAGATTGTTCCGCGGTGCGCCAGCTCGAAGCGGCCGATCCGCTGTGAGATGGCGCCGGTAAAGGCGCCCTTCTCGTGGCCGAAGAGTTCACTTTCGAGCAGCCCCGTTGGGATAGCGGCGCAGTTCAGCTTCACAAACGCATTCGGCCGCCGCGTGCTGCGATCGTGGATCGCGCGCGCCACCAATTCCTTGCCTGTACCCGTCTCGCCGTAAATGAGCACGGTGGAGTCTGTGGGCGCCACCGTTTCCACCTGCTGCAGGGCATTGAGCAACGCCGTGCTCTCTCCCAGAATCTCCTCAAAGTTCATGGCGGTGCGGATTTCATTTTCCAGGTAAAGATTTTCCTGGGCGAGCTGGTCTTTGAGCTCGGCGATCTGGCGATAAGCGCAGGCGTTTTCTACGGCGATTGCGATCTGGCCCGCGACCTGGCCCAAGAACTCGACGTCATCCTCATTGAACTCGCTTTGTCCCAACCGCGCCAACAGCAACACGCCGGCAGAGCGGTTGCGGCTCACCAGGGGTATGAAGCAGGAGGACTCGATGCCGTTACACCCGGCCGTATCCTCCGCCGCCCGGACGCCGGATGAGTCCGTGTGATTCATCACCACAGCCTGCCTGGTTCGGAACGCGGTACCCTCAGGCGAGTCCTGAACCGGTACCACGTGCTCCCCTTTGCCGCAGTGCTGGCACTCGGGAAAATCGAGCGCATGCAATCGCAACTGCTGTCCATTTGCCTCGGGCAGCATAATGCCCACGCCGTCACAATCCATCACCTGACGGACGCTTGCCGAGACGGCCTGCAACAAATCCCGAAGTTCCAGGTTCGACACCACCTGGTTGGTGACATCCAACAGCAGCTTCAAACGCTGATTCTTGGTCTCCAGCTCGGCCTGAGCCTGCAGCAACGCTTCCTCGTCCTGCTTGCGCTTGGTGACGTCCATGAAGGAACCGATAAACTCCACCAGGTCGCCGGCCGGGTTGAGGACCGCGTGACAGACCTCGTGGATATGCTTCACCGCGCCGCCGGGCAGAACGATGCGAAAATCCAGCTCCCGGTCCGCTTTTGTAGCCACCATCTCCTTCACCTGTTGCTCCACCCGCGGCCGATCCTCAGGGTGAACGAGCGGCAGGAAGATGTCCTCGGTCGGCTTGTCCCGGCCGGGATCGAAGTCGATGATGCGGTAGAACTCCTTCGATCCAAAAATCTCGCCGGAGGTCAGATCCCAGGCCCAATTGCCCACATGGCTCAGCCGCTGGCCTTCCGCCAGGTAGGCCTCGCTGCGCTGGAGTTCCTCGTGACTAAACGCGGCCTCGAGCGCCAGCGCCACCTGGTTGGCTACCAGCTTCAAAAAGCCCAGCTCATCTTCGCTGTAGGCATCGGCGTCGCGGCTGCCGATGGCAAGGCCGCCCAACCGCCGGTGGACCGTTGTCAAAGGAAGTACGCACAGGGAACGAATGCCGAGTTTGCCGAGGAGCTGCGAGGCCACGGGGAACCGAGTCTCGCGATCCACAAAAGGAATCACCAGCGGATGCTGTTGTTGATAAACCCACCAGGTCACGGTGTCTTCCAGCGCGAGTTTGGGCGGCAGTATCGGCGTGCCGTGCTCGTCGAACATCCGCAGACTGAATTGGTGCCTGTTCTCGTCGTAGACGCTGAGACTGAGGTAGTCGAACTCCACCACCTCGCGCAATTCGCGCGCCAGGACTGCGAGCAGTTCCTTCGGATCGCGACTGGAGATAAGCGTCTCCGACACCCGAAAAAGCGCTCTGTGCCTGTTGGAGATACGAGCGTCCGGTGCTTCGACTGCACTTGCCATGCGCTGACCCAGTCCTCTTCCAAATTCCCCGATTCGACGTTAGATGCCTTAAGTGGCCAGCCGGTGCGGACCGCGATGGCCTTGCAGCGAAATCTTCATCAATGTCGCAGCACACCACTAACCTTCAAGGGACGGCTCAGCAAGAATTCAGCAAGATGATGAGCGTCAGCGGGGAAACTGCGCTCGCGACTCAGCGGCCAAAGCGGTGCGTAAAGGTGAGACTGACGCAGGACTTCAGCGGCACGCCCACGATGCGCTCGAATGGAAAGGTTTCGGCGGGTAACGCCAGTGTCTCCAGAGTCTGCCCGGTGTAGCCCCTGCCGGCGAGGAAGTTCACGCCCAGACTGTTGCTCCCTTCGCCGAATGACCGCAGGATGGCCCCGCGTACTTCACGAACCGGCACGCCGATGAAGCGGTCACCCAGGGGTTTTCCCCCGACGTACTCGAACTCGCCGCGGGCGCGCAATCCGAGCGGCAAGCGATCCCAATGTCCCGCCGCGTCCCAGATCAGGCGTGGAGCCTCCGGGACGGGTTGCCCGGTAATCCGGTCGCGCGCATCGGCTCGCGAGAACGAAGCTTGAATCGATCCCGAGCGAAAGGCGCGCTCCATAGAAGCTGTCAAGACGTGATTCAGCGACGGTCCCACGTACATCTGCAGGCCGGTGTCGGGATCAATGTTGGCCGTTTCTTCGGAATTGGCGACTCGGACGAGGGCCAGGCGCAACAGGGTGCTTCCCACCGCTTTTTTCAGCACGGCTTCATAAGCTCTAGAAGTAGTAATCAGGTTGGGCGGTCGCGGCACGCCGGAATCCGTGCCTATGCGCGGATCGTCGGTGTGAAACGCCTCGGCGGCGCTCAGGGAAAGCGAAGGCAGCGGTGTTCCGTCCGGTGGAAGAAACGTGACGCTGGCTTTGGGCAGCGTGAACGAAGCTGGCTTGTTGAAGGAATTGGCCGGCGCGAGGATATCCTCATTCTGAATGCCGATTTCCTCCTGCCTCACTCCCACATTGAAGCGAACATGCCGGCTCAAGCTTCCTGCGAGCGATGCGAAGGGCTCGGCAAAGTCCAAAGTGAAGTTGTTGGCGGTGACCAGCTGAAACAGGCCTTCGTCATTGAGGTGCTTCAGGTCGAGATTACGCGGAGCATCGCGGCGAAGGTCGACCCCGGCGAGCAAAGAGAGGCCGTGGCCGAGCCTGGTCACATAAGCTGCCTCGCCGCCTACGACGGTACGCGCCTCACGCTGCTGGATGAGGCCGTCGCCAAAGTTCGATTGAAGAGTCAGGTCGTAGTTGCGGAAGAAACCACTAAGAAGAATCTGGCCGGAGCTCGAAGTTCGCCAGGTATCAGAAGCCACCGCCAGGAAAGTGTGCGTCCGGTCAAGCTGGCGGTAGTCAATCGTGTCGTCCGGGACTGGCACATCGATGGGGATCAACCCGGGCACGCGGGAGAATCCGTAATACCCGATGCCGAACAGCGAAACATCATGGCGTCCGATCTTGAACTCGCGAGAGCCGTTCAATTTGTACTGGTGGCGGTGTTCGAGCCGCTCGAGGAATCCGTTGCCCACGGAGACTTCAAGCGCGAGCCACGCATTAAGCGACGGGTTGCGCGGACCCCAGCCGGCGACGACGTCCAGATCGCGATCATCCGCAGTCATTTGAGCGAAAGGATCGAAGCGCGGCCTCAGGTCGTAGGTGGCCGCCAAATCCACGGAGTGATCTCCTTCGCGGACGTTGAAGGCGCCCGCATCTGTCTCAACGCCGCTCAGCACGGCCGGGATCAGGATGTTGGGGTCAGAATAGCCATTGCCGTGTGCATTGGCGGGCAGATTGTTGGGATAAAGGAAGCCTCCTACCCGCAGGAACTGGCCGATAGGTTCCCCGTGGTCGCCGGCCACGCCGGGAGCAAAGTATTGCGGCGCCTTGATGCCGCCTGAGGCGGTCTCGATGGGGAGGCCAGGGATCGAGATGGGAGCGCCCGGGCGGCCCGGATTGGCATCCAGTGCGACATCGTGGTCAACGACTTGCGTGGACGGATCCGGCGTCAAGATCGGAGCCGCCTCGGCCACCACAGTAATCGCCTGCTGCTGGGAGGCGAGTGAACGGAGCTGGAGATTGACCTCCCTGGAAGACCCCGGAACCACGACGATCGCGGTCTCCACGGTTACGAATTGAGCCGCGTTGGCAGCGACGGTATACTGCCCGGCACTGATTGACGCACAAGTAAAGAATCCTTCTGCGTCCGTTTGTGTGTCGCAAGCGTTCCGGCCGCTCTCATCGGTTGCCATGACCCGGACACCTGGTAGGGCGGCACCGTGAGGATCGGTGACTTGGCCCGTGATGCGTGCCGCTTCACGCGCCGCTACGCCGCCGGCGAACACAAAGAACGCGAGGCAAATGGTGAGCGGCATCCGCCGCAATATGCGGAGAGTGATGCGCCCATCATGAGATTCCGGCTGAATCATGGTACTAACGGCGAAAGCCTGGCTAGCTGTCCATCATGAATCAAATAGAAGTACGCCCGTATCCCTTATCCGGATTGGTCAGCGCTTTGTTCGTAAACTTCGGGATGAGATTCGCGCTACTTCGTGATTGGAACGTAGTTTGGTTCTGTGCTCCAGGTGGCAGGATCGGACCTGGCAATCGGATTGACCAGTCGAATTTTCTGATCGCGGTCATTGTCTCGCGGCCCAAATCCGTTTAAGCTCTGTTGTCGTAATATCAGGAGAAGCGGTGGAGCCGATAACTCGCCAAGAGCATGCCTCCCGGGACGCCGACGCCGGCCTCATCCGCCGTATCCTGAACGGCGACGATACCGCGCTTGGCGCACTCTATGATCGCTACGGACGTCTGGTCTACTCCGTGTCGCTACGCATCTTAAGGGATACCGGGGCCGCGGAAGAGGTGCTGCAGGATATCTTTTATCAGCTCTGGCGCGTGGCAGGCAGTTTCGATTTCGCCCGAGGCAGTCTTTCAAGCTGGTTGATGGTGATGGCTCGCAACCGTTCCATCGACCGCCTGCGACGGCGTGGGCTCACGGTAGCGGAAAATCCTGTGGGGGCTCTGCCTCCCGCGAGATTCGACCTCGAATCGGACCTGGCCCGGAAGGAAATGGTCGGCCGCGTGCGTGGCGCTCTTGACGCCTTGCCTGAGCCTCAGCGCAAGGCCATGGAGCTTGCCTATTTTGAGGGCCTCACTCAAAGCGAGATCGCAGAACAGACAGGCGATCCTTTGGGCACTGTAAAGACGCGGCTGAGGGCCGCGCTCACCTCGTTGAGGAAGGTTTTTGGCACCTGAACAGACCATGAGCGGGCACCCCCAATTCGAAGAGGATTTTGAGCTCTACGCCCTGGGCGCGCTTGACGGGGACGAGAAGTCCGCTCTGGACAGGCATCTTTTCGCCTGCGCCGAATGCCGTGCCAGGATGGAGGGTGCCCGCGGACGGATGTCGATGCTGGCGCTATCTGCGCCATCGGTCGCGCCGCCCGACGGAGTTCGCGAGCGGCTGATCGAGCAATTCCGGGCTGAGGGCCCGCGTGAGTCCTCGGATGAGCCTCTGGTCCGCAGCAAGGTGATGCAGTTCCGCCGCAGCCTATGGGCGCCGCTTTGGGCAGCGGCGGCAGTGCTTCTTTTGGCAGCAGCCGCCTGGTTCGCGGTGGAGAATCGCAGGCTCGGCGCTGAGTTGGCGCAGCTCGAAACCACCCATCAGCAGCTCGAGGAATCAGAGCAGCGGCTCCAGGCTCAAACCGCCCGGGCCGCGGCCGCCCTCGACATCCTGACCGCTCCCGAGACCGTGAAAGTGGAGCTCACTCCGGTGGCCGCGCGCCCGGTTCCGCACGGCAAGGCATTTTATAATCCCTCGCGCGGACTGCTCTTTTACGCCGCCAACCTTCGGGCGCTGCCCGACGACCGGATTTACGAGCTTTGGTTGATTCCATCCGAGGGCGCCCCCATCGACGCCGGAATCTTCAATTCCGATGTTCGCGGCAACGGCGAGGTGATCCTGCCGGCACTGCCGCCCGGTCTCATCGCCAAAGCCTTCGCCGTAACCGTCGAACGGGCAGGCGGAGTCCCCGCCCCAACCGGCCCCAAAGTCCTCATCGGCCCAGTTTCCTAAGAACGATCCAATCCAAGCGTCTCCCTTAGCGCGTATATCCAACGAACGTGTTCAAGCGGCAAAGCAACTCCTCGACCTGGTCTGTGCCGGTCAGGGAGGTTAGCCGAGCCGCGGGCAGTTAAAAGGAGAAACATCGTGAAGCATATCTATTCGACTCTGGCCCTTGCGGCCGCCACCCTCGTCGCTCTGGGCTTTCTCGGGATTCCTCAGGCCCGCGCCGACTCCTGGACGGGCTGGATCAGCGATAGCGGGTGTGGCGCCAAGGGAGCCAGCGCCAGTCACAAGGGTTGCGCGCTGAAGTGCGTGAAAGACAAAGGCGCTCAATACGTTTTCGTCAACAGCGCAACCAAGGACGTGCTTCCAATCCACAACCAGGACGCCGTCAGCGAAGCGAACCTGGGCATCGAAGTCACGGTCAACGGCAGCGTCATGGACGACAAGTCGATCCACGTCGACAGCATTGCCGCTGCCAAAAAAGACAGCCAGTAGGTCAACAGAATGCCTTTTCCGCAACTCCCGGGGAAGGCGTTTTGGAAGATTGATCGATTCGTTGCCACTCAAATCCATCGAGACGAGGTGCCTGAATGAAGAAAAGGCGACCCTTTGCCGCCCTAGCTCTAGTTTTGCTGGCCATCGCCACCATACCTGCTCTTCTGGTGGCCCCGGCCGGAATGCGAGCCTCCAGCCATCGTGAAGCGCCCATTACCGCTCTGGATCCGAACGCAGACATCACTGACCTTTGGGCCTTTCGCAGTTACGACATCAACGGTAATGACACCAACCCCGCTAGCATCACGATTATCATGGGGGTTAACCCGCTCGCCGAACCGTCGAACGGTCCCAACTGGTTTCCCTTTGACCCCAAGATTCTTTACGAGGTCAACGTTGATAACAACAACAGCGGCCTGGGTGAGATCGCGTTTCAGTTCCGTTTCTCAAGCCAATTCCAATTGCCTGACGTCTACACCGGCCTGGCCGGATTCAACGGCAACGCTCCCGGCGTTCCGCCTCAGATCACGAGCTTCAGCAGCTCGGGTCTGAACTACCGCCAGGCCTACACCGTCACCATGGTTAGAAACGGGGTCGCAACCCAGATTGTAAACAAGGACGGCTCCCCGTTCTACGTGGTCCCGGCCAATGCAGGTCCGCGCACCGTCAACTACGCAGATGTTTACGCGGCCGGGACGTACACCAGTACGAACCAGGGCATCTCCGTGTTCTCAGGCACGGTGGACGACCCGTTCTTTATCGACCTCGGCGCTGCCTTTGACACGGGTAATTTCCATACCTATCCTGGCGGTATTGCCGGCGTGATGAACGCGGCCGGCGCTCCTCCGGGAACTTCGAACGACGGCGCCAACGGTAACTTCGCAGCCGACACCGTCTCAGGCTATGACGTCAACGTGCTGGCCCTCCAGGTCCCCATCACCATGCTGACCAGTACCGGCAAGATCGAGCCTCCGACCTCCCCGCACGCAACCATCGGTGTCTGGGGCACAACCTCGCGCAGCAGGATCTCCTTGCGCCGGTCTCCTGAGCCAGAGTTGCCAGAGTCGAACGCGCTGGCCTACTCGCAGGTGCAGCGGCTGGGAAATCCTCTCATCAACGAGCTGATCATCGGTATCGGGAACAAAGACTACTGGAGCATGTCCAAACCGGTGAATGATTCTCAGTTCGCCTCCTTTGATCTGAATCCTCCCTTCGTCTCCATCGTGGACTCGCTTTACTCGGTCCTGGTGCCGGGCGCGCTCTATTCCCCGCCTGCGCCGCGCGATGATCTGCTCCCGCTGGTGGAGTATCTACCGCCGATCGCCGCCACAGGCACGGCCCCCGGTCCGATTGCCGACCTGCTGCGCTTGAATACCGGCGTCACGCCAACGGTTCCCGGTAAAGCCAGCCGCCTGGGCTTGCTGGCGAGCGACGGCGCCGGCTTCCCGAACGGCCGGCGGCTCGCTGACGATGTGGTGGACATCACCCTGCGCGTGGCAGTGGGCGGCGTGTTGGCCGGCAACCTCTGCGGTCCTAACCACAACAGCAACTGCGACGTTTACCCCAACTTCGTGCTCGGCGACGGCGTGAACGTCAATGACGTCAACGTTGACCTGGCGCCGGATGGGGTCACCAATCTGGTGGAGCCGAACACGCACTTTCACACAATGTTCCCCTACGTGGACTACGCTCAGAACGGCCGCGACCGGACGCACATCGATCCGGGAGGGCCGGGCTGTTTCCTGAACGGGGCTCCGGTAAACTGCGCTGGACCCTCCGACTGATCGAGACGGTCAAGCTCGCTCTCACCACGCCCACGGCCACTGCTTTCCACAGGGCCGTGGGCCTAACCTCGGCAAGTGGTTTTCCAGAACCTATTCTTAGAGTGGCTTGAGGCTAGAATGAAAATCCTATTTCTTACACTTCTCCTGACGGTTCCCGCATTCGGGGCTTCTCCGGAGACCATGCTGCCGTCATCGCCCGCCCAGCGCAGGATCGAAAGAGCGCAAGCCTTCGTGCAGCAGCAGCCCAACCGGTACCAGGCCTTCAACGATCTGGCCCTGGCCCTGATGGCCCGCGCGCGGGAGATCGGAGATGCCGCTTATTACCAGCAAGCCGAGCAGGCAATCCGGAACTCCCTGCGCATCGAGCCTGGCAACTTTGAAGGCAAGAAAGCGCACGTCGCCCTGCTTCTCGACGAACGCAAATATCGCGAGGCGCTCGAAGAGGCGACGGCGATCAACCATGGCACGCCGGATGACGTTCTCGTGTGGGGCTACATGGCTGAAGCCGACGCGGCCCTCGGGGACTACGATGCTGCTGAAAAGGCGGCGCAATGGATGATGGACCTGCGGCCTGGAAACACGCCGGCCTACTTGTGTGGCGCCGCTCTTCGGGAAGATTGGGGTGACATCGACGGCTCCCTCGACTGGCTGAGTAAGGCCCTGCAGGAAACCCCTCCTCTCGAGACCGAAGAAGAGGCCTGGATCCTCACCCGCATGGCCGGGCTTAACCGGGCGATCGGAAAATCCGAATCCGCCGATTCCCTGCTTCAGCAGGCCTTGAAGGTCTTTCCCGATTACCACCTGTCGCTGGAGGAATTGGCCCGGGTGCGCATGGCCGAGCAGCGTTACACCGAGGCTGTGGAGTTGATGGAACGGCGCAATCACACCTTTCCGAGTCCGCAAAGCCGCTACCTCCTGGCCGAAGCCTTAGGGCGCGCTGGTCAGGAGGTGAGAGCCCGTACAGCCTTCGCGCAGTTTGAGCAAGAAGCGCGGAGCCGCATCGATCAGCCCGATAACGCAAATCGGGAACTGGTTCTCTACGACGCAGATCGCGCGCGCGAGCCGGCAGAAGCCCTCCGCATTGCGCGACTGGAGATGGGCCGCCGTCACGACGTCTGGACTCTGGATGCCTACGCCTGGGCTCTCCATGCGAACGGCCAGGACGCCGATGCCCGCGGCCAGATCGAGAAGGCTCTGGCCGTGGGGACGCGTGAAGCCGCTCTCTTCTATCACGCCGGAGCGATTGCCGCGGCCCGGGGAGACAAGGGCGCGGCCAGCCGCTACTTGAAGCAGTCGCTCGATCTCGATCCGGCGCCAGAGATCATGGACCGCGACCAACAGGCGCTTGCCCTGCTTTTCACGTCAGCACGGGACCAGAGGGCACATTGAAAACGACCCTTCCGAATCTGCGCCTTGCCTCCCACTGGGTGAACAGTATGCTGTCCGTCCGCAGCTCAACTCTCGCCCTCACTGTGGCGCTGTCGCTCATCGCGGGCGCAGCCCTCTGCGCCGGCCAGTCCGCCACCGACCGTAACATTCAAGGCTTGCAGGTGCGCGCCAAAATCTACCCCCAGGACTACCGTATCTATGACGGGCTCGGCGCGGCATATATCCAGAAGGGACGTGAAACGGCAGACTCCAGCTACTACGAACTCGCCCGGCAGGCGTTGAATAAGTCGCTGGACCTGCTCTCGAATGACCCCGGCGCCGCCTCGGCCAAGACTCACATGGCCGTAGTCTCCATGGCCGAGCATCAATTCGAGGACGCGATCCGGTGGGCCCAGGAGGCGCTGGCTTTGGGCTCCGGCGACCCTGCTCCGTGGGCGATCCTGGGCGATGCACTCACCGACCTCGGCCGATATGATCAGGCCACCGCCGCCTACGCCCACCTGCGGGATCCTGCGGATGCAGAAGGAGCGTCACCAGGCGTTGCCTATGAACATGACAGCCGAGTGGCGTATCTCGAGTTCCTCAAGGGCGACTCGCAAGGCGCAAAAAGGCTGATGCAAGCCGCCATTTCGAGCGCCTTGGCGCTGCACTTGCCGCGAGAGAACGTGGCCTGGAGCCAGTATCAGCTCGGCGAAATTTGCTTCCGCAGCGGAGACCTGGAATGCGCCGAACGGGCTTATCAGGCGGGTCTTGAAGTCCAGCCTGATTCCTATCGCAATCTCGCCGGACTGGGCGAGCTCCGGGCGGCCCAAAGGCGGAACGCCGAGGCGATCGCCCTACTGGAGCGCGCGCTCGCCATCGTGCCCTTCCCGATGTACGCCGCCGCGCTCTACGATCTCGAGATCAAGGCCGACCATCCGGCGGAGGCAAAGAAGCAGTACGACCTCATCCAGTTCATCAGCAGGCTAAACCCGATCAATGAGCGCTTGTTCTACCGGGAGCTGGCGCTCTTCTACGCGGACCATGGCCTGAAGCTTGATGAATCCGTTGCTCTCGCGCGCAAGGAGATCGAGGTTCGGCAGGACATCTACACCTGGGACATTCTTGCCTGGACGCTCTACAAGAACAATCGAGCCGAAGAGGCCGCCCAGGCCATGCAGAAAGCGCTTGCGCCTGGAACCGAGGACGCGTTGCTGTATTTCCACGCGGGCATGATCGAGGCGCGCTGCGGCCATCCGGAACTTGCGCGGACTCTGCTGGAACGCGCTCTGAGGCTGAACCCGCACTTCCATCCGTTTTACGGCGACGAGGCCCGGCGAACGTTGGCCCTGCTGGCGGTTCCGGCGGGCGCGGCTCATCGTCAAACCGGAGCGGCGCTCACCTCCGTTCCAACGAGCACGTTGGCCTCCGGCACATTGAAAGGCAGGAGCTAAGACTTCCGTGAGGCGAGCTAAACTTGGATTTCGACTGGTCCGCGCTGTGTGGCTCAGTCTCCCTGCCATCGGCCTGGCCGTCGTCTACTTTATTCCGCACTTTGCCTGGGCCCATCCCATGGGCAATTTCAGCATCAGCCACTTCAGCGGGATTCATGTTGCGCCCGGAGCGGTGGAGATTCGCTACATCCTGGATATGGCGGAGATTCCTACGTTTCAGGAACAACAGGCGACCGGAATCGTGACCGATGCTCGTGATCCGCGCGTGACCGCCTACCTCGCACAGAAGGCCGATACTTTGAAGACCGGGCTGACCGTCACACTTGATGGTCATTCCCTGGCGCTCGAGACGATATCGGAGGACGTCATCTTCCCTCCCGGAGCCGGCGGACTTCCCACCATGAAGATCGGTGTGGTTTATCGCGCACGCTTCTCGGGTGACCTGTGCGCGGCCGGGTTCTGCACGCTTGATTATGGCGACCGTAACTTGCCGGATCGCGCGGGTTGGAAGGAGATCGTAGTTGCGGCCGATCCAGGGGTGACGATGCAATCCAGCACCGCGCCGGCCAGGTCGCGCAGCCGGGAGCTCGCCAACTATCCCGCCGACTTGATCAACAGCCCGCCGCAGGATTTGTCGGCGCGTTTGACATTCGCTACGGCGGCGGGGCTGCCAGTTAGCGCGCGCCTGGAAACCGCCGCCGATGGCTCTGCCGGTGGTGTAGCTCCGAAGCCGTCAGGCGCGCGCGCTGCTTCCGGCAAAGCGATCGCGATGCTGCGAGCGACGTCCAAACCCGCGACTCCCGGCATCCTGGGGTCGAGCGGCGCCTCCACTCACGCCGCGCCGCCGCCCCTGGCGGGACCGGCTGTTCCCGCCCCGTCGGCCGCGTCTGAATCGATGTCCACCGATACTGCAAGCGGCGCAGTGGCAGGGCTCGCCCTCAAAGGCAATGCGCAAGGAACCCCCCGCAACCGGTTTACGGAACTCATCGCCTCGAACCAATGGGGACTCTGGTTTCTGCTCACCGCAGCTCTGATCGCCGCGGCCCTGGGCGGGTTGCACGCGCTTGAGCCCGGTCACGGCAAGACCATCGTTGCGGCCTATCTGGTGGGCTCGCAGGGAACGGCCGCCCACGCTTTATGGCTCGGCTTGATTGTAACCGTCACACACACCGCCGGGGTTTACGCGCTCGGTCTGATCACGCTATACGCCTCCAAGTACATCGTGCCCGACCATCTATACCCCTGGCTCGGCGTATTTTCCGGCCTTACCATTGCCGCACTCGGCCTCTACATGCTCAGGCGGCGTTACGCCGGTCACGCGCACGGACACAGTCATAGCCACGGCGGCCATCATGATCATCACGGTTGGTTGAGCCACAGCCACACGGGCGAAGATGTGCAGCACGACCACGCGGACCACGCCCACGCCCACTCGCATCATGATCACGATCACGCTCATCACGATCACCAGCGGCACGAGCACGACGAGCATCATCACGTGCACCGGCCGGCGAAGCCTTTCTCATACCGGCAACTGATTGCCCTCGGCGTAACGGGCGGGATTGTGCCGTGCCCTGCGGCTCTCGTGGTTCTGTTGAGCGCGGTCTCGCTGCACCGTCTGGCCTTCGGACTCTACCTGATTCTGGCGTTCAGCCTGGGCCTGGCGGCCGTGCTGATTTCTATCGGGCTCGCGACCGTATACGCGCGGCGCCTATTGGCCCGCGTTCCCACCGAGGGACCGGTGATCAATCGATGGCTTCCGATGGCATCGGCGGCCGTCATCACGTGCCTGGGACTCGCTCTCGTATTTCAAGGACTGCTATCGATGGGAGTGGTTCACTTCCGATTGTAGGCAGTACCAGCGGAGGATGCATGAGTAGTTTGGTCGCAATCACTTTGCTCGGGTTTCTGCTTGGCATGCGCCACGCTACCGATGCCGATCACGTCATTGCGGTGAGCACGATTGTGAGCCGGCAGCGATCCGTGGGCAGCGCGGCCTTGATCGGCGCGTTTTGGGGAGTTGGCCACACTTTCACCATTGTGGCCGTGGGCGCAGCGATCATCGTCTTCAACCTCGTTATTCCACCGCGGCTGGGCTTGGCCATGGAGCTGGCGGTTGGAATCATGCTGGTGCTGCTGGGCGCATTGAACGTCACGGGGGTCATCAAGCGGCTCACCGCCCGCTTCACTCCTGCGTTGGCGGACGGGCACTCGCATCCCCACCCTCACGGCGATTACATTCATAATCACGTGCACGGTCATGAGCCTGACCGCCACGGACACCGGGAGGCGGCAACGCCGCTCGGCCGTCTCGACAGCCGCTTCGGCCGCGCCAACGGTCGATTCGGTCTCTATCAGATCCTGCGTCCCTTGATCGTGGGTGTTGTTCACGGACTGGCCGGATCGGCCGCCGTGGCTCTCCTGGTGCTGG
The DNA here is from genome assembly GCA_035946735.1 of Terriglobia bacterium. Classification (GTDB taxonomy): domain Bacteria; phylum Acidobacteriota; class Terriglobia; order UBA7540; family UBA7540; genus Gp13-AA77. The sequence goes on from DASYYZ010000005.1 coordinate 59,923, forward strand.
CTACGATCCACAATTCCACTTTGGCCGTGTCCTATCTGTTGGTATTCGGAGTGGGAACCATCGCCGGAATGATGCTGATCACGACAGCCATCGCTGTCCCTTACGTCTATGCGGGAAGCCGATTCACTCGGCTCAACGGCGGCCTCGCCGCAGCCTCGGGCTTGCTTAGCGTGGGCTTCGGCCTCTTCATCGCCTACCAAACCGGCTTCGTCAGCGGCCTGTTCACAGGCCATCCCCAGTGGACGCCCCGGTAAAGGCACGCACTCTAAAAGATTCTTATCATCCGCATACCAAAGAACGGTCTTGACATTCGTTCGCCGCGTGACTAGCTTAAGCGGAACGCGGCGATTTGTCTGTCAACGATCACCGCGTGTTCTCTCGGGAACCCTTGGGTTCGCGTCAGTGGCATTGCTTCTTGCTCTTGATCGCTTCGGCAGTGGAATTTCAAAGGGATCGTTGGATGCCTGGGAGGTTCTTATGAAAGGCAGAGGTAAGGCTGGACCGTGCCGCTATTTGGCGACCGGCCTGGGTATCATGGTGTCACTTGGCGCTGCCAGGATGCTGCGCGCGCAACTCAACACAGGAATCGTCGAGGGTTTCGTGACGGACCCGGCAGGGGCGGCCGTCGCCAACGCCGAGGTTACCGTGACCTCGCTCGATACCGGCGTCGCGAACCCGACACGAACCAATAGCACAGGCTACTATCGCGCCGTTGACCTCGTTCCCGGGCGCTATCGCGTGCACATCGAAGCGTCCGGTTTCTCCCCTGTGGATCTGGTCGGTATCGAGGTTCCGGCTGGACAGACGGTGAAGGAGGACGGGCAGTTGAAAGTGGGTAGCACCCGTCAGTTGGTGGAAGTAACCGCCGCAGCCTCTTTGGTTGAGACGGCGCCCTCCAACACCTCAAGCGCCGTCGACTCGCAGATCATCCAGGACATGCCGCTGCAAGGCCGCGACCTCCAGCAATTGATCTTTCTGCTGCCAGGCGTGCAGAACGATGCCGGTCCTCCAGGCAGCAATTTCGGCTTCAACAGCCAGTTCGGAATCTTCCCGGACCCTACCTACGTTCAGGGGTCTGATGTGTCTGTGAACGGCGGTCAGGGAGGCGCGAATGCGTGGTACCTCGACGGCAGCCTGAACGTCTCCACGCTCTCCGAGAACATCAACGTCAATCCCTCGCCCGATGCCGTTTCGGAGTTCCAGGCGATTACCAGCAACCTGGCTGCCGAGTACGGCCGTACCGGCGGCGGCGTATTCAACGTGGTGTTGAAATCGGGAACCAACAAACTGCACGGCAGCCTATATGATTACATCCGCAACAGCGCGCTCGATGCCCGGAACCCCTTTACGTCCGTCGATGCCAACGGGAACCTGATTCCCAGCCGGCGCCTTCAATTCACCGACGCTGGAGGCACGATTGGCGGTCCGGTGATCCTGCCGCACATCTATAACGGGCGCGACAAGACGTTCTTTTTCTTCTCCCTCGACAAGACAATTCTGCATCTCACCGGCACGGCAGCGCCCTTCACGGTGCCCACCCCACTCATGCGTAGCGGTGATTTCAGCGAGGATCCCAATGCGTCGTCCTTCGGCATCTGGAATCCCTTGAGCACCACCGGTCCTGACTCGAGTGGACAATTTCAGCGCACGGCCTTTGGCGCCCCGGCGGCCGGATATTCCAATGGCTGCTTGAACACGGTGGTGGAGGCGGGAGCCAAGAATGGCGTGCGTACGTGCAATTTCAGCACCCAGATCCCGTCGAGCATGCTGAATCCTGTGGCCCAGTTCTTCGTCAATTCCTACCCGCTCCCCAATTTCAACGATCCGAACAGCAACTGCCCGATGGGAAAGAGCGGCTACAAAATCTGCGACAACTATCTGGCAATGATTGGGAACAGCCAGGATCCGCTCAACATGTCGATCAAGGTTGACCACAGTTATAGCGACAAGAGCAAGTTTCTTGTGGAATGGCTATTTAATCCGGGTAGCTACAATATCTTCAGGACGCCCTGGACCGGACCCACGTTCCCTTCGGTGGGATTCGGCGCTTCTTTTCCGGTTGACTTTGCAAACCAGGTGGCAACGGTCGGACACACCTATGTCTTCAGCCCGACCCTGGTCAATGAATTTCGCGCCAGTTTCAGCCGCCAGTACATGAACAGCCATCCCTCAACGGGCACCTTTCCCGAAAGCGTCACCGACCTTTCCGCCGTGCAGCAGGAGCTTGCGTCTTCCCAGATCTTCCTCGGGCCCGGCGTGCCCGATCCTGAGTGGGAACTCAACATGGTGGAAGGGAGAAGTTCCACCTTCGGCAATCCAGGTTTCTTGAACATGATGCGGGCCGGCGAGGCTTACACGATCCTGGATAACGTCACCAAGACTCTGGGCCGCCATACCCTGATGACGGGTTTTCTGTACCGCGACGAACACGATGGCCGCCTCATTTACGATCCCACTCAGGTTAATTTCGACGGCACGCTGGTTCAGGATCCGATCACAGGTCTCGGGGGATTTGGGCTCGAGCAGTTCATACTGGGCGCGCCCAGTCCGAGCGTCGGAGGCCTTGGCAAGACCCAGACGGGTCTCACCGGGCAACCTTACCAGGTGGACCACTATTGGGGGTTTTTCGGCCAGGATGATTTCCGTGTCAAACCGAATTTTACGCTGAACGTGGGCCTGCGATGGGATATTCCGGGATACTGGAGAACAAGACAGCAACCGATGTCGAACTTCTGCCTCAATTGTACCGATTCCGCTACCGGAATGCAGGGCGAGATGATTTACTCGGGTTCGCCCCAACTCCCCGCTGGAGCCAACATCTTCCCGGCCAACAAGAAGGACTTTGCTCCGCGTTTTAATTTTTCCTGGAGCCCGCGCGGGAATAACAAGACCGTGATCCGGGCCGGCTACGACATGTTCTACACCAACGCCACCAATGCTCTGAACAACGACGGCCAGGGAGTTGCGCCGGGACCCTTGTGGCAAACCTTCTCCTACTGGGAGGGCAGTGCCAATCCATCGACGTGCGCGCCCTTCCTGGGCGAGTGTCTGCCTTGGGAGCTGGGTAGCCCTACTGTTCCGACGGGACAACTCACTCAACCTCCCATTCCCGCCAATGGACTCTCACCCGCCCAGGAAAAAGTGCCGGGATACGGCTACGCGCTACAGTTCTACGCGCCTCCGCCGGCCGTTGATCCGATGGTGCAGATGTGGAATGTGGACGTCCAGCGCGAGCTTCCCGGCGACATGATGGTTGAAATCGGTTACGTCGGCAGCCACGGCACCCATTTGGCCGGCGACACGTTTCGCAACTACAACTACGTTCCCACGGCCGACAAGCTCAAGTATCAGAGCCAGCTCAACAGCGAGGTCCCGATCAGCAATTATTTCTCCGGAAATACGCTCGCCCTGATGGAGCAAACCTGGGGGGGCACGAAGCTGCCGCTTTCCAGCATGCTGGTTCCGTACCCGCTGTTCAGTTCCATTTTTTCGCAGACCGTGCTGGATGCGACCTCGTCTTACAATGCGGTCCACTTCAAAGTGCAGAAGCGCTTTTCACACGGACTCAACTTTATCAGCATCTACACGATCTCAAAGGAGATTGATAGCTGCACCGAAGCTCAACTGGCGTCGCAGTTGTTTGATCCCATCCACTCGGGCTACGCGGGAAATATCGGGGGACGAATCGGCGCCCAGGGCGGAGGATTCGCCTCCGGAGCTTCGGGGGTGTTTGGCACCGGATGTCAGAATGAGGACAACCGTGCGGCCGACCGAACCATCTCCATCGCTGATATTCCGCAGGATTTCAACTTTGCCGGCACCTACGAACTGCCGGTGGGTTCCGGCCGCCACTTCCTGAACCACGGCGGGCTCGCAGGCGCCTTGCTGGGCGGCTGGATCTTGACGGGAAATTTCAATGCCGAGAGCGGCACGCCGCTCGAAGTGAGCGGTCCCTGTGACGCCATCACCTGCCGCCCGGACCTCGTCGGGGATCCCTCGCTCAGCCACAGCCGTCCCAAAGCGGATTTGATCAACGACTGGATCAATCCGAACGCGTTTCTCCCTCCTTACGGCGCCGATCAGACTTTCTGGCAGAATCCCACGGCCACCGATCCGCGCTACTGGCAGTTTGGTACGGCAGGACTCTACTTGCCGGGTTTGAGGGGACCCGGTTTCTGGAACGTCGATACGTCACTATCCAAGCAGTTCCGCTTTGGAGAGGGCCGTTACGTTCAATTCCGGTGGGAAGTCTATAACACCCTCAACCACCAGAACCTCGGCCTTCCTAATACGAATTTCTGTCTGGCGCCCGGCCCGGGCGGTGCAACCGATGCTGTGCATCAGGCCGGCTGCTCGTTCGGCAAAATTACAAATATCCAGACGGATCCGCGAGCGATGGAGTTCAGCCTGAAGTTTGCGTTCTAAGGGACTTTTCTTTGTTGCTGGGAGCGCGGTCGTCTCGCCCGCTCGCTCCATGATCCCGATGCCTTCGGGAGCCAGCACCACAAGCGTGGGCGAGACGCCCGCGCTCCCCGGGGAATTCGGAAACGCTCAAGGAGATGCGATTCGCATGAAAACTCGGCATACCGTGGCAGTTCTATCGCTATGCGCTGTGTTACTCTGCGCCGTCTCGCTCGTAGCTCTTCACGTCAGTGCCGGCGTCGGACAGACCACCCCGGCCGAGCCTGATTACACGCAGGTCTTCACCAAGCAGGACGTCATGATCCCGATGCGTGACGGCGTGAAGCTTCACACCGAGATCTATACTCCGAAGCAGGCGGCTGAATCCCTGCCGTTCATCTTCGAGCGGACTCCGTACGGATTACACGATGACGAGAAGGGATTCACCACCAAGTTCGGCATCTACCAGGAGATGATTGCTGAAGGATTTATTTTTGTCTTTCAGGACATTCGCGGACGTTACGGCTCCGAAGGCAAGTTTGTGATGTTTCGCGATCCGCGTGACAAGAGCGATCCGCGCGCCATCGACGAGAGCACTGACACCTACGACAGCATCGATTGGCTGCTTAAAAACGTTCCCAACAACAACGGCAAGGTCGGAATTCTGGGCATCTCTTATGGCGGCTGGCTCACCACCATGGCTCTGCTCGATCCGCATCCGGCGCTCAAAGCCGCCTCCGAGCAGGCGTCGCCGGCCGACCAGTTCCTGGGCGACGATTTTCATCATAACGGCGCTTTCCGGCTGAGCTACGGATTCGAATACGCCACCGAGATGGAGACTGGCAAAGAAAACTACACATTTCAGTTCGACCGCTTTGACACCTATGACTGGTACCTGAACATGCTGGGACCCATCAGCACGGGCAACACCAAGTACCTGCATGGGCAGGTCCCCACCTGGAACGATTTCACCGATCATCCCAACTACGACGAGTTCTGGCAAAAGCAGGCTTACGCCCCGTACTTAAAATCGCTGAAGCTCGCGGTTCCGAATCTCAATGTCACGGGATGGTGGGACCAGGAGGACTTTTACGGGCCCAACAAGATTTACGAGCTCCTCGAAAAGAATGACGGCAACCAGATGAATTACCTGGCGGCCGGACCTTGGAACCACGGCGGCTGGGCGCACGGTGCCGGAGATCACCTGGGTGCGATTCAATTCGGAAGCGACACCAGCAAGTACTTCCGCCAGGAGATCCAATTGCCTTGGTTCACCTACTGGCTTAAGGGCAAGGGCAATCTTCCCGTGAAGGAAGCCGTCACCTTCGAGACCGGATCGAACCGCTGGATTCAATACGACGAGTGGCCGCCCCGCCAGGGCATGTCCGACAGGAAACTATATCTTCACAGCGGCGGCGAGCTTTCTTTCGACCCGCCCGCCGAGACTGCTTCTGCCGAATTCGACAGCTACATTTCCGATCCGGCGCACCCGGTGCCCTACCGTCACCGGCCCATTAGCCGCACCTATGGGCCGGCCTCGGGCTGGTTTGACTGGCTGGTGGAGGATCAGCGCTTTGTCTACCTGCGCGCCGATGTGGCCGCCTGGCAAACGCCCGTGCTCGATCGGGACGTGACAGTGACCGGCGATGTTGCGGCGCACCTTTTTGCGTCCACCACCGGCTCGGACGCGGACTGGATTGTGAAACTGATCGACGTCTACCCGCAGGAGAACGAGAAGGACCCGCCAATGGGTGGATACCAGTTGATGGTGGCTGACGAGGTCTTCCGCGCGCGCTTCCGCAATAGCTTTGAGCATCCTCAGCCTGTGACGCCGGGCCAAGTGACGGCATACACCGTCGACCTGCATACCACCGATCACACTTTCCTGAAGGGCCACCAGATCATGGTGCAGGTTCAGAGCACCTGGTTCCCGGTGATAGATCGCAATCCGCAGAAGTTTGTCCCCAACATCTACAAGGCGAAGAGTTCGGACTATCAGAGTGCCACTGAGCGCGTCTATCACTCAAAGCAGTATGCGTCCTACGTCGAGCTACCGGTGAAGGCAGAATAATCGTTCTATGCCAGCCAGCGACAAGAACCCAGAAGCCAGAAGGCAGAGGTTGGAAGACAAGATCGGCGCCCGGGGTCTCGTTCTGATTTCTGGTTTCTGGTTTGTGGTTTGTGTCTCTTTCGGTTTCTATCCTCCACTTTCTGTTTTATCTTTCGCTGCCCCGCAGGTTGGGCCGCAGCCTGGCTTCGCCGAGGTCGTACAATCCCTCAAGCCTCTCATCGAGCACGAACTCGAGGACAAACGCCTTCCGTCGATCGCGGTGGCCCTTGTGGACGATCAGCGCATCGTGTGGGCGGAAGGCTTCGGATGGTCAGATCCCGGCCGCAAGGCACCCGCCAGCGCCGGAACCGTCTATCGCGTGGGTTCGGTCTCAAAGCTCTTCACCGATATCGGCATCATGCAGCTGGTTGAGCAGGGAAAGCTTAACCTTGACGCACCGGTGGCGAGCTACCTTGGGCGCGGCGGTATTGATCGCGCGCGCCAAACTCGAATGCCGCATCTGAAGTGTACGAAGCTCCTAAGTAGGCCCAGGCGGGAGCGTAGTTTGGATCAATCTCGGTGGACTTTTCGGTAGTGGGCTCCTAAAGTAGCCCACTACCGGGATTTTTGGCTCATGGCATGTGCGTTCACTTTGGTTAGCGCAAGTGTGCAAGCATGTGTAGTCCACCTGGCGCCCATGCTGAATGATCGCAACCTGGGCACGCGGGCGGCGGCTCTAGGCAGTTCGCTAATTGGTGCAGCGGTAATGATCGGTCGCCTGGGAACGGGATATTTGCTTGACCGTACTTTTGCTGCTCGGCTCGCCTCAATTCTATTTGCTGTTTCCGGCCTGGGAATCGCGCTGCTCTTGCTGGGTAGTCGCGGTGCCGCATTCGCTGGCGCATTCCTTGTTGGTCTCGGCTTGGGCGCAGAAGTCGATCTGATTCCCTATCTCGCCGGCCGATACTTTGGGCTGCGCGACTTCGGTAAGGTGTATAGCTCCCTATTCGCTGCTTTTGCCCTCGCCGGTGCGTTCGGTCCCCTCATGATGGGTGCAAGTTTCGACCGAACCGGCTCGTATCGCGACGCGCTGATCGCATTCCTCGCTGCGGCTATGTGCGCCGCTGCCCTAATAAGCCGCCTAGGACCTTACCGATTCCGCCCGCCGCGACCGGTCGAGAATCAGCCGATTTTGCCGGCGAGCGTGGCCGACGGAACTCTTCGAGCGTGACTGTGCCTCGGAAATGCCGAAGACATGCGAGGCGCTGGTGTCATGACCATTCGCCCGACAGATTGTTTGTTTGAAATAGCAGGAGGGACCATGTTAGTGCCAGCGCAAGAACCGATTTCACATTTTTATGCTCCCGGGCATAGCGCGCGCGAACTTGACCAATTGAGTGTACAGGCGCGAATGTACGAACCATTTACACGGCAGCTGTTTCAATCGCGATCCCTGCGCCCTGGCGGACGGCGCCCTTCTGCTTCCGCTCCGTGGCCCCCGTGTTTCGGTCCCCCCCAGGAAAGACCAGGCTGGAAGGTCCCGCCTTGAACGCCGTCTTTTCCGGCTCCTCCGCAAAAAGCAAGAGCTGGACCTGGGGAGCAGGCGCCAACCCGCCTTGAGGTGCCTCGCGAGCAAGCGAGGCAAGAAGAGGAGAATTTCAAACTACTACTACTCTGTGTGTACCTCAATCGCGCATCACTGATCGGCTTCGCCGGAAACGATGCCGAGCCGAAGTCCACCAAGAGCGAGACGGCCGTTACGGTCTTCTCGGTTGGCCACCCAGTGGGAGACCAGACTTCTGTCTGGAAAAGACGCAAGGAACAGGCATCGAGTAAAGTAGGGTGACCATTCGGCGGCGGCAAGCAGGAGGCCGAGTGCTCACTGGTGCTTTTCCAAGCCCGTCCCACAGTGTGGCTGCGGGTCAGGCAAGTCTCGCTTTCCTTCCGGTGAATGTAACTCTCAGGACAGACATTGAGTTCCCCGGATCAGTAAACGGCAATGTCCACCAGGGCGCCCATTTAGCCATCACTCGACGGCCTATGAAATGACGCGCGCCCGGCAATTAACGGCACCTTACTCTTGAATCTCTCCAGATCGGTGCGATCAGCCAGTGCATTGTAAGCGCCCATGTACATTCCGCCGTGGGTACGATAGTAGTCAGCGTAGTGGGCTAGCTTGGCTTGGTCGAGTTCAACACCCAGGCCCGGCAGGTCCGAGGGGGTCATTGTCCAGCGGTCGAAGCGCATGAGTCCGCCCCGGATAACGTCATCGCTGTTGTAATCGTAGACGGTTTGGTGGTCCAGCGTCGCATTGGGAGTTGAAACCGCTAAGTGTACAAGCTTCATTTGGTTGATTCCGAGTTCTGCAACTGAATGCAGCACCACCGGCAAGGATGCGGCCTCGGCCATGCCGCAAACCTTGCGCACGCCCCATACGCCGTCCGTGGTGTACGGATCCACCTCGATGATGTCCGCTGCTTCCGCTTTGATGGTGCGATAAGCTCCGTGGAAGGTTTTGGAGCTCTCGTCGGAAATCACGGGCGTAGGGACGCTCTGGCGAACGTAACGCATTCCATCCAAGTCTTCTTCGGCGCAAGGTTGTTCGACCGCTTCCAGGTCGAATCGCTCCAGTTCCCGAATAAACTTGACGGCAAACCCGGAAGAGAGCCCTTGATTGAAGTCAACGCGAAGCTTCGGCTTCGGTCCCACGGCTTGCCGAATCGCAGCCAACCTGTCGAGAAGCGCCTGATCGTCGCCGTCGTACTTGACGTAGATCGTTTCACCACCTTCCTCCACGACTTTCTGAGCGTTGCGAGCCATGGTTTCCGGATCGGCAACGGGGACGATGCATATAAACCTCGCTTTGGCGTGGACCCGCCCTCCGAGTAGCTTATACAGAGGCTGGTTCGCGATCTTTCCCATGAGATCCCAGAGGGCCAGGTCGAGCCCGGACAAAGCGAGGCCCGCGAAGATGCGATCATAGTAGAGTCCGTTCAGGCCTAGGATGCGTTTGTAAATACGCTCGTGATCGAACGGGTCCTCCCCGATCAGGAAGGGCCCTGCCGCGTCCATCACACCTTTGGTGGTTTCGCCCGGCGGGAACAGGCACGGCGACTCACCAATCCCGGTAAAGCCGCCGTCCGTCGTCACCTCTGCGATCACTACGGTGATACCTCGGGAGAGTCCGATTCTCCAAGGGTAGTCCTTGCAGAAGGGAACAGAAACGATTGTGTTCTTGACATCGACTATCTTCATAACGCACTCCGTCGGTTAGGGAGGGGAGTGATCCTCAAGTCGGCGTAGCTGTGCGCGCGCCTCAATACTGTTCGGGAAGACTCTGACGAACCGGCGCCAGGTTTCACGTACCAGATCAGTCTCATTTTCAGCAGCGTATATCGCTGCGAGCTCACCGTAGGCCTCCTGGATCATCGGATCTAATTCGATTGTTTTCTCCAAGTATTGGATGGCCTTGGTGTCGTTATTCGCCCGCCGCCAGGCCTGACCGGCGCGAAGGTAATTCGAGGCGGCTTCAGGCTCTACTTTGATCGCCTCTTCGTAGACAGTTGCGGAGTCCTCGTAACGGCCGAGATCAAACAATACCTGACCGATGCCAGTAAGCACTGCGGCGTCTTTCGGGAAGCTGGAATGAACCTCTATCAGCAGTTGAGCGCCTCGTCGGGCCAAGTCAGGAACTTTCAGACTCCGCCCGACGGCAACCTCCGCGAGCCCGAGATTGCGCTGGGCAAACTCGGCCGGCGGCTCGTGCCAGGGAACGAGTTCGTTAGCCGATTCGGTCTGGCTCGATGGGAGTTCAGCCGGCGTCGGATTCACTCGCGTGATCCGATGATCGGTAAAGGTGGTGTGCCCTCCATCAGTGACCGGGCGGCGCGGCATGTGGCAGCCAATGCAGTCCTGATTCGGCTTCGGATGCGTTTTGAGCAGGCCGGTCCCGTGGCAAGAAAGGCATCGACTCCTGAAATAGGCGACAGGCCGGGCCGGCTGGTTATGGGGGTCATGACATGTTCCGCACCAAAGCCGGCCTCCGGTTTGGCGTGCACACGCGCTTAGAGCGAGTTGTTGAGCATGGCTGATGACCTTGAACGGCTTTGCAGCCGTAGGGTCGAGGGAGCCTTTGAAGACATAAATGGAATAAACGTCTTCGAGCTTCTGTCCGGGATGAAAATCGCGGATTCGACGACCAGGATTGAGCACCAGAGCTTGCCCGCTCAGGTGGCACTGCTCACAAACGCTGTTTCGCGCACGTGAGCTCAACCTGGCGGGATTGATAATTGAGCCGCGCGCCGGATTCTGCAGGTGAGCGTCGGCGGAACCGTGACAACGCTCGCAAGTGATTCCCTCGGAAACGACTGCGGGATCGGCATAACTGTTTATCGAGCCAGGCTTGGGACTTGCGCGGCCCGCGTGGCAGAAAAGGCATTCCGGCTCAACCGGCCGAAAGAAGTCGGGAGCCAATGAGTCTTCGTATCCCGGCGCAATACCCCAACCCCGCCCGCCGTAGTAACAGAGCGGCGATTGATAAAGGTGGTCAGCCTGGCGAACGATAAACCCGACGGCGTGATTTCCCGAGCCGATGGCATAGGCAACTTTGTATTCTGACGTGCCCCCTTTTCGACTCAGACGCTGCACCATGCCGAAGGGCGTGATCTCAATCTTGAACTCCGTGTTGGAGAGCGAATGCAGGAAACCCCCCGGTGGCAATTTCGGTGATTTCGGGACTGATTCCAGCGCATGTGCCATGGGCGTCGCTTCGTATCCGGCGGTCTCCTTGGGATGACAACGAGCACACGGCACGCTACCCCTGGCGGGAGAAGAAAGGCACAGCACAATCAAAAGCCCTAACCCGGACACTGGAAAATCGCCCGCGAGACGGGTCGATTCGCAGCACCAACTAGCGTTCGTGTCCAAGGTCCCATCCCATAGAGGAGGCGGTTGCTGGTCCCAAGGGTCTGCCCTCTCCCACCTCACAAAACGAAAATGCACCGCTTGCGAGATTGACAGACCATAATACCAATTCTCTCGGCCGTGGCCGCTGCCCTATCATTTGAGATTCAGTAAACACAGACCACCTGATCGACAGCACCGTCACCCGGTGGCCGCACAAGGGGTAATGGAAGGGACATTCTAAGGAGGTTTAGCATGTCACGTGGAATCCTATTGACAGGCTTCTGGTCATTTGGTATACCGGTCTACCGCAGGAGACTATTGTGTGAGTGCGAGGAGGTGGACTGTGTCACGTAGAGCCCAGATGTTTCTGACCGAGGTCGTCTTTCTTGCCAGCGTGTTTCTTGCTGGCGCGACAAACTCCTGGTCACAGCTCAACACGACCACGATCGGTGGCACGGTGACCGACAGCACTGGAGCGGCTGTCCCTGACGCAACCGTAACAATCACCAATGAGGGCACGCAGACTCCCTCGGTGATGGAGACGAATTCGGATGGCAACTTTATAGCTCCGGGATTGCCGGTGGGAACGTACACGGTTTCGGTGCAGAAAGCTGGATTCCAGGCCTATCGGCAGACCGGCGTGGCAACACACCCCTCTCAGGTGACTTCAGTAGATGCGGTGTTGACAATCGGATCGGTTTCCACCCAGGTGCACGTCTCGGCCAGCGCCGTGCAGGTGCAAACGGCTACTCCGGAGGTTTCGAGCGAGGTTTCCGAGAAACAGGTGCAAACGCTTCCGCTAAATGGCCGAAATTTCCAGAGCCTCTCGGCTCTAATGCCTGGGGTCACCAACATGTCGCCCGATACCGCCCAAGTTCAGGGAGGATTCCTTCAGACCAACGCCATGTCCGTCAATGGGATGGGGATAACAGGAAGCAACTATTACGTTGACGGAATCTGGGACATGAATATCGGCGACATGCTGCAGCTTTCGATCACGCCGAACCCGGACAGCATCGAAGAGGTCCGAGTTCTTCAAAACAATTACAGCGCGCAGTACGGCATGTTCGGGGCAAATCAGATCTTGGTCCAAACCAAGAGCGGAACCGACAGATTCCATGGCAGCGCCTGGGAATACCTCCGAAACGACGCGCTCAATGCGCGAAACTTTTTCAGCCCCGTTGTTCCGCCCCTGAAACAGAACATCTTCGGCTTCACGCTCGGGGGACCCGTTTACATCCCCGGCCACTACAACACGGATAAGAAGAAAACGTTTTTCTTTGTTACCGAACAGTGGGCCCGCCAGATTATCGGATTCACGGGTACCAGCGCAGGCGTATCCACGGCCACGGCTCCGACCGGGGCCGATCCGACAGCGGCGATGCGCAACGGCGCCTTTAACACTGCCATCACCGATCCGACAACGGGCCAGCCTTTTCCCCAAACGTCGCCCGGCGTATATCAGATTCCCCAGTCAAGGATCAATCCAGACGCCTTGACTTTTCTCAACGCTATGGCGCCGCTGCCCAATAACCCGGCTGGGGGATTCAACAACTACATCAATCTCAATCCTGAGGTTAACCACACGCGTGACATCGAAGGCAAGGTGAATCACATTTTCAGCGATAATCTGCGCATGATGGCTGAGTACTTTACGAATTTTCAGCTGAACAGCAATCCCAACGACACTTTTTTGGGATCGCCGTATAGTGTGAACCGCGCCGATGTTACAACCCACGACCAGTTGGCCCAGTTACAGCTGACCTGGATTCCCAAGTCCACGATGGTCAATACCGTCAGCGTGAACATGAACAACTACGTCGTGAATCTCCTAACGGCAGGCACCTTCGAGCAAAGCCAGATTCCGAACTTCCACGAGACTTTACCGTTTCAGGGGTTCCTTTCCGAGCGGCTGCCGCAAGTGCAGTTTGCCGGAGGTTGGGCACCGATCGGCCAGTCAACGAGTGTCCCCTCGCCGCACTCGAGCAATTTGAACGACACGCTGTCCGACGACTGGAGCTGGCTGCAAGGGAATCATTATGTTCAGGCCGGCATGGTGGTTTCTTTAGGCACGGCGCGCGAAAACACGTTCTCGGCCAGCAACGGGGAGTGGTTCTTTAGCGGCCAGTTTACGGGGAATCCGATCGCCGATTACCTGCTTGGCGACGCGGCGAGTTTTACGCAGGCGAGCACGGTCATACGGGGCTATATCCATTACCCGCTCTATTCGCCATACGTGCAGGACCGGTGGAAGGTCAATCGTCATCTCACTGTTACAGCGGGACTTCGCTACGAGTTTTTGCCGTCCCCGCACCCGCAACGTGCACTAGCCGCCAATTTTATTCCTTCCCTGTATAATCCGGCTCAAGCCCCGATCGTGAATTCCGACGGTACGATCACGCCGACCCCAGGCTACAATCCGGTGAACGGATTAGTTTACAACGGAGTGAATGGCGCACCTGTGAACTTCACTACCTCGCACCAGAACGATTGGGCTCCCACCGTGGGCTTCGCGTGGGACGTATTTGGCAACGGGAAAACGTCGCTCCGCGGGGGCTATGGAATCACTTACACGACGGTGCCGACTTCAAATGACTGCAGTTTTAACTGCGTCGACGCCCCTCCCGTGATCACGACCCTAACGTTGATCACGCCAAAGTTTCCCAGCCCGGTCGGTGCGGCAGCGTCACCTCCCGGGGCGCCTGGTATCGCCGCGCAGGACCTGAACTTCTATCCCGCCCAACAGGTCCAGACTTACAGCCTTAGCCTCGAACACCAGTTTCCGGGCAACTGGCTGCTGTCGGTCGCGGGGGCTGGAAACGCTGTCCGCCATATGAACAGCAACATTAACATCAATCAACCCTTGCCGGATCCTCCTTACGATTTCAATCCGATCATCAATGGCGGCACAGTATTTCCGTACGTCTATTCTCCCTATTTAGGCTATGCCAACATCACCCAGGCGACGAACGCGCTGACACAGAATTGGAACGCGCTCGAAGTCAACCTGCGTCATCCAATCGGTCACAACCTCTTTCTGACCTCGTCCTATACCTGGCAGCACTGCCTGTCAGAGGCCCGGGGGAGTGCGTTCATAGGCCCAAGCGTCCAGGATTCCTACCATCCCTCTCAGAATTACGGTACCTGCGGCACGAATGTGTTCAACGTCTGGACAAGTAGTCTAATCTATAGCCTTCCATGGTTCAGAGGAACAACAGGCCTGGTGAATCAGGCTCTGGGAGGCTGGCAGTTCTCCGACATAACGACCGTCCAGAGCGGATTCGCGCTGGATCCTGGGTTGGCCACCGCAACGCCCGGACTGGCAACCCGCCCGGATCGGGTGCCCGGTACGAGTGCGACGGGGCCGAAAACGCTACAGGAATGGTTTAATACCAACGCTTTTGCGGCTCCAGCGGCAGGTTATTTTGGCAATGCCGCGCCAGGCTCCATCATCGGACCCGGGGTCTTCAATTTTGACATGGCGCTTTACAAGGACTTCAGGGTGAAGGAGGACGTCAATTTCCAGTTCCGCGCGGAAGCGTTCAACATCTTCAACCGCGCCAACTTTGCCGGGGTGCAGACGGCTTATGGCGCCGGGAACTTCGGAGCGGTGACCGCGGCACTCGATCCGCGCATTTTCGAATTCGCATTGCGGTTCCAATTCTGAGCGTTGACTCAGGAAGGATTACAAAACATAGTGAGGGCTGGCTGCGAGGAAGGGCAGGGCTTTCAGCGGCGCCGGTCGGAGGCGATCAATTGAGGGGCTTTAGCCGCTGGAGCCAATCTGGCGAGTTCCAGGGGCTAAAGCCCCACCTATCCTTGGTTCGCTTTCGGCGGGGCTCAAGCCCGCGCCCGTCGCCGAACCGTTACTCTGATATGTAGTCCTCACTAACCGTTCTCGCGCGGGTTTGGTATGGTCACGCCGCAAGCGTCTCACGGCCCGCCAGGCGTACATCAGCCGAGGCCCTCTGTACGATGTGGACTAGCATCGATATGCTTTTTCGAAACCGAGTTAGCACAGATTGACTCTACGCTGCCGGAGAATCCTTCCCCCAAGAAGCGGCTAAATCACAGCGCGACGAATTCTGGCGTTGCGCTAAAATGAACGGGATAAACAACCGCCTCAGGCCGAGGCTACTGGGATGCTGCCTGTCCGCGCTGGGCTTTGCGCCTGCCTCAAATTGAGTCTGCTCGCCATTGTTAGCGCTTCTGCCGGAGCGGCGGCGTACCCCCAGAAAAGTGACTCATGCCTGGACAGTTCAGCGGTTCAAAAGCTGGTTGCCGAGGGTCTCGACGCCAATCGTCCCTACGTTCAGCGTAAGAACGCTTACCAAGAAGCCATCAGGCAGTGCCCCGGCCAGCGCACCCTCTACCACCTCATTGCGGTTCTGGCACTCCAAAATCATGACTTCTCCGATCAGCTTCGCTGGGCGAGAAGCGGATTGAACCTTTGGCCGGACGACCCTCAGCTTCAGCTCGACGAGGCTATCGCCCTTGTGTCCGGAGGGCACATGGAAGACTCGTTGCCGGTGCTGACGCGCCTACCCCCGTCGGCGGAGAGCGAGTTTTATCTAGGGATGGCCGAACGCGCTCTGGGCGATCATAAAGCGGCCCAGGCGGCGCTTTCGAAGGCTTTTGATCTGGGCTTCCCGGACCCTTATGTCCTCTATGTTCTGATCGAACAGGATCGCGACCTGCGCGATAAAGAAGCTGGGCTGCGTGACTTCCAGATTCTCGCTAAGCGTTTTCCGAATTCTGGGTGGCTGCACGTTGTGCTGGGCGACGCCTATATGAGCCGCTACGAGGATTCGAGCGCCCAGTCCGAATACAGGCAGGCGCTTGAGATCGATCCGCGTCTGCCGATTATCCACTTCCAGCTCGGCATCCTCGCGTTCAGCCACGATAATCGGTCCCTGGCCGCCGATGAGTTTCGCAAGGAAATCGATGTGGACCCTGCCTTTGGCGATGCCTATCTTTACCTGGGGCTGATCCAACGACGAGAGGGCAACAGTCAGGAAGCGCTACCGTTGCTTGAGCGCGCAGTGGCTCTGGAACCGAGTTCGCCGCTACCCTATCGCGCGCTCGCCGTGGCACAAATCAATTTGAATCTGACGGACGCAGCCAGCGCGACTCTGCGGGAGGCGAAAAGACGCTTTCCCTCGGAGCCGGCTTTCGCAGCGCAACTTGCGGTTCTTTTGAAGCAGATGGGTCGCCCCGCCGAGGCTCAGGAAGAGTCGGCCTTAGCTGAGACACTGAGCCGTAAAGCTAACCCGCCTCTCCAACCAGCCGGGGAAGTAGTTGCGAGAGAAGAGAAATCGAGCGTGCGCGTTCCCGTCAGGGCGAATGCCGCCACTTCCGCGGCTTTGCTCGCTCCTCCCGAGCCGGACGGTGCTTCGCCCCAGGCTGATCCCGAGAAGAGTCTTAGCCAATCCTCCGCAACAGTGTTTGATGAGCTCAAAGGATGCCTCGAACGGGAAGATAGCGCTTGCGCTGCTTCGGCCTTGGCCGCCATCCGCGATCCCAGCATTCTCGGAACAGGCGACTATCTCGAGCTGAAGGCCCAAGCCCTCGGGCTTCTACAACGCAAACCGGAGGCTCTGGCGGCAGTCCAGGCGGCAATCGAGCGCAACCCTGGCCAACCCCATTTCCTGATCACGGAGGGACGCATATGCCTGCGCTTCGGTCAGCCTGTGGATGCAATCACTTCCTTCCTGAAGGCAGCGAAGCTGGAGCCGGATTCCCCGGCCCCGCTCTATTTCCTCGGAACAAGTTTTTTTCTCCTTGCCCAGCGCACCCATTCACCCGACTACTATAGCCGCGCGGTGAATCACTTCAAACTGGCGCTCCAGGCTTCGCCAGATTACCATCGCGCCGAGTTCATGCTGGGTGTTATCGATGCTGTGCAGTCCCGGCTGGACGATGCCAAGAATCATCTGCAACGCGCCATCCAGTTAGACCCATCGAACCCGTACTACCACCTCCACTATGGAATCCTACTGAAGCACGAGGGAGATGATCACGGAGCTTTGGGCGAATTGAAAACCGCGGAGGAACTGAACTCCTCCTACGCGTTAACGTATTTCGAACTGGGAACGGTTTATGAAAGGCTGGGGCAATACGGAGAAGCCAGAAGCCAGCTTCAGGCGGCGCTCAAATTAAATCCGGGTCTCTCCACTCCTTATTATCACCTTGGGGCCGTATACGCCCATCTCGGAAACGCGACGGAATCCAAGGCGGCATACGCAAAATTCAACCTGATGAAGGAGCAAACTGAACAGCCGAGCTCCGATCCGGCCGCCTCGGCCATTGCTGACGAGGATCGCGATCGTTAATTCGCTATGTCGGCAGAGCGAAGCAGGTCGCGGAGCAGAATGGTCTCGCTGATGTTGTCCACCTCGTTGCAGTGCATCCACTCGATCCACACGTATTCAAGGGCAATGAAGCCGGTGTAACCGGTCTGCTTCATTTTGCGGAGCACGCGCGGATAGTCGACCACGTTCTCCTTCATCGCGGCTTGGAGCTTGCCTTTACAAGCGCCGCGTGCGTGAAAGTGGGAGGCGTGTTCAACGAGAGGCTCCACCTCTCCGTCAGGGATGCCCTGGCAGGCAAAGTGGCAATAGTCGAGGGTGAGGGAAAGTCCGGGGCACATCCGCAAGAGACGAACCGCGAGAGCCGGCGTCGAGCTCACGGATCCCAGGTGGGGCTCGATGCCCAAAATCACGCCCGCCTTTTTCGCGGCATCCACGCGCCAGGCAAGTTCCTCGGCCGATCTCATGAGCGACGCGTCGTATCCCTCTTGAGGAAAATGAACGCCGGGTAGGAGCGTCAAATGGGGCGCGCCGCAGGCTTCGCTGAAGTCCAGAATGCGATTAAAAAACTCGCTGGCCCTGCGCCGCACCGATTCGTCCGGGTCATTGAGTGCGTTCTGTTCCGCAGCCGCTGCGGCCTGTCCGAAAACGTCAGAGATTCCGACCGCGTTAGCGCGCAGTTCTGCCATGACTCGGGTGGCCCATTCGGCTGGGTTCGCCAGGACAACGGTGGGATCGAGATGCGACCGGTCCTGGAAGAGGGAAACATCAATAGCCTCGGCGCCCAGATCGCGGCCCAATCGAACGGTTTGTTCCCAACGAAGCTTGGGGAAGGTGAAGTCGCACGTCGAAAGCTTCATCAACGTTCCTGATAGCTCAGGTTTGGATGACCTGGGCAACGAGGTCCCGCTTGAAGGATTCGATGTTCTCTCGCACCGCACGGCGAGCTTCATCGGGATTTCGTTTTTCAATGGCGCTCAAGATCTTCTGATGATATTGGATGCCGTGCTTTCGCTCTTCCGGATCGTTGTGAATTTTTTCCCAAATTCCCATCATGGCGCCCGAAATCGCGTCAAACAACATAACGAAGAGTTCGTTGTGTGTGGCTCGCGCCAGGCCGGAATGAAATTCCAGATCGAGATTCATAAACCTCGTCACGTTGCCATCGAGGATGCCCTCCATGTCACGAAGATTCTGCTTGAACTCTTCGATCTCTTCTTCCGTGGCGTTGAGAGCAGCCAGTCCGGCAATTTCGACCTCAATTAGCCTTCTGAGTTCTACCAGGTTTCCAAGAACCGCTTGAGCGTGCCATCCCAGGCAGATTTGGAGGGATCTCCGCACCGCATCAAGATTAGGCCGGCTGACGAACGTGCCTCGGCCGGTAATTTCTTCCACTAGCCCGAGCGCAGAGAGATGCTTCATGGCCTCGCGCAGAACGGTTCGACTTACACCCAGCTGCTCGCAGAGCTGCCGCTCTGGGGGTAACTTGGAGCCTGGCTCCAGTTTCTTTCCCAGAATCAACCCTTGCAGGCGCTCAACCACGCGTACCCACGTCTTCGGCGGACGCTCGACCGCCTCGATCGTCAGGTTGCTGTCCATCACAGGAATACCAGCCCTTCAACTCGAAATTGAAATCGATCCCGTTCCCGGCTTCTGATTGTGGGTTCGAAACCGCATTATTGGCACCGGTTTGGGCACTCTGCTCCGTAAGCCGGCACCCAAGGAATAACCACCCTGTGCCTCAGCGCCGCACTTGGGAAATCGGTCAGAGAAAGCCGCGAACCTGCCTGCCCGGACTCCGCTAAACGGCTGTGTAGCCGCCGTCGACCATGAGGGAGGTGCCGGTGATGTAGGACGCCTCATCCGAAGCCAGGAAGAGAATGGCCGAGGCTATTTCTCGGGGATCACCTAGCCTCTTGAGAAGCGTGCGGGCGCCTTCTTCCGCCTTGAACTGTTCCAGGGTTAAACCGATCTTTTCCATGTGTCCGATCGAAGCCGGCGTCAGAATCGTGCCTGGGCACACACAGTTTACACGGATTCCATGCGAGGCCAGGTCCATGGCCATGTTCCTGGTGATCTGAAGAATGGCGCCCTTAGTCGCGCTGTAAGTGAAACAATCCGGTTCGGCGATCCAACTCGAAATGGAGCCCAGGTTCACGATCGCGCCGCCATTCTTTTTCATTTCAGCACTCGCATACTTGGTGCAGAACACCATTCCCATGACGTTGACCGCGAATGAGTGCCGCCACTCTTCGGCACTGGCCGAGAAGCCTTTCAAAACAAACACCGCTGCGTCGTTAACAAGAATGTCGACTCGTCCGAACCGCTGCAGCGCCTCTTCGGTGATGTTCCGGGCGTGATCCTCCTGTGAAACGTCGGCGGGCACGAATACCGCCTCGCCCCCGTCGTTTCGGATCAACGACACAGTCTCTTGACCACGAGCTTCATCGATGTCGGCTACGACCACTCGGGCGCCATTCTCGGCGAAGAGCCGGGCAGTGGCTTGGCCGATCCCGGAGGCGCCACCCGTGATAATCGCCACTTTATTCTTCAGTCGCATCGTCAATTTCCGCCGCCACTACTTTCTACCTGAGCCGGGCTCATGCGAACGGAAAGGATGCAGAACGCGTTCGGCCGTACGGCAAAGGCGGTAGACCATAATACCAAATAGAAGTGCCGGTGAGCGGGCAACGAAAGGATTTTTAGAACCGATTACAGCCGGTCAACGCAAGTACGGTTCCTGGATTTGAGGGCTTCTTGTTCGAACCCTTGACAAGATGGCATCCTGATAGTATGGTCTACTAGTCTGCTCATATCTCGCGCGTCCGGGCCTGCGGGCCCCGCAAGTAGGGACTCATGGCAAGCAGAAGTTTTTAGCGGGCGCTTCCGCACGTTCGTGCCATATCTTCAACGGGTTCACAAGCCATGAACAGCTCGCAGTCGGGTTTGGGGAAAACGGTCACGCTTGCCGATGTGATCGCCGCGAGGGGCCGGATCACCGACTACATCAGACGGACACCGTTGCTTGTTAACGAGGCTGCCGGTGATCGTGCTGGCCTTCCCGTCTATCTCAAGTTGGAATGTCTGCAGCATACGGGAGCCTTTAAGGCTCGCGGCGCGGTTAGCAAGATCAGTACTTTGACGGCCGACGAGCGCCAGGCTGGACTGATCTGCGCCAGCACAGGAAACCATGGGCTTGGGGTTGCGTACGCAGCAAAAAGGTTTGGCTGCCGCTGCATCGTTGTTTTGCCGGAGAACGCAAATCCCCACAAGACTGGTTTGTTGCAGAGGCTTGGGGCCGAGATCATCGTTCATGGTAGAGGCTCAGACGTCCGGCAGGAAAAAGTGAGCCAGCTCAGCTCGGCCCACAGTTACGCTCAAATCCCGCCCTTCTCGGATCCGGCTGTTATCGCGGGGCAAGGCACAGTCGGCCTTGAGATCCTCGAGGACTTGTCCGATGTCAGCGAGGTATATGTGCCGATTGGCGGCGGGGGTCTGGTGGCGGGCATCGCGGTTGCCATCAAGGAAAAGAGTCCTAAGACACGCATTTTTGGCGTTGAACCCGAGAACTCGGGCGCTATGCGGGAAGCCGTCCGCCACAATGGGCCGGTGCCTCTGGCAAACGTGGAAACCGTGGCTGATGGCTTGGCGGCTACGATCACGGAAGAGCTGAACTACTCGATCGTTAAGCGGTACGTAGAAGATCTTATACTGGTAAGCGATCGCGGTATTATCGAATCCACGTTGTTCCTGATCGAGAACGCGAAGGTCTTAGTGGAGCCTTCCGGCGGCGCCAGCTTCGCAGGACTCCTGGCGAATCCGCGAAGACAGGGCCGGGCGGTTTGCATTGTCAGTGGGGGAAATGTAACCCTTCGGCAGCTTCACGACCACCAGCGGCGTTTCCAGCTCTGAAAGCTGCCTCAAGAGCGATCAAATCATTTTCACCCTGAAGTTTCCAAGTCGCTACTCACGGTTGGATAACTGGAAGTCTTGCCGCGGCCAGGCTGACGCCAACCGGCTCCATCCGGCCCCTTACTGCTCAGAGCACTCGACCAGAATTTTCATCACCGCCCCGCCTGATCTTAGTCGCGTCATTGCAGATTCGATCTGATCGATGGGACAGATCTCACTGATCATTCGCCGCAGCGGAAGGCTTCCGGACGTAGCCAGGGCAATGGCAGCTTCGAAGTCCTCCGGCTCGTAAACCCGGGCGCCGCGCAGACTTAATTCTCTCCAGAAGAATTGAAACAGGTCGACTTTGGGGACCTCGCTGAAGACAGCGACTACGACGATGCGGCCTCGCACGCGGGCGAGCTTGGTCATGCCTTCCGCGCCCGACGGCGAGCCGGAAACTTCAAAAACCACGTCGGCGCCGGCCGTGTTCGTTTGGCTCGTCACATGTTTAAGCAGATCGACCTCCTTTGGGTTCAAGGCTTCGAAGCCGAACTCGCGGGCCAAGTTCAGGCGGAAAGGGTTGACTTCAGAAATCACAACACACGCGCCAGCCGCTCGCGCTACCAGCGCGATCAGCATCCCGATGGGGCCACCGCCCTGGACGACAACGTAATCTCCCTTCTTTGTTTCGGATAAGCGGACGTCATGGCAGGCCACCGCAAGAGGCTCGATCAAGGCCGCAAGGTCCAGCGGGATCGATTCGGGGAGGCGATGCAGCGTGTGTGCGGGCACGGTCCACAGACCTTGCAACGCACCAGGGGAGTCGATGCCGATAAACTTTAGTTTTTGACACACGTGGCTGTGTCCTCTTTGGCAGGCCGGGCACTTTCCGCAAGGATCGAGCGGGCGTACGGTAACGCGATCACCTGGCTTATGAGCGCTGACGTCCTCGCCCACGGCAGCCACGGTTCCCGACATTTCATGGCCAAAGACCTGTGGCAACCGCATACGATGATCCATGTGGCCGTCAAAAAGGTGCAGATCCGTCCCACAGATCCCGCAATATGAAACCTTGAGCTGGACCTCGCCCCGTTCCGGTGGCGATGGAGCACAGTCGCCGACACTTATCCTTCGGTACCCCTCGTAGTACGCTGCCTTCATATACAAAACCTCCGCTCCTTCAAGCTGACCGACTCAAGGCCGAGGCGAAAAGTCTTCACACCGTTAGAGACGATAATATCTTATCTCTGCCACTCTAAGCCGGCCCAAGATCGCAAAAATTGCTTGCACAGGGAACAAAGACAACCCTGTCTTTAACTTGCAAGCCGGTGATATCATGGATTGCGAAAGATGGATAACATGAATCGCGTTGACAAGCATTTAAAAATTCGGTATGGTCTACCGGTCTAGATGTATGCTCACAAGTTGATTGATTCAGGTTCGCTCGGCATCCGGGCTATTGCAGTCAGCAGGGGGTCCTATTAGCAAGTCGACTCCATGTACCTCCGCCGCGCCACCCGACGAGGTTCGGACTTGTGAATAGGCCCTTGTCTCAAGCCGTCGAAAGTCCTCGAGTCGTGATACCTCGTCTGCGCCCGGTGTTGAAACTCTGGGACCTGATCTACTACGGCATGATCACGATTGGCCCCATCGCGCCAGTGACTGTGTATGGAGTGGCACTGACGCTTTCCGGGGGGCACGCGATCATCACGCTTCTTCTGGCAATGATCGGGGCCGCGTTGACGGCGGTCAGTTACGGCCGGATGGCAGCCGTTTATCCGTCGGCTGGCTCGGCCTATACCTACGTTGGACGCAGCTTGAATCCTCATCTGGGCTTTCTTGTAGGCTCAGCCATGCTGCTTGAATATCTTGTGATGCCGCTGTTCTGCGTGGTTTTTGGCGCGCTCACTGCGGCAAGAATGCTTCCTCAGGTTCCCTATGTGGTTTGGGCCCTCGGCCTCGCCGGATTAATGACCGCGCTGAACTTGCTGGGAATCCGCTCAGTCGCACGCGCCAATCAGGTTCTGCTCTATTTCATGTTCGGGGTGTTCGCGGTCTTCATCATTTTGGCGCTGCAATATCTCTTTCACAACTCGGGCTGGACAGGTGCACTCTCTCTCAAGCCGCTTTACGACCCCAAGACCTTTCGTCTGCATGCGATCGTAGCTGGGACGTCGTTTGCCGCCTTGAACTACCTGGGTTTCGAGAGTGTCTCGACCATGGCTGAGGACGCTGAGAATCCCCGCCGAAACGTTCTGCTCGCCACGGTGCTGGTCTGCCTGTTTATCGGCGTCTTCTCCTGCCTGATTTTCTACCTGGGCCAGCTCGTGTGGCCGGATTACAACGGGTTCCGAGATCCCGCGACCGCTTTCATGGATGTTACGCGGCGGGTCGGCGGAGATTGGCTCTTCCTGGCAATGACCCTGGTGGTAATCGTCGCCGTCACCGGCAGCGGCCTCACGGCCCAGGCGAGCGCAAGCCGGCTGCTTTTCGGATTGGGCCGCGACAATGTACTCCCTCGCAAGGTCTTCACCTATCTGGACCCGAAGCGTAATACGCCTCAATTCAATATCTGGGTCACAGGCCTTCTTGCCTTGGGAGGGTCCATGGCGATGGGCTATGAGGTTACGGCCGAAATCCTTACGTTGGCTGCTTTCCTGGGTTTCATGGGTGTGAATCTGGCCGCGATAAAGCAGCTTTATTTCATGGGTGGACACCGGCGCCGTGTGCTCACCGACGCCCTTATGCCCGGACTTGGCGCTCTGTTTTGCCTCGCCATCTGTTGGGGCTTCGCAAGGCCGGCGAAGATTGCCGGCGGTGTGTGGCTCCTGGCGACTGTTGTGTATGACGCCATCCGCACCCACGGGTTCCGACTGCGTCCGGCGATGTTGCAGCTCGACGAGCCGTAGCGCCTGTTGACAATGGAGAGCCTCATGACCTCGGCCACTCGCAGTGTGCGTGAGCGTTCTTTCTCGCTGGCTATGCGAGCAAGAAAGCTCTCCTTGATCGCCGCGCTGTTGTTGTGCCATACGCCGGAAAGAATGCAGGGGGCGGCCATCGATCCGCCGTCTAACGAAATTGCTCCGGGCGTATCAGTTGCCTCAGCCTCCGCCGTCCGATTGGCCGCTGACGGCAAGGCACAAGCCGTCGTCATTCTCGGTGAGGCCGCTGGCGAGGGTGCAAAATTCGCCGCAACCGAACTCCAAAAATACCTGCATGCTCTGTCCGGCGCGGACTTTCAGATCGCCACCCCGGGAGAAAATGTCTTGAACTCCCCCCGGCAGACCTGGATTCTGATTGGCGGACCGGATCAGAACCCCTTCGTCAAGCGTGCCGTGGACGCTGGGTTAGCAGGTTTCTCCGGCCTCAAAAACGACGGCTTCGTACTCAAAACCTATCGTCTGGACCGGCGGCCGGTGGTCATCGCGGGAGGGAATGATGATGCTGGAACGATGTATGCCGTTTTCGAATTACTGAAGCGATTAGGGGTCACCTTTCGTCTGACTGGGGATATCGTGCCCGCGCAACGGCCCTCTTTGGAGATTCCGACGCTTGATTTGCGTCTGGAGCCTGCGCTCGCGCAACGTGGTTTCCTGATGGAGGCCTCGCACCACCCGAGCATCACGATGCTGGGTTATGACGATTATTCGAGGATGCTCGACCAGATGGCGAAGATGAAGGACAACTACCTGATGATTTGGTGGTTTGCCTACAGCCCCTTCCTCAAGTACTCCTATCGGGGTGAGACCAAGCTCCTGGGCGACATGGCCACGAAGGCGAGCAGCTACTTGAATAGCCTGTATGCCGGAGGTGGCTCGCAGACCACGGACGACGTTTCGATCGGCAAGCATTGGTTTCCCGGAAAGCGCCTTGTACCTCCTGAAATGCAGAGTGTCGAAACGCCCGAACAGGCCTACACCACAGCGCAGAATCTGATGCAGCGGGTCATCCACTATGCGGGCATGCGGCACGTCAAGATATGGCTGGTGGACGAAATATCTGTCGCGCCCCCCAATCTTGCCCGCCATGGCGAGAGAATATTCGACCTGCCCTTCGAGCGGGTTTTCGGCACGTTCATGCATCCCCTCGACCCCGTCAATCGCGAAATTCAAGTGAACACGTTGAAGGCTTACATGGACACGTACCCTGAAGCTGCGGGCTACTTCCTGAACTTCTCCGA
This sequence comes from Terriglobia bacterium, assembly GCA_035946735.1. Lineage (GTDB taxonomy): Bacteria > Acidobacteriota > Terriglobia > UBA7540 > UBA7540 > Gp13-AA77. The sequence continues at coordinate 85,661 of DASYYZ010000005.1, forward strand.
GGTGTACGTACCGCCCAACAACGCCAAGCACCGCGACTTCTTCGCGCAACAGGAGCCGGCCTTTCAGGAGCTCAGATCGCTGATTCAACCGTGGGCAGACCGGTTGAACGTCGGCATCCCGGCGATGATCGACTCCGACATCGGCTACTTCGATTTGTTTAAGTACCTGATGGCGCAGCGCGATGCGATCTCGCCCAAAACCAGGCTTGGCCTAATGACCGTCGGCCGCGGTTACGTTATGCCGTTGTTCGACAGGATGCTCCCGAAGGATATTTCCTTCGCGACCTTTGATTCCGGCGGCCGGTGCGGGTACGGAACTCCCGACGGAATGCCCATGAGCTACTTCGGCGGAATGGGCGAGCGGCAGAGGATCTTCAGTCCCTATCTTGATGACGACTGCGACATGCTGGGTATGCAGTTCAACATCGGTACGTATACCCGAAAGGACCGCATTTTTACTGATGGCGTCAAGAACGGGCTGACGGGTGTGGCTCCGTGGATGGCGGAACCGCGCGGCACCGAACACAACAGTTCTTTTCTGGCTGAGGCGGCGTGGAATCCGAAGCTCACGCGGGACGAATTCTACCAAGACTACGCGAGACGGCTCTTTGGCGCCAAGGCGGCGCCCGATATGGATCAGGCCTTCCTCAGGCTTGAGGAGAATCAGGACTACCTGGTGCGGGAGTCCACAGGCTTCGGCAACGATCCCCGGCCCACAACCCTCGCCTGTTGTGGCTCTCTGCCGGAGGTGCGGGCAGCGTACAAATATTCCTTGCAGCCCAATCCTTACGACGGCCCCACTGACCCCGATTGGTCGGGCTTTATCATCGGCGCCGCGCAAGTGAATGGGATCTTTGAAGGCTCAATCGCGCTTCTCGATAGAGCCTTGGCGAGCATGCACGCCGCCGAGCCGAACGTCGAGCCCCGGGGCCGGAAAGAGCTGGCCTACCTGATCTGCCGCACAGAGGCCTATCGGGACGACATTCGCGCAGAGATTACGGAGCGCCAGGCCTTTATGGCCTTTGACCACGCGTTCCGCGTCAAAGACGCGACTTCCGCCGAGGAGTTTGTGGCGAGTCTTGAAGCGAGCCTGAAGCTATTTGAGACAGCCTGCCAACAGGCGCAGATTGCCACGACAAAGTACGCGGAGATTGTCGATTATCCGTCGGACCTGGAGACCCTGTACCACCTGAATGCCGGGACGGTTCTAGGTTTCGACATGATCCGGCAGTGGATGCAGAAGATCGTGAGTTTTCACGAGGGAACGATCTATACCGGGCATGTCCCATTTGAGCACCTCTTTCCGGGAGGAGTCCAATTTGCGCACTGATATCGATTCAATGTGGCGTGGCTTTCGAAGGGTTGCCGCCGCGGTCGCAGGGGCTTTCTTAGCTTTCGGCGCGCCTTCCGCGGCAATGAACCTTTCACCGGGGGGAACTATTCCGAGCGTCAACGCCGCTTCAGGACCGGCTGTGCCGTTAGCGGACGGTGGCAAGGCGCAGGCCGTGATCGTGCTTGGTGAGGCTGCCGGCCAGGGAGCAAAATTCGCTGCTGCTGAACTGCAGAAAGACCTGCAGGCTCTCTCAGGCGCCGAGTTTCAGATTGTTACCGAGGGACCGAGCGCAGTTACCCACCAGGCTTTGATTCTCATCGGTGGGCCGGAGCAAAACCATTTAGTGAAGCGGGCATTGGGATCTGGATCAAGCCCCTTCTCCAACCTGAAAGCTGATGGGTTCGTCTTGAAAACCTCCCGGCTCGATAAGCGGCCGGTGGTCATTGCTGGGGGGAATGACGACGCGGCCACCATGTATGCTGTCTTCGAATTGCTGGAGCGATTGGGAGTGACCTTCCGTATGACGGGAGACGTGCTTCCCGCGCAGCAGTCGTCCCTGGTGATTCCAGCGCTTAATCTGCGTGAGGAACCTGCTATCGCTCAGCGAGGCTTTTTGGTAGAGGCCTCGCACCACCCGAGCATCACCATGCTTTCGGGCGAGGATTATCAGCGCCTGTTCGATCAGATGGCCAAGATGAAATATAACTACCTGCAGTTCTGGTGGTTCGCTTACCAGCCTTGGCTGAAGTTCTCTTACCACGGCGAGAGTAACCTGATCGGCGACCTGTCCAGCAAGGAGAGCGGTTACCTGAACACCATGTATGAGGGGTTCGGATCCCGGACCACAGACGATGTCGTCATCGGCAAGCAGTGGTTTCCCGGAAGGCGCATGGCGCCTCCCGAACTGCAGAACGTAGAAACGCCGGACGAGGCATTCACGGCCGCGCAAGGCCTCCTGCGCGGCATGATCCATTACGCAAAGAGCAGGCATGTCAAGATCTGGCTGGTGGATGAGATGGCTTCCTTGCCGCCGAACCTGGCGCGCTACACCCAAAGGATCGGCAATCTCCCTTTCGAAGGAATTTTTGGCGCGTATGTCGATCCGCTGGACCCTGCCGAGCGTGAGGTCCAAGTGAGCCGATTGAAAGCACTGACGGACACCTATCCTGAGGCCGAAGGCTATTACCTGAATTTCCCGGAGGTTTACTACCGGCTGGATAGCTCCAAGGACCTTGATTTTTTCGCGCAGCCCCAGCAGCAAGCCCTCTTTCAGGAACTGCGATCGTCGATGATCCCTTGGGACACGAGGTGGGTGAATAGCCGGGAACAGATGGTGAACTCCAGCCTCGGCTACTTCGATCTCTTCAAGTACCTTCTGGCAAAGCGAGACGAGGTCGCTCCCAAGGCCAAGCTGGGGCTGATGACGGTCGGGCGCGGGTACCTCCTGCCGCCGTTTGACAAACTACTGCCGAAAGACGTTCCGTTCGCGACCTTTGATACCGGCGGCCCCTGCGGATATGGAACCCCCGCGGGAATGCCCATGAGCTATTTTGGCGGCATGGGCCAGCGGATGACGATCGATAGCCCGTATTTGGACGACGACTGCGACATACTCGGGATGCAGTTCAATGTCTGGGTGTATACGGAGAAGGACCGCATCTATACTGACGGCGTAAAGAACGGTTTGAAAGGCGTTGCCCCTTGGATGGTCCAACCCCGAGGGACTGAAGCCAACAGCACTTTCCTGGCCTGGGCAGACTGGAATCCGCAGCTTACGAGGGAGGGCTTTTACAAGGATTACTCTGAGCGGCTGTATGGCCCCGGCGGCGCGCCCGACATGTATCGGGCCTATTTGACTCTCGAGGCGAATAAGGCTTATCTGACCCAGGGACAAGTTGAGGACTACCCCACCACGATGGGGTGCTGCGGCCCTCTGGGCGAGGTCAATACAGCGTATCAGTACTCGCTGCAGGACAATCCCTTCGACGGTCCTACGATACCAGCATGGAAACAGGTTATCGCCACGGCGCCGGTGGAAATTACTACCTTCGAACATTCAATCTCTTTGCTGAATGACGCCCTGGCGCGCATGCACGCGGCCGAACCGAAGGTGGCGCCACAGGGCAAGCACGAGCTGGCCTATTTGATTTCGCGGACGGAGGCCTACCGCGACGATATGCGCGCCCAGATCGCCGAACGGCAGGGTTTCCTGGCTTTTGACCGGGCGTTTCGGGAGAGAAATTCGGTTGATCAGGCACAGTTTGTGAGGAACCTGGAGGCAAGCCTACAGCAGTTCTCCGCGGCTTGCGATCAGGCACGGGTTGCCACCACGGAATACGCGCGAATCATCGATTACCCTTCTGACTTTGAGGCTCTTTATCACCTAAATGTCGGCACTGTGTTGGGCTTTGACTTGGTGCACCAATGGATGAAAACGATTGTGGATTTCCACGAAGGAAAGCCGTATGCGCAACACGTGCCCTTCGAAAAGATCTTCACCCAGGCGGTTCACACTGCGAAGTATAAGTTCTAATGACTACGGCGTCAGGGCGCGAGGGCAGCGGGACTACGAGATCATCACCAGTGAGGAATTCAAACGTGCAATGACCGAAAATCACATCACGTTGATCTCCTGGAGAGAACTGGCCAAGGCGCGGCAGTGAGAATAAGCTAGTGTCTGGTCGTGGGAGCTCGCGATCATATCAGTCAGTCGACGTCGGTTCCTGACTTACCTTAGCAGGATGAGCGGAGCCGGCCTGTTCGCGGGCCTCCGAGGCACCGCGAGGGTTTTCGCGCCTGCTCAAAAGCCAGACCTTTGGGCCGTTGATGCCGGAAACATTCGCATTTCTCCGGGTCTATGGACGCCGTTTCTCCCGAAGACGGTGGCGGGGGTCCACTCAGAAAACCTCTGGCTCCGAATGCCCGACGGAGTTCATCTCAACGCCTTTCTTTATCTGCCGGCGAATCAACAGACAAAAGCAAAAATCCCAGGCGTCATTAACACGCTCCCCTATCGATATCAACCGGGCAGTGATTCCTACTTCGCAAGGAACGGATACGCCTCCATCTTAGTCGACGTGCGAGGCACCGGCGGCTCAGAAGGCATCCCCCTGGACGAATATTCTCCGACTGAGTATGAAGACACAACGCACGTGATTGACTGGCTTTCGAAGCAGCCTTGGTGCAACGGCAACATCGGAATGTATGGCCTGTCGTATGGGGCGTTCAACTCGGTATACGAGGCTGCGGCACTCAAGCCGCCGGCTCTGAAAGCCATCTGCGCATTCAGCGGCACGGATTGCCGCTACACGGACGATATTCACTGCCCCGGTGGCACGATGTTGATGATCGACCAGGCGTGGGCTCTCGGGATGGTCTCGAGTAACGTGATGCCCGGAGCACCCGCTTTCAATCTCGATAGTTACGCCTCACTTGACCGCTGGAACGCCACGCCGTGGATTGACATCTTTCTCCGCCACCAGCGTTATGGACCGCACTGGGCCTACGGTTCGCTGGCCCCCGATTACGCGCGCCTCACCACGCCCGCACTCTTGGCTGGCGGCTATCTCGACATCTATCAGAATTTCGTGCCGCGAATCATGAAGCATTCACCCGCGGTAACAAAGGGAATCCTCGGACCCTGGAGCCACAGCCTGCGGGAACCGGGTCCCAAGATCGATTGGAGCGCCTTACAGGTGCGGTGGTTTGACCATTGGCTGAAAGGCTTTGACACCGGCATATTGCGCGAGCCGCGCGTCTCGTTTTATGTGCCTGGCTGGCGAAGAGAGTCTCTGCTATTCAGCGGCGAAATCCCCGGGGAGTGGAGGCACTTGAACGAGTGGCCAGAGACGGCGTTCACCCCCACAGATCGCCTGTACCTGCGGCCGGATCCTGAACTCCCGGAGGCCGAAGTCTTACGCCAGGAAACCGCGGGCCAGGGCGGCCGGCTTAGTGAGCTTTCGGGTCCGGCCTCCGCGCTCCGCCTTCGCTATGCGCCAGGGAGAGGCGGAAGCGACCAATCGTTCTTCCCTGCGGGCGGCTATTATGGCCTGGACTCCAGAGACGAAGACGTGTATGGCCTCGCATTCGATACGGAGCCGCTCCGCGAGCCGCTTGAGATCCTGGGATTCACGCGAGCGCGCCTGTTCGTCTCGAGCACGGCGCAAGTGGCGAACTGGATTGCCAGGCTCTCCGACGTCGCGCCGGATGGCACCTCATACCTCGTTTCGCGCGGTTATTTGAACGGTACGCATCGTCGGTCGCATACGCACCCCGAGCCCCTTCAGAGCGGTGAAGTCTACGAGATCGTCTTGGAGATGTGGTGCGTCGCGCACAGGTTTGAACCGGGCCATCGGGTCCGTCTGGTGGTCACGAACGCCGAATTTCCTGTGATCTGGCCGTCGCCCTACCCGATGACCACAACCCTATACACGGGCGGCAATCGTGCCTCTTTTGTTGATCTGCCTGGGCTGCCGCAACTCCAGTACCTGTCCTCAAGCCTGCCGCGATCCACGGCCGCGTCCTCGCCAGATAAACTTCCCACTTACAGGCTGACGCGCGACTTCACCTCCGGTGTTCACTCGGTGTCGCTTGACTTAGGGGACCAGCGCATACGGTGTGACGTCAAAGATGATGATCCCGCCACCGCCTCACTTCAATTCTCAGCCAGCGAAAAGGGTTCGAGTCCGGACAGCTCTCGCCAGATTGAGACCCGCGCCGAAGGAACACTGCGGGGTACGGTGGACTACTTCATCCTCGACATCAACTGCACGTTGTTTGAGAATGGCAAAGTGATGCGGTCCCGTCATTGGAGGGATCAGGTGCGGCGCACTTTTGTGTAGCCCCTGGCGAGGCGCTAACAACCGGCAACGAGGCTGGCGCACAGGGTTATTCACAGCTCCTCGGACGAATGGCCGACACCTTGGCCGTGTTACGTACAAAGAGCGCATGTCCGTCGGAATGGCCGCATATAACGAGATCGGCAGCGTCCCGAGGGACTACCCAGAACCGGGTTTGCTGCCGGGCGGCGCCCCAGCCCAAGTTGACGGCGATCCGAGCGCTTCGCCGCACGCTTACTCGGGAAGTAAGGCGGGGGCTCCGCTGAATACTGACCCAGCCAACGACGCGGGCGGCGCGCCGCAGGGAATGAACTTTTATTTCATCCTTCGCTACACTCCCTCCCGAGCAAGCGATCGGGCGAGGAATCTGGGGACCGGCGCTGCTGATTGGAGGAGGGTTTACTGCGTTTCTGGTGCTCTACTTTCCGTTGGTGAAGGGGAGGACGAGGT
>DASYYZ010000006.1:0-74243 GCA_035946735.1 Terriglobia bacterium
AGCGCGCAGTGGGTCGGCACAGCTGATGTACTCCACATTCAGCGCATCGAACTCGAATTCACCGACGGGGAGAAGAAACTTTTGTCTGAGGAAGCTCATGCCATGACGTACTATGTAAACAGCATTCTCATTCAGTTCCGATCCGAACAGGGTACGCTCAATGAGTTGGTTCAATATCACTCGCCACGTTTTCTCGGCGATGCGACCGATATCTTCAAGGATCACGTTATTGCCTGCCCTGCCGGTACGCGCGTGATTGGGCCTGCCGATGGCGAGATCCCGCTGAAGCATCTTGATCGCGTTCATGTTCGGGCTGGAACGGCCAAGGCTAAGGCGGTCACAGGACCGGTCATGTTCGATCCTTATCTGCTTGTGCCAGACGTGAGGGTGCAAAACGTAGCCACTGGCGAAGAACAAACGTTTAGCAGGCACAGCCTCGCGCTGGGCCTGAATACCGTGTTCGCGCGAGGCGAATTCTACGAACAGCCGACGCTCGCGACCTATTACTATTGCGATGACATTGCCGGTGATCTCGCCAAACTCTATTTGGTTGAATCATTCCAGCTCGGCAGGCTCATTCAGGCTGAGTTCACCGTTAAGACCGAAAATGCAAAGTTTTACGTTCCAGTTTCTGATAAGGCTGTGATTCAGCGGCTTCGTCGTCGCCTTGATAGGCTTAAGGTCAAGCCAGCCAAACGAGTGATTCCGACCCGCTGACCGCGCGGCTCCTGCGGCTTTTGTCACTGGCTGGGCCGCACTCTTTGCCCGCCATCAATCGAGTTGATCGTCAACAATTTTTTGAGCCTGCTGGCGAACTTCCTTTGTGGTCTCGTCGCCCTTCAACTTGGCTTCTAGGCCGAGTCGCACGGCCTCTGTCAGGTCGGCGGTGAGGTCGCTGTCCCAATATTCTTTGTCGGAAATCTCACGTTTCGCTGCCAAACTCAGGAGATAGCTTGAAACCTCCGCGACTCCCGACTGGACTAACCCCGCTTTTCGGCCCCGCCGCTCCTTGTCGACCTGCCTTTCTTGGATCTCCGCACACGCTTCCCGGACGGTCGGCTCCAGTGCTTCCTTAGCTTCCGGCTCCGAAACGTCTGCGGGTAGATCGGCGATAATCTCCGCACACTCTCGCCGAATCCGGGCTATGTCGAATTCGGTGCGGCTCCAGGGAAGTTGGCGGAGCGCCCAAGTGATAAGCCGCTCGTCGAGTAGTCGCCGCTCGATCGCTTGGCGCGCGGGCTGAATCGCCTCGGTGACGGCCGTTCGCATTTTGCATACGTCTGCAAGATGGTCCAAGTGGCGAAGGACTTCCTCGATCACTGTCCTGGCCCGTACCTTTTCGGCCTCTGTCGCCGAATAGGGCAAGCTCCGCAATGCCTCTTCGGTGAGCTTCTGGCGCCTCTCCTGTGCGTCGCGCTCGGCCTGCAGGGGTTCGACCAGGGCGGCCAAGGTGCGAGCGACAATAGCGGGCATTCTGGGCTCGTCGGCGGGCTGGCGTTGGTCGATCTCGGCTTCTAGACCCTCCAGAATTTCCTTACGTTGGCCTGCCGAAAGCCAGCGATACTGACTTGCTGTGACGGCTTCGGCTGCCTTGTCCTGCCATCGTTGGCGGAATGTTGCCAGCTCGCGCTCGGCTTCGCGTCTCTGGCATTCCTGCTCGCGTTCCTTTTGCTGCCGTAACCGCTCCAAGGTTTTCTCGTGCTTTAATCGCTCGCGTCCCAGTTCGATCTCGCGCCGCCGCCGCTCCGCCGCCTCCGTGCGGGCCTGGGCCTCGGCCTCCAGTTGCTCGGCTTCGGCCTGTTCCTGTCGGCGTAGCTTCTCCAGTTCATGTCGCGCTCGGTGTTCCTGGGCCTCCAGGGTCAATTCCTCAAGCCGCTCCCGCCTGTTTTGCAGAACAGGCGAAGGGCCGCGAACTGGACGAACCTTAGCTTGTCTCTGGTCCTTCACGGCCTCAACACTCTCCGCTAATACTCGGCGGTGTCCTCCCGGTGTGCGGAAGGCTTCAAGGAGTCCGTCTTCGACCATTCGCTTGACGGTTGGGATCGACACGCCCAGCATACCGGCTGTCTCGCTCACAGAATACGAATCCTCGCCTTGATGATTTTTCATGATTTGTTCAACGGATTTTTGCTGGTTTGGATGGGCCGAACCGATCACACGCTTTAGGATTTTTCACGATTTTTGCCGGTTTGTTCGGGTTGCCCCATTCATATGTGGGTTTGTTCAACTGCGGCGGTCCGTGCCGCGTGCCCGGCGGCGGCGCCAAATCTCCGCCGCGAACTCCTGCCGTTTTTCCTTGGGAGTCTCGTGGATGATCTTCCCGGCGGCATCGAGCGCACCTCGAACGTGCTGCAAGGCGGCCTCGGTGTACTCGCGAAGGGTGCTCGCTCCGGGGTTGAATTGATGGGTTCGCGTGCCAGCTCCGGCGCGAGCCATTGCGAGCCCAAGGCGAGTATTGCAACTCTTACAGAGCCAGCGGAGATTGTCCGGGTCGCCGTTGGACTCGTCACTATCAATGTGATCGACCACGAGAAAGCGGTTTGATCCGCAGATGGCACATTGGGCCGGTCCGGGCGGACGGCACTCGGGCGCGGTGGCCCGGTAACGCTTCGCCCGGTCGGTGATCTGGTGTACTGGTTTTCTCCAGGATGCGCCGCACACCGGACGCGTTATTCTTCCCCCGTGTCGTCGCCCTCGCTGTCGTCCTCATCCGGGGCCACAAGGTCGGCAATCTCGTCAATCCGAGACTGCAAATCCTCGTTTTCTCCCTCCAGCTCCTCGATACGTTCCATCAGTTCACGTCGTGTCTTTACGGCCATTTTCCTTACTCCTCTTGTTGGATTCGCGCAAGGCTGATCCGCTTGCGTTCGGCGTAGTCGTCAAGGGACTCGCCTTCGATCTCATCGGCCCGGTCGTCATCACCCAAAACATCGCGAGTGAAGCGGACGGCCTGAGCCTTTCGAGATTCGAGCTGCTTACGGCTTAGGGTCTTCATACGCTCAAGGCTACGGGAGCGCCGCAGAGCGCATCTAGCCACGCATTTCGACTCGAATTGAGAAGCACAAAACGTGCGATCTAATTTGCTTCCATGACGCGTATAATCGTCAGCCGGTGAGAATCTGAGCTTCACCGCTTTTGTTTGGGACCTTGACGAGGGCCTGTGAACCCTAACAACAAACAGGGTCTGTCAAAGAAGGACTACGCGGACTACGAATTCATCGTGAAGGAGATCGGCCGTCTTCTCTCCCTCGGGGGACCTAAAGAGTTGCTGGATTACTATCGAACTCACCAGGCGGACGCTCTCTTTGGCACTCTCCCCACGGAGGACGGAAGGAGTTTCCCTTGCAGTTACGAGGGCGTCGAGCGGTTTCGGCAGATCGTGGTTCGCGGCGTTGACGCTCTGGGACTGGCAGGGAAAAAACACAGTGTGAAGGTGTTGACGCACGCGCTGAAAGAGAAGTTTGTGCGCGAAGCGAAAGAGATTACGGCGAATACAACTGCCGAAAACGCGCACGAACTGTTCCTGTGCGTGGCTCGTGAAGAAGAAGCCAAGCATGAGGAGCTCACGCACTATATCCCCTGCGCCGTCGTAACCGATCGAACTCCTGACCGATTTGCGATCAGGCCCGTCAATTTCGTCCTGCGCGAGATATTCATGGAGGAGAATGATGACGCCCTGCGCAAGGAGGCCGATTCATATCCGCACGGAGAATTCGAGTTGCAGGAGCTTCGTGAGTTTTTCTCTAAGTACAGCTGGGTTGCGTTGGTAAAGGCGCCACCGTGCGATCCCGAAGTGTCAAAGGCTCGTGCTCGGCTGGCGATTCAAAGAGCACTCAACCTTATCAAGCTCTTTTTCCCAAGCGACAGGACGAGGCGCGTCGCTCAGGCGGGTGAGCTGACGACGCCTGTAAACACTTCGTGGCTGGTGTCGTCAGACGCCAGAGGCTTTACACTATCATGGTCTCGTCGCGGCCTCGACGCGATTTTAACCGACAATTGGTTCGAGCAGATTTCGGCCTTCGATCAATGGAAGATTGCTGAATGGGTGATTTTGACGAGTTGGGAGAGGTGGGACGAAGTACCAGAACCGTATCAGCGATTTCTTGATGGCCTAGCTTGGCACGGAGACGCTGTCTCGGAACCTGATGCCCAAGCGCGGACGATCAAATTTTGGACCGCAATAGAAAGGGTGGTTTCTCTCCGCGACAGTGATCCCGTTGTTAAACGAGCCGCCCTGTTCAGCATCGAAACACCGGGGGATTACGAGGCGCGCCTGAAGCAAGCGTCAACGCTTTATACGAGACGGTCTATGATCTTACATGGCAGCGCACGGTACAAAGATAAGCGATCGATCGAGACTGCTTCGAAAACCGAGGATTTGAGCCGCCGCGTATTGCTATCCTACCTTACCAATGTGGTCAGCCTCGTTCGACTACGGGAGAATGCGACCCGTGAGGATATGACTCGTTTGTTCCAACACTTCCACAGTGTGATCAGAGGCAGTTGACGCCAGCGCAGGAGTTCGACTTAGTCCCGTTCTTTTTGTCTCCGCGCTAGTGCCTGCCTCAAGGCTTTTTCTGCCAAATACCGGCCGTAGGTGTCGAGCTGGTCAAAACCGCGTACCTGCACGCGCAAAACCTGTCGGACGGTCTTTCCTTGTCGGATCAATTCTAGCGCTTCCTCGGTCTTCGGATCGCGCGGCCTGCCGCGTCCCGGTGGAAGCTGACGCCGAATCAGCCGGAGAACCCTTTTCTTGAAGGCGCGGGGATCGTGGCGGACCTGGTCAGCGAATTGACGGCGGAGCTGCTCGGCAAACTTCCGAGTTTCGCTTTCCAGGGTTACAATGTCCTGAGCACCGACCAGAGGTTTTGAATTTGGGAACAAGTTGGGAACAAAACCAGCCGGATTTTGTTCCCTTTGGGCAGAGGTGGCGTTGGAAACACGGGTGTTAAGATGGATTGGACTTATTTCGGGACCAAGAGGTCCCCAGTTCAAATCTGGGCGCCCCGACCATTCCCTTCAACAGCCTTTCGGGCCATTTTTCGGCATGGAAGCTTTTGGGATTTGGTTTCTTTGATTCCCGGCCACGCTTTCCCGGAAGAGATTGGGATGCACTGTTTTATTGAAACCCATGCCTTACCAGACCCTGAATCTTCAAGTCGAGCTGCAAGTCGCAATCGTCACCTTGAACCGCCCCGAGAAGCGCAATGCGATCTCGCCCACCATGATCGACGAGTTGCTGGGGGCGCTTGAAGAGATCGAACGCAGCCCGGCGCGCGTGGCGATCCTCACGGGCGCTGGCAAGGCGTTCTGCTCTGGAATGGATCTTGAGTCGTTGCAGGTGATGGCGGAGCGCACTGCGGAGGCGAACTTGGCCGACGAATCCGCCAGTGAAGGCGAGAAGGAGCCTGCCGGCGAAGGCGTAGTGGATCTTGCAGTGCGCGTCTTGAGGGGCGAGACGAAGGCTCAATCCGCGGAAGCCGTCGACTCGAATGGCGCTCCTGCATTAACTCCTGCGGAAGCCGATTTGGCGAGCTCTCGTCTGATGGCTGACCTGTTCCGCCGTATTTACGATTTTCCCAAGCCTCTGATCGCGGCCGTGAACGGGCCGGCCATTGCCGGCGGCTGCGGCATCGCGACTTTGTGTGACTTTACGCTGTCCGTGCCAGACGCGAAGTTCGGATACACGGAGGTAAGGATCGGCTTTATTCCTGCAATCGTCTCAGTCTTCCTGATTCGCCAGATCGGGGAGAAGCGCGCCCGCGACCTGCTGCTGACGGGCCGTATAGTGGATGCGGCCGAGGCTTATCGGCTGGGGCTCGTTACCGAAATCGTCTCACCCGAAGCGCTCACGGACCGCTCACGGCAGCTCGCGAAACAGTTGCTCCAGAACAGCCCTACGAGCCTCACCTGCACCAAGCGGTTGCTGCGAGAATTCAGCCGGCGCGACCTCGATCGCGAACTTGACTCGGCCGTGGACGAGAACGCCAGCATTCGCGCGACTGCGGACTTTCGCGAGGGTCTGGCAGCTTTCCTCGAAAGGCGCGAGCCTGCCTGGCGCGGCGAGTAACAAGTTCCGCCATATAATCGTTCACACAAGAAGGTCATCTGCTGGCAGGTTTTGCGAGCCCTGGGGTCACGGCCTGGGAGGGTTCATGCGAGGCGGAGTCCAGCCCTGCTGGAATTGCTCGATAAGGTCTCGGATCTGCACCGCATCTCCCTTGCGATGGCCGTGGCTTACGATCGGATCCATGCCACTGGTTGACTCGATCTGAACCGTGGACCAGATCAGCCCGGTGCGAATGCTCACGGATGCCACCTGTCCGATGGAGATGCTCTCCTCGCTGGAACCGATCAGCCGCGGCTTGATACGGGAGACCCGCTGAGGAGTTACCTCAATTCGAAGCGGGAAGAAGAGATTTCCCGCCGTCAACCGGCTGGCTTTGAAGATGTATTTTTCCCCGGCCATGCTAGCGCCTCGGCGAGGCTCCCGAAACCCTTGCCTTAATCATCATACTAGACTCCCGGTCGCCGGTCAGTCCCTATCTCCGCCCGTGGCTTGTGGTCTCACTGGCTTGAGGGCCGACTTGCCGGGTGAATTCTGCTCTTTGTTAAGGATTTGCCGGGACATTTCGTGAGCTGCCACGACGAAACGGCACGGCTGCATGCTATCGCCTCCATTAAGATTAGGTTAATACACCGGTTTTGCTTGACAGTTTGGCCCAGCACGTGTGAAATAGTAGGTTCATACGCCATTTGGTTGCAGGCCTGGAGCGGGTTGCAAATGTTTGAAAACGTTCGCGCCGACCTACGCGCGAGTATTGCCAACCGGAAAGACGACACCCGGAAGAGACATGGTGTCATTAAGACCGTCAGAGCGCTGGGCAACCTGGGCGTGTGGCCTGTTTTGGCCTACAGGTTCGGCCACTGGACACGCGACGTCAGGTTCCCGTTGTGGGGCACTTTTCTGCGCTTCCTCGCCTTCCTCTTTCGCCAATGGGCCATGATCTGGACCGGTGTTTTCATCCATCCAGCTGCTCAGATCGGACCCGGAGTCGTTATTCACACCTGGTTCGGCGTTTTCGTTGGAACTACCAAAATCGGGAAAAACTGCACGCTGGCCAGCGGGGTTCTGATCAGCCACGCTACTGTGTCGATCGGGGACAACGTTTATTTCGGTGCCGGAGCTAAGGTCATCGGCGACACCAAGATTGGAAACAACGTGGTGATCATGCCCAACAGCCTGGTGATGGTCGATGTCAGGGACAACACCACCATCGCCGGGGTTCCAGCGCGCATCAAGCTGCGCGGGGGACGTCCCCAGCGTTTCGAAGCCCGCAAGGTTAACGGTGATGCCACAAGGCCGATAGCTGTGCCGAAGCCGGACAGCAGCGTCCCGGTCTCAGCAACCCCGATTACACCGCCACCCGTTGACAAAGTGCAATGAGGACCAGCGGATTCTCACTCGCGCGTGGAGAGTCCGCGCTCCGGGGTGTGCCGCCTGTGGGGTTGGGCGAAGACGGCTAGTCTAAAGGGAGCGCCATTTGGATTTCGCTTGGAGCGACGAACAACACGCCTTTCGCCAATCGGTTAGTGAGTTCGCCCGGAAAGAACTTGGGAGCGACCTCATTGAAGAGGACCGCAAACAGGAATTCTCCTGGGATGGATGGAAACAGTGCGCCCAATTCGGCATCCAGGGTCTGCCGGTTCCCGAAGAGTATGGTGGTGGCAATGCTGACATCCTGACGATCGCGGGCGCGCTCGAAGTTTTGGGCCATGGATGCCGCAACAACGGTCTGATTTTTTCGCTGAACGCGCACATGTGCGGCGCCGAGCTGCCGATCATGGCGTTCGGCACCGAGGAACAGAAACGGAAATATCTTCCCAGGCTCGCGAGCGGTGAGTGGATCGGGACGCAGGCGATGGCGGAATCCGGTTCCGATCCTGCCGGGTCCGATCCTGCCGGCGGCAACGGTGCTCTTCAGGCGCGGGCCGAGCACCGGGATGGACGCTGGATCCTGAATGGCTCAAAGGCCCTCGTGACGAATGGGCCAGTGGCGGACGTGGTCGTCGTCTTCGCGAGCGCGGAAGGGGGCGTCACCCCTTTCATCGTGGAGAAGGGGGGATTCGGCATAGGCCGGACGATCGAGACCATGGGCCTGCGAACCGCGCCGCGAGCAGATTTGATCCTGGCCGATTGCGAGTTACCCGGAGAGCAGGTTCTGGGCAAGGTCGGCGCTGGAGCCGATATTCTGGCTGCGTCTGCCGATTGGGAGAGTATCTGCACGCTGGCAGGCGAAGTCGGCATGATCAAGCGCCAGCTCGAAACCTCGGCCCGTTACGCCGCCGAGCGCCGCCAGTTCGGGCAGCCGATCGGCAAGTTCCCGGCCGTGGCCAGCAAGGTGGCTGAGATTGACATCCGGCTCGAGATCTCTCGCTTACTGCTTTACAAGGCCGCTTGGCTAAAACGGGAGGGCAGGAACCCGAAGCGCGAGACTGCAATCGCGAAGGCTTACATCGGAGACGCCGTAATCCAGAGCTGCCGGGACGCTCTCCAGATTCACGGTGGGTACGGCTACATGACCGAATACCAGATCGAGCGCGAGCTGCGCGACGCCGTTTCCGGAAAGATTCATTCGGGAACTACTGAGGCCCAAAAGACGATTATTGCAGGGCTGCAAGGACTATGAAAGCAGTGACGAGAGACGAGATGAGCGGCGGGTCGTTTACCTTGTCTCTCCTGTCTCCCGCCTCTTGTTGACGCTATGGCCTATCTTCTGAACCAACTGTTGACTCGAAGCGCCGAACGCTACCCCGAGCGCCCGGCAATCTCGGCGCGCGGGCGATCGCTCACCTACTGCGAACTCGAACAGCGCTCTAACCAGCTTGCGCACTTGATCCGTGATCGCGGTGTGCGCAAGGGCGATCGCGTGGGACTCTTCTTCCCCAAGGCGGTGGAATCGGTAGCCGCCATGTTCGGCGTTCTGAAGGCGGGCGGGGTTTATGCGGCGCTTGACCCGGGAGCGCCGGCAGACCGCATCGAGTACATCATCCAGAACTGCGGCATCCGCGGGCTCGTAACGACCGGTCCGAAGTTGGCTGAACTCAAGAATATTCCGAGCGTCGAATTCACTGTGCTCGCCGAGGAGAGTGCGGTGGCGCTCGACCCGAATCAGATTCCCTGGGCAGCGCTCGAAAGTTTCCCCGCGGCGCATCCGCCCGAGCCCTTGCAGCCGACCACCCTCGACCTGGCCTACATCATCTACACCTCCGGGTCCACCGGCCGGCCCAAAGGCGTGATGCTGACGCACCAGAACGCCCTGACCTTCATCCAGTGGTGCGCCGACGAGTTCCAGGTGCGGCCCGAGGATCGCTTGTCGAATCACGCTCCCCTGCACTTCGATCTTTCGGTGTTCGACGTGTATAACGCCATAGAAGCGGGAGCCTGCACCTACATGATCCCGGAGGACGTGCAGCTCTTTCCCGCGAGCCTGGCGAAGTTCATCATGAACCAGCAGATCAGCATCTGGTACTCGGTGCCCTCCGCTCTCGTGTTCCTGATTTTGCACGGCCGCCTTTCTTCGCTCGACCTGTCGCGGCTGCGCATCGTGCTTTTTGCCGGCGAGGTTTTCCCCATGAAATACCTGCGGCAGCTCGCCGAAATCGTGCCGCACGCTGATCTTTACAATTTATACGGTCCGACCGAAACCAACGTCTGCACTTATTACAAAGTCGACCCGGCGGCGCTCGCTTCCATGGAGCGGCTGCCGATCGGGCGCGCCTGCCTGAACACCGAGGTCTTTTCCGTGGACGATCAGGAGCGCGTCATTACCGAGCCGGGCCGTGAAGGCGAGCTTTACGTTCGGGGTCCCTGCGTGACGCCGGGCTACTGGGGAGATCTGGAAAAAACCCGCCGCATGGTGGTGGCGAACCGGTTTCAACCGAACTTCGAGGAGAAGGCTTATCGCACCGGCGATCTGGTGAAGTTGCGGCCCGACGGCGACTACGATTTTTTCGGCCGCCGCGACAATCAAATCAAGAGCCGAGGCTACAGGATTGAGCTAGGCGAGATTGAGGCTGTGCTGCTGGCTCACGACGGCGTGCGCGAGGCGGCCGTGATCGCAATTGCCGACGAGGAGATCGGAGCCCGCCTGCGAGGCTATGTGGCGGCCCACAACAACGTTCCGCTGGCCGTCGCCGAACTGACGGAGCACTGCGCTGCCAAGCTGCCGCACTATATGATTCCGGAGCGGATCGAGGTCTGCGAGACGCTGCCCAAGACCTCCACGGGCAAGGTCGATCGCGTAAAGCTCGCTGCCGGGCGCGCACGGGGATGAGGTTCGTGGTGGTGAACGAGATCAAGCGGGACGACCGGAAATTCTTAACGCTTTTGAATCGGAGATCGAAAACTACTTCCAGTGAGGGAAAACATGCCGGATACGCAATCGACAAAAGATCAGATCCGCCAGTGGGTGCAGGAAACGGCGGAGCGCAAAGGCGTTGAAGTTGACGGTGATGACGATTCCTTGACCACTAGCGGCGTCATCGACTCGCTCGCCATTTTTCGACTAGTGAGTTTCATCGAGGATACGTTTGGAGTTCGAATCGCCGACGAAGAAATCGTCAATGACAATTTCAAGAGCATTAACGACATTGATCGCTTCGTATCTTCCAAACTTGGCGCCAAGATTTAGCGGGCATGAGAATGGAAGAGTGGCTTCCAGGACGAGGTCTCGCCCTTGCGAGGTCAGGACCACCCGCGGGGGCCCGGAATGACGGAGTGGACCGTTTTCGGTTACTCTTTCAATTTGCCAAGCTCTCAAATCCAGCGCTCGATTTCAAGGCTTACCGGGTGAATCAGTGCTAAAACATTTTCGCTGGCGAGACGTGGAACTGGAGCAGCTGAATCCGCTTTTCGACCGCCAGTTGCTGGTGGGAGACAAGATGATGCTCTCGCGGATCGTGCTGCGCAAGGGCTGCGTGGTGCCGCTGCATCAGCACGAAAACGAGCAGATCAGCTACATCCTGGAGGGCGCGCTAAAATTCCTAATCGAAGAACGCGAGATCGTGGTCCGTTCCGGCGAGGTCCTCTGCATCCCACCCAACCTGCCTCACCGGGCCGAGGCTCTCGAAGACACGCTCGACCTGGACATCTTCTACCCACCGCGGGCGGACTGGCTGGCGAGAACCGACGACTATCTGCGCGGAGGCTCGGGGAAAGCGGCCGCAAAAAAGGCGCGCAAGCGGCTTAAGAAGTAGCCGGGAGCGCCTCAGGCCTCTTCATCCTTCGCTCACACCGTTTCGTGACACGACCTTCCCGACACGCAATGATCCGGCTCTGCAGTTTGGCCGTCCGGTCCAATACAATTCTGGGTGTAAAGGCACCAGAAAATGCCGCTCGATGAGTCGCGGATCGTCCAGCCGGGCTCGTCGTGCAGAAACATCTCCTTCGACCGCAGGCAGCGGCAAATCTCTTGGGTCTGTTCCTGGCTCATAAGAAACTCCTCGAGAAATTGCAGCGGATTCTAAATAACTTACACATAATATATTAGTTTTCATAAGTGTGCAACGTACACTTTTGCTCGAGACTGGGAACGAATTAATCCGGGTAGGCGAATCCACCAAAATCACCGTACGGCGGTTTGTTGCCGCTGACTTCGCATCCGTAGGTTGAAACCTACGGCTACCCACGGGGTTGCCCTCCGGGCAACGGCACCGTCAACCCCTTCGGGGCTAATTCGTTGGCCGGAACCGCGACGAGGCGGCTCGCGCCCAGCGATTTTTCTTAACAAAGGCTTAACGCTCCTTTGACGGGCCCTTAATGTGGGCGGCGCCTACTGGAGGGGGCACAGAGAGCACCGGCTCCCGCTGTAGTCCGGTCGGCTCCGTTGGCCTTCGTTCGACGGGCACCTGCTCCTGAGCTCCGGCAATCCCTCGGAAAGGAGATCTCATGAGCGTCTGGCGTTCCCGTCTTACCGGTTTACTCCTGTCTCTGCTATCGGTAACCTTCCCGCTGGCTGCCCAGATTGATCGCGCGAGCCTGAATGGAACGATAACGGATTCCTCCGCCGCCGTGGTTCCCGGCGTCAAGGTTGACGCCATCTCAGTGGAAACGGGCCAGGAAACGAGCGTGATCACCAACCGGGACGGCATCTACGTGATTCCTATTCTGCCGGTGGGCCGCTATATGGTGGTGTTCTCACACGCCGGATTCGGAACCGTGCGCAATGAAGGAGTGACGCTCCTGGTGGGCCAGAGACTGACGCTCGATGCCCAGTTGAGAGTGGCGACTGCAACCACCACCGTGGACGTGAGATCCACGGCGCCCCTGCTCGACCGCAACTCAGCGGAGATGGCGGGCGTGGTGGGAGGAGCCGCGATCGAGAATCTTCCGGTGAACGGCCGCAACTGGGCGAACCTTCTGGTTCTGGTGCCGGGCGCCATCGACGACGGGGGCGGCAATCAGCGAACTATTCGTTTTGCCGGCCGGGCGCGCGACGACAACAACTACATGTTCGACGGCGTTGATGCCACCGGCATTCAGGAGCAAGCGCAGAAGTCCACCACCCGCCTTCAGGTGTCCGAAGATGCTGTCGAGGAGTATCGCGTGAACTCGGCCCTCTATGACGCCGAGTACGGCGCCGGCGCCGGGGGCCAGGTGGACATTATCACCAAGTCGGGTACGAACCAGTTCCATGGCGATCTGTTCGAATATCTACGCAACAGCGCGCTCGACTCGCGCTCCTTTTTGGACATCGATAATGACCCGACCGTGACCGGCCCCACCTCGGTGCCGCCGTTTCGCCTGAATCAGTTTGGGGGCAGCTTTGGCGGACCGATCAAGAAGGATAAGACCTTCTTCTTTGTGAATTACGAAGGGATCCGGCAGTATCGGGGACAAACGCTGCATGCCTTCGTTCCCAGCGCCTCGCTGGACGCCACGGTGCTCGCCACTTCCCCGCAAATGGCGCCCATCATGCAAGCCTTTCCGGCGGGCCAGATCTCAACCTGCACTTTCAACCCGGGACCGCCCTGCCAGGATATCGACGAATACACCCACCAGGGAGCGGTAGAAGTCCGGGAGGACAGCACCACTTTTCGGGTCGACCACCAGATCAACTCAAACACTCAGCTCTACATCCGCGGCGTCTACGACAACTCGTTTACCACGGCGCCGCTCAACAATCTCTTCGACCTGCAGCAAATCAACACTCACCCGCAGAATTACGCCATCAGCCTCACGCACACGTTTTCCCCGACGCTCGTCAACGAAGTCAAATTCGGCCTCAACCGCGCTCCCTTTCACAATCCGCAGGTGGGCGCTTTCAGCCAGAACTACTCGGTGGCTACGGATAATTTTGAGGGGCTGAACAACAACAGCACGGACAACGAAGTGGGTACCACTTTCGGGTACATCGATAATCTCACCATCGAGCACGGTCGGCACACCTTCAAGCTGGGCGGAGAATACCGGCGCATCTGGCTCAATCAGGGCCAGACGCAGTCCTACGGGCTGGACTTCACCGGCGGCGGCGACGCCGCTCTGATCAACGATCAGCTCAACAGCTTCAGCCTGTTGCAGGGATGGTGGGACTTGGGCCTGCGGCATACCTTTATCCTTCCCTACTTCCAGGACGAGTGGAAACTGCGGCCCAACCTTACGTTGAACATGGGCCTGCGCTGGGAATATTACGCGCCTATCACGGAATCCCACGGACGCAGCCGGATCTTCGACATCGCGGCCTGCGGCAACGACGTGGTAAAGGGCGTCCAAGGAATTTGCCCGCAGGGCAGCCCGTTCTTCTTCCCCAACTATCGCAACTTCGACCCGCGCTTCAGCATCGCCTGGGCGCCCGAGCGTTTTCACGACAAGACGGTGATCCGCAGCGGCTACGGGATTTACAGCGGCGCCGGGCAGAACGACGACTTGAACGCTGGCCTGGAGAGCAACACAGACGCGATATCGCTCACTTCGTCGGATGTAGCCAATCTCAGCTATCCCATTACTCCATTCATCGGCCTGGCCTCTGCAACCGGCAACACCCCGCGTGCCTTGTACCGGCATCGCCGCGATCTTTACGCCGAGGAATGGGGACTCTCGGTGCAGCAGTCCCTCCCTGCCGAGTTCGTGCTCCAGACGGGCTATTTCGGTACCGTGGGCCATCGCCTCTTCGCCCGCAACTACGTCAATCTGTGTGACAACACTTTGGCCGAGCGCGAAGCGGGCCTCTGCACGCGCCAACTCCCTACCGACGGAGCTGTGGACATCAAATACAACGATGGAAACAGCACTTTCAACGCACTGCAAGTTTCCCTGCAGCGGCATTTCTCGAGCGGCTTCATGTTTGGAGCCAATTACATGTGGTCGAACTCCATTAACGACGGCTCGATAGGCGGCGGCGAGTCCAACGCGCCCGAAAACGCTAATTGCCGGCTCTGCGATCGCGGTCCCAGCGTCTACGACATTCGTCACAACCTGGTGGTGAGCACGGTTTATGACCTGCCTTTTGGAGCAGGTAAGAAATTTCTGAATGGGGATGGCCTCACCGGTAAGGTTTTGGGTGGCTGGCAGTTGAGCGGGATCCAGACGTGGCATACGGGGCACCCGCTCACGGTCACGGTGGACCGCGATTCGACCACCTTGCTCGACGGCAATTCGAACTCCGACCAGCGTCCTGACCTGGTGCCTGGCACGCCTATAATCCCCCCGAACCAGAACCCCAATAACTGGATCAGCGAGACTTACCTGGCCGACGGAACGCCGGTGAGTCCGTTCGCCGTTCCGGCGGCCTTCACTTGGGGAAATGCAGGACGGGGACTGGTACGCGCTCCGATCACCTGGCAAACCGACGTTGCCCTAAGCAAAACCGCCAAGCTCAGCGAACGGTTCAGCTTGCAATTCACCGCCCAGGCCTTCAACGTCTTCAATCATGACCAGTTCGCCGATCCGACCATCGACATCTCGAGCAACAACTTCGGCCAGATCAATACGACGGTGAACTTCAACAGTAATAACGATAGCTTCGCGCCGGACAACACCGGATCGGGAACGCCGAGGCAGATTGAGTTCGCCTTAAAGCTGAATTTCTGACGGAACGCCTCTTTCGCTTGTGCGAGACATGACACGCTGGCACTCATTGCCCGGACGAGGCCGCAGGGTGGATAATTCAACCGATGCGGATGAGGGCGCTATCACGCGCGTTTACCTCAGCAGTTGGTCTCTTGTGTGCCGCAAGTTTCGGCTTGCGCGGACAAGCCCCGGCTAGCACGGCTAAGAGCACAGCGGGTACCGAAACCGCCGTGCTGGTGGGTGCCGGTGACATTGCCGATTGTGGTGACTTGGCGGGTGCGGAGGGCACCGCGGCTTTGCTCGCCCGTATTCCTGGCACGATCTTTACCGCTGGCGACCTTGCCTACCCTGACGGATCGGCCGAACAATTTGCCAACTGCTACGGCCCAACTTGGGGCCGGTATAAAGAGCGCACGCGCCCATCCCCTGGCAATCATGAGTTTCGTAGTGGCGGGGCTACGCCTTATTTCGACTATTTCGGTCCCACTGCCGGCGATCCCGGCAAAGGCTATTACAGCTACGACCTCGGCTCGTGGCACGTGATCTCGCTCAACAGCAACTGTCCGGAACTGCGGCGCGGCTGCTCGGCGGGATCGCCGGAGGAGCAGTGGTTACGTGAGGATCTCGCCCAGCACCCCGCCGCTTGCACCGTCGCCTATTTTCATCACCCTCTCTTTAGCTCGGGCCGCAGGCACGGCAATGACCCTGCCTTGAGGCCATTTTGGCAGGCGCTCTACGACGCAAACGTGGACGTAGTCCTTAACGGACACGATCATGACTACGAGCGCTTTGCGCCGCAAGATCCCGATGGGCGCCCTGACTCGAGGCGTGGGATCCGGGAGTTTGTGGTGGGAACAGGCGGCAAAAACAGCCATCGCGACTTTGGATCACCCAAGCCGAACAGCGAGGTCCGCAATTCCGATTTCGGAGTTCTGAAACTAAGCCTTCATCCGCAGGGCTATGATTGGGAGTTCATCGCCCTGGCCGGCGGCTCCTTTCACGATGCGGGGGCCGGTACTTGCCACTGAATCAGGAAACCGCTGCTGTATGAGCAACAAGAACCGCAGTAAGGCGGCAGCGGAGGCCATCCTCACCCGGCGCCAGCCCGCACGGGCAACTCCGCTAGTCAATGTACCACGGGAGCCAGCCCGCGAGTTTCCCGATCATCCGCGAGTGGGAGTAGGCGGTATCGTGGTTCACAATGGGCACGCACTCCTGGTGCGCCGTGGCCGCGAACCCCTCAAAGGCAAGTGGTCGATTCCCGGCGGCCTGGTGGAAGTGGGCGAGGAACTTCAGAAGGCCGTACAACGCGAAATCAAGGAAGAGACCGGCCTCGACGTCGACGCGCTCGAGGTGGTGGGTGTCTTCGAGCGCATCCAGCGCGATCCGAAACCGGACCCAGGCGCACACCATCAGCGCGTGCGCTATCACTATGTAATTGTCGACTATCTCTGCCGGCTGCGCGGATCCCAGGCGCGCGATTCGAAGCTGCCCAACCTCCAGCCCGCCAGCGATGTCACCGCGGCAGAATGGGTGCCGGTCGAGATGATCAATCTGTACGAGCTTCCAGCCGGTTCGGACGAAGTTATTCTCAGGGCGGTGGAGTTAGTCAGCCCCCATTTGGTGGAGTGAGCTGCACGCGGTGCCGTTGATGGGCATGCTTTACAGCCTTGTGGTCGCCTGTGCCGCAGTGCTCGCGGCGCCTTGGTACCTTCTGCGTTCGGGACTGCGCAGCTTCCCCAACGGTTACTGGAGCGAGCGCCTGGGCCGGGTTCCGGAATCGATTCGGGCGCCGGGGCGGACAGGCAGCATCTGGATCCATGCCGTATCGGTAGGCGAGACCCTGGCGATCGCAGGCCTCGCGGGAGAGATCGGTCAACGCTTTCGCGGCCATCCCATTTATCTGAGCCACGTCACGCCCGCGGGCCGTAGCGCCGGCGAAGGACGAATTCAGAATGTCGCAGGCCGATTCTTCCTGCCGGTTGACTTGAAGGCCTGCTTGAGACCCTTTTTTGAGCACCTGCGGCCGAAACTTCTGATCATTGCGGAAACCGAGCTTTGGCCGAACCTGCTGCGAGTCGCGCGCGAATACGGCACAAGAGTGGTGCTAGTGAACGCGCGTCTTTCCGAGCGCTCTTTTCGCGGATACGCACGATTCGGGTTCTTCTTCCGGGGTGTGGCACGCTCCACGGACTGGATATTTGCGCAAACGGATCAGGACGCTGAGCGCTTTCGGCGTCTCGGGGCTGCCAGGGTATCTGTCGCCGGCAATCTGAAGTTCGATGCCAGGCCACCGCAGCGCGGGGAACTCCCCCGCGCGATGCGCCCCGCGCTCGAGGGCTCGGGCCGCGGGCCGGTGTTGGTGGCGGGGAGTACGATGGCCGGGGAGGAGCGGCTGGTGTTGCGCGCCTGGGATGCGATCCGGTCGCGCTATCCTCAAGCGCTGTTGATTCTCGCGCCTCGCCATCCGCAGCGTTTCGAAGAGGTGGCGGATCTGCTCGCGGGCGACGGGCGGCGATTCTCCCGGCGCACAAGCCTTGATCCCATGGATCTCGAGTCGCAGTTGACTGCGACCGACATCGTGCTGCTCAATACCATCGGGGAGCTGGCCGGTGTCTTCGAGTTGGCCGATGTCGCGTTCGTGGGAGGATCGCTCGTACCTACCGGCGGACACAATCTGCTCGAACCTGCTTTCTGGGCCAAACCTGTGCTGTTCGGCCCGCACATGGAGAATTTCCGCGACATCGCCCAGCAATTTCTAGCCGTGGATGCCGCGATTCGGGTGACCGATCCCGAGTCATTTGCCGCTCGAGTGGTCGAGCTTTTCGGCGACGCTGAACTACGAAATCGTGTTGGGGAGCGCGCTCAACGCCTCGTGCAGAGCGGATCGGGCGCAACCCATCGGATCGTTGAGCGGCTCAGTGAATGGCTTACGGAGAGCATCCCTCTGGAAGTAGGAGAGGCAGCCGCACCGGTGGAGGACCGCGTTCGATGAGCTCAGCCGCGCAGCTTCTGGGCCAGCTTTATGGACTGGGCTCCAGCTTTCGCGCTTCTGCATACCAGAAGGGCTGGCTTCCCAGGCGTCGTCTGGACCGGCCGGTAATCTCGGTGGGGAATCTCACCGCCGGAGGGACCGGCAAAACACCGCTCGTTCACTGGATCGTGGATTGCTTGCTCGGACGCGGCTTGCGTCCCGCGATTCTGATACGAGGGTACCGCCGCAAGCGCGGACCCGACGCCATCGTGATCCCGCCGAAGCCCGATCGCACGCCCGAGCCTCGTCAAGTGGGTGACGAGGCGGCCTGGCTGGCGCGCGCTTTTCCGGAGGTTCCGATTGGCGTCAGCGCTGACCGCTACCGGACCGGACGGCTGCTGGAACAGAACTACGCCTTTGACGTGTTCGTGCTGGACGACGCCTTCCAGCATCTGGCTCTGGCGCGTGATCTCGACGTGGTGGCCATCGATACCACGAAGGGAATATCAGACGGTGAGATTCTGCCGGCAGGGCTACAGCGCGAGCCTTGTTCCGCGCTCATTCGCGCTGACGTTGCCGTAATTACCAGGACAGAGCTCGCTGACCCTTCGCCGCTCGAAGCGGAGCTTCGCCAACTCAACCCCAGGATTCGAGTGTTGCGCGCTCGAACACAACTGAAGCATCTGCTCGACCTTGGCGGCGGAAGCATCATGGCCCCGGACGCGTTGCTCGGCCGGCCGGTTCATGCCTTTTGCGGCATCGGTAATCCCGGGGCTTTTTTTCGTGATTTGCGGCTTTGGGGATTCGATGTGGCATCGGAAAGCGTTTTCCCCGATCATTACGTCTACCGCGATCTTAGATTTGCGGCCAATCGCGGGGCTGCGGCGTTGCTGACAACCGAAAAAGACGCCATGAATCTGGAGGGCGTGAACATCGCCGAGGCCGGAGCCCCGGTGGTGGCCTGCGCGGCGCGGCTCGATTTACAAAATCAAGATGCGGTGATATTGGAAGAGATGCTGCTCTCGAAGATCGGCCGCTGAGCCACGTAGGGCCGGGGATTGCGCTGGCCAGGGCGTATTCAAGGGCGGCGTTACACAGGGACAACGCAATTGATCAGCTACGGAGCGCAATTCGACGACCCCGCCAAGATCATGGTACGCGCCACAAACTGGATCGGCGACGCCATCATGTCGCTCCCCGCGCTCGAGGCCTTACGCCGGCGTTTCCCCGGCAGCGAAATCGTGGTGGTGGCAAAGCCCTGGGTGGCGGAACTGTATTCAAACCATCCCGCCGATTTCCGGATCATCGTTTATGATCCGGAGGGCGAGCATCAGGGCCAGCGCGGCCTGAGGAAGCTAATCGACGAGTTGCATCGGGAGCAGTTCGGGGCTGCCATTCTACTTCAGCACGCTTTCCAGGCGGCCTGGATGGCCTGGCGCGCGCGCATTCCTGTGCGAATCGGATATCGGACGGACGGACGCGGGAGCCTGCTCACCGATGCGGTCAGGCTGCCGCCGCCTGGCTACGTAAGCCATGAGTCGTCAGGGTATCTGGAGTTGCTCTTTCGCGCTGGGCTCCTTCGCGAAAGGCCGGCTCCCGTTCGTGCGGCACGCCTGCCCGTTGCGAAGACCGAGCGGCGCTGGGCGGTCGAGGCGCTGAAGGCTCTCGGTCTAAGCGGTCCCCGTCATTTCGTGGGCCTCAATCCGGGAGCTTCGTTTGGACCTGCGAAGCGCTGGCCCGTTGAGCACTATGCTCAATTGGGAGACCGGCTCGTGGGCGCTCTCGGCGCGGACGTGCTGGTTTTCGGGTCGAAGGCGGAGCGTCCATTGGCGGAGGCGGTGGCGCGCGCCATGCAGCACACGCCGGTAGTGCTGGCCGGCACCACCACGCTCCGCCAGTGGATGGCCCTCACCGAACGCTGTCGATTGGTGGTGGCGAATGACTCCGGACCTATGCACGTCGCGGCCGCGGTAGGCGCGCCGGTCATCGCGGTCTTCGGCTCCACGAACGAGGAAGCCACCGGTCCGCTCGGGCCCTGGGCGCGCGTAGTGAAGCATCCTGTGGAGTGCAGCCCGTGCGGGCTTCGTCAGTGTCCCATCGATTTCCGTTGTATGAACGAAATCAGCGTGGATGAGGTTCATCGCGCCGCGCTCGAGCTCGTGGCAGCATGTGAATCCGCCCACGAAGTGGGCGCCTGAGCATGCAAGCCATCCCATCGCGCGCTTGTTAAAGACTGGTATTGAGATGGCGCCGGCTGAAGACTTGATGAGACTCGACGCCTCGGACCGCGCTCGCCTCGGGCGCGTCATCGGAGCGGTGGCCGGCAAGCGCATAATCGTGCTCGGCGACCTTGTTGCCGACGAATTTGTGTACGGAGAGATCGCTCGAGTCTCGCGCGAGGCTCCGGTGCTGATCTTGAAGCAGCGGGAAAAGAAGATCGTTCCTGGGGGTGGCGCGAACGCAGCAAACAATCTCGTCGATCTTGGAGTGCAGCTTACCTTGCTGGGCGCAGCGGGTGAGGACGAGGCAGGCGAGGCTCTGCTCGGCTGCTTCCGTGCTAAAGGGGTCGAGGTCGATGGGGTGGCGAGGCCGAAGGACTATGGCACGCCGACCAAGTCACGCATTCTCGGCGCGGTTGGCCATGGCCGCCCGCAGCAAATCGTCCGCTTGGACCGGGAGCCCGCGGCTCCACTCGACGTCCGGGCACAGAGGCGTCTGATGGCGGCGGCTGAAGAACTCCTGAGCGAGGCCGATGCAGTGCTCGCCTCCGACTACGGCTACGGAGCCGTCAGTCCGCGCGCCTTGGGCAGGCTACGTCAAGGGCGCCAGATGCGCTCCGGCAATCGCCCGCCCATCATGCTCGACTCGCGTTATCATCTGCGAGGCTACACGGGCCTGACGTCGGCAACGCCGAACGAGCAGGAGATGGAACAGGCCTTCGGAGTACACGTCGGCGATCAGAGCGACCTGCTCGCTGATTTGGCCGCACAGGTAATCAAACGGCAGAGCTTTGAATCACTGCTTGTAACCCGCGGACGCCAGGGAATGGTGCTCTACGAACGCGGTCGTGAGCCGCAGGTCTTGCGAATTTTTGGATCGGACCAGGTTGCCGACGTCACCGGAGCCGGCGACACCGTGATTGCCGTCTTCACTGCCGCCCTGGCGGCGCGAGCGAGTTTTTTGGATGCTGCGAGACTCGCCAACTGCGCGGGTGGGCTGGTGGTGATGAAGAGCGGCACGGCCACCGTGACCGCGGCGGAGCTGGCGGAGGCGATTCGAAACGCATGAACGCCAATCAGCGGCGCGTGGGCACCGAAAGGATTGTGGCGCGACAGAGCCTGAAGGCTCTTGGCGATCGCCTGAGGCGTGAAGGTCGCACGATCGCCTTTGCCAACGGTTGTTTCGACCTGCTGCACGCGGGTCACGTGCGGTATCTGGAGGCTGCGCGGGCCGAAGGCGACGTTCTGGTGGTGGGCGTCAACGGCGATGAAACGGTCCGCGCCCTTAAGGGTCCGGGGAGGCCGGTGCTACCCTCCGCCGCCCGCGCGGAGCTGGTGGCGGCGCTGGAGGCAGCGGACTATGTGGTGGTCTTCGAGGAGTTGACGGCACAAGCCGCGCTCGCCGAGCTGCGGCCTGACGTGCACTGCAAAGGCACCGACTACACGGAGGATAGTGTTCCCGAGCGCGAGCTAGTGCAGCGATTGGGCGGCGCGGTGCGAATTGTCGGCGACCCGAAGAATCATTCCACCCGGGAGATGCTTGCCAGGATCGCCGCGGCAGATGCGGGCCAAAGGGATGCGAACGGAGGGCCGGATCGCGCCTAGAGACGCCGGCTTGCGGACGGACGCGATGGATGATGCGCCTGGGCTCTCGATCCAAAACCCACGATAATGAATGCTGAAAATTCTGGTGGTTCGGCTAAGTTCGATTGGCGACATCGTTCATACGCTTCCCGCGGTGGCTGCGCTCGGGCAAGCCCTTCCAGACGCCGGAATCGATTGGGTGGTTGAAAGCCGCTACGCGGAATTGTTGGAGGACAATCCGTTTATCAACCGGGTGATTGCGCTTGACACGCTCGGCTGGCGAAGACGTTGGCACTCGTTCGGAGCGTGGCGAGCGGCGGCGCGCAGCCTGGAGGAGATTCGCAGTTTGCGGCCCGATATCGCCATTGATTTTCAAGGGCTGATCAAGTCCGCCGCTGTCGCCCGGTTGAGCGGAGCCGCGAAACGAATCGGGTTTGGCGGTCGCTGGCTGCGTGAGGCGATGGCAGGCCGGCTCTACACTGAACAGGCTTCTGCTGCGGACAGTCGCCATGTTGTGGAAGAGAATCTTGCTCTTGTGCAGTGCTTGGGCGTGCGCCCGGTGGATCGAGAGCGCTGGCGATTTCCATTGCCCCGCTCGGCCGCAGCTGAGGATCGAGTCACCAAGCGGCTGGCCGCGCTGGGCGCGCGCGAGTTTGTCGTGATCAACCCAGGCGGCGGCTGGACGAGCAAGCGCTGGGCTCCGGCACAATATGCCGCCTTGGTTCGCGAACTCGCAGGCAGGCTTGAATATGATGTTCTCGTGACCGGCTCGCCAGCCGAAGAAGCGATGATCGGCGCGATCCTGAAAGAGTCTCAACCGGCCCGATCGTTCTACTTTCCCTCAACCCTCATGGAGTTCATTGTCCTGATGCGGCGAGCGCGTCTCTTTGTGGGCGGCGATACCGGCCCTTTACATCTCGCGGCTGCGGCCGGCACGCCGATCGTTGCGATTTACGGGCCGACCAGCCCGGCGCGAAACGGGCCGTTCGCGGCGGACGACATTACGGTCTGGAATGAAGACCTCTCGGGTGCAAATCGAGGGTATGCACATTGGGGCGGCGGCCGGGGAAACCGTCAGACCTACCTGGGGGGTGTTTCGGTGGAGAAGGTTCTGGATGCCGTCTCTAGGCGGCTTGCGGGCGGGTATGGAGCTTAGGCAGCGAGGCTACGCGGCGTGGGCGGCGCGGGCTCGCGTGCCGCTGGGGCTGGCCCTCAGCCTTACTTACCTGGTCCTGGCCCGGCCGACATTCAGGTTGCTGATCGTTGGAAGCGTAATCTCGCTGGGGGGAGTGGCGCTGCGAGCCTGGGCTGCGGGTTCGGTCGAGAAGGATGCAAGTTTGGCCACATCGGGTCCGTATGCGCTCACCCGAAATCCGCTTTACCTGGGCAGCACCTTGATCGGCGCGGGTTTCGCCGTCGCGGGAAGATCGCTGACTGTGGCGATGGCGTTCGTGGTACTGCTCATCTTGGTCTACGTACCGGTGATTCACCGCGAAGCGCAATTCCTGGAAGCCAAGTTCGGCGATTCATACCGGCGCTATGCCGGGCGCGTGCCTCTCTTCTTTCCGCGGCGCCTCGTGCCGCCTGCTTCCTCAGAACATTTCAGTTGGTCGCGCTACCGGACCAATCGTGAATACGAAGCCGCGTTGGGCTTCGTAGCAGGTCTGGCTCTGCTGACCGTGAAGATCATGCTGATGCGACGGCTGCTGGGCTTCCCTTGACAGTTCGGAGAGCGTCTAATGGAATCATGCCCTTGCTCAAGCGCCTTGCATTGCGGTTCCCGGTGATTGCGGTCGCTTCCCTCGTGACGCTCAGCGCCGGTGAGTTCGCGGCGCCGCGTCCGTTTGCTCCCGGGGAGAGGTTGACCTACTCGATAACCTGGTCCGTATTTGAAGCCGGTGAAGTGGACGCGACCATTCAACAGAGTGCGGCAACGGCCGCAGATCGGGACGAAATCGTCACTACCGCACGTTCCCATGGATTCGTGTCGATGCTCTACGCTCTGAATGATACATTCAAGTCGCGACTGAATCCTGACACGATGTGTTCGTCTGGAATCTCAAAGCAAGTGGTCGAGGGCCGGCGGCGAAAGCAGACAGAAATCGTCTTCGATGCGTCGCGTCAGATGGCGGTTCTCGACGAGCATAATCTCGCAAAGCCTGGCGAACCACCCAAACATGGGGAGGAGCCGATCCCGCCCTGCGTGCAGGATGTAGTCTCCGCTTTTTATTTTCTCCGCAGCCAGCCGATGCGGGTAGGAGACCGCATCAAGGTGCCTGTGAATGATGGATCGAAGACCACGGAAGTGACCGCCGAAGTGCAGGCGCGCGAGCAGATCGACACTCCCTTGGGGCGGCGCTATGCTTTTCGGGTCGAGCCCACGGTCTTTGGCAGCCTCTTCAAGCGCAAAGGACGCATGCTGATCTGGTTCAGCGATGACGAGAGGCGTCTGCCTTTGCGGATCAAAGCCATGATTTCTGTAGGAACCATCACCGGCACGCTAAAGTCGGCTAGCGGCGTGGCCACCGTCGGGGCTGCTCGTGAAAGCGGTGCCGTTGGCCCGATCACGGCTTCGCCGCGGCCGCCCCGTCCGTGAGATCGCGAAAGGCGGATTCCCGAAAGCCCCAGATGCGAACCGCGCGGCCCTTTATCTCGACCGTGATGGCGCCATCGCGATCGGTTGCGAAGAGGCGACTGTCGAGCAGTGATGATTCAGTCAGGTTATAGTCCTCGCGAACACCTGCCTCGGGACGGTTCGCAACTGGAATTCCGGCCGCTGACGGCACGTTCCGGCCCAAGGCCCATACGAGAGTCTGATGGCCGTTGGCGAGGATCAGCGTGCGAGCGCCCCTGCTGGATTCCAGAATGCGCTGCTGGGCGTGAATCGACGCGCTGCCCGCTACGAGCGCCGTGGCGTCACCTGTTGTCACTCGAATGATCAGCGGCGTCGCGCCAACCGCCGCACCGGGCGCCGGCGCGGACGGCGCAAGAATCTCAAAAACGGTTGCGCCGAGCCTGAGGATGTCTCCTGGCGAAATCGCCCGGATTCTAACGCCTCTGCGGCCAGCTTCCTCCAGGATTGACGCTACCCCGGCATCCGAGTCGCGAAACCAGAGTTCGCCGACACGAAAGTTCGCGAGTATTGAAAGAAAGCCATCCACATTGCCCCCTACGCTCGTCACTACGACCACGTCAAGGGACTTGATTCGCCTGGACCAGAGATAGGGCGAAACGATGTTTTCTCCGGGGTCCCACCTCTTTGCCGCCGTGAATTCGGGGCGTCCGCGTCCCGTCCCGCCGGCGCCAATCAGGACGGTGCTGCGGTCTGGAAGCGCGAGGAAAGCAGCCTCACCCCCTCCGCAATCCAGGGCCGTGACCTCGAAAGCTCCACTCTGAACGGCGGGCGCGAAGGGAGCGAACGCCAACGTCAAAGCGAAGATCGCAAAGGCAAGCAACGAAGCGCCAGAGGCAAGGCTGTGCCGTCCCAAGCTCACGGCCAAGGCCACCAGGGAAACGGCAAAGCCGACAGCAACCCAGGTAGGCGGCGGGGGGACGCGATAGGAAAGCCAGGTTGGCAAGTGCGGCCACTCGGCGACTGCGAAGAGCGCGTGAAAAGCGACGGTCAATAGTTTGGCAGGCCAGGCCGCGGCGGACGGCGCCGCGATTGCCAACAGTACGGTAGGAATGGCCAAAGCCAGAAGAACTCCCATCAGGGGCAGCGCAAGCGCGTTTAGACCCACTCCCGCCAGCGTCACGCGGTGAAACTGCTCCACCATGGGCAACAAAAGGCCAACCTGAAGTATCGCTGAGAACATCACCATCCCCGCCGCCCACAACGCCAACCGCGGCGGCCAAACGACTAGGCGCCCCGCTATGGCGGGATGCCGATTGAGCAGGGCTGAGCTTCGCTGCAGCACCGAAACGAGCATCCGCAGGTCGAGCCGAAATTGCGCCTGACGGGGCGTCAAAGCAGTATCGCGCTCGACATCTTCGAGATGGAGCAGAGCGTTACGGTAGGGTTGAAGGCTGATTCGCAGAATAGGGGCTGCGAGGCATATGATCAGCAACGCGGCGGCGAAAGAGAGCTGGAAACCCGACTCGAAGAGCCAGGCCGGCCGCGTTAGCAGCAGAACCAGCGCCGCCAGACCAACAGAATTGAGAGCGCTGTGATCCCGGTCGAGAAACTGGGCCAGGATAAAGATCACGAGCATTAACGTTGCCCGAAGGGTGGGTGCGCGCTGCTCCACCACAAGAGCGTAAGCCAACAAAATGGTCAATAGGATCGAACTCCGCCAGCGGCGGCGAAAGCCCAGGAGGCGGAGGAGCCCAAGAACCAGCGCGGCGATGAGGCCGACGTGCAAGCCGGCGATGACCAGCAGATGATACAGGCCGGTAACGCGAAAATGGTCGATTGTCGCCGAATCGAGCGCTGTCCTGTCGCCCAGCAGGATGGCTTTCAGCACCGCCCCGTCCCGGCCCTCAGCGGACCATGGAGGGTACAAGAGATCGATGGCGCGGCGCAACCGCGCGCGAACGCTTTCGATCACACGCCCGGCGGCCGGCGCGCGCCCGTTTGAAAGCCTGTGCAGCTGCGCCGGATCTTCGACGGTGCCCTCCCAGTACAGATCGTCGATGTTGGCGGCGCGCTCGCGAAAATCGAAGCTGCCGGGATTGAGCGCTACATGCGGCCGGTGCAGTCGCATCATCGCCTGGACGCGGTCACCGGAGCGCAGCTCAAGCGCCGTCCCGGCAGAACTTGCTGTGGCTCTGGCCGCTGCCACTTGTACTCGAATCCTGCCGCTGGCAGGGTGTGTTTGGAGCTCGCGCGATCCCAAACGGAGCGCAGTGACCTCCAGATCGAATTCGCAGCCGGTTGGAGTGAGGATGCAGTCGGTCTCAAGCGAGCCTTCGAGACTCACTGGCCGCCCCACATCGACTCCCCAGCTCTTGAGGTGGCTGACATGGTCCGGAGGAAACCGAAAGGCGAAAAGCAGGGCGGCCGCTGCGCCAGCGAGGATGAGCCCGGTGAGGGTGGCGGGTACGGCCAGGCGATCGCGTTCCAACCGCAGGAGAATGGCTCCTGCCAGCAAAGACAAGGCTCCCGCGACGATCAGAGCCGGGACCAACCGAAAACGTTCGTGAGGCGACGCCGTACCCTCACCGATGATGCCCTCCCCGAGCGCAAACGCCAGAGCAAGAAATAGTGCCGGGCTCGGCAGGCGAGGAAGCCAATCCTCAGGCGTACCACCCGCTTCTAGGGTGCTGCCGACCTCCGTCACGCTGATGCCCCCGGCAAACGGTTCCTGTCAGACGCTCGATTCATCCTTAATTGATAGTTTGGTATTATCCCTCAAATACAGCTTAAATTGTTACACAAAGCTAGTACAATCCTAGTTAGGAGATGTTGAATGCCGGCACCAGGTGAAATACTCGGCCACTACAGGATCGAGGAATTGTTGGGCGAAGGGGCCTTTGGAGCGGTCTTTCGCGGGGAAGATGTTCGCCTGGGCCGCAAGGTTGCCGTCAAAGTGCTGCACGCCAAGGGTGATGAAGACCCTTCTGCCTGGGGGCAACTCCTGCGGGAGGCTCGAGCCGCCTCCGCGCTCAATCATCCGAACATCTGTGCCACCTACGACATCGGCGAAGACGATGGCGTCAACTACATCTCCCTCGAGTACGTGGAGGGCCAGCCCCTCAGCAACTTGATCCGCTCCGGGCCGCTCGCTTTGGATATCGCTCTCTCGTATGCCAGCCAGATCACTCGAGGCCTGGAGCACGCCCATGCCCGTGGAATCGTCCATCGCGACCTAAAGGCTTCAAACGTGATGATCGCCTCAGACGGTCAGGCCAAACTGCTCGACTTCGGGCTTGCGCGGCATCTTGACCCAAGCCTGATCGAATCCATGGCCCAGTCCCGGCAGTCGTTCGCGGAGATCGGCAACATCGCAGGGACGCTATCCTACATGGCTCCCGAGGTTCTGCGAGGGAAACCGGCCGGGCCGTCGAGCGATCTTTGGGCACTCGGCGCTATGGCCCACGAAATGATCACGGGTCACCTGCCGTTTAAGGGCGAAACACCGTTCGAAATGACGATGGCCATCATGGTGGAAGCTCCGGAGCCTTTGCCGCCGAGTGTGCCAGGGGATGTTCGGGCTCTAGTGGAAAAATGCCTTCAAAAAGAACCGGCAGATCGGTTCGCGAACGCCCATGAACTGTTGGAGCAACTCGAACGGGCGCACGCCGGCATCGCCGGGCGCCACAGAAGGACGCTCTCATGGCAAACCCGGCTCGTGGCAGCAGTAGCATCCCTGATGGCGATCCTCGGGGGTGCATCCATTTGGCGGCACCGCCAGCCCAAGCCCGCGCCTCCCAAGATTGAAGTGCTCCAGAAAGCGCCTCCGTTGACAGGGACAGCGCCAAGCCTTTCCACTCCGCCCCCACCTTCCAATCCGGCGCAAAAGCGTCCTTCGGCTCCGCCACCCTCGCGCCAATATCCCGGGAACCCCAACACCGTGGTTTGGGTGAACCTGAAAACTCTGATCTATCATTGTCCCGAGACCCGGTGGTACCAGAAGACGGCGGACGGCACGTTGCTGAAGCAGCGCCAAGCTCAACTCAAGGGATACCATCCTGCCTCAAACCAGGCTTGTGAGTGACAAGCGCACCCACGTCCCTGCGGCAGGCTGAGGCCGACACCCAGCTCAACCCCTCAGGACCGTACACACATGGCAACGGACTCGATATGAAACGTCTGCGGGAACAGATCGAATAACTCCACAGATTCCAGCCGGTAGCCCTGACGAAGCAAAAAAGCGAGATCTCGCGCCAAGGTGGGCGGCTGACACGAAACGTAGCGGATATGGCTTGGTCCCAAACTGGACAGAAGCCGAAGCGTTGTTGTGTCGGCTCCGGCGCGCGGCGGATCGAGAACAGCCAAATCAGGGACAGCGTGCGCGTAGCGGCGGAGGAAATCGGACGTCTTTGCCGCTACCGCGCGAGCGTTCGCCAACGCGGCGGCTTTTATGTTGCGCTCCAAGTCAGCCGCGGCCGGCGGATTCGCTTCCACCGCGATCACGTGGTTGAACCGTTGCGCCAGCGGAAGCGTAAACAGTCCGACGCCGGCATAAAGATCCAGCGCCAGGCTCCCACCGGCGCCGCCTGTCACCATGGCTACCAGCTCCGGCAACAGAAAACGGGAGGCTTGAAAAAAAGAGCCGGGGCTGACGTCATAGGTGCAGTCTCCCGCTCGATACTTAATCCGCGGCTTGCCGAAAACGTTCAGATCGCCGACCGATTTGGAGTGATGCGCGCGGGCAGCGGACCGCGTTCGAGCGGGCATGGGTGGGGGAAGGACCGCCTCGAAAACCACCGTCGCGACACCAGGAAGATGAGTAAAACAGTCCTGAGCCAGCCGTTCCCGATCTCCGCACTGGCCTCGAAAGGTCAACATAACCTCTTCGTCGCGATCGTCGGCGAACAGATCGATCTCTGTAATCCGGCTGAGCCGCTGTTTCCATTCGGACCGCGATACCTCCGCCAGGATCGCGTTAAGCCTGGGCGAGAGGATCGGGCAGGCATCGACGGATACCAGACGATGCGAATCCGCTTCGTAGAAGCCGATTGCTATCCCACCGTCCTGATTGGGACGAACCTTAAGCTGAGCCTGGTTGCGGTAACGCCAAGGGTCGGCCGCATGAAGACCGATCTTGCCTTGCCAGTCGATGCCGCCGATTCTGCGGAGCGTTTCCCTTAGAATTTCGCGCTTGGCCTCAAGCTGCCCGGCGGCGTCCAGTTGCTGGTAGTGGCACCCGCCGCAGCGTCCGAAGTAGGGGCAGGCAGCGGTGATTCGCTCCGGCGACGGCGTGATCACCTTGAGCAGCCGGGCATGGACCATCCCCTTGGCTTGGCGTGTGACTTCCGCCTCCACGTGCTCGCCGGGCAGGGTTCCGCTGACCAGCACAGGATGGCCCTCGTGGCGACCGAGCGCGGCGCCTCCGTAGACCAGCTTCTCCGGGGTTAATTCAAACGAAGCGGAGCCTGTTGCATTGCCCGTGAATTGCTGTTTCACGGTGCGGCAGTCCTCATTCGCCCTCCGGCTTGTATCCTGGTCGGCTTGCATTGTGGTTCCCGAGGGGACTCACCGCGGCTACGTGGCGCAATAAAACAGGCTCAGGCGCGGCAGACCATGATGCTCGAACAGGCTTCTCTTCAGAAACTGCCGGCCGAGCGACTCGATCTGCGCGGCGTTCATCTTGCCCCGATAGGGAGCGATCCCGCGATCCACCTGACCTCGCAGCTCCACGAGAAGGTCAGGCGGACAACCTCGGGTGACCGATGCAGTGAGCTTTTCTTCGAGCGCACCCACTTTCTGTTCGAGAGGCTGCACATTAAGCGGAGCTTCGGTGGTCGCTTCCATTAAGGACTCAAGCGCCGCGGCGACCTCCTTCAAATCCTGGGCCAGCACCAGATCTCCGGAAATCTCACGATTCTTCGCCGCCGCACGGACGGCTTGCGCGTTGCGGCCAAAGTAGGCGTGGAGTTGATCGAGACTGAACGGCGGAACCTCAACCCGACCGTGTTCCTGACCCGATGGCCGGCGCGCGTCGTCCGCCTGCGCGGCCTGAAGTTCCTCGGCGGCTTCGAGCACGGCCTGTGAGCAATAGGCCAGGCCATTGATTTTTCTGAAGCGATGCGGCCTCCGGGCATACTTCTCGAAGGCGCGATCAATGCCGATGAGCACAGCTTCGAGCGGAATGCCGCCTTCCTTCCAGGATTCGATCAGAGCCCAGTCAAGGGTTGAGAGCAGGGTAGGCGTGCCGCGACGGCGGCGAAAGCGCTCCTCTATCTCGCTGAAGTATTCGAAGTAGTTTTCCACTGCCGACAGGGTGGTTTACGATCGCTGCTCCGCGATCATCATAGCCTCTGCGTGATTCGCGTGCCGGGCCGCAGACCTGCACGTTCATTAGCTTCTGCCAGTCCCGGCGCTCCCTAACCGGGGCCGGAAGGCAGCTTTCGCAAGCCCAGGAAGGCCGCCAAAGCGAGGCACCCGGCTCCAAACCATTTGGCGACTACACTGACGAATGTCGACTGGGCGGCAAACACGGGCAACACCTCTTTCACCGAATCCGTGTCGAGCGCCACCAGGAAGCTCCCCAGGAATGCAAGACCCAGAATCAGAGCGAAGTCCTCCCAGGGCAGAGAAATCCGCAACAGGAAAAAGGGATGTGGCGTGTTGACCTCGTTGGCCACTGGCTCTTTCGCGGTGACCCCGAGCGCCACCAGGTTTTTCTCCACGGTGCGCTTGCAGGAGATCAAGGCCCTCTGCTGCGCCAATCCTGAGACCACTGACTGGAACGGTTGGCCCACTTCCAGCAACTCGCTGGAACGTGAGAGCGTTATCTTCGCTTCACCTGCCGTCGCTCCCTTCGCGGGCGGGTTTGTGTAGACAGCGAGATCGAGCGCGTAGACGGTGCCGGGCCGCATTTGATAGACCTGTTGTTCTCCCACCGCTTTCAGCGGAAGCGACTCGGCATCCGCCAGGTTTCGTAATTCCAGCTTGACGAATATCGCCTTGTGCAGCTTGGTAGAACGGGCTACGGCGGTCACCACGTCCTCCCACGCGTTAGCCGTAGCAGACTTGCGTGGCTCAAAACCGGACTCGATGACGAAGAATCTGAACCGGCCGTTCACCTTTCGATCGGGGTCCAGGAGCGCCAGACTGCTATGCCAATTTGTCTGAGAATTCGAGTCGCTGTCGGGATCGGGATACGTCACAAACTCGCCGAGGCGGAAAGTGAATCCGATGCGGTCGCGCGCAGTGCTATTTCCGAAGGGCGAATGCTTCACCACTTCTGCCACCCGGAGCGGCATATAGGTGGCCGCCCCGCTCGCATCGACATCCACGAAGATGATCACGGCGTTCTGGCCGCGCAGGTCCCGCGTCAATAAGTTCGGCTGAATGTTCTGCTGCCGGTAGCTGAATTCCACCAAGTGACGGCTGGGGTAACTGAGGCTGTCCAGAATCCCGCGCCGGTAGGTGGGCCGGTCCTCTTCGGCGCCCGTAAAAAAGAGCAGCATCAGCGCGCCTCAGCCAAAACGTGAGTCGTTTCCGGCTTCGAGGTCTCCCGGTGCAATCCGGGACGGGGTCGAATCTGGTAGCGAAAGATCTTCAAGGGTGCAAGTTGGTACTGCGAGTAGCATGCGTTCGGCCGGCGGGCCGCCGGTAGGCTCATCAGATTCCGGAAGGTGATGTAATTGCCGTCCAGATAGGCGTAACGCGCTGGAACCTCGACAAACTCGCTCCAGTTCGACGCCTCGTACGAGGCGCCGCTAAACCCCAGGTTCGGATTCAGGTAGGTGAGCAAGGTTCCCACTTCGGGCCAGCGCTCGCGAATCCACTTCGAGGCTTGTCCTAACAGGTAGCTGACGCTATTGCGGGGCGCCCAGTCGAAAGCAAAGAGCCTCGAGACCACCCGGACCTTCCTCAGGTCCCGGGCCGTTGGGTAGAGCGGATGGAGAAGAGAGATATCCATCGGCGACAAGGTTACCAGCGCCATGGGAACTGCGGCAGTTTCGGCTGCAAAGAGAGCCAGATGATGCCCGGCCCGGAATGAGCCCAGGTAGTGGAAGCGTTCATGGACCACCCGGGCTGCATCATCGCTGCAAGGGGCCGCCTGGACTGCCGCTTTCTGAAAGGTTGGGATGCGCGCCTGATCCGCCCAATGCGCGAAGGGTGACCGCAACCGCAGCGCTCGCTCCGCGAGCCGTTCGGCCTCTGCCCGGATGCGTCCAGGCTCGGCCAGTTCGGCCGGAGAGAATCGCGGCAGATGCAGGAGCAGCTGCTTCTCCAGGTCGCGATCGCTGATTCCGTTTGCAAAAGCGACGTGCTGTACGGCGGCTTTCAACGGTCCGGCGATTTGTTCTAGGGCCGCTTTCCAGCCCGGAAGCTCGGCCAGAGATGACTCGCGATCAATCTTCATGGGCTTCATCGGCAAATGCCTCTTCGATCACCGGGATCGTTCCTCCGTCCGAGTCCACAATCTTCAGCCGGCACTCGCCGTCGAGCAGCCGGTGTCCTATGTAGCGCGAGTCCGTGACGGGCGCGAATAAAAGCGCGAGCGACATGAATCGAAGCCATTCCTTTTCGGAGAAAAGAGTGACGCCGTAGAAATGGTAGGAGCGCCCCGAGCGCACCAGAACGCCCACGGGAGATCCGGAGAGCTTCACCAGCTTTCGAATCGTGCGCGCATTCTCGCCATAACAGGGGCAACTGAGGTCCAGCATGGGAAGGAAAGCGGTCGCTCCCGATTGCAGGCGAAGCTCGGAGCGCACCAGCAGTCCCTCGCCGGTGTTCAACTGGGGAACGATCTCCGTAAGACCGTGGTCCAGCACTTGCTCCCGGCTGAGCACAAAACTTCGTTCCGGCAGATTGAAGTCGTGGAGGACCGCAGCCTCCAGGAAGGACTCCCGCACGGTCCCGCGTTGGATCGCCAAACTCAGCACCGCGTCCCAGAACTCGATGCCTTGATCGCTGAGCCGCTCCGCCGCCTCACGCAGCCCGTCATCTGAACGCTCCAGCCGCTCCCGCAGACGCTCGCTCAATCCCGGACGGCGGCGATAGGTGGCGAAATGGAACTCGGCGATCTGCGGTTGAAGCTCGCAAAGCGTGGGGAAAAAATCGAAAACGGGCTTTTCACGTAGCGAATCCAGCCGGGAAGCAGCTCGGACTGACGGAAGTCCAGCGGAAGGGACCATTCCGAGCCCATTATAGCGGTGCTCAGAGCTCATTGTAAACGCGACTAGGAATCAGGTGGTGGTTCAGCTTGGCGCCTGTAGCGCGGGTGTCCGCACCCGCGGTTCGTCTCCGCCCCTTGGCTCGATCTCGGACGGCGCGGGTGGGGACACCCGCGCTACAATCCTGCCAAACTGAACTACTACCAGGAATCATTCCGGGCGGCCAATCAGTAGCGCTGAGCATTTCTGACCCGACGCTTCTTCCACCTTGCCTCGCAGCACCGTAATCGAGGCTTTGGGCAAGGTAAACGTCGCGTCGGGCCCGCCGGACACTGCGGAGCCAACCGGCGGCCCGTCGGGGTCAGCGTGGCTGTCAGCCAAGTAGATTCTCTCTTGGTTGGCAAGAGTTTTTTCTCTTTTGAAGGTCCAGGAATCTTTTCTCTTTAAGGGATTCACGCCGGCACCTCTGTGGAAATCTGTGGGTTGGGAAGCCGATAGACTTTGGAGCCGTCAAAGGGCTGCCGATGTTTGAACATGCCATAGATGGCGTGCAGCATTTTGCGCATGACGGCGGTCAAGGCCACCATTTTGGGTTTGCCTTGAGCGCAGAGGTGCTGATAGAAAGCGCGCAGGTGCGGCTGGCGGCAAATCGCCACCAGGGCCGGCATGAAGAGAGCCCGGCGCAAGTGAGCGTTACCGGCTTTGCTGATGCGGGCCTTCTTGTGGACCGAGGAGCCCGAGGTACATTCACGCGGATCGAGACCGGCGTAGGCCACCCACTGCCGCACATCGAGATCGGGCGAGAGCACCGCCAGCTCGGCCAGGATCTGGACGGCGCTGGTGGCGGCAATGCTGCGACGGAGGCTTACCAACAGCTCGAAGCGAAACTTCAGATCCGGGTCCCGCTGAATGATCTTGTAGGCTTCGCCCGAAAGGCGGGCCAGCGCCCGGCTTTGGGAGCGCAGACTGCGCTGCAAGTCCCGGCGCAGGACGGGCGGAGTGGTTTCGGTGGCCTCCAGAGCACTCAGACGGCTCTTCTCCGCGGTTTGCATCTCGGTGAGCGCTTCGAGACGCCGGGCGATGGCGTGCAACTGCAAAGCCGGAGCGGCCGGCGGTTGCCAAACCTGAAAAGGCATGCGAGCCGCAAATTCCAGCAGCATCCAGGCGTCGAGCCGGTCGTTCTTGCTGCGTTGCATCAGCGCTTGAGCAAAGTGACGCACGGCGCGGGGATTAGCGATCATCACTTCAAGTCCCGCCCGCCGCAAGGCCAAAGCCAGATCCAGTCCGTACAAGCCGGTCGATTCCATCACCACCCGAACCGTACGTCCCGGACGACTCAGGTGACGAATCACCGTTTGGTGTCCAGCAGCCGTATTGGGAA
Organism: Terriglobia bacterium; assembly: GCA_035946735.1. GTDB lineage: Bacteria > Acidobacteriota > Terriglobia > UBA7540 > UBA7540 > Gp13-AA77. Next base: position 34,962 of record DASYYZ010000006.1, read on the forward strand.
ACGTTTTCAAATCCTTCCGTTTTCCCTCGCGCTGCAGAGCTACCACCAACTCTTCGGCGCTGACTTCAATTCCCGAAAAATCCAGCTTGTCCATGACGGCCTCCCGGGGTTAGGCTCCTGTTGCGGCTCCCCGACCCTGAGCCCTCTCCAGTCGAGCTTGCGAATACAGGCTCCAAAGGCCTCAGATTCTCCTCGGCTTGGGAGAAGAGGGCGGGGGGCCGATCTACCTCACAGGCTCTCGGCACAGGGCCGGGCCTCAGCGCGGAACGGCCTACCCGCCGAAACAACGAACCCTCAACCCGAAAGGTTTTTAACACGAAATCAAGATACAAGCGCGGAGTTCTGGCTGCCCGAAACCTTGGGTTGCTCGACTCGTTGACTGCGAGTCGCGAAGTGCGGAACCGGAACCGGAGTCAGGCCTCAGTTCCGCACTCATGCGCCGGGCAACGCCCGAGACTAGCAATCCGCGCCCGTGTTGCCGCCCAGCTGTCAGACGCGGCTTGCGAGCTTACGCGCGCAGTCGAGGAGGAAGGCGCGGTCAGACTCCATCATGTTGCCCATCAGCCCCTTAAGTTGAAGCAGGAACCTGGCTTCGGAGCCCTCACTGCCCGTGGATTGCGCCAGCTCCTCCAGGGTTGAGGGAGAAGGACGGCCACCGACGGCGGCCGGCAACGCTCCGTCTTCGGCGTTGTAAAAGAGGCGGTACATAGGCACATCGAGAGCCGCCGCGAACCGCTGCAGTGTCTCCACCGACGGAGTGGTGTGACCGTGTTCCACGCGCGAGATATACCCTCGCAACATGCCGGTCTGCCTCTCGATATCACCCTGCGAAAGGCCCTTTTGATCCCGCAGTCTTCGAATTCTCTGACCAATTGACATTCATATCCTCCATGAATCTTTGAATTAGTGCTTGAGCCCTGCTATTCGTACCATCCCGCCGGACCGACGCTCCGGCGGGCTCCCGATCGGTTCAGAGAGAGCCTCCCCCTCCGTGCACTTTTCGGAAACATCGAAGTCGAAAGGCAACTCGCGTAGGCGGCGCGCTGCCGTTAAACTTTGCCAGCGGCCCTATGCTGGCCTGACCCAGGGATCCAAACGGCCTTCGACTACGGTCGGCTTGATGCCCGGCAGCTCTTTCAAGCCGCGGGCTTGGTGCGCCGATCCGAGGCGAAAGGCGGCCCACTCTATTGCCTCCTCCGGCCGGACCATACCAGCAAAATCGCTGCAGTCGTCACACCACCCCTCTACTGCACCGCTGTGCCGATTCAGAATCAGCAGCCGATCCGTTTCGGTTATGATGGTCGTCTTCTTTATCTTTCTGGTCATCGTTTCTCCTTATCGGCCGGTAGGCCTTAGTTGATGAGTTTGCATCCTTTGGTAACCCCCTGGGGCGTTGCTTGTAATGCAGCGTTTCGCTAAAATCAGCTCTGCTTCCAGTGGGCTGAGATGACCTTCAACCGCCAGCAACGTGTTCAGCTTAGGCCGGGAGCCGTTTGGAGTAATTAGAAAACGGTGAAAGATTCGTGAATGTCATATGAACGCGGCTAACCCACAGAGCGCAAAACGGTTTTATGAGTTCGGGCCCTTCCGAATCGACCTCACCGAGCACATTCTTTTTCGCGAAAATCTTCCTGTTCAGCTAACCCCGAAGGCTTTTGACACTCTTCTGGCTCTGGTTGAGAATCCTGGCCGCATCCTCGAAAAAGATGACTTGATGAGCAGGGTCTGGCCGGACACAATCGTAGAGGAAAACAACCTCACCCAAAACATTTCAGCGCTGCGCAAGGCTCTGGGGCAGAACCCGGAAGAACGGACCTATATCGAAACTATTCCCAGGCGCGGGTATCGGTTCGTGGCCACGGTCCGTGAGCGATGGGAGGAGATTCCAGAGCTCATCGTACGCGAACGAACGAAATCAATGGTGATTGTTGAGGAAGAGGAGGAAACTGACGTCAGGACCTCTCTTCTGCCGGCACTTGGTCCCGCCAAGCTCGGCCTTATATCCGCTTTCGCCGTTGTGACGGTGGCAGCTTCCGCGTACTATATCCACACCCGAACCAATACAGCCGACGAGACTTCGAATCGGGCATTCGCTGGCAGTGATCTCCGGCGTCGGCCCTCTGTCGCGGTCTTGGGCCTGAGAAACTCAACGGGCAGCGCCAGCACGGCCTGGCTCTCCACTGCGCTCTCCGAAATGCTGACTTCGGAGCTGGCAGCTGGAGAGCAGTTGCGGGCCATCCCAGGCGAGAGCATCTCTCGTTTGAAGTTGGACTTACCGTTTGGGCAGTCGGATAGTCTCGCTCCGGACACGCTGGCCCGAATCCGTTCGAACCTGGATAGCGATTACGTGGTGGTCGGCTCGTTTACGGATCTGGGCGCAATGAATGGCGGTAACATCAGGCTAGACCTGCGGCTGCAGGACACGCAAAAAGGTGTCATCGTAGCGGCCTTTGGTGAAAACGGAACCGAGGCCGGCCTCTTTGATCTTGTCTCTCATGCCGGCACTCGCCTGCGCGAAGCCCTGAAGATAGGAGCGGTACCGCAAACGCAGGCCGCTGGTGTAAGGGCGGAGCTACCTTCCAACCCTGAAGTGGCCAAGCTTTACTCGGATGGCTTGGGCAAGCTTCGGGCCTTTGACGCCATTGGCGCCCGGCCCTTGCTGGAGAGCGCCGTAGCTCGCGACCCGCAGTTTCCTCTTGCGCACTCAGCTCTGGGTACCGCGCTTTCCGCTCTTGGGTACGATGCGAAGGCCCGCGAGGAGGCCAAGAAAGCGTTCGACCTCTCCGCGAACCTCAATCGTGAGGAGCAGCTGGTAATCGAGGGCCGTTATCGTAGTGTAGCCAATCAGTGGGATCGCGCTCAGGAAGTCTATCGAACGCTCTTCGGGCTTTTCCCGGACAACCTTGACTACGGCGTCAGCCTGGTGAGCGCTGAGTCGATGAACGCCAAGAGCGACGACGTTATCGCCACTCTTAACATGCTCAGGCAATTGCCGCCGCCGGCGAATCTTGATCCTCGCATTGACTTGGCCGAAGCTTATTGGGCCGAATCGATCTCGGATTTCAGGCGCGAGCAGCAGGCATCGGTACGCGCGGTGGAACGCGGTTCGGTGTTGGGGGCCGTCCTGTTAGTGGCGCGGGCACGACTGGCACAGGCCACGGCGCTCTGGAAGCTGGGCCAGCCAGAGCAGGCGCTCGCCACCCTGAGGGACGCCGCGATCACTCTCGCGTCGCAGGGTGATCGCGACGGGGAGGCTCAGGCCGCGTTGGGGATTGCCGAGGTTGAACAGGACCAAGGCGATCTGGCCGCTGCGCACGATGGATACGAGCAGGCGCTTAAGTCGTGGCGTGCGGCCGGTGACGAGCGGGGTGTCGCCGTCTCCCTGAACAATCTCGGACTTTTGCGCTGGGAACAGGCCGACGCCCAAGGCGCCAGACAACTTTATGATCAGGCGCTTGACGCCTACCGCGAGATTGGTGATGAGGCTGGCGCGGCCAGGACCCTGAATAATGCCGCCGATGTTTTCTATAGCGAGGGCGAGCTCGAGACCGCCCGCCGAATGTACGAAGAATCGGCGGCGAAATATGGTGATGTCGGGGACAAGAGTGGACTGGGGGAGGATGACACTAACATCGCCCTGGTCCTGGCAAATCAGGGAAATCTGGCCGCCTCACGTGGCAAGTACGAACAGGCAGTGCGCATCGGACGTGAGCTTGGAACGAGGAGTCAGTTGGCCGAGGCCCTGGAGGGCCTTGGTGACGTTACACTCCAGCAGGGGGAGCTTGAAGCGGCTGGGAAATGGTACGCGCAAGCCCTCTCAATCCGCCGGGAGCTTGGCGAAAAAGGGTCTATGGCTGAAACGCAACTGGATCTCGCTTGGCTCGCTTTGCAACAGGGCCGACCCGGCGACGCCCAAGCCCTGCTTTTGCCCGCGCTGGACGAGCTCCGGAAAGAGGGAGAATCGGATCTGGAGGCTTATGGCGAGGCCGAGTTGGCCTGGGCGCTGCTTGGCCAAGGTCGCAGGGATGAAGCCGACGGGGCGGCTGCGCGCGCACGCAGTCTCGCCGAGAAGGCGCAAAGCCGGAGTATTGAGCTTATCGTGTCCACGGTGGAGTCGCGGGTAGATGCCGCCTCAGGCGACCCGCGGCGCATTGCCGAGGCTAGACAGAGCCTGACAACTGTGGAGAGCGAAGCTGGCAGGCTCGGATTTGTTGACCGGCAACTCGAGGCCCGTCTGACCTTAGCTGAAATGGACCTCAAAGGGCCTGAGGCCGCATCCGCTCGCGCTCGGCTCGCCCAAGTTCAAAAACAGGCAGAACAACTGGGGTTTGGCCTGATCGCCCAGAAAGCTGCCAAGTACATTGGCCAGCAAGGCGCAAACTAGAAAGCCAGCGACCTCTTAAGGCGCGTTACTCTTCCCCAGCACAAACGGTGCACAGCCGGCCGACAGCTAACCTTTGGAAGGAGCTTGCGAACCGTACGGTGGCCGACAAGGGGTTAACGGCGAGACATACCTGCGCTTGTTGGCGGATTGACCATGAGCTTTGGGACTGTCCGGCTGAGCGCAGGGATTTGGACGGGGACTATTGGCGGCTAACTCAAGAAGGTCGTGAGGCTTACCGACCTGTCCCAGCGAGCGATCTGGCGAATGGCCGAATACGGCGGTGCGGTTTCTTGACCCAAACAGAGGAGCGGGGTTCTGGTTAATGGAAGGGCCACTTGGAATGGCAAAAAGCGAAGCCGTGGCCAGAAACAATCCGATTGCCGCAACAGAACTTATAATTGCTTTCATTGGGTCCCCCATCATCCTTGCGTCCGACTCGTGTCGGGAATCCAGTCTCCCGCAAATCGGTCTACACGCTTAGGATATACTCCGCAGGGTAACAAGTCAAGCTCATTTTTTTAGATTGTGTGTAATATCTGGCAGAGGACGGCGATTGCTGAGGTCAGGGCTGCCTCTTTTGGGAGGACTCCGAAACTCATGCGACAAACCTCGGTGCTGCTTGGCCTTAGCTTGGTTGGCGGCGGGTGCGTGGCAAACGCAGCAATTTGACACACTCACAACGGCCCGGTATCCTTGTCCCGGTAAAGGCGACGCGCATCTAAATACATTGCATGGCCCAGACCCTAACCTTGATTGATTCGTAGAGCCGCGTTTCGCGCTTCGAGAACGGGTGTCAGCCTGCAGCACCCTGTCCTCCGCGGATTCCATTTATGGATCTATCAGGGACAAGCGGTTGCGGTAGAAGACGGGGCGGCTTGAGGAAGTCTATGACAAAAGGTAGCTTTGTTAATAGGGCAGCGGCCCTGGTCTGGAGTGCGATTCGAATCGCAGCCCTCCCGCTTTTGCAAAGCTCCGAGGAAGTTCTGGTTGGCGGCCAGGCGGTGATCGAGGGCGTGATGATGCGGTCGCCGCATTCATTTGCAGTAGCGGTGCGCAGGCCCAACGGATCGATCGCTGTTGCGGAGGACTACCTCGATCGCCCTTCGGAAAGGCACCCTTGGCTTAAGTATCCCATTCTGCGCGGACTGGGAACGCTCGGCCAGGCGATGACGCTCGGAATCCGTGCGCTGAAATACTCGGCTGAGCATGCAATGGAAAAGCCCGATGCGCCCGAGGGACCAGCGTCCGCGGCGCCTCAGAAGCCGGAGATGAGCCGCTGGCTGATGGCGCTGAACATCGCCTTTTCACTTGCGTTTTTTATTGCACTTTACAAGCTTTTGCCGCTATACATGGCCACTCGCCTGCAGTCTCGCTACGCCGTGGTTGGGAACCTGTTCGTGTTCAACTTCGTTGACGGCGTGATTCGAATCGCGTTTTTCCTGGCCTTTCTTGCACTGCTGGCTCGATCGCGCGAAATCAAACGCGTCTTTGAGTATCATGGCGCCGAACACAAGGTGGTGTGGGCCTATGAGAAAACGGGCCGCATGGAAGTGGCCACGGCTCGCGCAGCGACACGATTCCACCCGCGTTGCGGCACAAGTTTTCTCCTGGTGGTGATGGTGATCGCCATGTTCTTCTACATGGTGCTTCCGTTCCATTCTTTCGTTGGGAAGTTGTTAGGCCGCCTGGCGTTGCTGCCGTTGATCGCGGGCGTCTCCTACGAGTTCATTCGATTCGCGGCCAAGTCACAAGGCAAGCTCTGGCGCTGGGCCTCGCAGCCTGGATTGTGGCTGCAGCGGATAACCACACGCGAGCCGGACGACAGCCAGATCGAGACGGCCGTCAAGGCCCTGGAGAGCGCCATGACCCTGGAGAAGGCGCGGGGCGGGGAGCTTGTAGTGGCATGAACTTCATCAGCAGACTTGCAGAGATCGAGAAGAAATATGACCATCTGACCGACCAACTCGGCGAGGCGGCCGTGCTTTCTGATCCGGCTGCGTATCAGAAGACGGCCAAAGCGCAATCCGATCTTTCCGAGGTTGTCGAAAAGTATCGCCAGTGGAAGGAAATCGAGAGATCGCTCGCTGAGACTAGGACGATGCTCGGCGAATCGTCCTCCGATCCCGGCCTGAAGGAAATGGCCGAGGAGGAGATCGGCGAGCTGGAGAAGCGGCGCGGGCAGGTGGAGGACGAGATCAAGACGCTTCTCCTGCCGCGCGACCCCAACGACGAGAAAAACGTGGTGCTCGAGATCAGAGCCGGCACGGGTGGTGACGAAGCCACGCTTTTTGCCGAGGAACTCTTTCGAATGTATTCCCGCTATGCCGAGGCTCAGCGCTGGCGCGTGGAGGTTCTGTCATCGAGCCTTTCGGCGGTAGGAGGACTGAAGGAAGTTATCGCGCTGATCGAGGGCCGCAAGGTGTATAGCCAGCTCAAGTATGAAAGCGGGGTTCATCGCGTGCAGCGCGTTCCCGCCACCGAGCAGCAGGGCCGAATTCACACCTCCGCAGTCACGGTGGCGGTGCTCCCTGAGGCTGACGAGGTTGAGGTGCAGATCGATCCCAAGGACATCCGCATCGACACTTTTTGTTCCTCCGGTCCGGGCGGCCAATCCGTGAACACCACTTACTCTGCGGTGCGAATTACGCATCTCCCAACCGGCATGGTGGTGTCCTGCCAGGACGAAAAATCTCAGATCAAAAACCGCTCCAAGGCGCTGAAAGTTCTGCGTTCGCGGCTCTACGAACTGGAGCTGCAGCGACAGCAGGATCAGATCACGGCCGAGCGGCGCCAGATGGTCGGCAGCGGCGACCGCAGCGAAAAGATCCGCACCTATAACTTTCCCCAAAACCGCCTTACCGACCACCGCATCGGGCTTACCATCCATCAACTCGACCGCGTCATGAATGGCGACCTCGACGATGTTTTCGAGGCTCTCTCGGCCTACTACCGGGCCGAGCTCCTGAAGGAAGCGACGGCTGCGTAAGGGCAGATCCATCGCCACGGCCAACCCCGCCCGGGTTACCCGAAATACTTCATCAACGTGCTTGACAATGGTTGGGTGCCCGCGCGTACCGGAGGCAACAGTTCCAAGCCCTGATGGTGTCACCCCGCGAAGCGCGGGGTCCACGTGAATCATCACAAATCAGTCGTTCTCACACACTCTGGAAGCCCCGCCCTGACAAGGTCCGACGAACCGTTTCTCAACAAACTGCTAATACTACTGTGTTATAAAGATTGAGGGATAATTGGAATGGGCGTGCGGATATGGTTCCGAAGCAAGCACGGGAGGAGATTCACGGACTCGTGTATGCGGCGGTGGTGGGGAGGCGATCCATCGCTGCCGTGTACGACGACTGCCGGCGCCAGCTTTGCCCTCACAAATTGGGTTGGAATCGAGTCGGCCAGCGTCGGGTCCTCTGCTATCAGTAGGGCGGCGAGAGTGTAAGCGGGCTGCAATCTCAGAACTCGCCGGGCAATGGGCGCTGCCTGGCCTTGGAAAAACTCTCCGCCGTGGAGTTGCTCGACGACCCCTGGCATAGCGCGCCCCATCACTCGCAATTTCAGACGTGCATCGAGCGCGTCGAAGTCGATGCGGAGGATTACCCGCCGCGCGAGCCACAAAATGGACAGTGAGCTAAGCGCCGGAGCAGGTGGTGCGCGATGAGGATGCGCAGGGTGGCGATGGAGTGGGGATTATGCCGCTCGGGACGAAGGCGGCGAACCCCGGGGCTGGAAGTCGGACGGTATTTCCGGCTTCGGTAGTCTGAGATGACCGGCGCGCGCGGAGGGGGGAAAACGGTTCCGCTCAGCGATCAGGAACCCAAAGGCAGCGATGCAAAGCGTGGAATGATGATGAAAGCCGCGCCAGCCTCGCCCTTCGTAGTGCCCCAGTCCCAGCTCTTGCTTGAGCTCCTGGTAGTCCCGCTCAATAATCCAGCGCTGCTTGGCCAGCCTCACCAAGTCTCGCACCGAGGTCTCGGCGGGCAGGCTCGAGAGCCAGTACTTGGTGGGCTCCGCTTCCCCTCGGGGCCATTCGATGAGCAGCCACTCTTCCGGATGGGGTTCTGCCTTCCAGTAATCACGACGGGCAGGGCGCACGCGCACGGCCCCAAAACGCGAGCGCAAGATTCGCTGACTGCCCTGACGCCAACGTACTCCCTTCCAGGCCGAAGAGGGCAGTGCCACCGCCAACTGTTTGGCCGAGACGGGCTGATGCTCGGGATCGCGGCGCAGCAGTCGGGACGGGCGGCCTCTCCCTTTCCAGGGCTTAGCGGGCAGGGGTTGCTTACCGGGTTCCCACACGCTGGTGGAGGACTGCACTCCAACCACATACGGGAGTCCCAATTCGGTCACGCCAGCGCGAAACTGACTGTCGATCCCATAGCCGGCATCGGCCACCACCGCACCCCGGGGAACCCCTTCCTCCACCGCTTGGCGGATCTGCTCCAGCGCCATCTGGGGCTTGGTTTGAAACACCACGTCCTCAGGAACTCCCGCCCCCCGCCGCCGTTTGCCATCCTGGGCCCAACTCTCCGGCAGGTAGAGTCGCCAGGCGACAGGCAGGCTGGAACCCCAGGTCGCGACCGACAGGCTCACCGCCACCCGGCAGTTCTCTTGTTTGCCCACTTGGCCGCAATACTGCCGGGCTACTCCCACCGAGTGGGTACCCTTCTTGGGGAATCCCGTGTCATCCACGATCCAGGCCACCACCGGTCCCTTCTTCTCCATCGCCGGCAGAACGTAACTGCGCACCTGCCTCAGCATCGCCTCATCGCTCCAGGGAGCGTCGGCCACCAGGTGGTGCAGCGACTGATGCAGGCGTCGCACGTTGCCCGGAGCCAGACGCGCGGCCATCGGTTCCACACTCTTGCGCTCACCCGGCAACAACAGTCCAGTGCAATAGTTCTTCAAGGGAATCTTCCGGTCGGCATGCTCTGCGGCTTGCGCCAGGCCATCCATATACGCCGCAAAGCGCTTCTCCTGTGGGCCTGGCGCCGAAGAAGTGGCGCTCATGAGCGCAGCATACCACACTTTATAACACAGTAGTACTAAGCTAAACGAACGAGGTCGGACATGAAGATTGAAACCTTTGAGATGGAACGCTGGCAGAGCCAGTGGGAGAATGTTGTTGACTACAACCTCGCTGAAAGCGGCGTCGACCCGTTGACTGTGGAGGAACTGCTCGGCGGAGCCGCCGCCGTGCAAGAGATCGGGCGCTTGCAAATGTTGTACAACCAGGGCAACGGCACCGGCGAACTACGCGACTTGATCAGCCGGATCTATCCGGGCGCTACCCGGGATAACGTCGTGGTTACGCACGGAACCTGCGAGGCCAACTACCTTGCGGTGTGGAATCTGGTGGATCCGGGCGACGAAGTGGTGGTGATGCTCCCCAATTACATGCAGATTTGGGGTCTGGCGCGCGGATTCGGCGCGCGCACGATCCCTTTTCATTTGCGCGAGGAATCGCGGTGGGCGCCCGACCTCGACGAACTCCGCCGTGCCGTCTCCAGGCGCACCCGGATGATCGCGGTCTGCAATCCCAATAACCCGACCGGCAGCGTTTTAAGTGAATCCGCCATGGACGAAATTGCAGCCGTAGCGCGCGACGCCGGCTGCTGGCTGCTGGCGGACGAGGTCTACCAGGGGGCGGAGCTCTCCGGCGAAACCACGCCCTCCTTCTGGGGACGGTACGAAAAGACGATCGTGAACAATGGGCTTTCCAAGGCCTACGGTCTGCCCGGACTGCGCATTGGCTGGACGGTGGCGCCCAGGGATCTGATTTTCGAGCTCTGGTCGTACAAGGACTACACGACGATTGCATCATCGGTGGTGAGCGATTTCATGGCGCGGCGCGCGCTCGAGCCCGCCCGGCGCGAGCGCATCTTCGAGCGCACGCGTTCCCTTCTGCGCCGCAACTATCCTGTGCTCGAAGAGTGGATGCGCGGCCACGGCCGTGACTTTTCGGTGATCCCGCCGGCGGCGGGCGCTATCGCATACCTGCGGTATCGCCATCCGATCAACTCGAGCGATCTCATGAAGCGCTGCATCAAAGAGCAGAGCCTGCTAATTGTGCCCGGGGATCACTTCGGGATGGACGGATTCATTCGCCTTAACTACGGCGTGCCCGCCGGTCATCTTCGCGAAGGCCTGGAGCGGCTCGATCGCACGCTGAGCAGCGTCGGCGCCGGGTCAGCGTCGGCGGCAGCAGGAACCAGGGACTAAGGGATGGGGGCAGGACGCAGCGGACGCAAGGGACGAGTGAGCAAGACGCTCTTTTCCGCTTCACTCCGTCCCTGAGACCTGATGGTTGAGCCTGCAAACTTGAAGACTCCGACTGGCAGCTTGAGACAGTGTATAATTCCCAAAGCGCATCACACAGACGGTAGGAACGTAAGGCTCCGCGTTGGCGACGAGCGATAGGAGTTGGCAAGATGACGAAGCGCGGTTACTGGCCGGCGTTGATGATCGGGGGAACGCTGGGCATCGGAATCCTCATCGGAACACTCATTTCTCACGGAGTGCGCGCCGCGAAACCGGCGCGCCCCGAGGCCCGCTTGCTGGGCGCGCCTTCGCCGGCAGAGATCGGCAGCTCGTTCGCCCGGGTGGCAGCGGCTGTTGACCCGGCTGTGGTCAACATCAAGACGGAAACTGACGTTCGCGTCGACCGCCACCATCCCGCCGCGTCCGAGTCCGACGAAGAGGGGCAGGATGGTCCGCCCTTGGACGGCTTCTTCAACCACTTTTTTCACTTCCGCGGCCGCCCTGGCAGCGTACCAGAGGCGAGTCTGGGCTCCGGCGTTGTGTTGGACCCTTCGGGCTATATACTGACCAATTGCCACGTGATCATGCGCGACGCTGGGGACCAGCCGGCTGATCGCATGCGCGTGATTCTGGCCGGCGAGGACGACGGTTCCAAGGGACACCCCGCCAGGGTCGTGGGCTACGACAAGTGGACGGATCTGGCCGTGATCAAGATCGAAACGCCCAAGCCTTTGGCCGCGGCGACGCTGGGGGAATCCAATTCGGTGCGCGTAGGCGACTGGGTGCTGGCCATCGGCAGCCCGTTTGGACTGAACTCCACCGTGACGGCGGGAATCATCAGCGCCAAGGGCCGGGGCATTGAACCGGGCCGGGATGGCGAGTTCAAGCACTTTATTCAGACGGACGCTGCCATCAACCCCGGGAACAGCGGCGGCCCGCTGGTAAATCTGGGCGGCCAGGTGATCGGCATCAACACCGCCATCGCAACTGAGCGCGATCGTTCCGACGGCGTCGGGTTTGCGATACCGTCCGACACGGCGCGCAAGATCTACAACGAGATTGTTGCCTCCGGGCAGGTGCGGCGGGGCGCCATCGGCGTCAACTTTAACGCCGGGCGCAATTCGTCCGTGCTCGAGGCCATGGGGACGGATCACGGGGTGGTGGTGGAGAGTGTAACCCCGGACGGTCCTGCAGAGCGCGCCGGATTGCACCTGGGTGACATCATCAACTCTGTGGATTCGAAGCCGACCGCGACCGGCGATGATTTGCTCGGGATCGTCTCCGATGCGGTCCCTGGCGCCAAAATCAAGGTGGGCTTCCTGCGCGACGGCAAGCCTATGTCGGCAGATGTGGTGATCGGCGACTGGAACAAGATCGTAGGTGAGAATGAGCCGCCGGCCAAGGGCGCGGAGCCGGTCCCGGTCAGCGCCTCGTCGGGCTCTTTTGGGCTTTCGGTCAAGAACCTGACCTCGGATCAAGCTAAGACCATTGCGCGCGATCTGCGGCTCTCGGGTCCCGAGGGCGTGGTGGTGACGGACGCCAAGCTGGGCAGTTTCGGGGACGATTTGGGCCTGGCGCGATACGACGTAATTCTGAGCATTAACCGCCAATCGGTGCTCTCGGTGGATGACTATGATCGCATCCAGGCCGGGTTGAAGCCCGGCCAGAATGTGCTCTTCCTGGTGGCGCGCGCCAGCGACGGCGGTTTCACCACGCAGTTCCTGGCTGACAAGTTGCCATGACCAGGCTACATTTGCCATGATGGTCAGGATGGTCGAGGGGGAAGGTTGAGGATGAATTTGGCTCACAAGGGTGCGCCAGCCTCGCTGCTGGCCCTGCTGCTCGCCGCGTCGCCGCTTCTTGGTGCCGCGTCGCGCACCGGAAATACTCACCGGGCTCATCACGCGCTGTCGTCATCCACCCACCGGCGCCGGCATTCGTCCTCGCTGACAACCAAGAGTGCGCGCACGTCTCGCCGGCCCAATGCGTACCAACGCCTGGCGAAAATGCAGATGGATCCTGGCCGTGTGGAGAGCATTCAAAGGGCGCTCAGCGATGCTGGAGTGTATCATGGCAGTCCGACCGGACAATGGGACTCGGAGACTCGCGACGCCATGGCTCGCTATCAGGCGCAAAGCGGCTTTGGGGTAACGGGACTGCCCGACGCCAAATCCTTGATGAAGCTCGGCCTCGGTCCGCACCCCCTGCCCGCCGAGCTCGACAAGAAGCGAGCCTCAAACATCCAGCCGAATACGCCTGGCTCGACGAGCGGCGCCCAGCCTGATTCGGCAGCGGGTGGCGGTACTTCGTCGGCGCCGGACGCCCCCGCCGTCCCGGCCGGCCAGGATCCTCCGCAGAGATAGTTAAGCCCGCGCCCCCTTCTGCCTCCGCCTTGCCAGAGTTCAAACACAAATGAGCGTCTTTCTCCAATGAATGTCGCCGGATGCGGTCAACCTGCCGCGTGTGGGCGCCATCAGCCGAAGCGACCGCAAATTGACGCGGTCTTTCCCGTTTCAGCCGAAAACAGCATCGTTAGCAAAGCGAGAGCACACCGGTATAGTATTTGTTTGGGAATGAAGGGGCCGCTCTTGTCGCAGCGGAAAGGGGTGCGGAGTTCTGGGCGCGCGGAGGCAATATGCTTTCGTTCCTACTTAAGGGCAGCCGAAGCCAGGCGCTGACGCGGGCTGGCGTGATGATCGCCGTCGTGGCGCTGCTCGACTGGCGCGTGGAAGGCAATGTCTTCTTCGGGTTTCTCTACCTGTTTCCAATGCTCATGCTGGGCAGTTACTTGCCGCGCTGGCTGCTGGCGACGGTCGCGGTAGGCTGTACCTTCCTGGCCGAATGGCTGGGGCCAGGACACTGGCTCCCCGGCGCCGGGGTGCCTCGGGACGTGTTCATCTTCACGGCTTATTTTGGGACCGGTCTCTTCGCTTATGAGTCTGGAAGAAACCGCCAACTGACTCTGCAGCACGTTCAGGAGATCGAGCAGGAGGTGGAACTGCGGCGCGATGCCGAACAACAACTGAAGGTGCTAATCGAAAGCAGTCCGGCCGCCATTCTGACCATGGACGCCAGCGGCCGGGTTCTGATGGCGAACGAGGCTGCTCACCGTTTGCTCGGGTTCCAACCGGACACGCTACCGAGCTGGAACATTAAGACGTTCGTGCCCGCACTCGGGAGCGTTCCTTCCGGCGACCAATCGGCACCGAGCTTCCGCACCGCAATGCGGTGCTCCGGACGGCGTCGCGACGGTGAAGCGTTTCTCGCCGACGTTTGGTTTTCAAGCTATCAAACCAAGCCCGGACCGCGGCTGGCAGCCATGCTCATGGACGTGTCCGAGGATCTTCGTGACCGGGAAGAGTTCAGCCTGCACCAGCTGATGGCAGGGTCGCGACTAGTGGTGAGCGCTGTATCCCACGAGGTTCGCAACCTCTGCGGAGCAATTTCGGTGGTTCACGCCAATCTTGCCAGGGACCCGGGGCTCGGGCAAAACGAGGACTTCCAGGCTCTCAGCAGCCTGGTGGAGGGACTGGAAAAAGTGGCCACCCTCGAGCTACGGCAGAGCGCCGGAAGCCAGCAAATGACGAGCGTGGACCTCTACTCCCTGGTGGACGAATTACGCATTGTTACCGAGGCTCCCTTGCGCGAGTCGGACATCGTGATTCATTGGGAGCTGCCGGATGGCCTGCCCCGAGTATGGGCGGACCGTCACAACATCCTACAGATTATGCTCAATCTGATAAAGAACAGCCAACGCGCCGTGGAGGACGCGGCTCAAAAGGAGATTACGATCAGTGCGGACGACGAGGCTGAGCGTATCGTGTTGCGGATCCGCGACACCGGACCAGGGGTGGCATCGCCGGAACGCCTCTTTCAGCCGTTTCAGCCCGGCGCTGAATCGAGCGGGTTGGGTCTCTACATTTCGCGGGCTTTTGCGCGAGCTTTTGAAGGCGACCTGCGCTATGAGTCGGAACCAGGTGGGCGCTGGTGCTTCGCCTTATATCTGACTCCGTTTACCGGCTGGGGGAGCAACGGGAAAGCGTTAGAGACGAATGGACAGAATCAAGATTCTGCTGATCGACGACCACACGCTGTTCCGAGAAGCACTGAACCGCTGGCTCGAGACTGAGCCCGATCTGGAAATGGCGGCGCACTGCGCGTCCGCCAGCATGGCCGTCGAGGTTCTGGGCCAGAAGCCGATCGACATTGTGCTCCTCGACCACGATCTCGGCAAGGAGAGCGGATTTCAGTTCCTGACCCAGGCCCGTAAGAGCGGCTTTGTGGGCCGCATCCTGATGGTTACCGCCGGAATGACAGATGCCGAGTCCGTGAAGGCCCTTCGACTGGGCGTCAGTGGGATCTTCCTGAAGCACAGTTCGCCGGGCATGCTCGCCCAGGCAATTCGCAAGGTGATGGCCGGAGAGACATGGCTGGATTCGTCCGCCATTCAAGCCCTGGTGGAGGCGGCCAAACATCCGGAACCGGCCCCGCAGAGCCGGCCTTTTTCGGCGAGGGAAACCCAAGTCCTGCGAGGCGTATTTGAAGGGCTCAGCAACAAGGAGATTGGCGCGCGTCTCGATATCTCGGAGAGCTCGGTCAAAGCCGCGCTGCAGCAGTTGTTCCAAAAGACCGGTGTGAGGACTCGCAGCCAACTGGTGCGAATCGTTCTGGAAGAGCACGGCGGCGAGTGGAAGTAAGACCGCAGTATACGGTTAGTGGGACCCTGCCGGTAAATAAGAAGTGTCCGCGAGGACTGCACAAATGAAAAAGCCCCTGGGGCCGCTTGTGGCGTCCGCCAGGGGCCGTCGGGTGCTGATGGGAATTGGCTCTCTCGCCTCTTGCGAGATCAGGCGCAACCAGCGCCTTGATACCAGTCTTCTCTACGCTAAAGAGAAGCTCCCAAAAACAGCGCCGGAGAGCGCCTATGCCTCAGCACCCTCGCTTAAGTTACATTCCACGGTCATGGATCACCTCCTTTCTAGCGATGGCTCGATGATAGAAACCAGGCCTGGCAAAAGTCAAGCAGATTGCGCTCTGAACCGCTCCGGCCGCCCGCTAAATCGATTGCCTTTGCCTACCCGAAAATCCTATATTCGAGCATCGATCTGCTCTTGAGCTCGAACAGTGTCCAAAGCTGCCGCGCCGCGCATCTTCGCCACCGTAGCCGGTCCCACGCTCTCCGCGATGGAAGAGCAGGCGTCCGCCATCGCCGCTTCGCAAATCGGACTCGAGTTTCGGTTCGACTATTTACAGGAGTGGGACAAGTTCGAAGCGGAGCTGCACCAGGTGCTCCTCCGCTTGCGCGCCCCGCATGCGGTGGCCACCTGCCGGCGCGTGGAGGCCGGAGGCCTTTTCACTGGTACCATCGACGAGCAGATCGAGCGTCTGCAGAGCGCAGTTCGCGCCGGATGCCAGCGGGTGGACATTGAGATCGAGTCCGTCGAGGGCACGGGACGCCAAGCGCTCGACCGGTTGCGTCCGGCCAGGGTCATCGTGTCCCATCACGACTACCGCAAGACGCCGTCACTGGCGCCGGTCTATCAAAGGCTGGCGCGCCTCCCTGCTGACTACGTCAAAATCGCCACCTTCGCGCGCCGCCTCCAGGACAATCTTCGCATCGCCGAATTGCTGCGCTCGCATGGCCGGGGAGGCAGGCTTGTAGCCCACGCGCTCGGACCGAGCGGAATGCCTTCGCGCCTGCTGGCGCTCAAGTGGGGGTCGGCCTTCACGTACGGATCGGCGGGACAGATGGCGGTAGCTTCAGGTCAGATCCCGGCCGAGGTCATGCGTTCGATCTACCGCGCCGACCGGCTCGACTCCCACACTTTGCTCTACGGAGTCGCGGGTTCGCGCGCCTCGATTTCGCTTTCACCGATGATGCAGAATTCCGCCTTGCACGCCAAACGCGTCAATGGTCTCTATTTGCCCTGCGAGACGGGCCGGCTTGACGACTTTCTCATCCTGGCGCGACGGCTGAAGATGTCAGGTTTCAGCGTTACGATGCCCTACAAGACCTCCATCATCCGGGAACTGGACTGGGTGGAACCCCTGGCAGCTGAGATCCAGGCTTGCAACACCGTCGCCGTGCAACACGGGAAGTGGATGGGTTGGAATACGGACGCGGCGGCCGTGGTGGAGGTATTGGCCAAGCGCCTGCGACTGACCGGCAGCCAGGTGCTCGTGCTCGGCGCCGGAGGCGCGGCCCGCGCGGCGGTCCATGCCTTGCGCGCCGAAGGAGCGGAGGTCATGATTACCGCGCGCCGGGAGGTGGCGGCTCGCAAGCTGGCGCGCGCTGCCTCTGCGCGGGTCGCGCCTTGGGGCTCGACTGACGGAATCGACGTGGACGCCGTCATCAACGCCACGCCGGTTGGCATGTCGCCGCATGTCGACGCTGTGCCCGCCGATCTCGCCAGGCTGCGCACGCGAGTGGTCTTCGACATGGTCTATCATCCCCTGGAGACGCGCTTTCTAGCGGACGCACGCCGGCGCGGTCTCGTCACCATTTCGGGACTCGAGATGCTGGTCGCCCAGGGCGCGCGCCAGTTTGAAATCTGGACCGGGCAGTCTGCTCCGCGCGCTCTGATGGAGCAAGCGGTGCTTCAGGCTCTTGGCCACGGGTCGGGGTGAAGGTTCGGAGTGGCTCCGGACTAGGACAACGCCACCCTCGACCTTCCGAACTCGGAACTATGCTCTCGATATCTCCCAATTTTCCCGAATTCCGCCGTCTCGCCCGTCGCGGGAACGTGATCCCGGTGGCTGCCTCGGTGGTGGCTGATCTCGTGAGCCCCGTGGCGGCTTACCTGAAGCTCGCGAACCCGTACCAGGCGCGCGCCCATCCGTATAGCTTTCTGCTGGAGAGCGTCGAAGGCGGCGAGCGCATCGCGCGCTACACCTACTTTGGCGCCGATCCATTTCTGACGGTGGCCTCGCGCGGCCGCAAGATCAGCGTCGAGCGCGGCGGGCGGGAAACCTCCGAATCAGGCAACATTTTCGATTACCTGCGACAAGCCGGAAGGCATTACCACGCGGCAGTGCATGCAGGGATCCCGCCGTTTTCGGCAGGAGCGGTGGGGTACGTCGCCTACGAGGCTGTGCGCCAGCTCGAGCGTCTGCCGCCGCGGTTAGAACCTGATGTCGAGCTCGACGACGCCTTCTTCATGTACTACCGCAACCTCGTGGCCTTCGATCATGTGGCGCATCGAATGCTGATCATCGCCAACGTCTTCACCGAAGAAGGCCCGGGCACGCTCGAGAGCAAGTACCGCGCCGCTGTTCGTGAGATCGAGCGCATGCGACGCGTTCTTGAAAACCGGCGACTATCCGTGTCGCCGCGGCGCGGTCCCGGCTCTGAACGCTCGCCTGTGATCGCGGCCAACCTTACGCGGCGCCAGTTTGAGCAGATCGTGCGCCGCGGTCAGGAATACATCCGCGCCGGCGACATCTACCAGGTGGTCCTCTCGCTACGGCTTGCGATGCCGCTCGGCGTGCCGGCCTTCGAGGTCTATCGCAGGCTGCGGGTGGTGAATCCTTCGCCTTATCTCTACTTCCTACGCATGGGGCCCGTCACGGTGCTGGGCTCGTCGCCGGAAATGCTCGTGAAGGTGAGCGGGCGTGCGCTCGAATATCGTCCCATCGCCGGAACGCATCCGCGTGGCCGGACCGAGGAAGAGGATGCCGCGCTCGGGCAGAAGCTCCTGGCGGATGAAAAGGAGCGCGCCGAGCACTTGATGCTGGTGGACCTTGGCCGCAATGACCTGGGCCGCGTGGCCGAAGTCGGCAGCGTGAAGCCGCGTGAACTGATGTTCGTGGAGCGATACTCGCACGTGATGCACCTGGTGTCGCGCCTTGAGGCCAGGCTCGGTCCCGATCAGGACAGCTACGCGGCCCTGGCATCTTGTTTTCCTGCCGGAACTCTGAGTGGCGCCCCCAAGATTCGTGCCATGGAGATCATCGACGAGCTCGAACCCACCCGCCGCGGGCTCTATGGCGGCGCGGTCCTCTATGCGGACTTTTCGGGCAATCTGAATGCCTGCATTGCTATCCGCACCATCGTGGCGCGCGACCGGACGGCGTACCTGCAGGCCGGCGCCGGTATCGTGGCGGACTCGATTCCGGCTCGCGAATACCAGGAGTCAATGAACAAGGCTCGGGCGATGCTCAAAGCGATCGAGCTGGCTGAAGGGAAATAGAACAGTGGAATTGGGGGTGGCTACCCGCACGCAGCCGGCGTCGATCTGCTTACCGATGCGCCCCTTAATCAAGGGCAGACTCTTACGTTGAAGCCGTGGGAGCTGGCCATCCTGGAAGAGAAGTAGGTCATCGCAGGTTCACTACCCGACCCATCCGGGCTTTCGCGAAAACAGCGAGGCTGCGGGCGAAATCACCGTCAAAGTCAGTTCTTGATGCGGATCAGGGCGCTATTACTGATGTCGCCCTCCGGCTCATGTCGGCCGCGGCATCCGTCGATCTATCCGTGTACGCAGAGAGGTCGACTATGGCGAGCAGAAATGATGTCGCAGTAGCTTGGGCTTGGATTTCGATTCTCGGAAGGAGGCCGGCAGGGCCGAGTGTTGCGAACAGGCCGATAGGGTCGAAAATGCACCCCTCTCAGGCAGCGATCGAGAACGGTCAGGAGAAGAACGAAGATCCCGAGGGCTTCGAGGAGGACTTCCGCACCATAAGCCGGACCTGGACTGGCCCGATCCATTAGGCTCACAAACGGAATCCGCTAGGCCTTCGATTCAAGGAGCGCCGCTTCTTCGCAAATACGATTCCAGGCACGCTGCACGTGGACGAGCTCCGTATGCGTCTGGCCGATGCTCATGCGCAATGTGAAGCGACCGTCCAGGCGAGTGTGAGTGAGATAGAGACGGCCGGTCCAGTTCAAACGATCCATCAGGGCTTTGTTCAAAGCGTCTCCGCCGCGATGCCGGAAACAAACAAGATTGAGCGGCGCGGGCGCAGCCAGTTCGAATCGGTCGTCCGCCTGAACCCAGCCGGCGAACTCGCGGGTAATCTCCACGTGGCGCCTGATGTGGTGTTGGAGACCCTCGACGCCGTAATGGCGGATCACAAACCAGAGTTTCAGGGCGCGAAAACGCCGCCCGAGCTGAATGTGCCAATCCCGGTAGTCGATTACTGCGCCCGATTCGGTAGCCTGGTTGCGCAGATACTCCGGAAGGACACTCAACGTATCGATAAGAGCCTTTCGGTCCGCAACGTAAAAGCAGTTGCAATCGAAGTTCGTGAACATCCATTTATGCGGATTGAAACTGTAGCTGTCAGCAAATTCGAGCCCGTCATGAATGTACCGGAATTCCGGGCAGAGCGCGGCCGTGCCTGACATGGCAGCGTCTACGTGCAGCCAAACACCATTCTCGCGGCAAATCCGGCCGATTTCGCGAATAGGATCGAGCGCGTTCGACGACGTAGTGCCCGCCGTAGCGCACACGAAGCAGGGAATCCGGCCTGAGCTTCGGTCCTTTTGAAGCCGCACCTCCAGTGACTCGGGACGCATGGCGAAACGCGAATCCACGTCGATCAAGCGCAAGTTCGCGAGGCCCAGTCCGGCGATCTTCGCTGCCTTTTCGATGGAGGAATGCGCCTGGGATGAGGTGTATGCCGTAAGACGTCCATCACAGCCACGCTCGTTGGAGGCATAACTCGTAGCGCGCTCGCGCCCGGCGAGCAGGGCACACAGTGAAGCGCTTGATGCTGTATCCTGAATCACGCCCCCGCCCGAACCGTTCGACCTGAAGGCTTCAGGCAATCCCAGCATGTCCGCGAGCCAGTCGAGCACGTGGGTCTCGAGCTCGGTGCAGGCGGGACTTGTGGCCCACAGCATACCCTGAACGTCGAGTCCGGCAGAGAGCATCTCGCCGAGAATCGAAGGAAACGACGCATTCGAAGGGAAATAAGCGAAAAAGTTCGGCGATTGCCAATGAGTGACACCAGGCAGGATCAGCCCTTCCACGTCGGCCATCATGGTTTCGAAGGGTTCGCCAGTTTCGGGAGCGGCCGCGGGGAGTTGATTCCGGATCTCGCCCGGTTTCGCCTGCGACAGCACGGGCAAGGATTCCACACGCTCGTAGTAGTCTGCGATCCAGTCGACCAGCACTTTGGCGTGGCGGCGGAAATCCGCCGTACTCATGTGGAAATTCTTGGCTTCAGCCATGCGTGATTGGACCTTTCGGGAGCCGGGACCATCACCTTTCAGACAAATAACGCGTTCCGAGTCTGCTGCGTCAAACCGCTGGCCAACTACGCTGCAGTGTGTATCTTGCCCGGACGGCAGGAGGCGGCGCAAGACGGGCGGCCGAGAGCGCATCGCGACACGCGTCTCTGAATTATACGCTGGCCGACGAGACTTAGCCTTACGAGCGGGACTGCTCCGAGGGCCGCTATCGAATTTCGCATCGCGTGTCGGGCGTCGCAGAAACTCACAATAAATAGCAAGATTGGCCCATAAATAGTGTTTGATTTACGAGCTATCTGTGACAATCTGTTTCGGCAGGCCTGCCAATTGCGTCGTCAAGAGGAGAGATGGGCGGGGCGTAGGCGGCCGGACATGCGAATACTGTCGCGAAAAAAGAATCAGCACAGGAGGGCTTAGGCGATGCTAGATCTGAAGAAGGGTGCACAGATAAGAGGGGAACGAAAGCGCATCTTGGATAGCGGGCTGGAAAAGCGGATTGCCACTTATGCGGCGGCGGGAGCGGCAGGGGTCGGCATGCTCGCGCTGGCCGCTCCGGCGCAGGCAGAGATTGTCTATACTCCCGCTGACCTTCGCGTTTCTCAGGCGCCTTGCTGCGACAGCCCCGGTATCAAGATTGACTTAAACAACGACGGCGTTAAGGACTTCTCAGTGTGGATCTGGAGCTATGCAGATTTCGGACCTACTTACGTGGACCTCTTCCTTTACGCCAAGAATCGTGCCAATGGCGTTCGGGGAGCGGACCGAGGCTTTGCAGCGCGCCTGAACTCCGGCGCCATCATCGGCTCATCGCAAAAGTTCGCCCAGGCCCGCACGTTCCGCGGGATTCCCTTGGTGGACATGGATGTGCAGTACACCGGAATCGGCAGGGAGAAGACTTCATTCTGCTACGGCCCTTGGTCGCAACCTGCAAAGAACGGCTACCTGGGCGTAAGGTTCGATATCTCCGGACAAACGCACTACGGCTGGATTCGCCTCACCACGGGTGCCTGCATTGGCGGCGGCCGCCTCGACGCGATCATAACCGGCTATGCCTACAACACTGAGCCTGGTCAGCCCATTTTCGCCGGCGAAGGCGCTCCTGGCGCCGAGGCGTCGACGGTAAGGCCTGAATCCGGCACGCTGGGCCAATTGGCGCTGGGATCATTGGGACTTGCCTTGGGGCGACGCAGGGAGCATCCGTTACACAACGGTGATTGACATGCCCTGAGCCGGTTGCCACTTGTCCCGACCCGGGGACTGATCCGCGATCTTAGGTGCCTCTCCCGCTGCTTACAAGAGAATCTGGATGGCTTCGCGGCATGCCGCCTGCAAGTAAACGGTGGTATGAGCGCATTCTTGTCTAAGCCGCTGGTCCTTACTCTCATCTAGGTTGTAGCGACAGCTGAAGCTCAACACTCTGGCCGACATCGAGCGAAGCCTGATGATGCCTCCAGGCAGACGCGTGAAAGATCGAACCTGCCGCATCTGCACTTCACCATTTTCAAGCCAGGTCCTGGGAGGCGCTGGTGGCAAGGCACTGCCATCAATCCGTATCCCATCCTGCGAGCTGGCTAGCGAGACGCTCTCGGTAGAGCTGGCGCCCTCACGCGTTCCGGTGTATGCTGCGAACATCGGAAAGAGGGGCGGTGGCGCCTTGCGCAACGCGAGTCGAGAACGACTGGCTCAGACGCTTGGCGAAAAGCTGAACGGGACAAATTGCGGGTGCTTCTGACACCTTCGGGCCCAGCAAAAGCCTCTAATAAAAGATAGCTACGAACGGAAGCAGAGCGATACGCGAGCTTGCCCGACGGGTGCAGCAGCCTTGACCGGAGTTTCATGCGATGCGCGTGACCTACCGCCTGATCATTTCGCTGGTCATTGGAATTGCAGCAGTCACGTTTGTCTTTGCGCGCTCCCAGGTGCGCGCGGAGAAACGCAGCCGTCAGAACGATCTGGAACGGCGCGCCGAGATTTTGGCGCAGAGCATGCAGGAATCGATCGAGCCCATGCTCGAATCTCGATCCTACCAGCGTGATCTGCAGCGTCTTGTTGACCGCTTTGGACACGGCGAAAAGCTCGCCGGCATTGCGATTTACAACGCCGAGGGCCGGCTGTTGACGGCTGGCCCGGGCGTTTCGCAGCATCTCACCTTCGCCCCGCCTCCGGTGAACCAAGCGATGGCTGAAAAGAGAGGCCAGGGGCAGTTCCTGACGCTCGGCGGCCGGTTCATCTATCTTTATGCGATGCCTCTGCATAACAAGGAGCAAACCGTCAGCGGCGCGCTCGCGATTTTTCATGACGCCAGCGATATCAACCGCCAGAGTTGGGAAATCTGGCGGACTACCGTCGTGCATTTTCTCATTCAGATCACGCTGGTGGTTGCCGTAACACTGCTCATCGTTCGTTTCAGCGTTCACGGCCCCATCGCTCGCATGACCGAATGGATGCGAAGTCAACGCTCCGGACGGCCCTCACCTCCTTCGGAGGCGCCGGACGGCGTCTTCCAGCACATGGCCCACGAGGTGACGGCGCTGACCCGGAGTCTGGCGGACGCCCGCCGGGCCGCCCAGGCCGAGGCTCGGCTCCGCGAATCGGCCGAGTCGCTTTGGACCGCGGAAAGGCTGCGCGTTCACCTCGGTGGCAAGCTTCCGGAGGGAGCGCTCTGTGTGGTTTCGAACCGCGAGCCTTACATGCATGTCCGCGAGGACAACTCCACCAAAGTGGTGGTTCCGGCCAGCGGATTGGTTACGGGGATGGAGCCCGTGCTGCTGGCTTGCGGCGGCACCTGGATCGCGCAGGGTTCGGGCAATGCCGACCGCGAGAACAGTGATGAGCGGGGCCGGCTCCGGGTGCCGCCCGAAGAGCAGCGATATACCTTGCGCCGGGTATGGCTCAGCCGCGAGGAAGAGCAGGGTTACTATCTGGGCTTCGCGAACGAAGGTCTCTGGCCGTTATGTCACATCGCGTTCACCCGCCCGATTTTCCGCGCCTCGGACTGGGAGTACTACCAGCAGGTGAATCAGAAGTTCGCCGACGCGGTGCTCGAAGAGATTGAGGGTACTCCGAATCCTTTGGTTCTAATTCAGGATTATCACTTCGCCTTGTTGCCTGGCCTGATCAAGAGCCGCCGGCCCGATGCTCGGGTTTCAGTGTTCTGGCACATCCCCTGGCCTAATCCCCAGGTGTTCGGTATCTGCCCCTGGCAGCGCGAATTGTTAGACGGCTTGCTCGGAGCGGACTGTGTCGGCTTTCATATTCAGTCGCACTGCAACTATTTTTTGGAGACGGTTGATAACGTACTCGAATCGCGCGTGGACTGGGAGCGCTTCGCCGTCGATCGCCGGGGCCATCGCACGATCGTGCGGCCCTTCCCGATCAGCGTTTCGCTCTCGGACGAGCGGGCCCCGAGAGAAACTCCGAACCCGTACGTTGAACGCGCGCGTCTGTTCAAGAAATTGGACGTTGAGGCGGTGTTCCTCGGCGTCGGGGTTGACCGCGTCGACTACACCAAAGGAATCCTGGAGCGCTTCCGCGGGATCGAGCGCTTCCTGGAAAAATTTCCCCGGTATCGCGGGCAATTTACCTTCGTTCAGGTGGGCGCTCCGAGCCGCACGGAGATCGATCGCTATGCCGGATTCATGGTGGAGGTCGAGATGGAGGCGGAGCGCATCAACGAACGCTTTCAGATGACCCGGTGGAGACCAATCTGTTTTCTGGAGCGGCACCACAGCCATCAGGAGATTGCGGAGTACTACCGTGCCGCAGACATCTGTCTCGTCACTTCGCTGCACGATGGCATGAATCTGGTGTCGAAGGAATTTGTGGCGGCCCGGAACGACGAACAGGGAGTCCTGATCTTGAGCCGATTTACGGGTGCCTCCCGGGAGCTGCCCGATGCGATCCTCATAAACCCTTATGATGTCGAAGAGATGTCAACCGCGATCTTGGTCGCCCTCGAGATGGGTCCGGAGGAGAGGACGGCAAGGATGCGCCGCATGCGTCAGGCGGTGCGCGAGCACAACATCTATCGATGGGCGGCGAGTTTGATCGGGGCTTTGGCCGAAATCCGGCTGGACCACAATCCGGCGCTTGACACGGCGCGACCCGAATCGACTCCGCCTACGCCAGCACCTGCCCCAATGGAAACAGCCGAGCTGCACAAGTCCTGGCCTTGATCCGGTGCCAGGACTGGGCTTCCGGCGCAGGGAAATCTTAAGCATTGGTGGAATCGCTTCGAGGGGCGAACCCCCGTGGATTCACCCCTTGAAGCCAGAACAGTGCAACGAGGACGTTACAAATCGGATCAGCGGGCCACTGTGGATCCCGCCGCGCCCAGAGCTACGTTGGTCCCTATCAGGCTGCCCGAGACGATCATATCAACCCGCCGGTTGAGCTGCCTGCCCTGCGAAGTATCGTTGCTGGCAATCGGGTTTGCGTCTCCAAACCCCTGGGATGAGATGGAGTCCGGCGACACGCCTTGCGCTACCAGGAAGATGCGCACCGCCTCGGCCCGCTTATCGGAAAGCGTCTGATTGGTCTCGTCGCGGCCCGTGCTGTCGGTGTAACCGTCGACTTCGAGCTTCAGACCTGGATAGGCGAGCAGAACGCCCGCCACTTTGGCGAGCGCCAGTTTTGCTTCGGGCCTCAACTCATAGCGGCCAGTGGCGAAAAGTACGTCTGACATACGAACCACCAGACCCCGCTGCGTGTCCTGCGTCTGCAAGATCGTATTGAGTTGCTTCAGCAGTTGGGCTCGCATCTGCTCGGCCTGGGCTTCAGCCTGCTGTGCCCGCTGCTGGGCGTCCGCCGCCTGCAGCTGAGCCTGATTGGCTTGGGCCTGAGCCTGCTGCTGTGCCGCTTCGGCCTGTGCCTGACCCTGCGCAGCTGCGTCGGCTTGGGCTTGAGCCTGCTGCGCTTGAGCCTGGGCCTGAGCTTGCTGTGCCTGAGCTTGGTCGGCCTGCGCCTGGGACTGCGCGGCCTGGGCCTGAGCCTGCTCCGCGTCCTGCTTCAATTCTGCCTGGTGGCGGGCCTCGCGTTTATTCAGCGCGATGATGCGCGCGTCTTCCGCAATTTGCACGGCTTCGCGCGCATTGGTGACGATATCTTTCTTATCGCCGTGACGGTTGGATTCGAGTGCCTCGGCGTTCTGCAGGTCCGTTTCTGCCCTGGCGAGGGTGTCAGAGGCGTCCTGATCCGCGCCTGCCCATCGGGCGATGCGAATCGCATTCTGCGCCTCGTAGACGTCAAGCGGAGCTTCGCCCTTGATGGCTATCGGTGTTACCTCGGTGCTGGTCACGTTGCTCGTGTAGTCGCCACGTTTCAAGAGCTCGAATTTCGCGTCGACCTCCTCAATGGTTCCCGTGGTCTGAGGAAGGACCCTATTCTCAGCCACTACCATGTCGCTTGGCCGGATGACGGCGAAGTAGGGCTCGGCGGTCACGATGAGGCCGCAGGCTTGCAGGTTCGTGGCTGCGACCAGATTGGCATTACCGTCATCGTTGGGCACAACCTCACCGAGGTTCGTTGGGCGGCCGTCAGGAGTGATAGCCCACAGGACGTAAGTGAGGTAAGGCGCTCCGAACTGGCTCGCGGCCGGAATAAGGTGCTTGAACTGAGCGTGGATGCGAGTCGTGCCCTGCTTGTTCTCCACGGTCGCTTTTCCTTCCGCCTTGGTGAGCAGGCTTGTGCCCTCAAATCCAATGTCCGTCGATTCGCGATTGCGGTAGTTAATGGCTTTGACGGTGCGGCCGACGACCGTGACCTTGAATACCGCCACGGTGCCGTCGGGAGTTCTGGCATTGCCACTCGGAACGGTTTGGACCTGCTCCTGGCTTTGGTCTTGCGCGTCTTGCGCCCACAGACCGAGCGGCAACACAGCAATCAATGAGAACAGTAAAATCCCGAGACCTTTTCGCATTTCTTATTCCTCCTCCCGGCGTTGTCAGCCGGGCACGCATCTTGACGCCTCCATTGCGACGGGGCATGGGTCGAGACAACACATGCCGCCAACAGTCGGCTCCGGAGCGCGCATTCGGATGATACAGTGCACTCAAGTGGCCGAAGACTCAGATCTCCCCCAAATGCGCGCTTTTCAATGGCCTAGGCCTAGCACCCCGACGGCTACAGGGGCCCGGCTAGGGAGAAAACTTTACTCGGCCGGTGTAAGGGGCTCTACAAACCTTGTGCTTATGCCTGGAGTAACCTGTGGTTGGTCGCTCAGGTCTTTCCCCAGTGGGGCATAGCTAATTGACCCAATTGACGCGGACGTGAACCGTACATAATCTGTTGTGGCTACAGCGGCTCTTGTCGCTAAAGTAGGTGGTTTTCGTCCGCAGATCAGCTTCCCCTTGGTCTTCTGGCGGAACCAGTTGCGGTGGCCCCTACGGCTAGGCTAAGACCAGCTGAGTTGCGACCATGAACTCGCTCGATATCTTTCAAAAACTACCCGGCGGAACGAGACTGTGGATCTGCGGGGCAGCCAGCGTTCTAGAAGCCAAGATGCGTCTGCTCGACCTGCAACGTGCGGAGCCAGCCGAATACTACGCGTGTGACCTCGCAGAAAGAGCTGTGGTGGTCGCGATAACTCGAGAGCGGCCAGAACTCCACACAGTCACCGACGATACCGAGTTCTTCGGTAAGCTCGAATCCAGATATCGTGAAACAACCTGGCACCGTACCCGAGTCCTGCAAGACCGGCGTGCGAGCGAGCGGCAACTCGGATGGGGCCCCGCTCGCTGAAGTCACCCCGAGTTCTTCCCGCCCAAACAGTAAAGCGAAACTTCTCGGCGCGATTCCCACGTCCTCGCTCGCCCGCAGAGTTGTCAGCCTAGGGGAGACGGCTTTGCCGCTAGGGCTGTGGCTCTGTCTTCTGCTCCACTTTGCTGGCGCCTTTTTGGACCTTGCGCGCTGACTTGTGAGTGGCTTTTTTGGCGGTCTTTTTCACCGCCTTTCCGGTGTGTTTTGCAGCGCTTTTCGTGTCACGACCGGCGTCTTTGATGTCCTGCTTGGCGCTCTCTTGCGCTCGAGGCACTCCGGGCCAGACGAGACTCAGCATGGCGCCCAGCACAAAGATCCGCAGATAAGTTACCTTCATCGTTTCCTCCCTTGAATCGAAAATAGCCATTGAGAACCCGGCGTTTCAGCGACGTAGCTCTTACTTTCAGCTCGCCTTGCGGTGCGCTGTCTTGCTCTTCACTTTGATGGCCCGGACCGGCTTTCTTGATCGAGCCGCCAAGCTCTTTTTCAACGCTTCCATCATGTCGACCACCGGAGCGAGGCGGGGTTTGGCCTCCTCCACGATTTCCTTACCCTCCTGCTTTGCTTCCAGGAACTCGCGGAGACGTTCCTGATACTCGTCGCGATATTTTGCAGGCTCGAAAGGCGCCTCCAGGCTTGCGATGAGCTGTTGGGCCAGGCTGATCTCCTGAGCTTTAAGCCTCGCTGAGCCGGAATCATTGTACTCCGAGGCGTAGCGGATCTCATTTTCAAAATACAGGGTGTGTAAGGCCAGTCCCTTCGAGCGCGGCCGCAGCATCACGAGGTATTCCCGCTCGTGCATGGTGACCTTTGCGATCGCGGCGCGCCCTGTGTCCTCCATGCCTCGAAGCAGGAGCCGATAGGGCTTCTGTCCCGATTCTTCAGGAGACACGAAATAGGAC
This sequence comes from Terriglobia bacterium, assembly GCA_035946735.1. GTDB lineage: Bacteria > Acidobacteriota > Terriglobia > UBA7540 > UBA7540 > Gp13-AA77. The sequence goes on from DASYYZ010000006.1 coordinate 63,466, forward strand.
GCGTTGAAATAGAGCGGGTCCACATCCTTGAAGGGCACGAACTCCATGATCTCCATGCTCTTGGATGAAGGGGGAGCGATCTTACGGATTTCGTCGGGTTTCACGAGCACGTACTGATTCTTGGCGTATTCATAGCCCTTGACCACCTCGGAACGCTCCACGATCCGGTCGCAAGTGGGGCAGAAAAGCGGGCGGCGCAGCCTGGTGTGGCACTTGGCGTGGATCTGGTGCAGACGGATATTCTCCTTGCGGGCGGCCGGGTAGAGGCGCACCGGAATCGAGACCAGGCCAAAATTGATGAAACCCTTCCAAGCGCTTGCTGCCATCGACTACCTCCCGAAGTTCGGGTCAGACTGCTAAGATTCACCGCAATTCACTTGATTCCGATGGCGGAGGTTCAGCCGCAGAATCTTAACAGGGGACGGACGGCAGTTATGCCATGCCGCTCACTGCGAAGCTCAGGTCGGCCCCTCGCAGTGTCACAAAACTGTGAAGCTGACGGTCAGCCGGCGAGCACCTAACGGGTGGAAGTCTGTTGATTCTTATACTCTCGCACGGCGCCCTCGCTGCGCCGCGCGAATGGAGACGTAATCTTTGCTCGAGCAAATTGCCCTGCGATTTCTGATCGGCGGCTTGACGGTTTCAATCTTCTCCGTCATCGGCGACATGTTGAAGCCCAAGAGCTTTGCCGGACTGTTCGGCGCCGCGCCCTCCGTGGCGCTTGCCACTTTGGGCCTGACGGTCGCTGTGCAAGGCAAAGGGTACGCTGCGGTGGAAGCCCGCTCGATGGTTGCGGGCGCGGTGGGTTTCCTGGTATACGCAGCCTCAGCCAGTTGGCTGATGATGCGTTATAAGCTGCGCGCATTGCTGGCCACCGCGGTTGCGATCCCGGTGTGGTTTATGGTTGCCTTCGGTTTTTGGATGTTCGTCCTGCGGTAGGTCTGCATGCAAATTGAGGTCAACCCGTCAGCACTCAAAAAGACCCGCTGGTACGAGTATGCAGTACGATTCCTGTTCGGCGGGCTCATCACGGCGGCCACGGGTCTTATTGCGGAGGCGTACGGCCCCAGCGTGGGCGGCCTCTTTCTGGCGTTTCCCGCGATACTTCCCGCCACAGTGACCTTGGTGGAGAAACACACAAGACAAACGAAGGAGCGCGCCGGAATGTCGGGCAAGGTGCGCGGCACAGATGCCGCCGCTCTGGATTCGGCCGGCGCGGCCCGAGGCAGCATCGGCTTGATTGCCTTCGCTTTGCTCACTTGGCGGCTTGTTCCCTCGCATGTTTCGGGGCTTGTGCTCGCCATTTCAGCCCTCGCCTGGCTGGCCGTTTCGATAGTAATCTGGAGGGCACGCTGGCTTCGACTCAGACTGGCCCCTGAGAAAAGAAGCCCTTGAACAATTCACGTAAGACCGGCCGAAAGCCCCATGAAACGCGCCTTCGACGACCTTTCCCTGGCCTACGCCGCCAGCGAACTGCGCAGGAGAAGCCCTGAGATCAGCGCGTTTGTGGATTGGATTCGTCCGCAACAAGGCGACCAGGCCCTCGACGTTGCCAGCGGACCGGCGACCATCGCGCGGGTACTGACGCCGCGGGTAAGCCGTGTCTTCGCAGTGGATTTGTCGCACGCCATGCTCAGCCAAGCAGGCTGTTTCGAAGCGCTGCCCGCCAACCTCTTCCTCACGTCGGGCGACGTAGAACGCCTTCCGTTCCAAGACGCTACGTTCGATCTTGTTACCTGTGCGTACGCATTCGCTAATTTTCGCGAGATTTCGGTCATGCTGCGTGAATCCGCTCGCGTCGTGGTGCGATCAGGCCGCGTCGCGTTCATGGATGTCATCGCGCCCGAAGATCCCTCGCAGTGCGACAACCTGAACCGGATTGAGTCGATGCGCAGCGATTTTTACACGCGCATCCGAACCTATTCGGAGTTTGTGGAGCTTTTCCGCGACGCGGGGCTTACGCTGGATATGGCGCAGCTTCATCCGGGCCGGCAGCGAATGACCGACTGGCTGCGGCTGTCTCCTGTCGCGACAGATCCCGAGCGATCCAAGGAGCTACAGCAAGCGCTGATCGACGTGGGTGACAAAGCCGGTTTGCGACCGCGCCCGGTGAGTAACGGCGAGGTGGAGATTTGCTATCAAACCGTGTGGTTCCTGCTGCGGCGGGAATTGTCCTGGGCGCGCTGAGGATCGAGCGCCGCCCTTTCAGTCGTCAATCCTTAAGGCGCCGGACCGGCTGGGGCAGGCAGCTTCCCGGAGATACGCTCAGTCTGCTTGTCACGCGCCTCAACCTGTAACTTCTGTTGCTCGACGAATTCGGCTTGGGCGGCGGCGCGCTCTCCCAGCTTGAGATAAGCCTGCGCCAACTGGTAGTGAAAATTAGCGCTGTCCGGCTGCAGAGTCACGGCGCGTTTGAGATAGACGACGGCCTGCGGTAACTTGCCTTCCAGCAGGTACGACCGGCCCAACCCCGCCATGGACGGCGTCAGCTTGGGATCGAGCGCGAGCGCCTTCTGGAAGAGCGGGGCAGCATGAACGGCGTCGCGTTGCTCGAGGTAGAGGCTCGCCCGGTCCTGGAAAGCCCAGGGCTCACCCGGGCTGATGCGCATCTCCTGCTCGTATTCCCCGGCAGCCTGATCGAGCGAGCCCAGGCGCCGATAAAGTATCCCGAGATCGTAATGCTCGAAGGGAAGCTTCGGATCTCCTGCGATCGCCTTCTTGAGCTCGGTCTCCGCCTTGCCGTTGTCATAAAGGTCGAGGTAAGCCTTGCCAAGCAGCAGATGAAGGTGCGGGGTATCGCCGCCCGCGCGCACGAGCTGCTCAAATGTCTTCATGGACTCGTCGTTGCGCTTAAGCTGGCCGTAGGCTATGCCCATAACGTAGAGGTAGTCGAGGTCAGTGCTCTCCTGGTCGCGAATCGGTTCGAGCGCCGCGACCGCGGGCCCGTACTCATTGAGCATGAAGTGAGACATGCCAAGCAGATAGTGCGCCTGCAAACTGTCCGGTTGGGCCGCAACCACCTGTTCGAAATAAGGCAGGGCGTGCTTGAAGTCCTGCTTGTGATAGTAAGCCAGGCCCAGGTTCAGATCAACCCCGATCATCCGGGGATCGAGCTTTCGGGCGGTTTCCAAAACCTTGATGGCCTCATCGGGCCTCCCGGTGCGCAGGTAGACGACGCCCAGATTGGTGTAGGCAGCGGCGGAGTTCGGGTCGAGCTTCAGAAAGTCTTTGAAGCCCCTCTCGGCGGCGGGGTAGTCCTTCGCGGCGAGCGCCTGCTGAGCACGAGTGAAGGCCGCGCGCAGATCCTGGTCTGAGAGCCGCGTTCGGCCCGGTGTTTGCGCTGCCATAAGAGCGGCGGTAAGCATCGGTAGGACGCCGAACACCATGCCGGCTCGTGGTTTATCGCAAATGCGGAGTCTCATCCCTGTTCCTGATCATATACTGAAGTCCTTTCGCTCAAAGGGGTGGTCGTTGTTTAGGGTGCGGGTTTTGGAGTGCAGCAGCTTGCTGCCGCGCTCCAAGGCCACTCTAAAAAAATTGGCGCAGCAGGAGGATTCAAGCTGCCTCCCGCTGCGCCAGTGTTCAGATATCCAACCGGATTTGAGTGCAGCCGGCTAGAAAAGGAACTTCAGGCCGAGCTGCATTTCGCGCGGGTCCCAAGTTGAATTCACTTCACCGTTACCGATGTTGTTCTTGTCGTTGCAGAGCCCACCTAGAGGCGTCGCGCCACTGCAGCCATAACTGAACCCATTCCATTGAGGATGGTTAAAGCTGTTGAACGTCTCCAACCGGAACTGAAGGGTGGAGTGCTCGCCACTGAACCAAGGCAGCTCGAAGTTCTTCTCGAGCGCAAGGTCAAAGTTGTTGCGTCCGGGGCCTGTGAGTTGAGCACGTCCCATGCAGCCGAACATACAGGCCTCGTTATTGGCATAAAGCTCGGACAGCGTGGGCATCGCAATCGTGCCGGGATTGAACCACGTGGGTGTTGGCCCGTAGGTCGGATCGTTGTAAGTCCCCTTGTCGATCGCGACATGGCCTGGCGTGTCGCAGGTTGATTGCGTACCGATCCCGGTCTGCATGCCGTTTTCATTACAGTTGAAGCTGACCGGCTGGCCCGTGAAGAAACTGGTAATACCGGTGATCTGCCAGCCACCCAATGCTTGCCGGGCGAACGCGTTGCTGGAGTTCTTGAAGAACGGCAGTTGGTAGATGTAGTTCAGTTCCAGCACCTGGGTCCGGTTGAAATCCGAGGTCCCGTACCAGCGATTCAATTGCTGGGCGGAAATCTCGTTATCCGAACTCGATTGGTAGGTACTGCTGGAAGTATCCAACGCATGCGACCAGGTGTAGGCCGCCTGCAGGGTCAGCCCCTTCGAGAAGGTGTGCCGGAAGCTGGCCTGCAGGGAGTTGTAATTGGAGTTGGCGGTGTTTTCCTTGATGTTGATGCTGGTGTAGCCGAGATAGTTCTCAAATAAAGTGGTGGGCACCGCCTCGTTAATCAGGATCGGCTGCACGTTGCAGACGCCCGCAGCGTTGCAAGAGCCATTAGCCCCGTTGGTGCCAAACGACTTTCCAGCCAACGCCGGTTGGATGCGGGTGGTGATGCCGATGGGAAGTTCGTTAAGGTTCAGTTGGCGTGCCAAGTCGCGGCCCTGGTTTCCAACGTAAGCGAGGCTCGCGATGTTGTTGGCGCCGAACTGGTGCTCTATGGAAAGGCTGTACTGCTGCACGCTGGGCCAGCCTTCACTGTAAGGAATGGCCGTGAAGCCGGCAGGAGCGGGAACCAGCAAGCCGCTGGGGGCAATCAGCGAATATCCGGCTGCCGCAGCCGTTGCTGAGTAAAGATTGTTTACGCCTACGCCCGGCGCGCTGGGCGGGTTGCCTTCTCCACCTTCGGTCTGGGCTTCGTTGCCGTTGCCCGACTCGAAGTAGAGACCGTAACCGCCACGGATCGAGGTCGTACCGTGACCCGTGGGATCCCAGGCAAAACCGAATCGCGGGGCAATGTTACCGGCGGTGTTGCGAAGCTGGCAGCCATTGGGAACGCCGTTGTGGCCGCATTCCACCAAGCCATTCCCGTAATTCCCAGGCGTGGCGCCCGTCGCCGGGTAGACGAAATTGCCCGCAGCATCGAGCGGATCTTCGTTCGCCGCATTGTAGAGGTTGGGTTCGAAGCCCGAATCGATTGTGGGGTTCGAGACGTCATGGATGCGGGTGTAGATGTAATAGCGTACACCCAAGTTCAACGTGAGGTGTGGCGTCACTTTCCAGTCGTCCTGGATGTAGGGCTCCAAGTCAGTCATTTGCCAGTGGCCCTTGGCGTAGCCGCCCACCGCGACACCGTTAAAGATTTGGGTGCCCTCGGTGTAGTTTTGAATTCGGCCCAGGAACGAGTCGGCGAGTGAGTTGGTGGTGCTAACCGGTCCTCCGCCGCCGTTCTCGAGTAAGCCCTGGGTGTCGGTACCGAACTGCTCGTTCTTGCGGTAATTCTCCAAGTAGAAGCCGAACTTGGTGGTGTGAGACCCGTGCACCCAGGCTACGTTGTCCTTCCAAGTAATGATCGGATTTGAGTTAAACCAGGGGTGATTGCCAGCATCCTCATTGGTGCAGAAGGAGAGGCCACCACACATTTCAAAGGAAGGAAGCAGCTGATTGCTGCTGTTGGCCGCGAACAGGTGCGGCATAACGAAGTTGCTCGGCCGGTTGATGTTGCCGTTCGTCAAGTTATCCGCGCCCTGATTGTAGAGAAGGATGTGGTCAGTAGTGTAGGCGGCCACAAACTCATTTTCCAGGGCGGGCGTGAAGGTGTGCGTCACGTGAAAAACTGCGCTCTCGCCTGGACCGCCGAAGGGTGTCTTGACGGTGTCGTAACTGGCCCAGGACCAGAGCGCGGGAACTGCGAGCGTGTTCCAGGTGTCCTGCGTGTAACGAAAGAACGCCTGAGTCTTATCGCTGATGTTCTGATCGATGCGAATCTGCTCTTGGCGCCAGTTCGTGGCGGCGCTCGAAGCCGTCGTCCAGCCGCCGGGGCCGCTGTTGGGGAGGGGCACAAGGGCATTGAGCAGATCAGTCGTGTTGGTGAAAGCTTGGGCATTGAAGCCGGGCATGGACTGAACGGTATCGTAGGTCACGCCGTTCAGCTTGGGTAAGTTGCATCCGCTGCCCACGGTGTTGGGAAGATAATTTGAAGACTTGGGATCGCACTGCGAGAAATCGCCGGTGCGTTCCAGCAGCGAAGGCACGCCGTTGCCGACCACTTGTCCTTGCCGATAGCGACGCCAATCCTGAGACCAGAAGAAAAAAGTCTTGGACTTGTCGGTATTGTAGTGACCCGGAATGTAGACGGGGCCGCCGATGGTGTATCCCCAGTCGTTCCATTTGAGCGGAGTCTTAGGGGCGTTGCCGCCCGCGGGGTTCAGACTGTTGCGGTTGATGAACCAAGGATTAGCGTCGAACGTGTCGTTGCGGACGTATTCAAACGCGTCGCCGTGAAAATCCTTGGTGCCTGATTTGGTGGCCATTTCGATGTTGGCTCCGGCGTGTTTGCCCATGTCAGCGCCGTAATTTGAGGTGGAGATCTTGAATTCGGCGATGGTGTCGAGGTTCGGATAAGTATTGAAAGTGGAAGCCGAGCCCTCGTCCGTGTTGTTCCCGCCGTCGATCTCCCAGTTGTTATACTGCTCGCGGTTCCCGTTGAAGGAGATGCTGTTGTTTCCGTAAACGCCCACGTCCTTCGTGTTGAGACCATTGTCGGCGACCGCGCCGGGAACCAGCGTGGCCAGCGTCACCCAGTTACGGCCATTGAGGTCCAGGTTCTGAATCTGCTGGTTACCGATCGTGGTCGCGACCGCGGCCGTTTCGGTCTGCACCTTGACAACGCTGCCGGTGACGGTGACTTCCTGGGTCACTTGACCGACCGTCATTTGCAGGTCCACTCGCTGGGTTTGTCCCACTCCAAGCGTGATTCCGGAGCGCACCAGTTTCTGGAAGCCGGCAGCCTCCGAAGTAATGACGTAATCGCCGATGGGGATGGCCGATATCGCATAATAACCCGCCGAGTCACTCACGAGATTACGTGTGTACCCTTTGGACGGGTTCTCGACCGTCACTTTCGCGCCCGGGATAACAGCGCCGCTTTTGTCCATCACGGTGCCATTCATATTGGCCGTGTCTTGGGCAAAGGCGCTAATGCCGACGGTCAGCAGAAGCGTAGCAAGCAGAAGCACGATACGTTTCATGAAAGTCCTCCGACTTTGGGATATCCGACGCAGTCAAGCTCAAGCAACAACGCGAAAGACCTGGCGCATGGACAAACCTCGCGCAGGCGAAAGCGGCGTGTCCAGGCACCTGCTGTTTGCGGTGCAAGAAGCGACGAGGGACGATTCGTAGGTGTCGCCGGAGTGCATTGGGTCAGATCCGGTCCGCCAGTACGAAGTTACTTGGCACCCCAAACGTCGAGTGGCTCCATAGCGGCCACCCGCCGCCCTCTGCCAGCGTAATTTCAGCTTTAGTATTCCTGACCCGACGCAAAAATAAATCGAGGGCGACAACAAAACCCAGGCACCGCTAACTCTCGCAATCGTTGACGGCGCTCTACAAACCGAGCAGGGCAATCTTATGCAGGGTCCTCCGGCTGCATACTCGGTTTGCGCCGCTTAATCTAATGGATTCAGATGATGTAACGCAAGGTTAAGCCAGTTAACGCTGGTTGAGGTTCCAGTTACCCTGAGCAAATCTAATGCAATCAGCTATATAAGGATCAATGTAACCTAACGTTACAACAGCTTGAATCGCCGTTACAGGTTCCATGCTATACTCCGCGCATTGGTTACAGGCTTTATGTTTTCTTCCATCGCCGTACAACAGGAAGAGAGATGTGAACTCGATGCGGTTTTGAGTTCCGGAATATTCTCCCGGGCCCCGCACCAGGCAAAGCTGCTCGCTTATGTCTGCGAGGAGTATTTCCGCGGCCGGGCGGACCAAATCAAGGAGTACAACCTGGCCACGGATGTCTTGGGCAAGCCGGCCGGCTTCGACCAGAGCCGGGACGCCATTGTTCGAGTCGAATTTCACCGGCTCCGTCGGAGGTTAAAGGATTTCTACGAGTTGGATGGTTCCGCGCACCCGGTGCGGATCGTGATCCAGCCGGGCCAATACGTTCCCCAGTTTGTGAGACCGGGTGCTGCAACTCTCGCGGCCGGGTCTCCGGCTTCCCCCGTCGATCCGGGCCCGACGGCAGGCCCCGAGCCCCTTGTGGGCAGCGCCACAGCGGCGCTGGTCGCCGGCGCTCCTCGCTCCTCCGGCTTTCCGCGATCCGTTCCTGGCTTGATTGCGCTCGCTGCAATCCTGTTGCTGGCGGCAGCCGCTGTCGATCTGTTGAGGAAGCCGCGCATCGCTGGGAGCCAGACGGCGAGTCCGAGCGTGGCGGACGGCGGTGCTCCGGCTCCGGCCACCTTGACAGCCTCTGACGAAGTTCGGATCCTGGCGGGCTACCGGAAGGATACCTACATCGATCGCGCCGGCAATGTCTGGCAGGGCGATCGGTATTTTACCGGCGGCACTGCCCTTGCCCAGCCGCGGCGGTTCATCGCTCGCACCGCCGATCCCACCATGTATCAGACGCTGCGCTCAGGGGAGTTCTCCTACGACATTCCGTTGAAACCGCGCACCTACGAGCTCCGGCTCTACTTTGCTGAGACGCACTACGGTCCTGATACGCTCTCGGGCGGAGGAGAGACCAGCAGGCTGTTCGACGTCCTCATGAACGGGCGCATGTTGCTGCACCTTTTCGACATCATCAAGGACGCTGGAGGGAACGACGTTGCGGACGTGCGCGTTTTTAAAGACGTAGAGCCTGCGGAAGACGGCAAGCTGCACCTCAAATTCGCACCCTTGATTGACGCCCCGGTGTTGAGTGCGCTGGAAGTGTTGCCCGCGCCGCGCGGTGAGATCAACCCCATTCGGATTGTTGCCCAGCAGAATTCCTACACCGATCATGCCGGCCACGTCTGGGCTCCGGACGGCTATGTTCGAGGCGGGCAGCCTGCTACTCACATTCACCGGACATCGGTCGCTGAAACGGCGGATCCCGACCTCTACGTCGGCGAGCGCTTTGGAAACTTCGACTATGCCATACCGGTGGCGCCCGGAAAGTACACCCTCACCTTGCATTTCGCCGAGACCTATTGGGGCTTGGAGAACCAGCGTCCCGGAGCTGCGCTTCCAGACTATTCCGGTTCGCCGGAGGGCGGCATCGGGAGCCGGGCCTTTAACGTCTATCTCAACGGCGCCACTTTGCTAAAGAACTTCGACATATTCAGGGATGCCGGCGGCCCCGGACGCGCCCTCGACAAAACATTCCACGGCCTCGAGCCTGACGCTCAGGGCAAACTCATCGTCCGCTTCGTGCCCGTTACGGACTACGCCTGCGTCAACGCCATCGAAGTTCTCCCCGAGCGCGAGTAGCCTTAACCCTCCTCCAGGTCCGCAGCGTCATTTTGTGGCAGAATGATTCGGTGGTGTACTATCCGCCGAGGCCGGGGTTTATTTTGGCGGCACTGATTGCCCTCGTAATCAATGCAGCAGCACGGCGGCAGGGTCACGCCATTGAGTCACAAGACCAGCAAGCGTCGTCAACTGACCCCGCCCGGCTTGCCGCCGAGGCTCAGTCCGCCTTGCGCAACGGCAACAATGCCGGTGCGATTCCCCCGCTTGAGAAGCTGGCGAAACTGCAGCCCACCGTGGCGGAGGTCCACGCCAATCTCGCGACGGCGTACTATTTCTCGGGCCGGTATGCCGACGCCACTCTCGAATACCGGCAGGCGCTGAAACTGAAGCCGGCCCTTGCCAATGCCCACTATTTCCTGGGTGCGAGCCTGGCCGAAGACGGGGAATGCCGCGCCGCGCTTCCGTATCTCGAAAAGGACCTACCGCGGGTTACCGATCCAGGCTTGAAGCACACCCTGGGCGTCGACGCCATCCGATGTGACTTGGCGCTTGGCCAGTCCGACAAAGCCGTAGACCTCGCGCGCACCCTTGGCCGTTCCTACGGGGATGATCCTGAATTGCTCTATCTCGCCAGCCACCTCTATTCGGGGCTGGCCTCGCAAGCCGCCGAGTCGCTGCTCCAAACCGCTCCGGGCTCGTATCAGGCGCACGAGATGAGCGCTGAAGTGCTGGCGATGCAGGGCAAACCCACTGAGGCGCTGGACGAATACCGCAAGGCGCTTTCTCTCAATCCGCACCTGCCTGGAGCGCACTACCAGATGGGCCGGCTGCTGCTCGAGAGTTCGCAGGATGGCTCTAGGCTCGACGAGGCGCGGAGCGAGTTTACTGAGGAGCTGAAGATCGACTCCGGCAACGCGCCCGCGGAATACGAGCTTGGGGACATGGCCCTGCAGGCGCGGCAGTGGGACGACGCTATCCAGCATTTCCGCCGCGCGTCCGCGATCGATCCGGGCTTCGCCGAAGCGCGCGTCGGCCTCGGCAAGGCCCTGGTGTCTGCGGGGCGGCCGCAGGAAGCCGTGGCTCCGCTCGAGCAAGCTGTCAAGCTGCAACCCGGCAATCCCAACGCGCATTATCAGCTATCCTTTGCCTACCGCCGCTTGGGTCGCGAAGCAGAGGCCGAAAAGGAACTGGCTGCTTACCGCGACGCACACGACCGGTATGCGAACGCGAGCCAGGCCGTGCGGAAGGGAATTGTAGGAGACATCAGCCAGCAGAGTGAGACGCCGCCGCAGTAAGCAGGAAATGAGAATGAGGATCTATTCAGCGTGAGA
>DASYYZ010000007.1:0-24582 GCA_035946735.1 Terriglobia bacterium
GGGGAAAAGTGCCATTGCGGTAGCCCGACTGTGTGGCAAAGAGCGGAACTTCACGGGTGAGCATTTCTGGGCCCGTGGTTATGCGGTCTCCACGGTCGGATTCGAATTGGACCAGATCCGCCGATACATCCGCGAACAGGAAGAAGCGGATGGAACAGGCGGACAATTTTGACGCTGTGAACCAAGGCGCGCTTCAGCGCGACGCCTAAACCGGAAGGGCGACCGCCTTTGAGGCGGCCCCACTCATCAAGCCACCCGCCTCGCGGGTGGTGTCTGACTCTCTTGATCAAAACGATAGTTAGGCCCGAGCCCCCCTTCCGTGAACGGACCTCAGTCCGGCCAGTCTGTACGCCTTTCACGGCAACCGCTTTGCCTACTGCGAGGTGCTGCTCAATGCGAACCCGCCATGCTAACGACGCGCAGTGCAACTGACAGTTGTATTCGGTTTCGATCAGATGTATCCTTCGGGGCAGCGTCGGGCCAAATGAAAAGTCCCCGTTGAGGAGAACACGATGAAGATGCTGCTTAAGTTGTGTTTGGTGCTCATGATGATCAATGCGCCGGCACGGAGTCAGTCGGCGCCCTGCGTTGCCGGCGACTTGCTAAGCTATCCGGGCAACGCCTGCACGTTGACGAGCGGTGCCCATACGTTCACCGTGACGCTTGGCGCTCCAGATCCTGCCAACACTGTCCCATCGAACGAGGTGACGATAACGCCGGACGGATTGACTTTGAGCTTTTCGGGGCCATTCAACGCCAGTGCCAAATCCTTTCTGCGCAAATCGGTGCCGCTTCAGATCACACCTGTGCCGTCCAGGGTCGAGTTAAGCCTCTACCCGGGGTCCCAGGTGACGGGTAACGGGCAGATCGACGCCACGCTGGGGGACGCTCATGTCTGGCAATACGCCACGACGGAAGGGCTTAATGAGACAACAGGCCGGAACAGCCTGGTGGACTGGTACGGCTGGTTGAGCATCACGGCAGCAGCCAACAACGGCACCGCGAACTTGGGTCCAGCCGTGCAAGTAACCATCATCCCTTGAAGGCATTCTTAGCTATAGCCAATGGCTCGAACGAGGCCGCAACGATGCCCTGAACGGCGATTATGGGATCCTGACTTGGCTCTAATCCGAAGGTCGGGACTACAGCTAGCTGCGAGGGTGTAGGAGAGGTATTCAATGATGCGCTCTTCTTCTCGCATTCTCGGCCGCGACTTCGGGGCGCTTCTCTTCGTCGCCGGATTCATTCTTCCCTGGAGCCTGAAGGCTCAGGAACAGTCCAGCACTCAAGCCAGAACTGAGGCCAGAACGAGCGCTGACCAGCCCGCAGCCAAGCCGGTTGATTTCAACTCCGCCATTCAGCACATCGTCTTCATTATTAAAGAGAACCGAAGCTTCAATGAGATGTTCGGAGCGCTCGAAGGAACGGCGAGCGGTCCTATTTCGACCGGACAGGTTCTTCCTCTCGGAGTTACCCCGGACGTCATGTCACGCGACATCGGACACACCTGGAGCGATACGATCGCGGCCGTCGACAACGGCAAGATGGACGGCTTTGACTTGATCAGCTACGGCGGCGCTTGCAGCATGAACGGGGACTATCTGTGCATGACGCAGCAGAGCCAGGCGAACGTTCCGAATTACATCCAGTACGCCGGGGCCTTCTCGCTGGCGGACGAGATGTTTTCCTCCATCCGTGCTTCGAGCTTCCCCAACCACCTGTTCACGATTGCGGCCCAAGGCGGCGGAGCCGTAAGTTCGCCGGGAGACGGAACCACCTGGGGCTGCGACGCGAACCCCGGCACCACGGTGACGATGATCGATGGCAACGGCAATCTGTCCTTCCAGTTTCCCTGCTTCGATTTTGATACCCTGGGCGACCTGCTCGAAGGTGCAGGGATCACATCGTGGAAATACTACGCTCCCAACCGATCGCCCTTTAACGTTTACGACGCCATCAACCACATTCGGAATTCTTCCCTCTGGACCACCAACATGGCGTCCGCGAAGCAATTCGCGATCGATGCCGCGGCCAACCAGTTGCCCTCGGTGAGTTGGGTGATCGCGCCGAACAATGAGGACGACCACCCGCCTCAAAGCGTCTGCGCTGGCGAGAACTGGGTGGTAAATCAGGTCAACGCCGTGATGCAGAACCAAAGCGGCTGGAACTCGACGGCGATCTTCGTCACCTGGGACGATTTTGGCGGGTTCTACGATAGCGGCCCGCCCGCGACCCTGGATCAGTACGGCCTCGGTCCCCGGGTGCCGCTTGTGATCATCTCCCCTTGGGCCAAGCCCGGCTACGTCTCGCACACCCAGTACGAGTTCTCATCGTTCTTGAAAATCGTCGAGGAGCGCTACAACCTTCCCCCACTCACCTACCGTGACGCCGAAGCCAACGATATGCTCGATAGCTTCGACTTTAACCAGCAGCCGCTCGCACCCCTGATCCTTACACCTCGTCACTGCGCGCCCAATGGGACCTCCAGGCTGAACTTCCCCACGCAGCAACTGGTGGGGACGCCGAGCGCCAGCATGACGGTGGCCCTGACAAACTTCAACAAGAGCGCCATGGCGATCACCAGCATCACGGCGAGCGGCGACTTCTCTGAAACCAACAACTGCCCTTCGACCCTGACCGGCTGGACAGAGGGGACCAACAACCCCCAGTGCACCATCACCGTGACTTTCACACCCACCGCCACCGGTCAGCGCACCGGAAGCTTGACAATGGTGGATGGCGACTCCTCGAGCCCACAGGTAGTGAGCCTGAGCGGTGTCGGAACCGAGGTGCAGACCTCCAGCCTCCTGCTCAATTTCGGCACCGTGAACGTAGGCTCGTCCAGCAGTCCGCAAAACGCCACCGTCACGAATAACGGAGCCACCCCTCTCACCATCACCAGTATTGCGGCGAGCGGAGACTACGACGTGACCAACAATTGCGGCGGCAGCCTCGGCGCCGGGAAAAAGTGTACTGTAACCGCCACCTTTACACCCACGGCTACCGGAAAGCGCTTCGGAATCATCACCGTGGCAGACAGCGACGGCAGCGGTCAGCAGGTGATCGGCCTCACCGGTAGCGGCAGCTTCGTCTCCCTCACCCCGCCAACCTTGAACTTTGGAACCGATGCTGTCGGCAGCGTCACCCCGGCTACCGCGACCCTGACCAACAACAGCGCCAACACGGTGACCGTCATGGGCACCAGCGTGACGGGCTCCGACACGGGCAAGGCCGAGACCTACACGGGACTCACCACTCTCGACTTTTCGCTCGGGAGCAGTACCTGCGGCAGCACGCTAAGCCCCCGGTCGAGTTGCAACATCATCGTCAACTTCACTCCCACGACGGCAGGCGCTCTTAATGGCCAGCTTTCCGTTTCCGACAACGAGGGTGACAGTCCTCAGATGATTGCGCTCTCCGGAACCGGGCAGGCGGTTGCGGCCAATCCGGTTCCGTTTCTCAGCCAGGAGTTGAGCCCCTCCGGCGCTGCGCCGGGAGGCAGCAGCTTCACCTTGACCGTCCCGGGAACCGGATTCGTCGCCGGAGCTGCCGTCCGTTGGAACGGCAGTCCACTGGCCACGACGCTCGTCAGCAGTACGAAGCTGACCGCCACCGTGCCTGCGGCGAACATCTCCGCGCCAGGAACAGCGCTGCTGACCGTATCGAATCCCGGTCCGGGTGGCGGCATTTCCAACGTGTTGCTGTTTCCGATCCTCGTTCGCGTTTCTACGCTGAACTTTAGCAATTCGACTCTCACTACCGGAAAGGTTCCACAGGCCATCGTGTACGGTGACTTCAATGGAGACGGGAACCTGGATCTGGCGGTTTCGAACAACACAGACAACACGATTTCGGTGTTCCTGAGCAAAGGCAACGGATCCTTCAACAGCGGGATCACGACGGCGGTAGGATCAGGGCCGACGGCGCTCGCGGTGGGCGACTTTAATGCCGACGGCAAGCTAGACCTGGCGGTCGCGAATGGAACCGACAGCAGCACGGTCTCGATCCTGCTGGGGAACGGCGACGGCACGTTTACGTTGAAGTCCACGTTGTCGATGGAGACGGCAGAGCCAGTGTGGGTAAGCACGGCCGACTTCAACGCGGATGGAAAGCTCGACCTGTTGGTGGTGAGCGAAACCGACGACACTCTCTCGGTGTTTCTCGGGAACGGGGACGGCACTTTCCAACCCACTTCGGTGCTGCCCTTTGCCGGCAAAGGCCCGGCTGCGGTTGCCATCGGTGACTTCAACGGGGACGGCAAGCTGGACCTGGCTCAAGTCAACCACACGGACAACACCGTCGCGATCTTAACGGGAAACGGCGATGGCACGTTCAATGTGCTCACGACTACCTCCGCGACCGGAAAGGGTCCGCAGGGCGTCGTGGCCGCGGATTTCAATGGCGACGGCAAGCTCGACCTGGCGGTAACGAATCAGACGGATAGTACGGTGACCGTGCTGTTAGGCAACGGTAACGGGACGTTCCAGACCGGCCTGACATACGCGGTGGGCTCAACTCCCAACGGAATCGCGGTTGGGAACCTGACGGGCAACGGGCAGCTCGACTTGGTGACGTCGAATCAAGGGGGCAACACTATCTCTGTGTTACTGGGGAATTCGAATGGCACCTTCGGCGGCCACACGGACTATACAGCCGGCACGGGTCCTAGCGGGCTCGCCGTGGCGGACTTTAACGGCGACGGCGCCCTGGATGCCGCCGTAACCGACAGCGCCGCGAACGCGGTCTCAGTGATCCTGCAAGCGACTGCCGGCGCGCCCAAGGTGACCTTCTCGCCCGTCAGTCTGACGTTTGGCAAACAGGCCGTTGGCACCTCGAGCGCACCCCAAACGGTGACGCTCACCAACTCCGGCTCTGCCACGCTGAACATCACCGGCGCAAAAACAGGGCCAGACTACTCTCAGACCAACACCTGCGGGACCAGCGTTGCGGCAGGGGCAAGCTGTACTTTCAGTGTCATTTTCAAACCCACCAAAACGGGGCCGCTGAACGAGTCGCTGACGATTGCGGACAATGCCAGCGGCAGCCCACAGTCAGTGAAGCTGCTCGGAACCGGCATGTAGTTCAGTCCCATGGCAGATGCTACGCCGGTGGGTTGAATGCCGGCCGGGTCTGGTTGGAGCTGCCCGGGGGGCAGATCCAAAGCCGGCTGTTGTTTGCACGCTTATCCCCAATATTTTCACTGCTGGCACTTGTTGCGGCTTGCTTGACGAGACGGGCAGGTAATAGGCTTAAGTCAAATTGTCACAGTAAGTTGACTAGAATACGGTGCACTAACATTATAATACTAGATGTTAACGTGGTTCTCCGCTTGACAACGCTTCGGGCTCCGCATAAGATTCACAGACACTCGACAGTTGATCTCGGGTGGATAAACCGTCCAGCGAGGAATGAGGGAGTCAAATATGCAGGTGCGTTCGACGATTAATGGGGCTTCGAAGTTCTCTGAGGGCGCGAGACTGGTTGCGGTGTTTTCGGTTCTGGCGCTGGTGCAACTCATCCCTGCCACGCGTGCCGAGGCGCAGACCGCCGTCGATCCGGGTCCACGCGGTGCGCCTGTCGGTGCGGGTGGTTTTGTCAGCGGCCTGAACACTTATCAGCAACAAATCGAAACCCCCATGACCAGCTTCATCGAGGAAGTCAACGTCGTGGCCGGCGGCACCTCGACCAAGCGCGTAGGACTGGGCGCTCGCTTTGACTCCAACGCCTGCACCAGTTGTCACGCCGGGGTCTCGGGGACAAGCAAGGTGGTCGCGGGCGGGTCGAGCCTTGCCAGCAATCCGCTCTTTGGCGTCTATCAGCTCATGGGCGATCAAAACACCATGCCCTATTTCGAGACGACCGCCGGTCCAACCGTGGTCGCTCGCTTCCCGTACCAATCGGACGGGGTGACGCCGGATGGACACGTTCACCAGCTTTTTGTGATCACGGGCCGAACCGATGCTGGAACCTGCAACATTTCCCAGCCGGACTTCGCCGGACAGCCTGCCAGCAATATCATTTTTCGCAATACGACGCCGTTCTTCGGCGGCGGCCTCATGGAGATTATTCAGGATAGCGACATTATTGCCAACATGAATTCCAACCTGTCTCAGAAGAGAGCAGATGGAATCACCGGCCACCCGAATTACAATGCCGACGACGGCAGCATCACCCGCTTTGGCTGGAAGGCCCAGAAACGCTCCTTGATGTTGTTTGCGGGCGAAGCATACAATATCGAGTCAGGCATCAGCAACGAGATCTTCCCTAACAAGACCGATGAAACCGTCGGCTGCACGCCGCCCATGCCCGATGGACCGCCGAACGGCAACGGTCCTCACGGAGTACCCGACGATCGTTCGGATTTTGCGAACCCTGATACCGCGGGATACCTCTACCCCGGTGACCCGGAGAGGTTCGGCATCTACGGGCGCATCCTGGCCGCGCCGACTCCCGCTTGTGCCATCGGCCAAAACTGCTCGAGCTGTCCCGGGGGAGGAAGTTGTGCCAACGGCTATACGCAGTTCAACGCAGTAGGCTGCAACTTGTGCCACACCCAGTCTTTCACTACTCCGCCGTCCTCCGTCGCCGCCCTCAGCAACCAAAAAGTGAATATCTTTTCTGACTTGCTGGTGCACGACATGGGGTCATGCGACGCCGATAACGTGACGCAAGGACAAGCTACCGGCGATCAATTCCGAACGGCGCCTCTTTGGGGAGTCGGCCAGCGCTTTTTCTTTATGCACGACGGCGGTCTGAACCGGCACGGCGGCCCGGGCACGAATGTCGTGCAGGCGATAGAAGATCATTTCTGCGCCGCAAACTCGCCGTATCCCGCCTCAGAGGCGAACGCCGTAGTCAATGCTTTTAACGCCTTGTCGCAAACCAATCAGCAGGATTTGATCGATTTTGTACGCTCGCTATAGCAACTATAAGACGGAGCGAAGTCATGACCAGTTACTTTAAGGGCTCGAGCCCACAGCCAGGAGAAGGGGGATTTATGGATCGGCGGATGACGCAGCATAGAAGAGGCAAAATGACGCGGATGTCAAAGCTGATCTCGGCGGTCGCAATCGCGAGCGCAGCAGCCCTTACTCTGTCTTCCGGCTCAGCACTTTGGGCCCAAGTGACGGATCCCGGCGTGCGTGGCGGACCCGCGGGCGCGGGCACCTTTCAGGCGACGCTGACGCAGTTTGAGCAAGAGTCCGAGTGTCCAGGCCAGCAGACATTCGTGCAGACCGTCGGAGTACCGGTAGGCGAAGTTACCAACAACAATTGCGCCGGCTCTCCTTACCCCGTCGTGATCCAATCGGGTGGTCTGGGTCCGGCGTTCAACTCCAATTCCTGCTCGAGCTGCCACGCCCAGCCGGCGATTGGCGGTTCCAGCCCGCCATCGAACCCACTGTTTGGGGTCTACAACTTGATGGGCGCCAAAAACGGCATGCCGTTCTTTGAGAGCAAAACCGGACCGGCGCTGGTCGCACGCTTCCCCTTCCAGCTCAACGATCTGAGTCTGCCTGACGGTTTCGTCCATCAACTTTTCACGATCGCGGGCAGGAGCGACGCCACGGCCTGCCCCACTCTTGGCCAGCCGAATTTCGCCAAGGCATCCACAAACAAGGATCTTGCTCTACGGCAGCCCTTGCCGGTGTTTGGCGACGGCTACATTGAAATCATCCAGAACGTTGACATCATCAACAACCTCAACGCGAATCTTACTCAGAAACAAGCTCTTGGCATTGGCGGCGTAGCCCAGATCACCGATGACGGATCGGTGAGCCGTTTCGGCTGGAAAGCGCAATGGCGTGCCATTTTGCCGGCAGTTGGAGCCGAAGAGAATATTGAGCTGGGGCTCACCAATGAGATGTTTCCCACTGAGACCAATCAAAACATAAAAGCCTGTGCCACTATCAATGCTGTTCCCGAGGACGCGAGCAATTATCAATACTGGAGCACTAACCAGGGGGCCTGGAACTTCGACGCGAACTCCGGGCGGAATGCAATCTTCATCCGATTCCTGGAGCAGCCGACTCCGGCTTGCGCCATCGGCCAGGATTGCAGCAGCTGTCCTGGAACCGGAGGCTGTGCAAACGGCTATACTCAGTTCAATACGGTTGGCTGCAACCTATGCCACACTGTGTCGTTCACGACGCCGGCGGGCTCCATTCCCTCGATGGGGCACGTCACGACCAATCTTCTTTCGGACCTCGTCTTGCACCACATGGGACCCTGCCTCGCGGATAACGTCACGCAAGGATCAGCCCAGGGCGACATGTTCCGCACCCCACCCTTGTGGAATGTGGGCCAGCGGTATTTCTTCATGCACGACGGCCGCACCACGAATATCGTCACGGCGATCGAGGATCATTCATCGATAGTTACAACTTGCACCGGTAACTCGCAATACCAGGCGTCAGAAGCAAACGCTGTAGTCAGCGCCTTTAACGCGCTGTCGTTAACCAATCAGCAGAATTTGGTGAACTTCCTCCGTTCCCTCTAAGCTTCCCGGGCGGCGCGGGTGCATACGCCTCCGCGCCGCACGCTCACCATCTCGCTACCCTCTCCAGCTGATCTGGCTTTGCCCAGACCCCAACCCTATGCTCCTGTAGGTTTGACCCTCAACCCGATACCGAGCTATATTCGTTTCTTCTTGAGTTTGCAAACTGATCATTTTTGCCAGCCATCACAGATGTGCCGGTTTTGGGAGGCTCTATGAGTACTCAGGAGTATAGCGCGATTCTGGGGCGGCTGGATAGTCTTGAACGCCAAGTTCGGTGGCGGAGCGTCGAACGTCTGTTAGCCCTGGCGTTGATCAGCTGGCTTCTGACCTCCGGACCTGCGGCGCCATCGCTGCGCGAGTGCTGGCAATCGTTGCGCCTGCGCTGCACCGCCGCCAATCTTCGTGCGGCACTCGACTGGAGTTTGGCTGGAATTCGGGATCTGGCAACGGTGCGGCCGGCGCTGGACCCGAAGACTGTGGTTGAGGACGAGCGGGAATCGTCGCAGGAGACCGCTCGACCGGCGTTTCCCCGGGCCGAAGCCGTGGGCGTTGTCGATCCAACGGCAAGAGCGCCTTTCGCGGTCGGGCAGTGCTTGTCTGGCGGCGCAGTGAGCAGGCGAAGCCCTTCCTCCCGACGGGACTCGCCGGCACCGGCTCCAGCCGTTCCTTCCGTTACATCCCGCCAGAGCCAGCCTGGTCTGGACGCCAGCATCCGCGAAGCCGAGAGGACTTTGGCTCGCGCGTCCGAGAGTGCTCCCAAGGTGGCAGAGATCGGTTCTGGTCTGCCTCCCTTGATTACCAAGACAGGAAAGGGCCCCGGCTTCGATCGATCAGTTCTTGCAACTTTGCCCGCGATGCCAGGGGACATAGGTTTGGGGCCAGCTTCCGAATCCCAAATCTCTCCAGCCCAGCCAGCGTCTGCGCCAAACGGCGCCCCAGCGCTCTCTTCAGTTGATGCCGCGCCCACGGTTGCCTTGAAGGCTTTGGGCTACGCGCAGTCGGTGGAAGGCGCTCAAGCCATTCTCACGGACGGCACAACGCTTTACGTCGTTAATGAAGGCGAGGAGTTTGCGGATCGCTTCCGGGTGACTGGAATCAGCCCCCAGGGATTGGACATCGAAGATCGGCGCACAAACACAACCTTTCAACTGGAATTCGGCCATTGAAACGGCGGACTCCCAACCCACGCTCTGAAAGCAGCGATCTTCGCCATCCGTGGTGAGAGATCCGCACGAAAACAGATCACTCCATGAGCCTCGAACACAAGCTTGAGGAACTGCGACACCGCCATGCGCGTGCCGAGGACGGCGGTGGCGCGGAACGGCGCGCGCGCGCACACGCCGAGGGCAAGCTCTCCGCCCGCGAGCGCATGGACATCCTTTTTGATGAGGGAAGCTTTGAAGAGATTGACAAGCTCGTGGAGCATGATTGCCACGAGTTCGGCATGGAGCGCCAGCGCGTACCGGGCGACGGTGTCGTGACCGGCTACGGGCGCATCAACGGCCGGATCGCCTACGGCTTCGCGCAGGACTTTACGGTCTTTGGCGGGTCATTGAGCAGAGCCAACGCAGCCAAGATCTGCAAGATCATGGACCTTGCCCTGAAGGTTGGTGCGCCCATCATCGGCCTGAACGATTCGGGTGGGGCGCGCATTCAGGAAGGAGTCGCTTCGCTCGCCGGCTACGCCGAGATCTTTCTGCGGAACACTCTGGCCTCGGGCGTAGTGCCGCAAATCTCAGCAATCATGGGTCCGTGCGCGGGTGGGGCGGTTTATTCGCCGGCTATCACGGATTTCATTCTGATGGTGGAACGAACCAGCTATATGTTCGTGACCGGCCCTGACGTCATCAAGACGGTGATGCATGAAGACGTCACCAAGGAGCAACTGGGCGGTTCGCAGACCCACAACACGGTGAGTGGTGTTGCGCACTTTATGGCGCAAGACGACACTGATTGCCTGGCCCTGACACGCGAGCTGCTCTCCTTTATGCCGCAGAACAATCGCGAGGATCCGCCGCGCCTGGAATCAACCGATCCGCCGGACCGCGCCGACGAGCAGCTTGACCACGCCGTGCCCGCGGAAAGCGACCAGCCTTACGACATCAAAGGTGTGATCCACCGAGTGGTGGACGATGGCTACTTCCTGGAGGTGCACCGGCACTTCGCGCCCAATCTGGTGGTGGGGTTTGCGCGGCTCGATGGCGGGAGCGTGGGCATTGTGGCTAATCAGCCTGCGGTGCTGGCGGGGTGCCTGGATATCAATGCCTCGGTGAAAGGGGCGCGCTTTGTCCGGTTTTGCGACGCCTTCAACATACCGCTTGTTACCTTCGAAGACGTCCCCGGTTTCCTTCCCGGCACCCAGCAGGAGTTCGGAGGGATTATCCGCCAGGGCGCCAAGCTGCTCTACGCGTTTGCCGAGGCCACGGTCCCCAAGGTGACGGTGATTACCCGCAAGGCTTATGGCGGCGCCTACTGCGTGATGTCGTCAAAACACATTCGCACCGACATTAATTACGCTTATCCGAGCGCTGAGATCGCGGTGATGGGTCCCGAAGGCGCAGTGAACATTGTGTACCGGCGGGAACTCGAAAAGGCGGGAGATGCCGAGGAGCTGCGGCAGCAGAAAATTCAGGAATTCCGCGAGCGATTTGCGAATCCCTACGTGGCAGCTGAGAGCGGATACATCGATGAGGTGATCCGCCCCCGAGAGACTCGCTCAAAGCTTATTTCCGCCCTGCGAATGCTTGCCGACAAGACCGACCAAAACCCACCCAAGAAGCACGGAAACATTCCGCTCTGAGGGAGCGTCTGCCGGGCTCGCAGCTTGGCTCCGCCAGATCGGGGCCTCCTGCGCCAGCCCGGCTTGTTGTCGACACCACAGGCCGTGTTTAAGGCTTGGGCTTTGCGGCTGGCGCCCTAGGCGCGCTTGGGGAAGACAAGGCAGAGGCTGGCGCCGGATTCGCGGAATCGTATAGCTTCACGATCGGGTCGGTGATGTCGATTCCCTTGGCGACATAGTAGACGGGCATCTGCACGCCGGCCGGATCGATGACCAAAGCGTACCCGCTCTTCTGGGCGTAGTCGTCAATGACCCGAACCATCTTCGCCCCGATCCGTTGTACGGCTTCCTGGGTGTCAGCTTGAAAATCGGCCTGGTCATCCTCCTGCGAGCGTTTGAACAGGCGCTGCTTCTCGTCTAACTCGCGGGTGAGCCGGCCGCGTTCCTCGTCGCTGAGAGTGGCCGACTGCTTCTGCAACTGGTCTTGCAGAGCGTTTATCTCGTCCTGCCGGCGCTGAAGCTCCTGGCGCTTGGGTTCATACTTTTTCTGGATTGCCTCCAGCGCCTGCTTGCCTTCGCCAGTTTGGGCGATGGCTTGCTGAATGTTGATCACACCGATCTTGCCTGAAGAGGAGGTCGTGCTCGGGTCCTGCCCGGCAAAGACAGCCGTCGCGCACAAGGCGCCCGCCAGAACCGCTAGAATAGTGAATCTGTTTCTCATTGAAACTCCTTCAAAGCGTTGATTTAGTCTGGGAGCCCGATTGTAACTCACTTCAATGCTCATATCGAACCATTCGTGAACCCCGACCCGAAGCGCTAGAACTGCCTCGCCACCGTGAACCCGACCATCGACCGCTGCTCGCGAATCGGAATCGGAGCGAAATACTGCAAGGCCTGGTCGTAAGTGACCTGGTTCGGGAATAGGGCGGAGGAAGGCAGATTCTGCGGCGGCGTGACATTCGTTCCATCAAGCCGCAACCAGTTATAGGCATAGTAGACGCGGAAAGGCGCATGGACCACAGGCAACACCACATCGAGTTCAATTCCTGTAGAGCTCCGGGGGCGGAAGTTATCATTCCCCGACGGAGTCAGATGATTAGAGATCGGGAAGTCCGGAAACTCCATTTTGAGACTGTTGAGCGCAGTCGGTGTAAATTGCAGCTGGCTTGGCCACGCGATGAAGGCGCTTCCGATGTCGACGAAGTACGCCAGGGTCACAGGCCCGACGATGGGAATGCGATACTCGAAGTTCGTCAGCAGCTCGGAGTCGCCGCCTGGAAACTCCAGCGTATAGTAGGGGAACTGTGTGAATGAGCCACAACTTCCCGTGGGCGAGCCGCTGCTTCCGATGCCGTTGATCGGGTTGCCCTTGGCATCGCGATTACAGACCTGCCCGACGACGGGGAAAAAGCCAACAGGGCTGATGGTATACGGGTCGAATCCGCGGATATCCAGGTCCCCTCCCATGTAGAAGCGCGAAAAAGGCGGAGGTACCTTGCCTCCGTAACCCCGGATCGTTGAGGCGGTGAAATGAAAGGCCAGAGTGTTCCGATGGTGATTGATCGGATGAAAGTACTTGGCTTCAAAAACCGGCCGGATCGTATTGACGTTACCTCCGAGCGGCCCGCCCGAGAACTGCAGCGACGCGGAGATGAACCTGCCGGAAACAGGATCGAGCGGGTTTCCATTGAGGTTGCTGTAGGTATAGCTGGGCGCGATGGTGCTGGACTTGATTCCGCTGAGCTGATTGGGCCCGTTAAACTGCCCGAAGGCAAGAGCGCTGTAGAATTGCTGAGACGCGGCGCTGAAGGTCTGGATACTGCTGTCGGAATAGCTGTAGTTGAGGCCGACCCGCGCGAAGGTCTTGTGCAACGGCGTCGTGGCAAAGACAGTGAATCCCTTGGAGTTTTGCTGAAAGTTCTGGTAAAGCGCGGTGGTGAATGGGTTTTGTGCGATGGCGTTGGGGTTGTAGCCCTGGAGCGCGGCGAGTTGCCGCAGCTCATCGAAATGGTAATCGCTCACAAAGATGGTGAATCCCGCCGTAATCGGCCTGTCCCAAACATAAGGCTTGGTAAAGCCCAGCGAGTAGAGCTTTTGGTACGTGCCCGTTGTGGCCTGGATGCTGAACGTCTCGCCGAGGCCAAAAAGGTTGTTCGTGGAGTAGTTGATGCCGACAAAGTTGCCCGCAATACCGCTGACTCCGCCCGAAAAGCCGATTGAATTTTTGCCCTTCTCCTTCACCTTGACCAGGATATCCACCGTCTTTTTCTGGGTATTCTGAGTAATTTCGTAGTCCTTCTCCTGGGGAGTGTTCTTGATGACGTCGAAGTAGCCTAGCTGATTCATCCGGATGATGCTAACGTCCCACAGGCCGGTGCTGAAGAGGTTTCCCTCGTCGAGCAGAATCTCGCGCCGGATCACTTTATCCCGCGTCTTGTTGTTGCCCGTGAATTCGATGCGATGCACAAAGTACTGGTCGCCTTCGTCAAAATTGAGCGTCAGGTTGATGACGTGCCGGCGCCGGTCGGGCTCGATGTCCGGGTCGCCCACGAAATTGATATAGCCAAAGTTGCCGTACACCTTTTTGTAGTCATCCAGGCTCTTTTTCACTCTCGAAAGATCGAAGACCTGGCCCTGCTTGATGGGAAACGTCCGGAGCAGCGCTTCCTGCTTGAAAAGCTTGTTGCCTCGGATCGTGAAGCGGCCCAGGCGATACTGCGCGCC
Organism: Terriglobia bacterium; assembly: GCA_035946735.1. Taxonomy (GTDB): domain Bacteria; phylum Acidobacteriota; class Terriglobia; order UBA7540; family UBA7540; genus Gp13-AA77. Next base: position 14,001 of record DASYYZ010000007.1, read on the forward strand.
TTCCTCGATCGGCACGGTAATGTCAACGCGCTTGCCGCGCCCACGGCCCAGGAAGAAAAAGAGCGGTGAATGCACGGTGTCGACGGTGTGAGTCTTGAATTCAAACGAGGGCATGGCAAAGAAGTAGCCATGCTGCTGGTAGAGTTCGCGCACCTGTTCCAGGTCCGCCTGTATCTTCTCTTTGTCGTAGGTCTTGTGGAACCAGTAGAACCAGGGTGGAGCGCCGAAAGGCTTAGAGTACTTCATGGCGAGAATCAGGCGCTGATTCGAGAACACGGTGTTGCCCACAAACTGGACGGTGCCCACCTTCACCTTGGGCCCTTCCACCACCACGAAGTTCAGTTCAACCGAATTCGGCGGGATATTCCGCGTGCGGTGTCGAACCGTGGCAAATTGACGGCCGTGCTCCGCGAGCATCTGCTGCACCACCACCTCGGCGCGGCGCACGATCACAGGGTCGTACTGTGATTCGATCGACAGTCCGACCTTGTCCTCGCGGAAGCGGTCCAGCACGTCAGACTGGGTCACCGTGTTCAAACCGGTGAACTTGAAGCTTCGCACCAGCTTCTTCTCGCGCAAATAGAAAGTGACGATCTTACCGCGCGGGCCGTCACTGACTTCGAGGCGAACATCGTCGAAATTTCCCATGTTCCAAAGCGCCATGTAATCGCGTTCCAACGCGTTTTCGTCATAAGGATCGCCCGAGTGGGAGAATATCCGCGCCTGGAGTGTGCTCGAAGGAATCCGGCGATTGCCGCGAAATGTAATTGCCTGGATCACATTCGGGACGGCCTGCGGCTGTTCCTGCCCTTGGGAAGCTGGCTTTTGAGGCGGCTGGACCTCAGGCGCTTTGGCCGGGGTAGGAGCCACTTCCGGCGGCTCCAATTGAATATTTCCCGGCGGTGGCGCAGTCTGCGGCGGAGTCTGCGCAGCCGGAGGCGTCGAGGGTTGTTGCCCCGGCGGTGCCTGCTTTGGCGTCGTTTGCTGAGTGGACGGCGGCGCCGTCGGCTGCTGAGGTTGTTGCCCCGCGGGATTCGAAGGCTGCTGGCCGGCGGTTCCGGTAGAGCCGGCAGTTCCGGTAGAGGACGATTGCGAGCCAGCCTGGACGGCCGGTGTTTGTTGCCCCGCCCGCATGAGCGGCGCAAACGCCATCCCCACGGTGAAAGCAATTAGAGGCAGCAGTCCGCCTCTTGCCGGCTTCCTACGCACGGCGACAGCCGTCACGCGCAACCTCTCCCCTGGGCTCCAACCACCCTTTTGGCATACGGTTCCCTATGCGTCCGGCGCGGCTATCACAAAGATCAGCCTTGTCGCGGACTCGCCCTGGTTCAAATGAGCGCGGGTTCCGCCTTTCGTAAGGTTTACGATACCGCCCGCTGTAATTCTCAGTCGATTTGTTCGGATGCCCCGCAAGGGATGCGGGTTGTCATCCACCGAAAACCGCCGAAGCAGCAAAAACTTCCCTGAGATGGTATCACGCGACCGGCGCAAGCGTCGAGATTGAATACGCTCAAGCTTGCGTTCCGGCGGTCATCCTTATGCAGGCGGGAATCCACATTCAAAACTCGAACTCCCTCGCTGGCTGACCTTTCCAGCACGACCCGAAACATCGCTGCACGCTCGACGCCGCTGGCTCCTCGGAAAGTTCTATGGCTCGAGGTCTGCCGCAAGAGTACGTGCCCGCGCTTGCGAACCCAAAGCAGTCTTCTGACGCCGTCCTACACATTGGTCTGTTGGATCAGAACGGGACCAGCTTTTTCAGGAAATGAAACTTGCTCTTCTTGGGAGGATCGGACGAACTGCTCGCAGGCTGCGTCGGAGCGGATTGGGTGCTCTTGTTCGAGTCCGCGGATTTCGCGCTTGTCGTCGCGCCGGAGGTCGCAGCATCTGCGGCGGGCTGAGCAGTACCGGCCGCGGCGGGGGCGGCTGCATTTGCGGACGGCGGCGAGCCTGCGGGTGACGTGGTTGCAGAAGGCGCATTGTCTGCCGGGGCCGATTCGCCGCCACTGTTAGGACTAGCGGCAGAACTCGGAGAGGTTGGAGGACTTCCCCCGGGGGTGGAGTCGCCTGTCGAGGGCGGAGCCTGACCTGCGGAGCCGGAATCGGAGAGCGGCTGAGCGACAATGCTGCCGCTGCCCGGGGCCCCCGTGGTTTGAGCCTGCTCAACCGCGGCCGGATGCTCGCCGAGGCGCACAGGACCGTGACGCGTGGCGGAAAGGTCGGGGCCGCCGGTGAAAGCGCCTTCGACGCGAGCCACCATGGTTTGCTTCGTCTGCTTCGCTACGGCTCGGTCGGCGCGGGCACGAGCCAGCGTCGCCTTAGTCGCCTTCGGGACCGGTCTGTGCATGGCCACCAGCCGGGCCTTGGCGGGCGGAGCCGAGATGCTGAGAGGATAATCGGTCAGAAGGCGGTCGTAGGCGGTAACAGCCTCACCCGGTTTGTGCAATTTCTCCTCCGCCTGTCCGAGATACCACAAAGCCTGATCGGCCTGGCTGAAACTCGGGTAGTTATCGGCGATCTCCTGGAAGCGGGATGAGGCGGCCTTTTGCACGCCCTTGCGGTAGTAGAGCAGCGCCGTGGTGTAGTCACCCTGGGCTAGCACTTCCTGCACTTCGCGCAATCGGCCTTTCACGGCCGGCACCATCGAATTGTCCGGGTATTTCTCCAGGAAAGTCTTGAACTCCGCCTCCGCGGCTCGTGCTTCCGTCAGGTCGCGGTCCGCCTTGCCCATTAGCCGGAAGTGCGCCATTCCGGCGCGATACTCCGCTTCCGGAGCTTCAGGGGCAGTGGGAAAGAAGGTGATGAAATCCTTGTACTCGGCTTCGGACTGCGTCAAGCCTGAAATGCCGCCCTGCTTGTAGTAGGACTCCGCAGTCAGAAGCTTGGCTTTGGCCAGATACTCGCTGTCAGGATAGGTGTTGATCAGCACCTGCAAGGTGAGCCGCCCCACATCGTAACGGCCGTGATCGATCTCGGCCTGCGCCTTCTGAAAAAGCATCTTGTCCGGCTGGGTGTTCGGTGTGACGGCCACTCCCAGGTCCTGATTCCTGTTCGGGTGCAAAACGCAGGCCGGCAGAAAGACGACAGCGAGTACCGTTGTGCCAAGTAGCACACCTGAAGAATGCTTGAACTGTGACCTGAAATCGGACGTCATGAATTTCGAAGGAGTCAAATTCCCCTGCGCTTTGCTGGTACCGGGCCGACGGAGCTGTTGGCCGCTGCGATCAAATCCTTCAGGCGCGCCGCCGGTTGCCCTTCCTGAAAGATGGCGAAACCGCTTACCAGGATGTCTGCTCCGGCCCGAGCGATCTTTGCCACATTATCACGCCCGATGCCGCCTTCGGCCTGAAGTTCGAATCCCAAGCCCTGCCCCTCGCGACTCCTACACGCCTCGCGGAGCTTATTGACTCCAGCAACCATAGTATCAGGCTGCCGCGATCGCTCGCTCGAGTCACACTCAGATTCCGGATCGGCGGTGAGGATGTCGAGAAAATCGACCTCCGCCAGTAATTCCGAAACGAGGCTCAAAGGCGATCCCGGCTGCAAAGCGATACCGGCCTTCGCGCCCGCTTTGCGAATCAAATCCAGAGTCCGCCAGAGGTGCGGCGTCGACTCCGGGTGCACTGCCAGCCGGTGAGCGCCTGCTTGCACGAAATCATTCACGTAGCGCTCTGGACGTTCGATAAGCAGGTGGACGTCCAGCTCGAGTTTACTGGCCTTTCGTATGGACTCCACCAACGGCTTGCCCAGCATGACGTCCCGTGAAAAGTGGCCGTCCCCCACGTCCAGGTGGACCATCCGGCATCCGGCCGCCTCGACCATCGCCAGCGCCTCTCCGAGGCGGGCAAAGTCCGCCGCCAGCAAAGCGGGCGCAATCAAAGCCATAACACCCCAGGGATCGCGGAGCGGCGAGCAGCAGGCCGTAACAATTCACACTATCACAATCCGCGGGGAAAGAATCGGACCTGCTCTGTTCGCGAGATGACGCCCTCAGTCGTGGGAAGCCGGATCTGGGTGGATGAAGTCGCTGCGGCCTCGGCGCTCCCGGTGGTTGAGCACGTCGACGCGAGTGGAATACTTGCGGTACCCGGCATCGGTAAGCCTATAGGTTTCGGGCGTGAAACCTTCCATTACCGAACCTTCGGCCTTGAGTTCGACGGCGAAGGCCGCGATCTCGTCGTAGCTGACGTCGTAGGTTCGGCAGAAGTAAGAGAGGCTCTCGGCGGCGTTGTCTGTCTGGTAGAGGTGAACGAGTGAAGTGAGAAACTGGCCCCTGCCGGTCATGAACTTACCCCCCTGCTAGTTCCACTTGTAACACAATTCTGATGTTCCAATTGTAACACAACCCGATATGAGCGTTTTTGACCAGGGGAGTGGGCTACTCTCGATTGCAGAGCGGGCAGCGTTTCTCAAGAACGACAATGCGGGCGCAGTGCCGGTCGGGCGCTGTCAAAAGATGCGTATCATTCAGTTGCTCCTGAGAAGCTGTTTCGCCACAGCGGCAGGCCTTGAGCTCCGAGAGCAAGGATGCCTGGCAACGCCGGCATCGCTTGTGAAATTGGCCGATGCCCCGCCTGCGGATTTGGCCGCAGGCCCTGAGAGCCGTCGGAGGGCGCCTCATCGCTGGCCGACCCCGAGGTCTGGCCCGCCAGGGTAGGCTTATTGGCAGTCGCTTCATACGCGTATCCCGTCAGCAGTGCTGTGACCTTGTTTTTCTCCACTTGAACAGTAAAGCGGGCCCACCCGAAGTGAGCTTCATGATCAATGAAGAGCCTCAGTCCGAGGAATCGGTTTTGGACGTTGACCCAGTTACCGGACTCCGCGTACGGGTCGGCCCATGCCATGAGCTCGATCGAACTGTTGCAACCGACGCACGATCCATAAAACGCCTTGCTGCCGCCAATCCTTGCGCCCCGATTCAGCGCCAGCGGAGAGAAAATCTCCGGGTCTTGGACCTCGACCCCGTTTCCATCGAGTCCTTGGTTGCTGGCGAATGGAGACACGAAAAACGAGCCCACCGAGGTGCGGGCCAGGAACTTGTCCGCGAACATAAAGTCGGTGTGGCCATCGTTATTCAGGTCGAGATCGTAGTTCGTTCCCGGCCTGATCACCACGTGCGCCGGCGTGTAGATGACTTGCGCCTCGGCCGGCTGAACCAATGCCAGCAGCCCCACGCCAGCCGCGCCCGCCCCCGCGACGTAGGTTGCGATCCTGCACTCCAGTTTCTCGCTGATGGCGCCAACTCGCTTATTTGCGACAGTTCTCCCTTCGTTGTTCATGAGTATCCTCCCGGATTTGGATCACCTCGGTCGTTCGGCAAAAAGCCAGGTTGACTACGCCCGAACCGGCTGTGATGAGATTCTGCTCCCGGCGCCGATCCATGTCAAGTTAAGTGGGAAGGCAATCGGCCGATGCTCAGGCCACATGGTAACGCTCACAGTATTTCTCAACAGAGCAACCAAATTGAATTAGACTGAGGATGGAGCGCGGAATTAAGACATGCTTTACAAGAAATTTAGCGCGGCCGTTTATGGTATCGACGCCTACGAGATAGAGGTCGAGGTGGACATCTCGGCCGGCCAGCCCAACTTCACCACGGTGGGATTGCCGGACGCAGCCGTCCGCGAAAGCCGCGAGCGCATCAAGTCCGCGATCAAGAACTGCGGACTTGAATTCCCCTTTCAAAACGTCACCGTGAATCTGGCTCCCGCCGACGTCAAGAAGGAAGGCTCAGGATTTGACCTTGCCATTGCGCTCGGCATCCTCGGAACCACCGGTATTCTGCTGAAGAACAATCTGCAGGGCTCGCTGTTTCTGGGCGAAATGGCGCTCGATGGCGGGTTGCGCCCGATCAAGGGCGCGCTCTCAATTGCGTCCATGGCCCGTCAGAAGAAGATTCGACGCCTGGTGTTGCCGGCGGCCAACGCCTGCGAGGCCGCCGTGGTGGAAGGCGTTGACGTCTACGGCATGAATTCCCTGCCTGAGGTGCTGGACCTGATCAACGGAACCCGCGAGTTCACACCCGCGCGCGCGAACCGGTCCGAGGCGCTGGCGCACGTCAATCAATACGGGGTGGACTTTCGCGACGTCAAAGGTCAATTGCATGCCAAGCGGGCCATTGAAGTGGCTGCCGCGGGCGGCCACAACATCCTGATGATCGGGCCACCGGGGGCCGGCAAGACCATGCTGGCCAAACGTATTCCCACCATCCTGCCGCCCCTGAACTTTGCCGAAGCGCTCGAGACCACCAAGGTGCACAGCGTGGCGGGAGTGCTTACGCCCGGCATCGGCCTGGTGGGAGAGCGTCCCTTTCGATCTCCGCACCATACCATTTCGGACGCGGGCCTGATTGGCGGCGGCGCCATTCCGCGTCCGGGCGAAGTGAGCCTGGCGCATCACGGAGTGCTCTTTCTCGACGAACTGCCCGAGTTTGAGCGGCACGTTTTGGAAGTGCTGCGCCAGCCTCTCGAAGACGGCTACGTGACCATCGCGCGAGCTGCCATGTCACTCACTTTCCCGGCGCGCTTTATGCTGGCTGCCGCCATGAACCCCTGTCCCTGCGGATTTTTCAACGATCCTTCGCGCGAATGTACCTGCACGCCGCCCGTCATCCAGCGCTACGTCTCCAAGATTTCCGGACCGCTGCTCGACCGCATCGACATTCACATTGACATGCCCGCCGTGAAGTATCGCGAGCTGCGGGATGACGCCGGCGGAGACACGTCAGACACGGTTCGCAAGCGCGTGGTGGCGGCGCGTGGACGCCAGCTGGCGCGCTACCAGGGCGAGAAGATTCACGCCAACGCCCAGATGAGCACCCGCCAGGTCCGCAAGTATTGCGACCTGGCCGTGGATTGCGAGCGCCTGCTCGAAAACGCCGTCAACCGGCTCGGCTTGTCCGCCCGCGCCCACGACCGCATCCTGAAAGTGGCGCGAACTGCCGCGGACCTCGAAGGCGCGGAATCGATCGGCAACCCGCACATCTCCGAGGCCATCCAATACCGATCGCTCGATCGGAATTATTGGGCCTAGGATCGCCAACTGGGTGGGTTCACCCTGGGGTCACCGCTCGAATCCAGCCGCCCACTTCACAGCATCGGAGCGAAGCTCGGCGTTCCATGATGTACGCTCACACAGCTCCGCTGTGCGCCGCCTGGCCCCAAAATCGATGAAAGACGACGACAAAACTGCGCAATGTTTGGGAAATGGGCCTTCAAAAAGAGACGCGAGGGGCCAGCAATGAGGCAACCGAGTCGGGAGAGCCGTCGTGTGCGCGGGACGTCTTTCGCTACGGCTGCTCTTCCCCCGGCGCCGTGGAGCCGGCACTTTGAAGGTTCACGATGAACACGTCTGTGCGGCAGTTCCCGCTGGAGTCGAGGCCCCGCGTGCAGGCCCAGTTCGAGGTAAAGACGAACCACTTCCCATCGCCCGAAACGTTCCCCGTCACGCCGCAGCAGCTCGGCGCGATGTACTGGTCAAAGGTGTGCGCGAACCGCCACACCTTGGGCGTGGCGCAGCTCGTACACAGCCCGTCGATCTCGTTCATGTACGGCGCGAGCGCCAGCGGCTCCACCCCAATGCCCGCGGGATTGTTCACGTACTCGGTCGAGACGATGACCGGATTCGAGTCGAACGGGTTGGAAGCCGGACGGTGAATGTTCGCTGAGAGGTGGTAGTCGCTGCCGTCCTGGGTATAGCCGCTCATGACCGTCGAGATCAGCGGCTTGATGGGCGCGAAGGTTCCGAACGGCAAGGAAACGTAGTATTGCGGCAGCCACGTTGGGGTGAGCGACCCGTCCGTGTCGTAGTAGGTCGAATAGCCGAGCGCGTCGTGCCCGCCGCTGCCGATGCCGGCCGTGTTCGGCCCCGAGGCCGAAAACGCCCACACGTTCAGCGTGCCGATCTGCCAGACCACAAGCTGCGGCGTGGTTCCGGGAATGAGTTCCGCCCACTTCCCGTCGCGCGAAATGGCGCTGTCGTGGATACCGAGCGGCGCCAGGGCGAGGGCCGTCTGGTTCAGCGCCTTGCCGCTGGACCCCCATTGGCCGACGACCTGCCATGTCCGAGTGTCCACGTAGCTGTAACCATGCTGAGTGGAGTCCCAGACGTAGAACAGCCGATCAACGTCCTGCCCGGTGCCGGCACTGAAGCTGGTGCGCGTGCCGTCGTAGGAAATCGAGACGTCGTTCGCATAAGGGATCGGACTCACGGTGTAGTCGGGCCTCGCGTCGTGGATCACCGTTTCGACGCCGTTCAGCACTTGGTCGATCTGCGGCCAGGTGGGCACGCCAATCGCAAGGTTCGGATTGCTGAAGGAGAACTCCGCGTCGCTCAGGAGCCCCAGGCCAACGCCGTTGGTACTCTTGACGATGCTGGTGACGGTGCCATGGACCGGATCGAAGGTCCCGAGCCAGAGGTAGCCCTGCGGCCCCATCCAATAGAAGTGCTTGGAGTCCGAGGCCCAGGCGTTCGTGCCGGAATAGTTCGCGGTGGTGTAGCTTCCGCCGACGTCGGTCGGGTCGGTATTCGCATCGGTAACAGCGCAGATCGTGGAATTGAAACCGGGGTCGGTAATGCAGGATCCCGCGTCGCCCATCGCCGGTACTGCGGAAGGGTAAGGCACAATGGCCGTATCGGTTCGTGCGCGATATTGCGCGAAAGCAGGCGCGCTCAGTAGGACGCCGCAAACAGCGCGTGCCCATAGTGGAAGACAAGAGATGTGACGCATTTTGCTAATCCTTTACTGTGGATTTGCTGCCGGCGCTTGTGAACACCGCGCCTGGAGTGCAGCAAGTCGCTGGCGCCTTGCGGGTGGGTTGTAGGTTCGCTCTTCGCGCCTTCGGTTTCCGCGAATAGGCGGACTATACACAGCGACTCCGCTTCGAATCATGGACTGTATAGCGGGCGGCTCGCCACTGTACATTAAAATTCTCTAACCGGCACGAACCCCCCGTCGGCGCTGTTTGACCGGGCCAAGGAAATCGTTACAATTGGTCATAGAGAAAGGAAATCAGCCATGATGATTGAACTTCCAGAGAAGCTTGAAGCGGCCCTTAAGGTCCAGGCCAATGCGCATGGCGTTTCCCCCGCCGGTTATGTTTGTGAGGTGCTTGAGCGTGATCTGGCGTCATCGCTCGAAGACCAATCATCGGGTGTTCCGTTCAAAACGGGACGCGGCATGTTCGCCAAATACGGGCAGGCTCCATCGGCAGAGGAAATCGACGCCAACCGCGCCGATATGTTCCAGAAGTTCGGTGAAGATTTTTGATGATAGCTGGGGTTGCCGATACTCACGCGGCCCTTTGGCACTTATTCGACGACAAGAGACTGTCCGCTGACGCCGAAGCCTTTATCGACGAAGCGGCGACCGCAAGACGCAAGATTGCCATTTCGACCATAAGCCTGGCCGAAGTGGTCTATTTGATCGAGAAGAAACGTCTGCCGCGGTCGGCTTATGATGAACTGACACAAGCCTTGGCCGACCCCGAACATGTTTTTACCGAAGCCGTTTTTAGCGCCGCCATTGTCCAAGCCATGCGGCAGGTGCCACGCGCCGAAGTGCCGGACATGCCAGACCGCATGGTGGCGGCAACTGCCGTCTATTTCGATGTACCGGTTATCAGCCGTGACAGGCGCATCCGCGCGGCCAGCCTGGAGACGATCTGGTAATAGGCAGGGGCGCCAGGATAGCCGGACATGGTCGATCGGCTCGGGATTTGAGGTGGAAGAAGCAAGCGTAGTGCAGAGTTTCGCTTTCCAGAAACTCTGCGCTGCCTAACATCCGCGGCCCCCTTCATACATGCGCCAGCCCGGCCCTATCAGATCAGATAGAGAGCTAATTCACCGGATAGCTGGCTTCCAGGGATAGTCTGTCGCGTTTCTTACCGCTCGATTCCAAAGCGTAGTTAACATTAGCCATTCAGCGCGGCTGCAGCGCTGGTCCTCAGATTGCAACGCTAAGGGCAACCCGTGATTGAGTGTTCACGGTTAACCCGAAAATTCTAAGGAGGATTCGATGAGCTACGAAGTTGACGTTTCAGGCTTGGGTATCGGTACCCTTGACCCAGGCTGGTTCTGGCCAATCAGTCTTTACTGGCCGGGCGAAATCGCAGCAGGCCAGTGGTTCCGGCTTGCACCCCAGCTAAACCAGGACAATTCCCCGGGTACAAGCCTGCAAATCACGTACGAAGGCGTTCACATCGACGGGAGCGGTACGCAAAACGCGGACCTTACCGTCACCAACAACGGTAACGCTACGGCAGATTTCACCATGAACGTTATCTCAACCCCAAGCCACTTCTAAGGAGGAAGGCAATGAAGGCACATGTCTTGTTCGACGAAAAAGGCAACATTCACGGTGTGCTGGTTCCCTCCGGAATCAGGCACAACAAAGAAGGCCAGCAGCCTTCTTTAACGCTGAGAGCGCAGGATGGCCAGCGCGCTGCCACTCTGGAAGTTCCGGCCGACCTTCAGCACCTGAAGCCGCGGGAGATTCATGCTTCCGCGCGGGTCGAAGGTAGTGGAGGGTCCGCCCGGCTCGTTTCCAAAAGCCGGTAGCGGCGGGCAGAAAAGCAGCGTGGAG
>DASYYZ010000008.1:0-88043 GCA_035946735.1 Terriglobia bacterium
GAGTGCGTGGTCTACATGGGCGAAGAGGACATGGCTCGCCAGGCGCCGAACGTCTTTCGCATGCGACTGCTCGGCGCCGAAGTGGTAGGGGTGAACGCCGGTTCGCGCACCCTGAAGGATGCCATCAACGAAGCCATGCGCGACTGGGTGACGAATGTGGAGAGCACTCATTACCTGCTGGGCTCGGTGCTCGGTCCCCATCCCTATCCCGAGATGGTGCGCGAATTCCATCGCGTGATCGGCCAGGAAGCACGCAAGCAGATCATCGAGACCGCCGGCCGCCTTCCTGATGTTCTCTTCGCCTGCGTGGGCGGCGGCAGCAACTCGATCGGGTTGTTCTACGAGTTCTTGGGCGATGCGGCTGTGAGGATGATCGGCGTCGAGGCCGGCGGCCGCAGCCTGAATCCGGGCGACCACGCCGCCCGCTTCGCTGGAGGCCGGCCGGGAGTGCTGCACGGCACCTACACCTATCTTTTGCAGACGGGGGACGGCTTGGTCTCCACCACGCATTCCGTCTCCGCCGGGCTCGACTATCCCGCCGTGGGGCCCGAGCACGCCGCGCTGTATCGCTCCGGCCGCGTGGAATACGTTTCGGCGGGCGATGCGGAAGCGCTGGAAGCGGCAAAGGTGCTGTCGACGCTGGAAGGCATCATCCCGGCGCTCGAATCCGCCCACGCTCTGGCGGAGGTTGTCAAGAGGGCGCCCGGAATGCCACAGCAGTCCATCGTGATCGTAAATCTTTCTGGGCGTGGCGATAAGGACCTGGGGATCTTTCAGTCGGCAGGAGCGCTGTAAGCCAGCACGGGTTTCGCGCTCGGGTTCGGCGCAAGGGACGGGAAGGCTGGCTTAGTTCTTCGACAACTCGTGCTCGAATCGGCGTTCGACTTCTTCACGGCTCAGCGGGATTTCCGGCTTCGCCAACATCACGGAATAGACAACCTCGTTACCCTCAAGTTGCGCGGTGAGAAACGTGATTTCTGCCACTTGATCGTGACCGAATTTCACTCGTCGGCCGTCTGAAAGGGTCTTGATCCACTCTGCCACGCCCGGTTTCTCCCGTCGCCCTCACCGTACACCCGGCCCCACCTGAATGCAAGACCGCAGAAGGGATCGGACCGAGGCGCTTGGCAGGCCGGAATTGAAACCGGCCCATTGCCGGCCATCCGGATGCGCGACCGTCCCTCTTACCACCCGGACTTCTCAGGTACAAACGAAGCCGGAATGTGCCAGAAAACAGGCGTCTTGCTAAAATGTGATGCAATAGTGGTAGACGAATGACTTACACTGGGGTGGGGATCGGACCCCAATCCACGTGCGGACAACATCGACTGCGTCGTAAGCAACGCCTTGCTTCGCGTCCGGGCTCCCGCGGAGTTAAATGAATCCGGGCACCACCACAACCCGGCTGGCGGATTGCTTCCGCGACCTCCACGAGCGCGGCGGAAAGGGTCTTGTCATATACCTCACCGCCGGCGATCCCTCGCTTGACGCCACGGGTGACCTGCTATCAGCGATCGAGGCCGGCGGCGCAGACGTGATCGAGCTTGGAATTCCCTTCTCTGACCCCTTAGCCGATGGCCCGGTTATCCAGCGGGCCTCGGAGCGTGCTCTCGGCGGCGGCGCGACACTTCGCAACGTGCTCGGCTGCCTGCCGCGTTGGCGGGAGAATCTGCAAGCGTCCATTGTTCTCTTCACCTATTTCAATCCGGTATTGCAATACGGCCTCGAAGCGTTCGCTCGCGACGCGACCCGCGCCGGCGCCGATGGCGCGCTCATCGTCGATCTGACTCCGGAGGAGGCCGGCGACTATATCACGGTCATGCGCAGTCACCGGTTGGACACAATTTTCCTCGCCTCGCCCACCTCCAGCGATGATCGGTTCGGCTCTGTGGCCGCGGCATCCACAGGTTTTCTGTACCTGGTCTCTCGTACCGGCGTCACCGGAGAGCGGCAGCAACTCTCTCGCACGGTGCAACCGCTGGTGGAGCGCGCCCGGCGTTTCAGCAGGCTTCCGCTGGCGGTCGGCTTCGGCGTATCCACTCCCGAGCAGGTGCGCGAGGTGCAATCTCTCGCCGACGCGGCGGTGGTAGGAAGCGCGGTGGTCCATGCCATCGAGGATCTCTATCCGAAAGGTGGTGCCGCAGCCGTTGGCGGCTTCGTCCGCTGGCTCAAAGGCAATCGCTAAATTACGCTGACTTCACATGGCCGGTCTGTATAATCTCGAAGTCTGCGGACAGAATCATTCAAGATGAGCGAAATCGAGCGCTGGCGAAAACGCATTGATGAAATTGACGAGCAACTGCTCAAGCTGTTGAACGAGCGCGCACGCTGCGCGGTCGAGATCGGGCGCCTGAAAAAGAGAACTCACCAGCCTGCCTGGCAGCCTGAGCGCGAACTCGAGATCCTACGCCACGTCGAGGCTTCGAACGGCGGCCCGCTGGGCAACCCCGCCATCCGTCGTCTTTTCGAGCGCATCATCGACGAAGCGCGATCGCTGGAGCGTCACACCATGGCTGAAAACGAGACGCCGTCCGAGACTGATTCCGGGACAGGGCGTACTGGAATTGGAAGGAGTAAGCCGGAATGATCGTGGTGATGCAAGAGGGCGCCAGCGAAGAGCATATCCAGGCCGTCGTTCGCAAATTGATGGAGCTGGGTTTCGATGTGCACCGCTCCACCGGAGCCGTTCAAACGGTGCTCGGCGGCGTAGGCGCCAAAGACGATTTCGATACCCGCGCCGTCGAAATGCTGGACGCGGTGCAGGAGGTGCATCCTGTTATCGCGCCCTACAAGCTCGCGAGCCGCCATTTCCGGCCTGAAGGCACCGTGGTGGATCTCGGGCGTGGCGTCACGGTAGGCGGCACGCAGGTGGTGGTGATGGCGGGCCCGTGCAGCGTCGAGAGCGCGGAGCAGATGGAAAACATCGCTGCGCTTGTTTCCCGGCTGGGCGTGCGCGTGATGCGGGGAGGCGCTTTCAAACCTCGCACCTCGCCTTACTCCTTTCAAGGGCTCGGAGAGAAGGGCCTGCAGGTCTTCCGCCGGGTTGCGGATCAGTACGGCATGCTGGCAGTTTCGGAAGTGATGGACCAGACCCAGATTCCCCTCATGCTCGATTACGTGGACGTGCTTCAGGTGGGCGCGCGCAACATGCAGAATTACAATCTTCTGCGGGAACTGGGTAAGATTTCGAAGCCGGTGCTGCTAAAGCGCGGGATCGCAGCCACCCTGGAAGAACTCTTGCTCTCCGCCGAATACATCATGTCCGGCGGAAACTACAAGGTGATCCTTTGTGAACGTGGTATCCGGACGTTTGAGAGCGCTACGCGCAATACGCTGGACGTTTCCGCGATTCCCGTGGTACACAAGCTCTCGCACCTGCCGATCATCGCTGATCCTTCCCACGCCACTGGCCGGCGCGATAAAGTGCTCCCCATGGCGCGCGCGGCAGTTGCGGCGGGCGCGGACGGGATTCTGGTGGAGGTGCACAACGATCCCGACAAAGCTCTGAGCGATGGTCCGCAGGCCCTCTTTCCGGACCAATTTGAGCAGTTGATGAGGCAGCTACGTGTGATCGCAGAGGCTGTTGACCGGACTTTGTCATGATCAGTGGCGCCCCCTTCCGCCGCATCAGTCTTATCGGCGTGGGCCTCATCGGCGGCTCGTGGGGATTGGCCCTCAAACAGCGAGCCTTCACCGGGCGCCTCACAGGTTTCGACCGTCCGCCGGTCTTGGATCGCGCTCTTGCAGCCGGAGCCATCGATGAAGCTGCGCCGGATCTCGCCACTGCCGTGCGTGGCGCCGATCTTGTGATTCTGGCAATGCCGGTCGCTGCCATTCTGGAGCAGCTTCCCCAAGTTAAGGAATCGGCTTCGCCGCGCGCGCTCGTCACTGATACCGGCAGCACCAAGCGCATGATCCTGGAGCGGGCCGGGCAGTTCTTTAGTGATGGCCCGCTTTTCGTTGGCGGGCATCCGCTGGCGGGCAAAGAGCAGTCGGGAATCGAGAAAGCCGAGGGCGCATTGTTCGAGGGCGCGCAGTACGTCCTGAGCGCGCTCAATCCCCGGGACCTCGATGATGAGCGCGTGGTTGCTTTTCTTAACTTAATCGAATTCGTGGGAGCTCGGCCTTATCTTTGTGATGCCGAGACGCATGATCGCGGCCTGGCATTCCTGAGCCACCTGCCGCAGCTCGTCTCCACTGCCCTCGCGAGCATGATCGCAGATGAAGATCGCAGCCACTCGTTGCCGCTCGACCTCGCCGCGGCCGGCTTCCGCGACATGACGCGTCTCGCGGAGAGTCCTTATGCGATATGGCGCGACGTGTGCCTTAGCAACCAGGATAATCTGCAGCAGGCGCTTGACGCGCTGATTCGCAAGTCGCAGGCAATCAAGGGTCAGCTGGCCGCAGCCGGGCTCGAAGAGGAATTCAAACAGGCGAGCGAGCTGCGTGAACGCTGGCGGAACCTGAAGAACCGCGAATGATCTCCGCCGGTGCGGTCCAGTCAACTGGTGTTCGGCCCGCGAGAGGCAGTTTAGAATGATCGAGAGCGTATTTGCGATTCTCGCTTCAACGCCGGAAAGCTGCGGCGTGAACTTCAGGATTTCTCGGCGCGCGAGATGAAGAAGCGTCCGGCGCCCGACAAGTGGTCGGTGCAAGAGATTTTGGCGCATCTGGCGGATGTGGAAGAGCACGGCATGAGAAGCCGCGTGGAGGCGATCGTCACCGAAGACCGGCCGGTCTTCGAGCCCTTCGATCAGGAGAAGCGCGCCGTCGAATTGCGCTACGATCGCATTGATCCGCGCAGGTCGCTGGCTGCGCTTGCAGGTCAACGCCGGGCGAATGTGCGGTGGCTGCGGAAGTTGCGTCCCGCGGCACTGCGTCGCGTGGGGATCCATCCGCAAATCGGCGAGGTCAGCGGCTTGAACTTTCTCCATGAGTGGGCCTTTCACGACCTGGGCCATTTGCGGCAGATCATGGACGTGAGGCGTTACACGCTCTTCGCGCAGATGGGCAACACGCAGAAGTTTTATAAGTTCGGCCAATGACGGGGGCGCCCTGCCGGCGATATAGGAGTTGGTGTAACCGAAAAACGGCTGGACGATTCTGCCGTGATGACAGCGGAGAATATTCGTGAATAAAGTGGTTGCCGGCGCCGATGAAGCCATCGCCGACGTGAACGACGGCGCCACCATTATGGTCGGGGGCTTCGGTCTCTGCGGCATTCCTGAGAACCTGATCGACGCTGTGCGCCGCAAAGGAATCCGCAACCTGACGGTGATCAGCAACAATGCGGGTGTAGGTGATTTCGGTTTGGGTAAGCTGCTTGAGACTCGCCAGATCAGCAGAGTCATCGGCAGTTACATCGGCGAGAACAAGAGGCTGGAAGAGCAAGCTCTCAAGGGCGAGATCGACCTGCAGCTCAGCCCGCAAGGCACGCTCGCTGAGCGCATTCGCGCCGGCGGCGCCGGCATCGCAGGCTTCTACACGCCTACTGGAGTGGGCACTGTTGTCTGCGACGGCAAGGAAGTGCGCGAGTTTGAAGGCCGCACGTACCTGCTGGAACGTGGCGTGACCGCGGACTTTGCCTTCATCAAAGCCTGGAGGGGCGACCGCTGGGGCAATCTCGCGTATCGCAAAACGGCGCGCAATTTTAATCCGGTGATGGCGACGGCCGGGCGCGTCACGATCGCCGAAGTCGAGGAGTTGGTGGAACTCGGCGACCTCGATCCCGACGGCGTTGTCACGCCTGGAATTTACGTGAAGCGAATTTTTCAGGGAAGCAATTACGAGAAGCGGATTGAGAAACGGACGCTCAGGTCAGCGCCCTAGGCCGTTCTGGTCGACACCCGAAACCTGAGCGAAACAATCTATGGAGAAACGCGAACAGATCGCACGACGGATCGCCCGGGAACTACGCGACGGCTACTATGTTAACCTCGGTATCGGAATTCCCACGCTGGTCTCCAACTTCATTCCGACGGGCATCGAGGTGGTTCTGCAGTCCGAAAACGGCATGCTCGGCGTCGGCCCATTTCCCTTTGAGGGCGACGAGGACCCCGACCTCATCAATGCCGGCAAGGAGACCGTAACCGAGATTCCGGGCACTGCCTATTTTTCGAGCGCCGACTCGTTCGCCATGATTCGCGGCGGTCACGTCGATCTGACGGTCCTGGGCGCGATGGAAGTGGACCAGCAAGGCAACCTTGCGAGTTGGATGATTCCCGGAAAAGTGGTGAAGGGCATGGGCGGCAGCATGGATCTGGTAGCGGGCGCTAACCGCGTGATCGTTGCCATGGAACACGCCACGAAAGACGGCCGGCCCAAGATTCTGCAACGTTGCACGCTGCCGCTCACCGGCATGGGCGCGGTGGATATGATCGTCACTGAGCTTGCCGTCATCGATGTCGCTCGCGAAGGACTCATACTCAGGGAGATTGCGGCCGGCGTGACGGTAGAAGGTATCCAGAAAGTGACGGGAGCAGAGCTGAAGATCGGTCCCGATCTGCGCGTTTAGGGCGTGGAAGCGCCAGTCTGAGGCAATCTCGGTCCGTCTCCGCTTTAGGAAAGCAGGCGGTTCAGCTCCGCATAAGGAATCGCCCAGTCATCGAGCGTCGTGAATGTGCCGCACTCCCGGACTTCGTGCGCGAAACGCGAGAAGAAGCCCAGGGCTGCGCGAGCCGGCCACGAACCGAAGCTCAGGCGGCGCACGCCAAGGCGTTCAAGCTCTGCAATCGGTGGAATCGCCGGATGGGCAAGTATATTCAGCGGGCCTTTGACGGCCTCGGCCAGCCTCGCAATCGTCTCGGCATCGTACACACCCGGCACGAAGAGCGAATCGGCACCCGCTTGGCAATAGGCCTCGAGACGGCGTACCGTGTGGTCAAAGCGGCCCGCAGGCTCACCGACTTGCGCCAGGTAAACGTCGGTGCGTGCATTGATCACGACGTGCACGCCCAGCGATTCGCCCACCTCCCGGATACTCTTCACTTTCGCAACGTGCTGCTCAATGGCAACGAGCGCAGACTCGTCGACACCATCTTCCAGATTCAAGCCCACGGCTCCAGCCTCAATCAAAGCGCGCGCGGTTTCCGCCATGGCTTCGGAATCGTCGCCGTAGCCCGCTTCCAGATCCGCACTCACCGGACAGGAGACGTTCGCCGCGATTCGGCGCACAACGTCGAGCATTTCACCACGACTGATACGCTCACCGTCGGGATACCCAAGTGAATTCGCGACAGCCGCGCTCGAGGTCGCGATGGCCTCAAAACCGGCGTTCTCCACAATGCGGGCGCTGGCCACATCCCAAACGTTGGCCAGCACGAGAATGCGAGGTCCCTGGTGCAGCCTCAGGAATCGTTCGGCCTTGTGAGCGAGTGATGGATCTGACATTCGATGCTTCTTTTTCCGCGCTACTGGACCGAGCCCTGAACAACTTGCGACTTAAGCAAGCCGAGAGTTTGCAGGACTTTCTCAAGCTTGGCGCGGTTCTCGGGCCGCATCGGTACGAGCGGCAACCGATAAACTTCGTGGATCAATCCCATCATGGCGAGCGCCGCCTTCACGGGAATCGGGCTGCTTTCGATAAAGTTCGCCTGCATCAGAGGGAGCAACTGGAAGTGTAATTTCCGCGCTTCCTCCACGCGGCCATCGAGCATAAGCTGCGCCAGTCGCGACATGGGACCCGGGACCTCATTCGAGGCGACGGAGATGATGCCTACTCCGCCCAGCGCCATCAAGGGAAATGTAAAGGCATCGTCTCCCGAGAGCACGCGGAAGTCGGCCGGCGTTTGAGCCAGGACATCCATCTGCTGCGCGATACTGCCCGAGGCTTCCTTGATGCCAATAATGTTGGGAATCCTGGCGAGGCGCTCCCCTGTGGCTGGTTCGATATTCGAAGCGGTCCGGCCTGGAACGTTATAGAGCACGAGCGGAAGGTCAATCGATTCCGCGATTGCCTTAAAGTGCTGGTAAAGCCCTTCCTGGGTGGGCTTGTTGTAATAAGGCGCGGCGGAGAGAATCGCCTGCACGCCGAGTCGCGCAATTTCCTGCGCGTCCTGCACGACTTTGCTCGTGTTGTTTCCCGTGACGCCCGGTATGACGGGCAGGCGGCCCTTGACCTCGTCGAGCACAATGCGAATTACGTCAAGGTATTCGCCGTGCTCGAGAGTCGGAGTCTCGCCCGTGGTCCCACAAGGAACGAGGAAGTGAATACCCTCCTGAAGTTGAAACTGCACAAGCCGCCTCAACGCCTCAACGTCCACGGAACCGTTTTGCTGAAAGGGCGTCACCAGGGCAGTACCGCAACCGCGCAGATCGAGACTCATGAGCTTGGCTCCTCCTTAGCCTTCGATGCGAAGAGGTCGGCGAAGCTGAACAGACCCTTCTTGCCCGTGATCCATCGCGCCGCGTATAAAGCTCCCTCGGCGAAGCCCAGGCGACCGCGCGCCGTGTGCCTCAGGATCACCGTGTCCCCCTCGGAATCGAACCCCAATTCATGGGTTCCCGGGATGTAGCCCGCGCGGACGCTGCCCACGGGGATCTCTCGATGCGCGAAAGGAAACTGAATTCGCCGCTTCAGTTCCAGCGCAGTGCCGGAAGGCGCGTCCTTCTTGAAACGATGATGCGTCTCCGCGATGTAGGGCTCGTACAGGGGAAAGGCGGCGAAAATCCCGGCTGCCGCTTCGGCCGCTTTGAAGAAAAGCTGCGCACCGACCGAGAAGTTGGGTCCGTACACCATTCCGACTTGTGCATCCTCCACGATGGCCCGCACTTCCCCGAGATGATCGCCCCAACCCGTGGTGCCTACCACCAGGCTGCAACCGAGAGCGGCCACGCGCCGGATATTCCCGATCACTGCGCCGGGGTTGGTGAAGTCGATTGCGACCTCAACACCTTGAAACTTTGCGGGCTCAAGACCTGCGCCCCGGCTCATTTCGCCAGTGAGAATCAAACGCACTTCGAAACCGCGCGCCAGCGCGAGCTGCTCTACCGCTTTGCCCATCTTGCCGTGACCGATCAGGGCCAGGGTCGGGTTGGTGTCAGGCTCGTGCACTACGGCTTGGGGTCAGTCCAGATATCCTTCAGCCTTCATCAACTCTGCGTTCAGCAGCGCTGCTCCCGCTGCCCCGCGGATGGTGTTGTGACTGAGAACCACATATTTGAAATCGAGCACCGGGCAAGTGCGCAACCGGCCGACCACGGCCGCCATGCCGCGCTCCGTGTTAACGTCAAACCGCGGTTGCGGCCGGTCCGGTTCGTCGCGCACCACGATAGGACGCTTGGGGGCGGAGGGCAGACGGTGCACTTCCGGCGCAGGCCTAAACCCGCGCCAGGCTGCCAGCAGGTCGTCTCGTGAGGCTTTGGTGCGGAGCGCCACCGAAACCGTCTCCGTATGGCCGTTCTCCACCATCACACGATTACAATGCGCGCTCACCGCGAAATTGCCCGCCTCCAACCGGCCGTCGCTCAGGCTTCCCAGAAGTTTCTGCGTCTCGCGTTCCACCTTTTCCTCTTCCCCGCCAATATAAGGAATCACGTTGCCGAGGATGTCGAGCGTGGGCACGCCCGGATAGCCTGCGCCGGAAACGGCCTGCATGCTGGTCATCATCACTTTATCGAGACCGAAAGCGCGCTCAATGGGCGCGAGTGACATCACCAATCCGATGGTGGTGCAGTTGGGATTGGTCACGATCATGCCGTTCCAGTTGCGCGCCCGGCGTTGGTCCCGGACCAGAATCATGTGGCCAGGATTCACCTCGGGTATCACCAGGGGTACGTCTGGTTCCATGCGGTAATACGACGAGTTCGAGACGACGGCGTGACCTGCCCGTGCAAAGGCCCCTTCGATCTCACCTGCCACCTTGCCGTCGAGCGATGCAAAGAGCAGTTGGGGCGCCTTGCCATCCGGCAGGCACTCGTAGACGGGCAACTCGCGCGCCGCGAGGGGCATGGGATCTGCGAGGCGCCAGTTGCAGGCCTCGGCGTACTTCTTGCCGGCGGAGCGATCAGAGGCTCCGAGCCACGTCAGCTCGAACCAGGGATGGTTTTCGAGCAGGCTCGCGAGGCGCTGCCCCACCATGCCGGTGGCGCCTAGAATGCCGACTGCCAGCTTCTTCATGGAAATCATTCTGGCACAGAGCTGCGCTTCGCGGTAGCCGGCCCGTAAGGCATCTCAAGTCGTGCTGTTATTCCGGGCGCAGCGAGGAAATGTCTGTTCGACGACAAAACGAGCGAGACTCCTCATCTCAGGAACTCGTCGGCTTCACGAGCCCAATAACTTGCGCACGAGCCGGGCATAAATATCGACTGCCTTAGTTAACTCCCCCTTGGCCACCTTCTCCCCCTCCGTGTGCGCATCGTGAATGCTGCCGGGCCCGATCAGCAGGGGGCGGCCCCAATTCCCGAGCGAAGGCAGATCGGTGCAGAAGGGTACCACGCGAGTCTCAAAGCCCTCGATCGCCTGCATGCGGAGCGCCGGCGTCTCACGGACGAGCGTGAGCTGGCAACGGCCCTCGACCAACTGCTGCACCCGTTCCCGCAACGTCGCAGAGCCGGCAGGCTCTGGCACGGTTCGGAACATAACGTCCGCCTCGGCGCGATCCGGCACGACGTTGGGCGCCCGCCCGCCGGAGATCAAGCCGATGTTCAGGCTGGCCGTGCCAAACACAGGGTCATGAGGCAGCGGCAGACGGCGAACGTCGGCGAGAATATCGAGCAGTTTCGCGATGGCCGACTCGCCCAACTCGGGATAGGCCGAGTGCGACATACGCCCACGCGCTTCGATTTTAAACCAGAGCATTCCCCTTGTGCCGATCACGAGCGTGTTATCCGTTGGCTCGCCATTGATCATGTATTCTGAGCCTTGGGCATGAAGATTGGCTGCCCGCGCGCCCTCACTCGTGGTTTCCTCACCGACCAGAATCAGGAGGGCAAAGTCCGTGACGCCTTCGCCGAGCAGCCAACTCGCGGCCATCACTTGGGCGGCGACAATCCCTTTGGCGTCGCAGGCGCCGCGGCCGTAGATGAAATCGGCGTCTTCCCGCGCCGCAATGAACGGTGGAACGGTATCCATGTGGGTGCTGAGCACAACCTTGGGGTTGCCGTGCCTCGCAAAGACATTGCAGCGATCGCCGGAGACGGGTTGGGTTTCCACCACGAAACCGAGGCCTTCCAGATGCTTCTGGAGAAATCTCGCGCAGCCGGCTTCGTCGCCGGTAACGGAAGGGATGTTCACCAGCCTTTTGGTGAGTTCGTATAGATCCATATGTGAAATTCTCAGCCTTCAGATCAGGTTTCAAACCACCCGCAGCACCACCAGAGTCATGTCATCGTGCTGGGGAGCGGCCGAGGCGAAGGCGTCGGCACCGGCCATCGTATACTCCAGCGTCTGCTGAGCGCTCAGCCCATGGCAGCACCCAAGAGCCTCCATCATAAGAGCCTCGCCCCACTCTTCATCCTGCGGATTCATGGCCTCGCTCACGCCATCCGTATAAAGCACCAGCAGATCTCCCCGGCGAATGCCCCATCTTTCGGCGGACATCGAATCCGTGATCGTGGCCGTTAGGGGGTCAACAGCAAACGGCAGGCCGTACCGGCCTTCAGGTTGGCGCAATCCGTGGAAAATGTGGCGGGAAAGCAGCGCCTCATAGCCCGCCGCGATCACGAATAGCACACCCAGCGCGACATACTGCCGCATCGGCCTGCCTAAGTCTCGCCGGCTTTGAAGAGCGGTTGCGCGTTCATCCATTCAGACAGATTTCATCAGATGACCGGAGCAAATGTCCAGCGAGGCTTGCGATTGACCACTGTCGATTAATGACGCCAATTGATCCGGCCGCGCGTCATCAATCGCAGAGAGCTTCCGGGCAGCGGTATAATCGGCCTGCACACGCGGGAACCGTGCATCGCTAGAGAGTGCGGATCACGGACGCCCGGAGCGTATTTCGCCGTGAGCGGTTGAGAGGAGCATTATGAAGCACGATGCCATCGCTGAGATTTCCGTGGAAGTGAAAACGCCGGGAGGCGATGGCGCCGATCGAGACGCCGCGTGGCCCGTTGCAAGGCAGTCTTCCGAACTCGACACTTCTCCGCACGCAGTTCAGTTCTACAAAACGGATGACTCTCTCGTGCAGGAGGTCAGCTCTGTTCTGGGTACCGCTCTTGCCGCCGGCAACCCCGCGATCGTCTGCGCTTCGCCGGCGCACCGCCGGGGATTCGCGAACGAATTACAGGCTCGCGGCATGAACCTGACAAAAGTGATCCGGCAGGGCCGCTATATCGAAATGGATGCTGCCGAGACTCTGGCAACGATCATGGTGGATGCCCTGCCCGATGCGGAGCGTTTCGCCAGCGTCATCGGCGAGACCATCCGGCGGGCGAATGCAACCAGCCAGACTGACCGGCCGCGCGCGGTCGTTTTCGGGGAGATGGTCGCCCTTCTGTGGGCGTCAGGAAAACCGGAGGCCGCGCTCGAACTCGAACGGCTCTGGAACCGGCTTGGAGCCACGCATTCGTTTGCTCTGCGCTGCGCCTACCCGATCACGGGTTTTTCGCGGCAGGAACACGTCGATCCCTTCTTGAAGATATGCGATTTGCACTCTTCCGTCCTTCCCACCGAAAGCTATACGCATCTCGCCACCGAAGAGGAACGCCTTCGAGGTATCGCCGAATTGCAGCAAAAGGAGCAAGTGCTTGAGGGCCGCGCACAACTGGCGGAGAGCGAACTGCGCTTCCGCCTGGTTGTGGACGCCGTGCAGGATTACGCCATTTTTTTCCTCGACCGTGAGGGCAACGTAACCACTTGGAGCCCCGGTGCGGAGCGCATCAAGGGCTACAAAGCTTCCGAGATCATCGGCCAACACTTCTCCCGCTTCTACCCGGACGAGGATATCTGGTCTCGCAAGCCTTATCGGGAATTGGAGATTGCCGCGCGCGAAGGCCGACTCGAGGACGAAGGCTGGCGGCTTCGCAAAGACGGATCGCGATTCTGGGCGAACGTCATCATCACCGCTATTCGAAATGAGGCCGGTCAGCTGCTCGGCTTCGCCAAGATCACGCGAGACTTCACGGAGAGATTGCGCGCGCAACAAGCCCTGCGGCAAACCAATAATGAACTGGCCGCCGAGGTGGCGGAAAGGAAATTGGCCGAGAAGAAACTGGCCGCTTCCGAACGATCGTTGCGTGAGCTTTCGCTTCGCCTGCTGCGCAGCCAGGACGAAGAGAGGAAGCGCATTGGCAGGGACCTTCACGATAGCCTGGGACAGTACCTGGCGATGCTGAAACTGAATCTGGAGCTCGTGCAGCCGACCCTCGCATCAGAGCACAGCGAAGCTGCGAAGCGCTTCGCCCAGTGCGTTCGCCTGGCCGACGACTCCATCAAAGAGGTGCGAACCCTATCCTACCTGTTATACCCACCCATGCTGGAGGAGACCGGACTGAAGTCGGCGATCAGCTGGTATCTGGACGGATTTTCAAACCGAAGCGGCATTCAAACCAACCTTGAGGTTGATCCCCATTTCGGCCGCCTCTCCCGTGAGAAGGAGTTGGCGCTGTTCCGTGTGCTTCAGGAGAGTCTCACCAATGTCCACCGTCACTCCGGGAGTGCAACGGCAAGCGTGCGGCTCTCGATGGAGGACGGAAAAGCCCTGTTGCGAATCGTCGATACGGGAAAGGGCATCCCAACCGAGGTCCTCGAACAGTTGAATGACGGGGCGAGGGCCTCCTGGGGCGTGGGATTGAGAGGGATGGACGAGCGCGTGCGCCAGCTCGGGGGCCAGCTCGAAATCTCTTCGACCGAAAAGGGGACCACGGTTACAGCAAGCCTTCCCGCGGGCGAGCCATCCTTAACTGCAAGCACGTCTTAGATCAACGCGCTGAGTAATTGCAAGCCATCGAAAAAGCCAGCAACAGAGTGTCGCGAACTGTGGGTGAGTACGCAACCCCAAACAGCCTCAATTTTGAACCCGAAGGCAGGTTCAGGAATGGAGAAACTGTGCGAGCACGCCGGAGTGGCAGACGTTAAGCTGGAGGGCCGAAGCCAACGGCAGACGATCGGGACGATTACCTTGCCCGTGCTGACGGACTCCCCGGGCCTGCCCCAATAGCGGATCCTTGTTGCTGCAGGGGCGGGCTCGCCGTACGCACAGGATCGAGGACCAAGTGCGAAAATTCAGCCGCACGGGATTTCTGAAATCGCTTCTCGGCGTCTCGGGGGCCTCGTTCCTTGCCTCGACGCGGACCCCTGCCGATGCGGTGCTGACGCCTTTCCGCGCGCCCGGGGGAGGGGCTCAGTCCGCTGCCGAAAATGATCGACCTCTGGCGGGTCTCGCCACTTTTGGAACGGCCGGAAAGGAGGGAATCCTCTATCCCGACCGCGAGACGGAGTTGTTCCTGCACGAAGGAACCGGCCACCTCACGCACATGTGGTTTGGCGGCGAGTGGCCGGGGTATGATCGCACGCGCATTCGTTTCTACGTGGATGGAGACTCCGCGCCCTCCATCGATATGGAACTGTTCCTCGGTCACGGAATTGGCTGGGCGGATCCGGCGGCCCCTTGGGGTACCGCGCGACTGGGGAAAACCGGCCAGCCGAGTGGGCTCTACAACGCCTACCAGGTCCCGTTCGGCAGCCGCATCAGGATTACCGGACAGCTTGGAAAGGGAGTGGAGAAGCCGCAGACGTTCTGGTGGATCGTCCGGGGAATCGAAAATCAGCCGGTGCAATGGGGGAACATCCCGCTGCCGGAGCGGGCCAGGTTGAGGCTCCAGGTCCACGAAAGCCGCGCGCTGGCTCCGCTTGAGCTGTTCGAAATCGCACAGTCAACCCGTGCGGGCGCCGTCTGCCAGGTGACTCTGGCGGTGGCGAGCCGCAATTTCAGTTTCCTCGAAGCGATGTTGCGGGCCTACCTGAATGGCGCTGCGGAGCCTCTTTGGCTGTCTTCGGGCACCGAGGACTACTTCCTCGGCACGTACTATTTCAACCGCGGCCGCTATCACCTGCCGGTCGCGGGCCTTACGCATAAGCAGCAAGACTCCCACGGGCTGTGCTCTTTTTCGGCTTACCGCTTTCATGACGAGGATCCCATTTTCTTTCAAAAAGGGCTGCGTCTGGTCTGGAGAAACGGCGAAGAAAAGGACGGCAAGTTTTTCGGACCCGCTCCGCCCGAGCCAAGCCATACGATCAGCTATGCCTGGCTCTACGAGTGGTAACGATCCCGTCTTCCGCGCAGAGAAAGCATTGAGATTTTTGATCGAGATTTGAAAGCATTGATCGACCCTGAATAGCCCGCCTGATGCCTATTCTACGGTCACGCTCTTGGCGAGGTTGCGCGGCTTATCGACATCGCAGCCGCGCAGCACGGCGCAGTGATACGCGAAGAGCTGTAGGGGCACTACGGTGAGCAGGGGCGTAAGAATCTCGTGGTTGGACGGCACCTCGATCACGTCGTCCACAATAGGAAGCAAACCGGCTTTGCCTGAAGTGGTGACCGCGATGATCTGGCCCTCGCGCGCCCGGATTTCCTGGATATTCGAAATCACCTTCTCGTAAGTGCCGTCCTCGGGAGCAAGCGCAATGGTGGGAAACGTAGGATGGATCAGCGCAATGGGCCCGTGCTTCATCTCGCCGGCAGCATAGCCTTCGGCATGAATGTATGCGATCTCCTTGAGCTTTAGCGCGCCTTCGAGAGCGATCGGATAGTGATACTTGCGGCCAATGTAAAGAAAATGGCTCGCCTGGCAGTATTTCGCGGCAAGCTCGCGCACTTGATCGCTGCGAGCCAGAATGTCGCGGATCTGCGCCGGAACACGCTCAAGGCCGCGCAGCAGAGCCTCGCCCTGCTCGTAAGAGAGATCGCGGCTCCTGCCCACCAGAATGGCCATCAGCACCAGGATGGTGAGTTGCGAGGTGAAGGACTTGGTGCTGGCCACGCCGATCTCGAGGCCGGCATGACTGTAGACTCCGGCGTGCGTTTCGCGGGCGATACTGCTGCCCACCACGTTCACGAGTCCGAGCACCAGGGCGCCCTTGCGGCGGGCCTCGCGCAGCGCCGCCAGGGTGTCCGCCGTCTCGCCGCTCTGGCTGATGGCGAGCACCACCGTGTTCTGTCGGATATTGAGCTTGCGGTAGCGAAACTCAGAGGCTAGTTCCGTCTCCACCGTGAGATCGGTGAGGGTCTCGAAAACGTAACGCGCGTAAAGACCGGCGTAGTAGCTCGTGCCGCAGCTCACAATGATCAGGTGGCGCGCCTGCAACAGGCGCTCGAAGACCGATTCCAGGCCGCCCAGCTTGGCGACGCCCTCGGAGTGGTTGAGGCGGCCGCGCAGAGCGTTCTCCACCGACTCCGGCTGCTCAAAAATCTCCTTGAGCATGTAGTGAGGGAACTCTCCGCGATCGGCGGTTTCGAGTCCGGCTTCGAGCGTGGTGGGACCGCGCTCCACGGCCTGATTGCCGAGCGTTTTGATGCGAAACCGGCCCGGCTCGAGCCGCGCCACTTCATTGTCCTCGAGGTAGACCACTTGATTAGTGTGCCGCGCCAGGGCGGCGACGTCGGAGGCTGCGAGCGACTCGCCGTCGCCAATGCCCAGCACCATGGGGCTGCCGCGCCGGGCCACCACGATTTCGCCCTGCCGGTCCGCATGAACGACGGCCAGCCCGAACGTGCCCTGCACCTGCAGCAGCGCCTTCTGGACCGCGGCTTCCAGGTCGCCCGCGTAGGCGTCTTCGATCAGGTGAGCCAGTACCTCGGTGTCAGTTTCGCTTTGAAAGGCGTGTCCCCCGGCGCGGAGCCTTTCCTGCAGGACGCGATAGTTTTCGATGATGCCGTTATGCGCCAGGAAGATCTTGCCGGTGCAGTCGGCGTGCGGGTGGGCGTTCTTCTCCGTGGGCTTGCCGTGCGTCGCCCAGCGCGTATGCGCGATTCCAGTGTCGCCGTGCGGCGCATCCCGTTGCACTTGCTGATCGAGAGATGCGACTTTGCCGACGCTGCGCGCGAGATACGTGGGGCCGGAATTCAGGATAGCGATGCCACTTGAATCGTAGCCTCGATATTCGAGGCGCTTGAGGCCGTCGATCAGAATATCGCGAGCCGGCTGCCGGCCGGTGTAGGCAACGATCCCGCACATAGAGGGTCCGCCGGTATTGCACTTGTAACTGTACTCGGGACTAGAGATAACCCGCCTCGGCGCCGAGCTTTCGCAGTTGCGCAAGATCGATGAAAAGCTCCGCCTGGGTAGGATCGTAGCCTCGTTCCAAGGTCCGTCGCAAGTAAAGAGCGGCGATTTCAGCGAGCGGTTGGTCACCGAGGACCTTGCCTTCGCGCTGCCGCCGCAGCTCGGTAAGCGCTGCGCAGGAGATGGCCACCGTTACTCGCTGGCCGTTTACCCGAAACCAGCAGTCGATGGTGTCGCTGTGCCTGGTCGCAATGGCCGGAAAGAGATGCACAAATCGGACGTGGGCCGGTGCGGACAAGGCTTTCGCGGTCACCTCAAAGGGAGTGACGATGTAGCTCATTCAGATCTCCATTTAGAAGATGGCTCTCGCACGCACTTGGCGCCTGCACATTGCAGTATACCCAAAGCGGGCTGTTCCCGTTGTGCTGCCACTGTTTAACGCCTGTCCTCCCGGGCTGGCCAGGCCTTTCGGTGGAGATCCTGCGAAATTCGCTCGCTGCTGAGAACTAAGTCGTACGATTTGAAACGATTAAAAAAGTTGTGAAAAAGTGCTTGCATTCAGCCTCAGGGTTGATGTAAACAAGAGGAAACCAACACTTATGACTACCTGGGGAAGTGGGTAGCGCTTAGAATCAAGTTATCCACTTCCTCCTTCCTGTACACGGTCGGGTAACACCCTCTTGACCGTCCGATAGACCTGAAATGAGACCGGAATGTTGCAACGGCGTTTGCGCGTTCTTGTAGCGGTGAGGAGCCTACCATGTCAGCGGGCCCTCGGAGTGAGACGTAAGCTAACAGCTTGACTTTGGCCGAATTTTCGCGTCATCCAATCTTCCATATCTCGACGCAGGGCGTCGAGATCCACTTCAAAACTGATCTCGAGCAGGCCTTCGCCAACCGGCAAGACGTCATCGAAGGCGGACCGGCCCGTAAAACTTCGCATGGCGAAGCTGTCAAGCCAGACCTCCGGGCACGGTCTGGCGGGACCGGGCTGGATCACGTCGACCTGTATTCTGCGAGCGAACATAGAAATCGACGAACGAATCGGTTCGGGAATGAACGTTGAAACGAATGTGGTTCGACCAATTCCTCAGTCGCCGATCTTTCAGGACCGGTCTCGAAAGGAGAACCAGCCTCGCTTGGCTGCTTTGGCGGCTAAGGGCTGCGGTGACGGCGGCAACGGCCGGCCCTGAATCACGGCCTCCGGGTTCCGCCGCATAATCCGCTCTGCCTCGGCCTCACCCTTGGCGGCGGCGAGCCTCTCGTAGCACTCAGAGAGAACCGGGGGGCGGTACTTGGTGTCGTGGGCGTCCGACGCAAAGAAATGCACCAGATTCCGATCAAGCCAATTATCGCAAAGATGGCGAGCCGTGCGGCCAAAGCCACCGGTGTAAGACTTGGCCGTCAGTTGCACCAGGCAGCCGCGTCCGACCCATTCGTAGAGAATCTCGGGCTTGCGATGGAAAACAGGATTTCGCTCCGGATGGGTCAGAATCGGGATCAGGCCGGCCACCTGA
This sequence comes from Terriglobia bacterium, assembly GCA_035946735.1. Taxonomy (GTDB): domain Bacteria; phylum Acidobacteriota; class Terriglobia; order UBA7540; family UBA7540; genus Gp13-AA77. The sequence goes on from DASYYZ010000008.1 coordinate 18,687, forward strand.
AGGTCGTAGAAAACCTGTGTCATGTTCTCCGGAATAAAATGGTCGTCCAGTTCTACCAACAGATAGCGGGTCTTATTGATCGTAAAGCCGCCGCGATCCTGAATAATCTGCTGGATATTGTCATAGGAGAGACGAAAATCGCATCCGAGGAGCAGTTGAGGCCGGTCGCCGACGGCACGCTGGAGATCGCGCACCTTCTCATCATTGACTTCCGGCTGGAAGGCGAACTCGTAATTGCAGTGCGGCGTTGCGACCAAGTGGGTGATGCCGTCTTCCCCCGCCATGCGGCACATTTCCACGGCGTCCTCAAACGTCTTGGCCCCGTCGTCGACGCCTGGCAAAGGATGGGAGTGGATGTCGACCATGCGGGTAGCGATGAGGCGTCGACCGAGACCGCAGTCGTGGCTCTCAGGCCTGTAGCCAAGCTACATTGCCGGATGCGGTTCGTCAAGGCGACGTGCGGGCAGTCAGCTCACTCCTACCACTTCACGTAGCCGGCGTTCATTCGAATACAGTTTATTGGAATAATTGTGGCGACGGCCAGCCACGTGGGAACCTCGGACGGAGGTGTAAACCTCAGGGAACAAATTGGATGCGCCGGCAAGAAAACCAGCGCATGAGTTGGAATGAGGCGTGCTGTCAATATAAGCGAGCCGCGTTTCGATTCTGAACAAGGATCGGAGTGCGACCTGATTTTAGACCCAACACCCGACGCTTGGGGGGAGATTCTCCCCCCGTTTTTTTTACCCCGAAATTCCTGCCAAAACGCACCGTGTCCCGACCTCCGCCTCGCGGCGCCCCTAAGCGAGACTTAGCACCGGCTGCTGCTGCGTGAGACAGTGCAGCGTACCCAAACCCCACACGAGGTCGACGGCGTGGATCCCGATCACAGGGCGGTCGCGGATCACTTGCGCCAGCGTGTCCAGAGCAACGCGATCGTTCGGATCGTTGAAGGTCGGTACAAACACGGCCGAGTTCGCGATATAAAAATTGGCATAGCTTGCCGGCAGGCGCTGGCCGTCGAAATAGAGCGGAGCGGGCATAGCTAGCGGCACCACGTCTAGCTTTGACCCGTCTTCCAAGCGCATTCCTTGGGCGCGCTCCCAGTTCTCGGCCAGCAGCTGGTAGTTCGCATCGCTCGGATCATTTTCCCGGCACAATACAACCGTCCGGGGGCCCACGAAGCGGCATAGATCGTCGACGTGGCCGTGGGTGTCGTCTCCGGCGATGCCGCGGCCAAACCAGAGCACGTTGGCGGCACCGAGAGACTTGTGCAGCACGCGTTCGGTCTCGTCCCGGCTCAAGCCTGGATTTCGCGGCTGCACTTCAGGGTCGAGCAGGCATTCCTCAGTAGTCAGAAGCGTACCGCGGCCGTTGACATCGATAGCACCTCCCTCCAGCACGAAGTCGCGGCCATCCGCCTTGACGGCAATGAAAGGTAGGCGAAGTCTTGCCGCGAGCTTTCGCGCCACTTGGGAGTCGCGATGGTGATTCGAATATTTGGCCCAGCCGTTGAAGCGGAAGCCGGCAATTGCCAGCGAACAGTCGCAATTCGCACGTACGAAAAGAGGTCCGAAGTCACGGGTCCAGCCGCGATCCGTGGGGACACGAAAGAACTCGACTTGGCTCAGCTTCACGCCAGCGCGAAGGAGGATTCGCCGTGCCCGCTTCTCATGGGCAAGCGAATCCACAAGGACTCGAGCCTTCTCACCGGCGGTGATGCGACGCACGATCTCGCCGTAGACCCAGGGTATGGTTGCGAATTTTCCCGGCCAGTCCGCGGCGTGGTGCGGCCACCCGATCCAGGTGGCTTCGTGAGTTTCCCATTCGGCAGGGAATCGTAGGCCAGGCTGCGCAGATTCGTTGTCTTGCGAAACGACGGCAGGAGTTCGTTTGATCACGTAGTTTCATCGTCCAGGAAGCGCTTCTGCAAACCGGCGTAGGCGTCCACGCGGCGATCGCGCAGGAAGGGCCAGTTCCGGCGCGTATCCTCGATCCGCTGAGGGTCGATCTCTGCCAGCAGGATCTCTTCCCGATCGACCGAAGCCTCGCCGACGATGGCGCCGAAGGGGTCCGCGAGAAACGACGATCCCCAGAACTCGATGCCAGGACCCTCGCCCCGAGACCCGTCGGGGAGCGCGAGCGTCTCGTGGCCTACCCGGTTGACCGCGGCTACGTACAAGCCGTTGGCAATGGCGTGGGAGCGTTGCATCGTCCGCCAGGCGTCGCGTTGTGCGCTTCCCCACTGCTCCTTTTCGTGCGGATGCCAGCCAATGGCCGTGGGATAGAACAGCACCTGGGCGCCGCGCAGAGCCGTGAGTCGTGCGCCCTCGGGATACCACTGGTCCCAGCAAATCAGCGCGCCGACGCGCCCCACGGCGGTGTCAAAGGCGGGAAAGCCCAGGTCTCCGGGAGTGAAATAGAATTTCTCATAGTAGGCCGGATCGTCCGGGATGTGCATCTTGCGGTACAGACCCCGGCTCTCGCCATCGGCATCAAACACAACGAGACTGTTGTGGTAAAGGCCCGGGGCGCGGCGCTCGAAGACCGGGGCCACGATGACAACCCCGGTTTCGCGTGCAGCAGTTGCGAGAGCTTCGGTGGTGGGTCCGGGGACCGGTTCGGCGAGATCGAAGAACGCGACGTCTTCCCGCTGACAGAAATACTGCGACCGGAACAGTTCCGGAAGGCACACCAGCTTCGCGCCGGCGCCCGCCGCATCCCTGACGTGGTTGAGAGCTCGCTTGACGTTTGTGTTCGGGTCCGGCGAGCAAGCCATCTGGATGAGGGCTACGATGTATTTTGAACTGCCTGACATCAATTGTTCCGCGTGGAGCCCGCCGCAACGGTGCAATCGAATTGATCAGAAGGCTCGCCTCAATTTATCGCGACTGGCAGATGCGCGTCCATGCCGGGGGCTCGGTGGCTTGACTTTTCGGGGGGGCGCTGACTACAAAGGAGGGAGCGTGAGCTTGCGAGGAGACGCGCCGTGGCGGGACAGGTCTTGAGCTATCTCAAGCGCAAGATCTTGGCCATCCAAGACGGCTCCTACCTTCTCTTCAATACCCTGCGGGCGATCGTGACGCCGCCACGGTATCACGTCGATACGCTCATGCAAATGGACTCTATCGGCGTGGGGTCGCTGCCGATCGTCTTGTTGACAGGATTCTTCACGGGTGCTGTGCTCGCGGTACAAACCTATCGCACCTTGACGCGCTTTGGCTCGACGACCATCCTGGGAGAAGCGGTGGCGCTGTCGGTGGTCCGTGAGCTGGGGCCGGTGCTTACGGCGCTCGTGGTGGCGGGCCGGGTTAGCTCGGGTATCGCCTCCGAAATCGGCTCGATGCTGGTCAGCGAACAGATCGACGCCCTGCGCGCCATGGGAACGGACCCTCAGCGCAAACTTGTGGCGCCGCGGCTGCTCGCGACCATCGTCACACTTCCGCTGCTCACCATTCTTTCCGACTTCGTGGCCCTGCTTGGCGCCTATATCATCAGCCTGACAATCGCGCATCTCACCAGCGCGGAATTCTGGAGCCCGGCTTACCAGAGCCTGGACTATCACGATGTCACCCAGGGCCTCCTCAAGCCGTTTTTCTTCGCCATCGTCATAGCTTTGGTTGGCTGCTTCCAGGGACTGGAAACGACGGGGGGCACAGAGGGTGTGGGCAAGTCCACCACCCAGGCCGTCGTGGTGGCTTCGGTTGTGATTTTGGTTCTCGATTTCTTTATCACGCAATTCCTGATCGGGATCGGATTCGCGTAAGCCTGGGCGGCAGGCAGTGAGTTGGAGGTGGTATGTGGCGGGACAAACGGATCCAATGGACCTTGTGTTGACGCGGCCCATTCGGCCTGGGCGAGGTTAACTGCGTGGCTTTATCTCCCAACACGCCTGCCGCTGCCGAAGACGTGCAGGCACCTCGGTACCAACCCCGTCCGCCGGCCATCGAGCTTCGCCGCGTGTCACTGGCATTCGATGAGAACCGCGTACTGAATGATATCTCTCTGAGCGTGCCCAGCGCCGGCACGCTTGTGCTGCTGGGCGTGACGGGCTCCGGCAAGTCCGTTCTCCTGAAGCTCATGTTGGGTCTGCTGAAGCCGGAGTCAGGCGAGATCCTGATCGAAGGCGAGAACATCGTACCGCTCGATGAAGACCAATTGAACGTGTTCCGGAGGCGCATGGGAATTGTTTTTCAGGAGGGCGCCCTCTTCGACTCGCTCTCGGTGTTTGAAAACGTCTCTTACAGGCTTTGGGAAGAAGGGCAGCGCGATGAAGAATTGATCGAGCGGCGAGTGCGCGAGGTCTTGGGATTCGTCGACCTGGCGGAGGCGATCGACAAAGCGCCGGACGAGCTCTCCGGAGGAATGCGACGCCGCGTGGCCATCGCGCGGGCTATCATCAGTGAGCCTTCTATCATGCTGTACGATTCCCCGACGGCAGGCCTGGACCCCGTCACCGCAAACACCATCAGCTCCCTGATCGTGAAGCTCCGTGACGTCCAGCACGTCACTTCAATCGTGGTCACTCATCGCGTCCCGGACGCGATGATGCTTTCGGGTTTTGCATTCTCCGTCGAGAAGCAAGGATTGGTTCCCGCCGCGTCCCCTAACGGAAAGAACGCCGCGGAATTGGCTCAATTCATTGTCTTGAGGGACAGCCGTATTTCTTTTCAGGGGAGCAGACAGGAACTATTGGAGAGTCGCGACCCATATCTCTGTCGTTTTACGGATTAGGGTGCGACCGGTGGCTGGAAGCTTCGCCTGCCCTCCACGGCGCTGTCCGGCTCCGAATGAGGGTTCTTAGCCACCGCCAAAGGAGCGGGGCCGGCCGCTCGGAAAGAAGAGAAGAATATGCCTCAGCGCAAGGAAATCCAGTGGGCGCAACTGCGAGTGGGCATCATGGTGGCGATCAGTCTGATCGTTTTCGCGGTGGCAATTTTCCTGATCAGCGGTCAAATCGGGTTCATCACGCGCAAATACACCCTGCACGCCCTCTTTCCCACGGCGGAGGGTCTGCGGCCCGGCTCCGAGGTGGACCTGGCGGGCATTCCTGCGGGCACTGTCAAGGCGATTCGCATCTCGGCGTACCACGATCCCAAGCGATCTGTGGAAATTGACCTGCAGATCATGCGGAAGTATCACGATCAGGTTCGCGCCGATTCGATCGCCAACCAAACCACCGCCGGACTGCTCGGCGACGCGTTCGTCGATATCACCCGGGGCGACCCAACCCAGCCTGTGATTCCTGACGACGGCGTGATCAAGAGTAATCAGCAAGCCGACATCAAGCAGGTAGAAGCCAACGCCAACGATGTGGTTACGAACTTGAATCAGCTCAGCCAAAAGCTAACCGACATGACGAACCAGATCACAACGGGACAGGGATCGATCGGAAAGTTGCTTTACGACGAAACCTTCTACAATCGCCTGAATCAATCGCTGGCCTCGGCGCAAAAGCTGGTGGACAACGTGAGGGCCGGCCAGGGCACCATCGGCAAGTTCATGGTGGATCCCGCGGTCTATAACAAGACCGAGGCCACTCTCGATCGGCTAAATCAACTCCTGGATCAGGTGCAGAACGGCCAAGGAACGCTGCCCAAACTCATCAACGATCCTGGTCTCTACAATCAGTTGAAGGACGTCACGGCCAAGGCGAACACGCTGATCGATAACGTGAATAAGGGCCAGGGCACGCTCGGGCAGTTGGTCACCGATAAGCAGCTCTACGACCGTCTCAACTCGACGATCGGCCACCTGGATGCCATCACTGGTCGCATGCAAGAGGGGACAGGCACCCTCGGGAAGCTCTCCACCGATCCTTCTCTCTTCAACAATCTGCGGGATAGCAGCCAGTCACTCAAGGAGTTTCTGGTTGAGTTCCGCAAGAACCCCAGGAAATACCTCCAGGTCCGCATCCATCTCTTTTAGTGAGTTGCCGGCCGTTTGCCCTGAAACGGGCCGCTGCCTTTCTTCGGCTATGACCCTTAGGTCCGCATTCGTCTCTCTGAGGAGTAGACGCGTTTGTTCGGCGACACCCGTCCTGGCGCTGGCAGTCTGTAATAAGCCTTAAGAATTAGGTCCATCGGCCGATAAAGCTCTTGGGAGAGCCATGCGTTTTCTGCAGCCGGGCGGGAAAGAATCCGATTGCCACGGTTCGCCGCCTTCAGGCGAGACCGTATTAAGGGATATGAGCGCCGGCTTGACGCTTCTGGAACTCATGCTGGTGGTGGCGATCGCTTCCGTCCTTCTTGGTCTGGCAGTGCCTTCCACGCTGAACGGTCTCAAGAATTATCACCTGCATTCGGATACTACCTCGATGGCTTCCTATCTGAATCTGACGCGAATGCGCGCGGCCTCTCAGTATGCTCCGTATAGCCTGGACTTCAATCCGACAACCAACACCTACATCGTGGAGCAACTCACCCCGATCGCATACAATCCCATCCCGACTTCAACACCGTCGAGCTCCAACTATTCTTCCCAGAGCCCGGCAGTGTACGAGTTTGGCACCCAATATCTCGCTTCTGGCGAGACTGTGGCCGATTGTCTTCCAACAGGTACAACCGTGTATCCCGCTCCGGTCTCGGGTAACCCATCGAGTTGCAGCGGATCTTTTCAGATCTACTTCAACACGCGAGGCTTTCCCGTCGACAATACCGGCAGCCCGCTTACAAACGGAGGCGTGGCAATTTATCTCACGGGTCCGAACGGTTTGCTTGACGCCTTGACAATTTCCTCGGGAGGCGCCGTCCAGACGTGGAGCTGGAATGCAGGCACAAGTCAGTGGTCGGCGAGGTAAAGGCGGCTTTCATGATCGGAAGGCATTGGCGAACGGCAGCTTTTCCGCGAGGTCTCTCGAGATCGGGGATCCGGGCGGACGAGCGCGGACTGACGCTAATCGAGACGATGCTGGCTGTGACGGTGGCCGTGGTTGGGGCGTTCGGAATCAGCAGCGTTATCTACGTTGCCACAGCCACCACCAAGAATCAGGGCACAGAGACCACGCGGGCCACGATCTATGCGCAAGACAAGATGGAGAAACTGCTGTCACTGGCCTCCGTTCCGGTCGCCGGCGTCACCACCGCCAGCTTCACCAACTGTACGCAAGCGGCGTCAACGCAACAGGCATCTTATCCGGACTGCAACGCCACGGGGATTACCGCCGGCGGCTGGGTGACGGGCCTGCTGGCCGGGGGCGCCACATCTCCGCTGCAGTCGTCCTGTCCTAGCTCAGGCGCCAGCGTCGGCTATGTGGATTTTATCGATGCCAGCGGCAATCAACTGACGGGCACGAGCTGTTCCGCCGCCACCACTAACGGCTTCTCGTACGTGCGCATGTGGCAGATTTCAGACTCCAATCCGTTTGGCACCACTCCGGCCCTTAAGCAGATAACGGTGGCCGTCTACTCATTAGCTGTGATTAATACCACGAACGGCGGCTCGCCCAGTTCATCACCGCTCATCGTTCTCACGAGCTACGTATCAGATCCAGACTGAGGAAACCCGGATGTCGCGAAAGCAATCGTCCCAGCCTTTAGACCGGTCCCAACCGTTGGGTTTCTCCATTCTGGAGCTTATGGCGAGCATCGCCATTCTCACCTTGATCGTGGGCGCGGTCTTCACCTTGATGGTCCAGTCTCAAAAGAGGTTCCAAGGAAACACGGTCATCATTCAATCAAACCAGGCTGCACGGTCGGCGCTCGAGATGATGTCACAGGAGATTGGCCAGGCCGGCTTCAATCCCCAGTTCACAGGCTCGATTACATCCAGTGCTGCCGTGGCCGCCAGCGCTGTGGCACAGTGCATCACGCTGAGCAGCATCAACGGCATCAATCCCGGTGACTGGGTAGCAGTCGACACCGGCGCGGCTTACGAGCAGGTTCAGGTGCTCGCTACCAGCAACGGCGCATTATCCGGCCAGACCAAGTGCTCCGGCGGGAATCAGATCTCGGGTATCTTCGAGCAGTGCCACAATAATGTCGCGGCGCCCTGCCCCACGGGAACCCTGGGTTCGTTTTTAATAGCAAGCTGGAAGTTCTCGTATCCCAGCGGTGTCCTGCAAGGCCAGACAGCAAACTACGGCGGCTCGAGCACCACTCTGTCGAACGACCATATCCTGGCCGTCTTTTACGGCGATACCGACAACTCCGGCAATGTCTGGTATGCCGTCTACAGCCTCTATAACCCGACATCCTCCGGCTCACTACAATCGGTGACGATCAACAATCAGAGCTTTAATCTTTATACGCTGTACCGCTCCATTACGAAAGTCACGTTTGCCACCGGCGCCACGGTAAGCCAAGCCTATCCACTGGTACAGAACGTCCTCTATCAGAGCACTAGCGGCACCAACCCGGTCGGGCCATCAGAGGTTTCGACCGGAACTGGACAGCCGATTTTCGGTTATAAGTTCACCGATCCCATCACCCTTGTCCCTAGTACGGTCAGCGTGGTCGGAACCGTCTTGATCAACCTCAGCGTGGCCGTAAACCCTGAGTCTCTCGAAACTGGGAGCGCCATCCAGTGGTATACGCTTTCCTCGCAGGTTCGCCCTGTCAACCTGTGGTCCGCGGTGACAATAAACCAGACGGGAGGCGGACGCTACCTGCCGCCGCTACCTGTGGGGCTGCCCATGTCTTTCCCAAGTCCGCTTAGCAGCTACTACGTTTTTTGAGGCAAGGATCCGGCCGCTGGGCTGAGGTAGGAGTTCGCGAAAATGACATCTCGAAGAAAAAACTGGATCGGAACGGGCGGGCGCTCCACGGATAGCGGCATCGCCTTGATCCTGGTGCTGCTGTCCATGCTCGTATTGAGCGTGCTCGCCGCCAGCATCGTGTTCACGGCGCGATCGGAGACGTTCGCCAGCTACGGTTACCGGCTGGATACACAGGCCGACTATACGGCCAAGGCAGGCATTGAAGCCGCGGTCAACTGGCTTCGCAGCAACCACTACGCCGCCGTCCCCAGCGCGAGCGCGAACACGAACTATCTCGTCACTGCCGAACCGACCTTCAGCCTGTATACAGCAAACACTTCGCCGGTGCAGTGTAAGGCGAACTGCGCAAGCATAAATGGGCCCGTGCAGCTGATCGGCTACGGCGGCGGTTCCACCAACTATCCTTCCGGCATCGCCAACGCCTCAAGCGGCGCCGCCATCAGCCTGTCATTCACCAACGATCTCAACAGTCATGGCGGTGGCTCGGGCAACGGTGGGCTCGTCAGCGGCAGCGGCAATCAATCGGGCCTTTTCTTTGTGAACGCCTACCTGCTGAACTATCAGACCGTGAACAGCAGCTCGATCGCTTCGTGCTCCAATACCAACAGCGGGTCGAACGCACCGCCCTGCCCCCTTGAGACCTGGCTCATCACGGCCAAGGGCGAATGGACCATCGGGTCTTCGCAGGTTGCGGCAACGGCGGAAGAGCAGGCCATCGTCCAGCCCTTGTATTCATCGAGCTTCGGCGACGCCATGTATGGCTACTGCTCGGTGAGCATGGCCGGCAGTGCGGGGGTGTGTACGGACGCCTTCAATTCGGCTCTCGGCCCTTATGGCGGCGGCAACACTTCGGTGGCTGCGGGCGCATGCGATAGCACCACCGCAGCCAACGTGATTAACGCTGACGCGAATGTGGGTGCGAACGGCTACGTAAGTCTGAGCAAGAATGTCACGGTATCAGGCAATGTGACCATCGGGAATGCCAATCCTAGCCTGATCCCGTCATCCTGCTGCTCCGGCTCTTCGTGCGGCGCTCCGACCTCGGGCACCGTAAACGGTTCCATCATCACAGGCGCGGCGTACACGGCTCCGCCACCCACACCAACGTTTCCAGGGAGCGGCCAAAGCGGCGCAACTTTTCCCGGCACCTCGCCCTCATACAGCGGCGCGGCCCAGCTGCCGCAGACATCTTCGTCGAATTCCACTTCGCCTTGCGCGGACCCGCCTACCTGCACGAACAAGAGCGCGATCACACCGGGAACTTCAAATCCCTACGGGTGGCCGTGTGTGACCGGCAAAACGTGCAACGGTTCGGCCGCCAATCCTTACCTCGTCAGCAGCGTCTCGCTCAGCGCTAGCGGGGACACATTGACGCTATACGGCGGGCCCAGCATTGGCCAGCCCGTCTACTACGACATCGACAGCATCAGCATGTCCGGCCAAGGGCAGCTCGCCATCAACGGGTACGTGGTTTTGAACGTCCAAAGCTCCCTGAGCCTCGCCGGGCAGGGAATTGCCAACGGTCTCACCCAGGCGCCGGAAGCTGTCCAGATCAACTACGCCGGAACCAGCGGCGTCAGCATGGGAGGCAATGGTGCGATGTCCGCCGTGCTGACGGCTCCAAACGCCACAGTTAGCCTCGGGGGCGGCGGCTCCAAAGGCTACATGGTCGGTTCCATCCGCGCCCTGAACGTGAGCGTGCAGGGCGGCTATCCGCTTCATTATGACGTCCAATTGAATCGGTTAGATGGCACATTGGGCCAGGTGGCCGTTTCTTCATACACCCGCATCAAGCATTGACGTGGATTCGCAGTGTGTCACATGAGTTGCATCACCGTCTCCGATCGGCTGAGGCTGCCGGGTGGCAGCTGATGGCCGCTTGAATCGCTTCTACTTACGGTGTAGGGTGAAGGTGAGGGTTTCTTGAGACATCAAGGTGTTGTCTGCACTCTGGCTTTGCTGCTCGGATTCGCCTTGGCGACGTCAAGCCACGCTCGCCCGATCGCCCTCCGACCATCGCAGGAGCAAACTCAATCTCAGACTCAAGCGCAAGCGCGGGGCCAAGGCCAATCGCAGAGCCAGGCGCCGGACAAGACTGCAGCCGAACATCCGCCGAACCCGGGCAGCAGCGCCACAATTTCTGAACCGTCCCTGGCAGAATTCGCCCGCGAGCAGCGAGCCGAGCGCGCCAAGGATTCGAACGCGCCGCCTCGAGTTTTCACCAATGATAATCTTCCCAAGGGCTCCGGCGGGCTGAGCGTTGTAGGCACCCCTCCCGATCAGGAGAATGCCTCGGCGAGCGCAGAAGACGAGACCCGCACGTCGGGTCGCCTGCGTCTTCAGGTCGCCGGGCTCAAGGAACGGCTCGATACTCACCGGCGCGAACTGGGCGTGCTACAGCAGAAGCTCGGCGAAAACCAAGTGCAGTACTATCCGAATCCGAATGACATTCTTCACCAGGAATATTCTCGCGAAGACATCAACCGGCTGACGCTGGCGATCGAGCGGAAGAAGCAACAGGTGGAAGCGGACGAGCAGGCTCTGGCGGAGGCCGAAGACGAAGTCGCGCGGCGGGGGCTAGCCCCAACCGCACCCCAGGCCGATCAAAAGGATTCCCTGGCGGCCCCCAAGCCCGATTTGAGCAGCGTGCCAAAGGGCAGCGAACAGTACTGGCGGGTGCGATTCAAAGCCGCGCGTGGAGAGCTGGCGAAGGCACAGGAGCAGCAGAAACTTGCGGAGGACGAGGTGGCGCTCCTACAGTCGCAGCAGGCCCACGAGATGGCGAGCGGAAACGCATCCGCTTTCAACTCGCAGATCTCCGCAAAGCAGTCCGAAGCGGAATCCAAACGTGCGGCGGTCGAACAAGCTCAACGTGATCTCGAGGCGCTCGAACAGGAGCTCAAAGAAAGCAGATCGCCTCAAGCTTGGAGTGAACCGGAATAAGCGCTTCTCCTCTTTCCGATCGTCTCCAAACCAAACCAACACGCCGTGTAAGCCCGCAAACCGTGACCCTTTGTGGTGCGGAACTCAAATTTAAGTCAGTTAAAGCCGCGGAGTCTTCCCTAGTCGACCTGACCGCCAGGGCGACCGGTGTAGTATCCTTCTCTCATGATCAGGGAGGTGGCGCTTCATTCGGCTTCGATCGAACTCCACGCGCAACTCAGCGAAGCACGCGAGCGGACGCTCGAACTGATTGCCGATCTCTCCGATGAGCAGATGATCGGCCCGCCTCTCGACATTGTGAATCCGCTCCGCTGGGAGATCGGGCATCTGGGCTATTTCCAGGAGTACTGGATTCTGCGTCACTTCCGGGGCGAAACGCCGGCCTGGCCACAAGGGGATCGCCTGTATGATTCCGCGCGTATCGCGCACGACACGCGGTGGGATTTACCGATTCCATCCAAGGCCGACACGATTGCTTACATTCAACGAATTCTGGAACGGGTCACGAAAGGTTCCGCCGCAGCCGATTCCGGCCGCAAGATAGGCGGCTACGACGAGTCCTACTTCACGCGGCTGGCGCTCCTGCACGAGTACATGCACGCCGAAGCGATTACTTATACTCGTCAGACGCTAGGCTACACTCCGCCGAAGATAAAGATCGCTGCCGGGGAGGGCGGGCGCGAACCCAGCTTCGAGGCGGGCAGAACGGGCAGCCGGGCGGCCGACGGCGCACCCCTGGGCGACGCGGAGATCCCCGGCGGCACGTTCATGATGGGCAGCAAGCCGGATCAGCCCTTCGTCTTTGACAACGAGCAATGGGCCCACCCGATGACTCTGGGGCCGTTTCGCGTCGCACGAACCGCGGTGTCCAACGCGCAATTCGCGGCTTTCGTGGAGGACAGCGGCTACCAGCGGCGCGAGCTCTGGACCGATGAAGGATGGCGCTGGCGGGATAGCGTTCAGGCTGAGCAACCCGCCTACTGGCGCCGGCAGGCCGGCGGAGGTTGGCTGCGGCGCAACTTCGACATCTGGGTTCCGCTTGAAGATCACCTGCCGGTGCTGCACCTTAACTGGTACGAGGCGGACGCCTATTGCCGCTGGGCCGGACGCCGCCTGCTCACCGAAGCCGAATGGGAGATGGCCGCCAGCACTGAGCCTGCGTCGGGCGGCGTCAGCGACCGCAAGCGGCTGTTTCCCTGGGGTGACGAACCGCCCACTCCGGAGCGCGCCAACCTCGACTGGCATTCCATGGGTTGCGTGGCGGTACAAGCCTTGCCGGCTGGCGACAGCGCTTTCGGATGCCGCCAGATGATCGGTAACGTCTGGGAGTGGACTGCTTCAGACTTCGGGCCTTATCCGGGGTTCGCTCCGGGACCTTACAAGGAATACTCAGCCCCGTGGTTTGGCGACCACAAGGTGCTTCGAGGCGGTTGCTGGGTGACGCGCTCCGGCCTGATTCGGAACACCTACCGTAATTTCTATCAGCCCCACCGGCGCGACGTCTGGGCAGGCTTCCGCACCTGCGCGCTCTAGCAAGGCGTACGAAAAGAATATTCGCTGGGGATTTTCTCAGCGTTTCTGCTGGACCTGACGATGCGGATTGGCATCATCACCCCGGCGCCTCCGCGTTCCCGCTACGGTAACCGGGTCACCGCATTGCGCTGGGCCCGCATCTTGAGAGAACTTGGGCACCAGGTCAGCGTGGCGATGGCCTATGAGGGTCAGCCGTATGACCTCCTCGTTGCATTGCACGCCCGGCGCAGTTATCCCTCCGTGCGTCGCTTTAACCGCGACCATCCTGATCGGCCGCTGATCGTGGCCCTTACCGGTACCGACCTCTACCGGGACTTGCCCCGCAGCCGCAGCGCGCACTATGCCTTGGAACTTGCCACTCGAATCGTCGCCCTGCAGCCGAAGGCCCAGAAGGAGTTGCAATCCCGGCTCCATCATAAGGTGCGGGTGATCTACCAGTCTTTCCCGGCAAGGCCGCGGCATGCTGCTCCACCGCTTGATTCGCACCGGGCTTTCGATGTCTGCGTCATCGGCCATCTCCGGCCCGTCAAGGATCCATTTCGCACTGCGCTCGCCGCCCGCCGCCTTCCGCCTGGATCGCGTATCCGCATACTGCATCTGGGTGGAGCCATGGACGAGAAAATGGCCGAGCGCGCCAGGACCGAGATGAAGTTGAATCCGCGTTACCGCTGGCTCGGCGAGCAGTCCCGCGCACGCGTTCAGCAGATTCTGGCCCGGAGCGCACTTTGCGTATTATCCTCCAGGCTCGAGGGCGGAGCCAACGTTCTCTCTGAGGCGATCGTGGCGGGCACGCCGGTGCTGGCTTCGCGGATTGCCGGTTCTGTCGGCATCCTGGGTGACGATTATGCCGGCTACTTCAACGTGCGTGACAGCGAGGGACTGGCTCGACTCATGGATCGCGCCGAGAGGGATCCGGTATTTCTGGCAGGGCTCAAATCGCATTGTGCCAGACTGAAGCCGCTTTTCAACCCTGCGCGGGAACTGACGGCTTGGCGGCGGTTGATCCTGGAATGCCGGGCTGCAGGAAGTCTACAAGCGTCGGGGACGGACAACGGCCCTAGCATCCGTTTCACGTTTCCCCACACGGTCGCGCGAACCCTTGGTACGTGTAAGTCATAGGGCGCGGTCCGGGAAGGTAGCCCGTCCGGAGCTCGACGATCTGAAATCCTGCTGCTGTAATGAGATCGTCAATCTTCCGATTGAGGTGGCACCCGCCCCCGATACGTTTCCAGAGGGGCGTGAGCCGGTCCTGCCAGGCAACTACGCCGGGATCGGGAGCGCGGCCATGTTCGAGAAAGATGAGGCAGCCGCGAGCCTTCAGGACCCGCTTCATCTCCTGAAGCGCCTGTGCGGCGTTTGGAATGGAACACAGGGTCCACGTCACAATGGCCGTGTCGATACTCGCAGCCGTGAGCGGCAGTGGCGCCTCGGCGGATTGCAAAAGGAACTCGACCTTGATGGGTCCGGCCGCCGCCCTTCGGCGTGCCATTCGCTGGAGTTCTATGGAAGGGTCCACGCCATAAACCCGCTGAACTTCCGAGGAGTAGAAGGACAAATTCAAGCCGGAACCAATGCCCACCTCCAGCACTTCGCCGTGTGCGCGAGGGATCCAAACCGCGCGCAAACGAGCGGACTCCTTGTTCCTCATCGCAAGATCAGTAATGCGAGGCAGAATATGGTGCGCGTAAAACCCCATGACAATCGCGACTCTACCTCACCTGTCCGGTGGCTTCACACCACGCGAGCGCAACAAAGAGTGAACCATTTTCGGTCTTGTCCTGGAGATCACAATTATTCGCGGCCGCAAACTGCGTCGCCTTCCGAAATTCAACGCTGACTTCGCGTTCGCTTGCTCGCCCGTCTCGACGAACTGCGAGTTCTCGACGTCAATCCCTATTATCGCTCCTGGAGCCACTCTCCGCGCCAACCCAACTGTGATCGCGCCGGGCCGTCCCGCTTCTACCTGCCGGAAGACATCGAGCGTGCCCGTCTTGCACAAACCCGAGTTTCGGGAGTATGAAAAAACGGCTAACTTCACGCTTTCTACGATCGAATCGCAGGTGCTCTTCACTCTCGCACAAAGCGTCCTCAGCGTGCCTGCGTCTGGTGACGTCACGGACGACGCCCAAGACCATTCCTCCGTCATGGGTCTTCGCTCGTCGTCTGCGGCAAGTCTCTGGTAAGATAGGTAGAGAACTCACCTCTCGAAACATCACGAGGTGAGGCGGAGGTAAGACCTATGCGCTCTCCTGTCACCGATCTTGAGACTCCAGCCCCCTTGAGAAACCTCGAGGAGTGGGATGACTTCGTCGCCACGCGCTACCGTCCCGGCAAGGCTCAGGATGAGTTTCGCAACTACCAGGCTGACGCGAATCCCACCGTGACAGAGTTCTATCGCCAGAACCACGCTCATCAGACGCTTGACTTCGTGCTGGCCAAGAAGAGGGAATTTGGCGGACTCACCCGCGAGAAGAAGAGCATCTGGGAGATGGCGGAATTCCTGAACACGCTGGTGGACGAGAGCGACCCGGATACGGACCTCACCCAGATTGAACATCTCATGCAGACCTCGGAGGCCATTCGCCGCGACGGTCACCCGCGCTGGTTCGTTTTGGCGGGCTTTGTGCACGATCTCGGCAAGGTTCTGTGTCTGTGGGGAGAACCGCAGTGGGCTGTGGTGGGCGACACCTTCCCGGTGGGATGCGCCTGGTCCGATCAAATCGTCTTTCCGGAATTTTTCGCCGCCAACCCGGACAATCAGGTGCCGGAGTACCAGACTCTCTACGGCATTTATGAGCCGCACTGCGGGCTTGAGAATGTTCACCTTTCCTGGGGCCACGACGAATACATTTACACCGTGACGCGCAACTATCTGCCCGAGCCGGCCCAATACATTCTGCGCTACCACTCCTTCTACCCCGCCCACAAGCATGGCGCTTACACGTACCTGATGAACGCCAGCGACGAGCAGATGTTTGATTGGGTTCGCAAGTTCAATCCCTACGACCTATATTCCAAAGGGAGCGAGCGTCCGCGCTTCAAAGAATTGAAATCCTACTACGAGGATCTGGTCTCTGAATTCTTCCCTGACCGCATCGCGTGGTAGACAGTTATCGCGCCTCGCCGCAGGTCGGCGGCGAGCAGACGATGGAACAGGTGCTCGCCCGCCTCACGCCGCACGGAAAGCCGCCCCGCTCCGTAGGCTCGCGAGCGTAGGCCCTTCTGCACACTCTCGCAAATCGCCGTGTCCTCACCCTGGACCCTGTCGCTCACGGCAATGCTCTGGCGATTGTATTGGCTCTGCGCTTCGCTGACGTCGCCAAAGTAGAAGTCGAAGATCACCGTGCAGCGATCAACCACGTTGAGCCCATCGGGGCCGCCCGGTAAGACCAGGTTCGTGTCGAGGTAGCCCTCATACCAATTCAGCATGAAGTTCGGATACTGCCAGAGATAGTAGGAGCGATCGCCGTGTCGGGTGGCCAGCGCATCCGCGTCGGATTTCGACGTGCTGTGTACTGGGCTCGATTGGACCGTGCACCGCTCCGCGTTTTCGATGGTGTAGTGCGCACAGTCGAGCACGCTGTTCAAGCCCTTGTGCATGTGCGGAACGTGGTATCCGCCGTCGAGATAGTTGTCCACATACACCTTCCAATTGCACTTCAGGCTGTAGACGCGGCGCTCGAAAAATTGCAGCTTGCCGAGCTCGAGCGGACGGACGCGATCGATCAGCCTTCCCAGATAATCTTCAAGACGCGGCGCTGCCGGATCAAGGTTCACCCAGACGAACTGTTCCCAGACTTCCAGCTGAGTCTGCACAAGTCCGTGCGATGACCGGTCAAAACACTGCACGCCTTCAAAATCGGTCATACCCTTCAGGCTGCCGTCAAGACCATAAGTCCACCCGTGATAGGGGCAGCGGAAGTTTGTAACGGTGCCCTGCGGCTCCCAGGCCACCGCCGTGGCGTGGTGCCGGCAGACGTTGTAAAAGGCGCGCAGTTGGCCGTCATCGCCCCGCGCCACCAGGATGGGCTCGCCGGCAACTTCGGCGGTGAAGTACTGGCCGGGCAGCGCTGCCTGGTCGAGCCTTCCGACCGTTTGCCAGTTGCGCCCGAAGACATACTCGCGCTCGAGCGCGGCGATGCGCTCGTCCGTATACCAGGGACCAGGAATGGTCGAGGCTTCGGCCAGCGGTGTTTCAGCGTTGTAACTTTCCAGAATACTTTCGAGCGAAGCGCTCATGCCTTTCCTCTGGCAACCGCGTTCCGTCTTCGAACCGCAGAGGCGTTCTTCCGGCCGGATGGCGATGCTGATGCCTTGTTCCTGTTCGTGACCGGGCGCAAGATCATCACTTCGGTTGCTTTGATCAGCGCCGCGGCCGTATCGCCCGGCTTTAAATCGAGATCGCGGCAGGCGTCCCGCGTAATAATGGCGGTGACGGATTGGCCCCCGATATCGAGCGTGACCTTGGCCAGCAGGCCGATGACTTCGATGGATGTGATACGCCCGACGAGCTGGTTGCGGCCACTGATCAAATGCTCCAGACCAGAGAGGAATGCCGTGGGCGTCACTCGCGGTTTGGCGGCTTGGGACGCCTTCTTGCCGGCGGCAAACAGCACTCGATCGATCTCAGTGCGCGGGATTCGATGATGGCCTCCGGCCGTCTTCACGGAACGGAGCTTGCCCCGGTAGATCCACTGTTTGAGCGTGGGATAACTGATGCCCAGCTCTTGAGCGGCTTCCGCGATGTGGAGCAGTTCCATGTTGCATCCATACGGCAGTTACATGATAGCAACGACTGGATCAAGAAAAGCAAGAGTGTGCAACTTTTGCACAAAAGCGTTCACAGGGACACTATAGCCCGGCAATTGCGCCCGGCCAAGAGCGTTCATAGGGACACAAATTCGAGCGCAGCGAGTGGCCGAAACCGTGATAGCCTACCAGCCCTAAGTCGCTTTCAAGATGAGACGAAATCGGCGTATTCTAAGGGCAGGTCGGGACCACCTCGTATCGACCCGGAAGTGGTGGCCCGAGCGCGAGCAGCGCTGCCCCAAGCCGCGAGCGAGAAGGAACTGCGCGCTGCCCAGGTGATCCTTGGGCATGGCCGAAAACGGTGACAGATTACAACCCTAAGTCGCTTTCAAGATGAGACGAAATCGGCGTATTCTAAGAGTATGTCGAGACTACCTCGTATCGACCCGGAAGTGGTGGCGCGAGCGCAAGCGGCGCTGCCCCAAGCCGCGAGCGTAAAGGAACTGCGCGCTGCCCAGGCGATCCTTCTTCCTGCTTTGGCTCATACCACGCTCGAACAGACAGGGGCGCTGCTGGGTGTGAGCCGTACCAGTGCGTACCTGTTGCAGCGGCGATTCCGCGAAGGGCTCGCATCCGGCGGCACACTCCGCGCACGCTGGGGCGGACGACGCCGGGCCCTGATGACGTTGGAAGAGGAAAAGGCTTTCCTGGCGCCTTGGATGGAAAAGGCGCGCAACCTGGGCTTGCCGGTAGTCTCTCCCTTGCGCGCGGCACTGGCCGAAAAACTGGGCCGGAAAGTCGCCCCTTCGGTGTTCTACCGCCTGCTGGCACGGCACGGATGGCAAAAAGTGGCTTCCGGCACTCGACGCTCGAAGAACGGCCCGAAGCGGCCATCCTGGGTAATATCGTGACCAAGGTAGCACTGACCGCTCTAGCCACCCAATGTGGCCAGGGGAGTTGGTGAAATTTGCTGCTTGACTCTGGCTGTCTTTTCGTATTCAATTGATTGCTTAAGTATGGTCCGCACCAAGCGATCATTCAAGGACGCAGTGTATGGCCAACTCGCGCGCGCCGGGAAGGCGCTCTCCAGCCCTAAACGCCTCGAGCTCCTCGACCTCTTGTCACAATCGCCTCGGACCGTGGAAGCGCTGGCCAAAGAGGCTAGCACTACCGTCGCCAATGCTTCTCAGCACCTTCAGGTGCTCCACGCCGGGGGTCTGGTGGAAGCAGAAAAACAAGGACGATTTGTGTGCTATCGGCTCGCAGACGAGTCGGTCGGCCGATTCTTACGTACCTTCCGGCTTCTGGCAGAGGATCGACTTGCCGAGCTCGAACGCATGAAGCAGCGCTTTTTTGCTGGTTTCGGAGGGGCGGAAGCTGTCGACGAAGCAACTCTTCTGGATCGGGCTCGTCAAGGTCAGGCCATTGTCTTGGATGTCCGCCCGAACTCGGAGTATCACAGCGCACACCTGGAGGGAGCCATATCGATTCCCTTGGAAGAGCTTGAAAACCGGCTCTCCGAGTTACCACGGGACACAGATGTTGTGGCTTACTGTCGTGGCCCGTACTGCGTTCTAGCGGCTGAGGCCGTTCGCCTGTTGCGTGGCCACGGCTTCGCAGCGCATCGGCTCGAAGCAAGCGTATATGACTGGGAGGCCCGCGGCCTACGGGTGGTGCGTGGCGCTGGCCGTAATGCGCTACCCTCAGCTCCCGGCAATTGCTGACATGCGATTTTAGGGACGGCCCTATGATCTTGCGTCAGTTTCTTCACACGCGCCCGGTGATTGCGGCGTCCTACCTGTTCGGTTGAGGCGGACAGGGCGTGGGCGCCGTGTGCGACCCCATCGATGACCCCACAACCTACCTGGGCGGAGCCGAAGAAAGCGGAATGAGAATCCGCTACGTCATCGACACCCATGTTCACGCCGATCACATCTCCGCGGGACGGAAACTCGCTGAGTTGGCGGGTGCCAGCTACGTCCTGCACACCAGCGCGGGCGCCCGGTACCACTTCTTCCCAGTAAATGGAGGGGATGTTCTCGACCTCGGAAACGTCCAGATCCAAGTGTGGCATACTCCCGGCCACACACCGGAACATATCTCGCTTCTGGTCACGGATAAGACTCGCGGACCCGAGCCGTGGTTCTTGCTCAGCGGACATACGCTGATGGTCGGGGACTTGGGACGGACCGAACTTGCGTCAAGTGCTGAAGACGGCGCGCGAGCACTCTTCGAGACCCTGCAAAGGCTAAAGGCCCTTCCCGACTATGTAGAAGTGTTGCCTGGGGCTTTCTCGGGTTCGGTGTGCGGACGCTCTCTGAGCGGGAAACCGATTTCCACGATCGGGTTCGAGCGCAGGTTCAATAAGGCCTTCCAGATCGACGACAAGGACGAATTCGTGCGCCACATGTTGGAAAACATTCCAACCCCGCCGCCCGAGGCGGCCGCGATTCGGGCTATCAACCTGGGATTACAACAGGAAAACTGATGGCTATACCTGGCTCTAGCCCGGCGTTCGGCTGAAGCACATCAGGTGACTGCCGGGGCTCATGGTTGATGAGGGAGACATGACGATCAGGTTGGGTCTGCGCGAGAACCTGGGCCAGTTCTCGCTGCTTATCCTGATTAACATTTTCGTGGGAATGATGGTCGGGTTGGAGAGGACCGTCGTTCCACTGATCGGAGAAAAGGAGTTCGGGCTCGTCTCCAAGACCGCGATCGTTTCCTTCATCGTGAGCTTCGGCGTCACGAAGGCCGTCTGCAACCTGTTTGCTGCGCGGGTCTCGGAAACCGCCGGGCGGAAGAAAGTGCTGATCGTGGGCTGGATCATTGGCCTTCCGGTTCCTTTCATCATTATCTTCGCCAACCGCTGGTTCTGGTTCGACGTCGCCAACGTGCTGCTGGGAGTTAACCAGGCGTTGTGCTGGTCCATGACGGTGATCATGAAGGTGGACCTGGTCGGGCCAAAGCGGCGCGGGCTGGCGCTGGGCCTCAACGAATTTGCGGGCTACATCGCGGTTGGATTCACTGCTTGGATCACAGGTTACATAGCCTCCGTATACGCCCTCCGGCCGCAGCCTTTCTATCTCGGCATCGGAGTGGTTTTTGCGGGGCTGCTACTTTCACTCTTTGCAAAAGAGACCAGGCACTATGCCACGCTGGAAGCGGAGTTGCATCATCCGTCTTCGGCCGAGGCCGTACTGAATCGTAAGTCACCGGCGCATGGGCGTCCTTCCATGCGCGAGACGTTTTCCCTTGCCTCCTGGAAGGATCGCAACCTGTTCTCCTGCTGTCAGGCGGGCTTGGTCAACAACCTCAACGACGGCATGTCTTGGGGGATCTATCCGCTGTTTTTCGCGAGCTTCGGTCTTGGCGTTAGCGCCATCGGAACGATCAAAGCTGTGTATCCGGCAACTTGGGGCATTCTCCAGGTCTCTACGGGCCCGCTGAGCGACCGCTGGGGCCGAAAGCGGCTCATTGCCGGGGGAATGACTGTGCAAGCCGTGGGCATCTGGCTTACGGTTGAAGTTCCCGTCTATCGCGCGTGGATACTGGGGGCGCTGCTGCAAGGACTTGGCACTGCGATGGTGTACCCCACGCTGCTGGCGGCAATCAGCGACGTTGCCCATCCCGAGTGGCGGGCCACCACTATGGGTGTCTATCGCTTCTGGCGCGATTTGGGATATGCGATCGGCGCACTGATTTCCGGCATCGTGGCCGATCTGTTGGGAATGCGGGCCGCCATTCAAGTGGTGGCGGTGCTGACGCTGATTTCCGGCTTGCAGGTAGCAATCAGGATGCGGGAGACGCTGGCGGCGAAGCGGTTGAGCTGGGGTGTTCCGGTTCCTGGTCGAGAGTGAATTTACTTAACAAGAGGAGCGTATGAAAGACCAAACCAAGTCATTCGGCGCGAGCCTGCTCGCCACTGTGTTGGCGCTGCTGCCCAACCTTTGATGAGTGGCAGTGCTCCTTCCTGCCGCCGCCGGGCTGGCGGGCGGGAGCCTGGCTGTCAGTTTGACAGCCTACCGCGTATATCTGTTCCCTGTTTCGATCCTCGCGCTGGCAGCAGGGTTCTATCTGGCATATTGGAGGAGGCTCGGTCCCCGATGGAACCGGGCTGTGCTCTGGGTCGCTACGGTTCTATCGGCTTTCCTGTGGTCCTTGCCCTACGTCATGCGATGGTTATGATGGCAATTCAGTGAAGTGCCGGGCATTGCATGATGTAGGGCTAGGCGCCGGTGCCTCGGTTTTCCAGCGCCGAACCATCTGCGGCCATCCTGGGTAATATCGTGAGCATGTGTAGCGCAAGGCTCGATTTCAGCCTTGCGGCTTTTTTCGAGGACATGGAAAAGCCGCAACGCTCGAGAGATGAGCGTTGCGCCACACCCTACGGACTACGGTCCAAACCGGCGCCACCACCGGGCCGGTCCAGGTGGTGACTCCGAGCGGCACGCTGACCAGCAACGTGAATTTTCAAGTGGAACCCTGAAAGCATTGAACGAGCGCAACGGAGTGATGTGCCTTCCGTTGCCCGGAGGGCAACACTGTGAATAGCCGCAGGTGAAAGCCTACGGTGACAAGCAGCCTATTCGTGCCCTGCCACCCTGGGAGCGCGGGCGTCCCGCCCGCTTCGTTGTCCTTCTTCGTTGTTGCGGGCGGGACGCCCGCGCTCCCAGGTGGCGGAGCATGAATAATTTCCGGCGCTGCGCGAGAACGAACTGACAAAGGCCAACCCCTTCGGGGTTGCTTTCAATCTCACCCTATCACCCTCACCCAAATCACCGTAGGTTAGCACCTGCGGCTATTCACTTCCGGCCCCTTCGGGGCCGGCGCCACGACCGGCCCGGTCCAAGTGGTGACTCCGAGCGGCACGCACTCGCCCTTCCCAGATACCGGAATTGCGTCCGCAGCACGGTGCGGCGCCTGCGGCTGGCGGCACCCAAATCTCAGGCTCGCTGACGAAGGTGTGCTTATTGCTGGACGGCGCTCGGGTCTGCGAAAAGCTGAGTGGAATAGGTCTCGTTATAAGTTACGGTGCTGCGGTAGACTTCGCTGAATCGCTCTCCATTGAGCGAGCGCGTGATGTGCAACGGGGTGTTGATGCCGTCGAAGACTCGATAATCGGCGTAGACGTCGGTGTACTCGTCCCAGTCGTTGATGGTGGGATTCCACTTGCGATACCAGACTTCGGCCGGCAAATCCGTCCGCTTATCAACGTAAAGCTTGATCTGGGTCTGGTCCGCGTCCACGATGTCGAGGATATTCACGGCAAGATTGTCGACGAAATCCACTCCCGCGCTCTGCACCAGGGCGCCTGGCTCATGGATTCTGAGGCGCAAGAGATTCTCGAGACCATAGCGATTGGCGAATTTCCAGCGCCGGATCTCGGCGGAATCGAGGTGCACCATACCCATGCGGTCGATCTCCCAACCCTGGTCGCCGTTGTTCACCACGGTGATGGCTTTGGCTTTTTTGCTCATGCCATAAACCAGCCGCCGCTTATCGGGGTACTGAACCTGGCTGTCGAAATAGACGAATCCTACGCCGCCGCCGCCGAGGCTGAAGAGACGCCCATGCGCTGTGAGCGTCTTGAAGCTAAGAAACGCCTGGCCGCCCAGGGCCTGAAGCATGCGGTCGAGGATGGGTTGGGCATTGGGATCGACGCGGGTCGGCAGCGCGCGAATCGAATTTACGGCCGGCGCAGCCGTGGCGCTGGCGGCTGGCTGATTCTGGCCGGCAGCCCGGACGCGCGTAAATACCAACACGGAGGCCGCAATTAGCAGCAGGAGCCACCTACGTTTGGCTGAAGTCACCATATGGGTCGCTTACCCGGCCGCAACATCGGCCCTCATCCGCACAGCACATTTCCACCATTGACGTTCAGGATTTCCCCTGTTATGTACGATGCCATTTGCGAGGCCAGGAATAGTATGGGCATCGCCGCTTCTTCGGGGCGACCGACGCGGCCGAGCGGAATGCCGGCGGCGATCCGGCGCGCTTCAGCAGGCTTGCTCAGCACCGGCTCGGACATATCGGTGTCAAACCAACCCGGGGCCACCGAGTTCACAAGAATGTTGCGCTGCGCAAGCTCGGTGGAAAGACCCTTCACGAGGCTGATCGCCCCGCCCTTGGAGGCGCCGTAATGGGAATGCAAGGATTCGCCGCGCTGGCCGGCAGTCGACGAGACCACGATGATGCGTCCGCCCTTCTGCTCGATCATGTGAGGCACGGCGTGCCGGATCACTGTGTAAACGCCCTTGAGGTTGATCGCCATCATCTCGTCCCACTCCGCCTCGGTCATCTTCTCGATGGGCGCGGGATCGGACGGCCAGATGCCGGCGTTCGCCACCAGAATATTGATGCGGCCGAAGCGCTCGATCGCGGCGGCGATAAGCTTCCTGGCGCCACTCATCTTCGAGACATCGGAGCGCACGGCGAGAACGCGCTCTGCGCCGCCCTCGCATCCTCTCACCACTTGATCCGCGGCGGCCGCGGCGCTGCGATAGCCAAACACGACGCCGGCTCCGCAGGCGGAGAACAGCCTTACCGTGGCTGCGCCGATTCCGCGCGAGCCTCCCGTGATCACCGCGGCTTGACCGTCCAGGCGAATGTCCAATCGAAACTCCTACTCGGAATTACGTACAGGTCTACGACCGGCGCCTCTGGTGTTACATTGAGTGCAGGCAACGCAAGCTGCTGCCGCGCCGTGGACAAGACATCGATGAGCGGAAAAAGCGCGCAACCATCGATCCCGCCCGCCATGCCCGAGGCTCGTCGTCCTGCGATCGGCTTGGGCGTGATCGGATTGGGCACGGTGGGAACCAGCACGGTGAAGGTTTTGACGGAGCACCAGCGGGAGATCAACCGGCGGCTCGGATGCCGGCTCGATCTGAAGGCAATCTGCTCGCGTAGTATTGACCGCAAGGATTTTCCAGGGCTCGGTGACCGCGTACGGATGGTTCGAGACTGGCGCCAAGTGGTGGCCGATCCCGCCGTGGAAGTGATCGTGGAGCTGGTGGGTAATCTGGAGACGGCGCACGCGATTGCGCTTGCTGCCATTGCCGCGCGGAAGCCGGTGGTGACGGCCAACAAGCAGCTTGTAGCCGAATATGGCCTCGAGTTGCTGGGAGGGATCCAGTCTACGGGGGCGGTGCTCGGGATCGAAGCCTGCGTCGCGGGCGGCACGCCCGTGCTGCACGCGATTCGCGAAGGGCTCGCTGGAGAGCATTTCACGGCCGTACTCGGCATTCTGAACGGCACTACGAATTACATCCTGACCGAAATGGAAGAGCGCGGCTGTGCGTTCGGTGACGTGCTGGCCGAAGCCCAGCAGCGCGGTTACGCCGAGCCTGACCCGAGCGCCGACGTCGACGGCCACGACGCGCGCTACAAGATTGCGATACTGTCCATGCTCTGTTTCGGCAGCGTGGTACCCGTGGCGGAGATTCCTGCCGAGGGCATCCGTCAGATCGAACAGGTGGACTTTGCTTATGCGCACCGCTTTGAACACACCATTCGCCTGATCGCTCTGGCGCGCCGGCTGAAGGGCGGCAGACTGCAAGCGTTTGTCAGCCCCATGATGATTCCCCGTTCGGCGGCGCTTGCCGCCCCACGCGGTTCCATCAACAGCGTATTGCTGGTGGGAAGCAAGGGCGGTAACACCCTGATCAGCGGACGCGGAGCCGGTGGAGAGCCCACAGCCGTGGCGGTGATTTCTGACGTGGTGGAAATCGGTCGCGACCTCCTGGCCGGAGGCAGAGGTGCAACGCCGCTTGGCTACACGGATTGGCACCCTGCGCGTCTGGCGCCGCTCGCCCGGAGCGCAATGCCCTTCTACTTGCGGCTGGTAGTGCGGGACCGGCCCGGCATTCTGGCGCGCGTATGCAGCATGCTGGGCCGGCATCGGATCAACATCGACACGGTCCTGCAGGAGCCCCATCAATCGAAAGATCACCTGCCATTTGCCATGACGCTCGAAGCCGCCCGTCATGGGCACGTCGCGCGCGCCGTTCGCGAAATTGCGCGCCTGCCGTTTCTCGCCGAGCCGCCGCTGATGATGCCCTTCCTGGAGGACCTGTAATTGCCTTGCATTCTGGCTGCGAGCACGGGCTTCAGGGTATCGGCTGCAGTTCTCGGAGCGAGATCTCCAAAGTCTGCCCCAACGCTTGGTTCACGATCACAAAATTTCCTTTGTCCTCGGACTGAAGCTGCTCGTTCGCATTGAGCATCTCGATGCCAAACACGGTGCCGTCGGGGGCGATGTCCACGTTGAGTTGGTCACTGAGTTGAAGCGTCTGCACTTCGGCTGTCTTTTCGTGCAGTCGCAAGTAAGCGATGTTATAGCGCGGATCATAAGTTAGCTTCATCAGCTCCTCTTTTGCCCTCAATAATACCTCACCACCACCGTAATCACGACCCAACTGGTATCATCGACGTCGTTCACCGCAATCGCCTCGATTTGCTTTGCAGCGTAGGTCCGGCCGAGCCACTCGCCGTGAAAGGGGAAATTACTGCGAAAGCCAGTGCGGCCGAACTTAGCAGGGAAGCGCTCTCCTGATTCGATCGTCGAGATCACCTCGTGTTCACTAGCGCCCCGTTCAGCGATCCGCTGAAGGGCATGATCAAGGAAGCGAACCCTCATGCTTCAATCTACTGCCGGCGTGAATCTCGAGAGCAGCGCGTCGCGCACACGCGCGGAGAGCGCTTGAACGTCGGCCCGCGTGAGTCCTGCCGTCGGAATGGGCGGGTGAACGATCATCTCGGTCCGGCCGGGCCGCACATGCCATGTATCCGGCTCATGCACGTAGCGCGTACCGTTCAGCGTGATGGGCAGTATCGGCACGCCGGCGCTGATCGCAAGATAAAAGCTCCCGCTCTTAAATGGCAGCATATCACCGGTGCGGCGGTTCCGGTGGCCTTCCGGGAACAGCACCACGGAAGTTCCTTGACGGACCTTTGCCGCAGCTTCCTCGAAGCTGTGCATCGCTTCGTGAGGGCGCGTGCGCTCCACGGCAATGTGCCCGGCGCGGCGGAGAAACCAGCCGAGGAAAGGCACCTGAAAAAGCTCTCGCTTGGCGAGAAACCGGAAATGGACGGGCAGACTCGCCAGCAGAATCGGAATATCCATGGCGCTCGGATGATTCACGCAGAAGATCACCGTCTGGCCTAGATCCAGGTTCTGTATACCCTCCACCCGCACCCGAACGCCGGAAGTCTTCAGAATCAGCCGCGCCCACAGGCGCGCGCAGCGGTGCTGCCAGCGGCCGTGCGCGTCAAAAATGGAGCCCAGCAGAGAAACGGAGGTGAGCACTGCCGTGTACAGGAAGATCAGGTTATTGGTAAAGATCACCGAGCGCAGGTAGCTCAGCCAATACCAGATTCGGCGAGGCGCCTTGCGCGACGGTTCAGCCGGAGCTTTCTTGTGCGCTTCCCGGTCAAGGCTGGGGTCGGTTTGAAGAGAGCCGGCCATGGTGTCAACCGAGGCGTCCCTCGCCGAGGGCTTGCTTGAGAGCCCCGACGAGGAAGAGAGAGCCGGCGGCCAGCACAACACCGGCGGGAGGTGCGGTCCGGCGGGCCGCAAGTAAGGCCTGAGCCGGGTCAGGCTCAATCACGATCGTGGTCTGGGCCTGGTTCCGGCTCCGAGCAAGAAGCTCCTCGGGCGTGGCCGCGCGAGGCTGAGACGTGCGTGTGAGGTAGATCTTCGACGCCAGGGGAAACAGCAGACCGCTGATTTCCTCGATGGCCTTATCGCGCATGGAAGCATAAACCAAGATGAGGGGGCGGTTCGCCAATTCACTGCTGACGAAGCCTGCTAAAGCGCGCGCTGCCGCCGGGTTGTGTGCGCCGTCGAGGAGCGTCAGAGGCTCTTCGACGAAAACTTCGAGACGGCCGGGCCACTTCGCGCGTGCGACCCCTTCCGCGATCGCTTCGTCTGGAATCCTCCATCCACGTTCGGCAAGCTTCCAGGCGGCTGCAACAGCGGCGGCTGTATTCTCAACCTGGAAGCGGCCCTGCAAAGGCGTTTGGAGCCTGCGGAAGCGGGTGCCGTTCAGGCCCAAATCGAAATCATAACGTCCTTGGTGCGCCTGCAGGTTCTCTACGCGAGCCAATACCGGAATCTCCACTAACTCAGCGCCCAGTTCCGCCGAATGCCGGCGTACAACTTCGGCGGCGTCAGGATGCTCGCATCCCGAGATCACCGGCCTGCCACTCCGGATCACGCCGGCCTTTTCGGCTGCGATGGCGGCGTGCGTGGTTCCCAGGTACTCGGTGTGGTCGAGATCCACGTTCGTTATCACCGCTACTTCGGGCTCAACCACATTTGTGGCGTCGAGGCGTCCGCCCATGCCCACTTCGAGCACCGCAAAGCTTACCTGGCTGCTCCTGAAGTGAACGAAGGCGGCAGCGGTGAGAAACTCAAAAAAGCTCGGGCACTCGGTGAGAACTCCTTTGCCGAGCAGGCTCCTTACCACCGATTCAACCTTGCTGAAGGCGCTCGCAAACTCGTCGTTGCTCACCTCCTGGCCGTCAACTCGAATCCGTTCGTTAACCCTGACGAGATGAGGTGAAGTGTAGAGTCCGGTCTTGTAACCTGAGCAGGTGAGAATGCTCGCCAGCATCGCCGAGGTGGACCCTTTACCATTGGTGCCGGCCACGATGGCGCTGGGGTAGGAGCCTTCCGGGTGGCCTAGGGCCGCCAGAATGTGCCGCATGTTGGCGAGGTCAAACTTCACCCCGCGCAATTCCTGACCGAGGGCAGCGAGATAAGCGATGCAATCAGAGTAGTTCATGAAAACCAGTTATCGTGAGTTATCGGTCGCGCGGAAGCGGGTTCAACCCTGCAAGTCTCCAGTGAGCAGACTCAGGGCGCGCGCCAGATAACTCTTCATCTCTTTTCGCGGCACGATGGCGTCGATCATGCCATGGGCCAGCACAAACTCCGCCTTCTGAAATCCTTCCGGCAACTTTTCCCGAATCGTCTGTTCGATCACCCGAGGTCCCGCAAAGCCGATGAGAGCGCCGGGCTCGGCGATGTTGAGATCGCCCAACATGGCGTAACTGGCGGTGACGCCGCCCGTGGTAGGATCGGTCAGAATCGAGAGGAACGGCTGTCCAGCATCATCCAGCCGCGCGAGGCCGGCACTAATCTTTGCCATCTGCATCAGGCTGATGGCGCCCTCCATCATGCGCGCCCCGCCCGAGCAGGAGACCACCACCAGCGGCAGTTTGTGGGCAATGGCGTGGTCGATAGCGCGGGTGATTTTCTCGCCGATTACCGCGCCCATGCTGCCGCCGATGAAGCGGAACTCCATGGCACAGACGATCGCCGGCCGATCTTCGATTCGGCCCTCGCCGGTGATGAGCGCGTCCTTTAGACCAGTTTGAGCCTGCGCTTGCTTAAGCCGGTCGCGATAGGCCTTTGTGTCGCGAAATTCGAGCGGATCCGACGACGCGAGGCCGGGGTCGTGCTCCGTATAATGGCCGCCGTCGAAGAGCATGGCGAGGCGCTCCGTGGCTCCCATCTTAAAGTGATAGTCGCACTTCGGACAGCAGAGCAGATTCCCTTCCAGGTCTCCTTTCCACACGATCTGCTTGCAATTTTCGCATTTGACCCACAAACCTTCCGTCTGAACGCGCTTCTGGCGCTGTGCTTGCAGCGGCGCTTTGTCTTTGCGAAACCAAGCCATTCTAATTGATGATCGCCGATTGACGATTAATGATTGACGATAAGAGCTTCGGGATCGAAAACGAAGGCCGAGGGCTTCGATCAGCAAACATCAATCATCGTTCATCATTGCACTTCAGTATTCGATTCCCCGTTGCGCGACGATCCCCTTCTGATAGGGATGCTTTACCTCGCGCATCTCCGTTACCAAATCTGCGAATCCCACAATCAAAGGATGCGCGTTGCGCCCGGTGAGCACCACGTGGACCATTTCGGGCTTCTGCCGGAGGGTCTCCACAACCTTCTCAGGATCAAGCATGCGGTAACTCGTGGCGTAATTGATCTCGTCCAGGATCACCATCTCGTGTTCGCCGCTCATGATTGCCCGGGTCGCGAAAGCCCAGGCTTCTTCTACCAGGCGAATGTCCTCCGGGGCGGGCTTCTCCGCACCGACCTTCACGAAGCCGCGGCCCATCGGGATGATTTTAAGTCGCTCCACGCCCATCCCCCGGTTCAGCATTTGGGCAGCGTCGAGCTCGCCGTAGTGCCAGGAGCCCTTAATAAACTGCACCATCAGAACACGGAGGCCTTGACCGGCGGCGCGGAACCCGAGTCCCAACGCAGAAGTCGTCTTCCCTTTGCCAGGTCCGGTGTGAACAATGACGAGGCCCTTTTTTGTATCGGGCAAACTTCCTCCGGTCTCTGCTATCGTTGCTCGCTCGCTGCGCTTATCTTGCGTAAGGGTAGCCGCGCAGGACTGTGAAGCCGCGGTAAATCTGCTCGAGCAACAGAGTGCAGGCCCAATCGTGAGTCAAAGTCATACGAGAAAGCCCCAACATCAAGTCGACCCTGTCCCGGATCGCAGCCGGAACACCACGATCTCCGCCAACCAGAAAGGCCAACTCACGCGTTCCCGCAAGAGCGCGTGTGCCAAGCCACTTCGCAAACTCCTCTGAAGTCCACTCCCGGCCGCGAGGATCGAGCAGGATCTTGTAACTTTCCGCCAGGCTCTTCAGGAGCCGTTGCGCTCCCGGCGGGAGCCCGCCGCCACGGGCACTGCGCGTCCTCGAAGATACCGTCGTCTTCGCGATTCCGTCGTTTTCCTCGATCCGGATTTTGACGAAGTGCTCGATGCGGGCAACGTAATCGGATTGAAGCGCTGCGAGATGCGCGTCCCTGGGCTTGCCTTCCCTGATGATTCGAATCCGCACCTTTGATTGCCGATCAAGAAATCACGACTGAAGATCGAATACTCCGCTCGAAAACCCGGCCTCATCAATCGTCGATCTTCGACATCGGTCTTCAATTCTGCGCTGTCTCCACCGGAATCGGTACCCGCGCGGCCTTCTTCCAGAGGCGCTCCAGATCGTAAAAGTCGCGCGCCCGCTCCAGAAAGATGTGGACCACGAATTCAAGGTAGTCCAGAAGAATCCACTCCGCCTGGCTATAACCCTCGACGTGCGCGGGCGCGGTACCCTTTTGTTTGAGCTGCTCCACAACCGCATCGCAGATGGCTTGTGTGTGGCGAGTGGACGTGCCGGCGCAGATTACGAAAAAATTCGTAAATGAGGAGATTTCGTGGAGATCGAGCACCTTCAAGTCGAGCGCCTTGCGGCCTTGCGCGGCGCGGATAGCCTCTTCGAGATGCCTCGTCATTTGCCTCCGCGGCCCGCCCGCGCAGGACGATAGAGCGACTCTTTCACGATATATTCTTCCACAAGCGGAGGCACAAGGCCAGCCAAAGACCGGCCCCTTGCAGCAGCGCTCCGGATCTCGCGCGAGGCGATGGGCGCGCGCACTCCGGCGAGGACGTGAACTCCAGCCCCGTCCGGCCATGCCAGGATGGACCCCACCTCTCTCAGGCCCGCGCGGGCACGTCCATTTCCGAGGTTGGCCAGAAGCTGACGATTACCGAAGCCCGGTCTCGAAGCCACAATGAACTCGGCCATCTCAATCAACCGGCGATAGTCCTTCCAGTTGGGCAGATCGAGAAAACTGTCGACACCAAGGATGAAGTAGAGATGGTCCCGAGGACCGAGTATCCGTCGCGCGGCCTGAGCCGTCTCTACGGAAAAGTTTGGCTTGCCGTCGGATTTCGGCGCTTCAAGGGTAGAAGGCACGAACGCGGATTCGCCTCGCGCAGCGAGCGCCACCATGGCGAAGCGGTGAACGTAAGGCGCCAGCTCCTCTTCAGGCTTGTGAGGCGGTATGCCCGAAGGTACGAATAAGACACGATCGAGCTTGAGGCGCCGCATTGCAGCCCGGGCGGCGCGCAGATGGCCGCTGTGGATGGGATCAAAGGTGCCGCCAAAGAGCGCGATATTCACGATGGATTCAGGCGCGACCCGGCGCGGAGAACAGCGCGAACGTGAAGGCTACAAACCAGGCTGTGTCTCGTCCGGCTTGGTGCGAACGATCTCACCTTCAGTCAGATTGGCCACGAGCGGGCGCGGAATCTGCTCGAGCTGCCTCCAGATCGCGCGTTTCAATTCCTCGACACCCTGTCCCGTCACGGCGGAGATCTCGTAGAGCGCCTCGTCTCGCTCGCGTGCGAAACGACGGAGAATGTCCAGACGGTCGCCCTTCCCAGCCGCATCCACCCGCGAAGCTACCAGCAGCATGGGCTTGGCGGCCACTTCCGGGCTGAAGCTCGCTAACTCGGAGAGGATGATTCGGTAGTCCTCCACCGGGTCGCGCTCGGACTGCTCAGCCACGTCAATCAGATGGACCAGCAGCCTCGTTCGCTCAATATGTTTTAGAAACCGGATACCGAGTCCCCGGCCCTCGTGCGCGCCTTCGATGAGGCCCGGAATATCAGCCATTACAAAAGAGCGTTCCAGATCGAGCCCGACCACCCCGAGGTGAGGCTCGAGCGTCGTAAAAGGATAATCCGCGATGCGGGGCCGAGCAGCGCTCACGCGCGAGATCAGAGTAGACTTGCCGACATTGGGAAAACCCACCAGACCCACATCAGCCAGCAGTTTCAAGTGCAACCGAAGGCTCCGGTGCTCTCCCGGCCGTCCCGGATCGGCACGGCGCGGAGCCTGATGAGTGGAGCTGGCGAACCGTGCGTTGCCGCGGCCGCCCCGGCCGCCTCTCGCCGCCAGATATCGCTCGCTGGCCGCATCGAAATCAACAATCTTCTCGCCGCTGAGATCATCGTAAACTATTGTGCCGGCAGGCACTTGAATGACGAGGTCCTCACCGTTACGGCCATGACAGTTTGAACCTTCGCCGTGACGCCCCCGCTCGGCGCTGAACTCGCGCCGGTAACGGAACGGAAGCAGGGTATTCAAGTGATGGCTGCTCTCGATGTAGACACTGCCGCCGTCACCACCGTCGCCGCCGCTCGGGCCGCCGCGCGGCACAAACTTTTCGCGCCGGAAAGCGGAGCAGCCGTTGCCGCCGTTTCCACCCGCCACGCGAATCACAGCCTCGTCAATGAACATATAGGAGCCGTCGGCCCTCAGCGGTCAACTCCACCTGATTTTGAGCGCTTCTGCCGACTGCTGGTGGCCGGTCGCCGAGAGATCACAGAGACAAAAAAGGCGGTAGGAACGGACGACCTTCTCCGTGCTACCGCTTTACCTTCAGCTTACCGCCGGAACCAGGATGTGGACAAACCTGCCCTTCTGACCCTTATCTTCGAACTGGACCACGCCCGACACTTTGGCATAAAGCGTGTCGTCCTTGCCTCGGCCAACGTTGTTGCCGGGCTTCAGGGGAGTTCCCCGCTGCCGGACCAGGATCGATCCGCCTGAGACGGTCTGGCCGGCAAAACGCTTCACGCCCAGCCGTTGTGCATTTGAGTCGCGTCCATTGCGCGAACTCCCTAGTCCCTTTTTGTGTGCCATGGACCCTATCCTGTCACGATATCGTTGATAAGCACTTCGCTGTAATCCTGGCGATGCCCGCGTGTACGGCGATACTGTTTGCTCGCCTTGAACTTAAACACCCGAACTTTTGCGGCGCGCGCTTGACGCAGCACTTTTCCCGTCACCTTGGCGTTCGGGACCAGGGGTGCACCCAAGGTCAGCGTCTTGTTGCGTACAGCGAGCACGTGATTGAATTCCACGCCGGCCCCCGGCTCAGCCGTCAGCCGTTCCACTCGCACGATGTGTCCGGGCGCTACTTTATATTCTTTGCCGCCTGTCTTAAAGATCGCGTACATAGCTTGGAGCACTCCTGTCTGCAGAAAAAAGCCAGTATAAGGCGCGCGGCTGGAGGCCGTCAACTTCCCCTTGGCGGGATCGACCCCTTCATGCCGGGGCAAGGTCCGAGTGAGGCCGGGGGGCGCGCCTGGCCTCGCGGTCCCGCGCGCTCCAGGATATGCTCTTAAAACTGGACGGAGAATCCGCCACAGACGCTTTGGTAGGCGGGGGTAAGGACGATGGGAGCACCGCCGCTCGAAACTACACGGACGTATCCTTGCCGTGCGACGTTGCGGAATTCGGCGACAGCCTCAACGTGGGCCCCCGCCAGGAATCTGCCGGTCGGAACCGTTTGGCGAATCTCGACACCCGCAAAAGGGGCCACGTTGAGATCGGCGAGACCGTAGGGGTCCACAGCCGTCAGGCTGCCGCGCTGGAGCCAATCGTACGATGCCGCCACCTGAGTCTTCGTGGCTGGCAATTGCGCGATCAGCTTCGCGGTTGCCGACTGCGAGGGACGGGAGCGAACCAGGGAAGCAAAGCGGGTGGCACTGGCGCCAAGAGCCAACAACTCGAGCGCATCACCCTTGGCGTAAGCAGCTTCCGCTTGAAGATGCTTACCGAAACCTTGAGACACTGAAGCCCGCAGGCCTGAAGCACCATAGTTTCCCGCGTTCAAATTCAACCCGTCGGCCGCGCCGTTCGGCAGGACGTCGCCGGCTGCAGACCACTGGCTCCAGGCTGCGGCCGAACCGGCCCCGCGGACAACCGCGTTCGTGAAGCCGTCGTGGTAAGCCGCCGCCTCAATCTGGGTCTTCTTCCCCAGGCGACGCGAATATGAGACTTCGCTGTGACGAGCCGATTCGAGCCGGGGAGCGAAGCCGCTGAGGCTGAGGCGCGGAAAAGCGTCCAGTTCCGCAACCTTACCGCCGAGCGTGCCGTCATCCGTCGACGGAGTTACCGCACCGTAGCGTATTTCTAGCTTGTTGGCCGGGCTGAGCTGATATTCCAGCTCGGCGCGAGGCAATGCCGTCATGGCGTTATGCCACGAATCAAGGTAGTTGACTTCAAAGCCCGTGCTGAGCCGGACTTTCCCGGAGAACTGCCGTGATTGAAGATAGCTGAGAGTCAAGCCGCGAGAGTTCGCCAGGTTCGGTTCGCCTGCCGCAGTCTGTATTGCCGTCGGCCCGGGGGCCATGTTCAACTGATGCACCACCAGGGTCAATTCCTGCCGGCTGTCGTCGGCACTCTCACGACGGAAAGACGTCAACTCCGACCAGGACGCAACGCCTTGGCCGGCCATTGAGGTCGCTACCAGGAGGTCGGAATCGGACGACAAGGGGCGCCAGTACGCAAGCACGCTCCCCAAATTGACCTGGTCGCTGAGGGCGCTTGATCCGGCGGAGGCCGGGATCATGGCCACCAGTTCCTGGCTGGGTTCAAGAGGCGTGTGGGCGTCAGGAGCCGGGGTACGATAACGCAAAATCGGGCGAACCGCAGCAGAGGTCCGCAGGATCCACTTCCAGTCGTCGGTTGGCGGCGTGAGAACCGGCGCCGAATGTGGCCGCAGTCCCGGAAGAACCGTGTTAAGGATCAGGCTCAACTCCGAAACTTGGCCGGGCGCAACCTCGACGCCGTTCCGAGCGAGCGTGGTGGCCACCACCCTCAACGAGTAGCGTCCAGGCTCCAGGTCGGTCGCCACGAAGCGTCCGCGCGCATCAGTCAACACCAATGCCACACGCCTCGTGATCCCAGGCCCTACGATGGCGATTTCAGCGCCCGCCAAGGGCTTGCCCAGCCGATCCGTTACCAGACCGGCCAAACGGCCCTTATCAGGCTCGCCCGCCACGGCAGCCGTCGCGAGCAGAGTGACCAGCAGAACGGTCAGGGCCCACGAAAAGCGTCGAGATGGATCGTTGTTTTTCAAGCGCTCTTCAGCAGTCTTGCCGGACTCCACTCAGCCGTTCTTAATCTACTGCAACTGGAACGTAGCTGGTTGCACCACGGACTGCTTGCTGACGTTATCAGTGACTCTAACCTGCAACGTATACTGGCCAGGCTCAAGCGACTTCAGGGGGAGTTTCTTCTCAATCGTTACCTGCGCGGTCTGGGCGGGCTCCGTCCTCGAGAAAACCGACTTGCCGTCCCGGGTGAGATCATATTGGATCTCCCCCGACGTCTTGTGCGTCTTCGGGTCCTGAGTCAGATTGTACACTTGCATGTAAATGCCAAGGTCCTGATCGCGATTGAACACCTTGGTGACGCTGGGCCGCACCTTGGTGCCGCCGATCACGAAAGGCCCTGTGCCCACCTGCGTGGTCGGAAGCTGTTGGATGAGATCCGCGAGAATCAGCGAGCTTGAGGCCAGCCTGTCTTCATCGAAGTGAGGCACCACCAGCCCTAGATCGAGCGCGCCGATGTTGCCGCTGTTCTGATCTTTGATCACCAGGCTCAGTTTGTAGTGACCCGGCCGGAGCGGCACTGCCTTCTGGTAAACCTGCTTGCGATTCACGTAAGTCTGGAAGTCGTGTTCGGGGACGTCCACAACAACGCTATCGTCGAACGAGTTGACGACGCGGCCGCCGAGCGAGATGAGTTGCCCGTAGATGTCGAGCACCCCGTGCATCACGCCTTCCTTGTTCTGAAACTCCAGATCCTTCTGGGCCACCTGAACGGTGATGGGGGTCAGCACAGCGTCCTCGGTGATCCGGATGAAGTCCGTGCGCACGTCGAAAGGCAGGATTTGAGACGAGATCTTGTGAGTGACCGTGGCTTTGAGATCGTCGAACTTTACGACCGGTGGCTTGAAAATCTTGGCGAAGGTGTCGAGCCGGGTAAACTCCTCCATGCTCTCCGGAGTGCCGCCAAGCGACTGGCCGATCGTCATGCCGTCCGTCCGAGTGAAACGGTCAGCCTTTGACGCCATTCCCATCGACTCCATCAGCGTGAGGCCGGCGCCCGGCACGTGCAGCAGCGCGTCCTTCTCGCCCGGATCCATGGTGAGATGGTATTCGCCGCTCATCGTCGGATCTACGAACTCGAGCTGGATGTTGTTTCCGATGCCGTCGATGTAGTTGTAAGTCCAGTCCTCAAACGGGAACGTGGAGGTCTCGCCGCCGCCTTCTTCGGCAGGCCGCTCGTAAGTGCCGCCGCTCGGATGCGAATCCACCTCGTTGGGCGGCCCGTACATAATATAGATGCGTCCCCGATCCGTCTTCCACCCCGGAATGCCCGAGGCATAATGTTCGTTAGCGTAGGCGATACGCCGGTAATACTCTTCCTTGAATTCGTTTTCGGGGTTGCCGGGGTTGGGATTGCGCCGCTCCCAGAAGTTTTCGATGAAGCTCTCCCGCTCTTCGTCCGTGGCGAGCTTTTTGAAGGTCTGGCGCTCTTCGTCCGTGATGATGTAAGGCACTTCCTGCTCGATCCACTTCTTGTAGGGGCTTTCCGACTCTTTCTGGATGGCCTTCTCGCGCTTCTTCTCTTCTTTACTTTGCTTGTCGGGTGCGCCAAAAGTGCGCAGCGACACCCCGGGCAGGCCAACGACTGCAGCGAGAACCGCGGCCGCAACCAGGGTTCTTCGCCGGGTAAGGCGCAGCCAACGATGTCGCGATTTCGAGCCCTCACGCATATTTTGAAGACCCCTTGGATCGATGCTATTTTTCGGCGAAGGAAAAGTCAAGCTACACCTCTGTCCCAGAACCCGTAACCCGACGCTGATACGATGCGTCGAACTCCTGAAAGGTGGCTCTGCCCCTGCCTTTCGATTTTAGCTCTTTTAGGCGAAGAAAAGCGCTACAATTAAACGACCCGTAAGGCACGCCAGGAACCCTCTGAGGTGCCAGGTTGGGCGGACCGAGAAGCGGACAAGCTCGGGATCTCAACGTAGCTTGACGACGCCCGGAGGGAAGCTCTTCTCGGATTTGACAGCGAAGCTCACTGGAACTTTTCCCAACCGTCAAACGTAATATCAAAAGGCGCTGAGAGAGACGGGGGCGCCGGAGGAAGACTCCCCTGAGTGCAGGAGCAACCTTCGAGGAGCAAAAAACAATGGGCAACTCGGTAGCCGTTGAAGAGCGTCAAGCTGACAGACACATCGAAGTTCCGGACGTACCGCAGCGCAAGGTGGCTGTTCCGGTGAAGAAAGGCATGAAGCCACGAACGAAGACCATCCTCGCGCTTGCGGCGCTGGTGCTGCTCGTGGTTCTGGTGATTGCGGGTGTCAGTTGGAGCAAGCGCGGTGTGGTGGTGGTGCAGACGGGCAAGGTGATCCGTCAGGACCTGACCGCGATTGTAACCGCTTCCGGGCAGATCAAACCTCCCGATGCGAATCTCGTGAGCGTGAATGCCAACACCTTCGGCAAGATCACCGAGCTCACCGTCAAAGAAGGCGACACGGTGAAGAAAGGCCAGTTCCTCCTGCGAACCGAAGATGTGCAGCAACATGCGACGGTTGACGTGCAGCGCGCGGCCATTCAGACCGAAGAGGCAGACCTCTCCGCCCAGGCGGCAAACGTGGACTCCGCCCGTGCCACCCTCAATCTGCAGCAGGCCAATCTCGCCCAGTCCCAGGCCAAATTCAAGCAGTCGAACGACGCCTTCACGCGCGGGCAACAGCTCTTCAAAGACCAGCTTCTCTCGCAGCAGGATTTCGATTCGCGGGTGAGCGATTACAAAGTGGCCGAGGCCGGTGTGCAGTCGGCACAGGCGTCGGTGGCGCAGGCCAAGGCGCAGCTTCAACAGCAGATCTTCAACCGTGATATGGCGACGGCGCGCCTGGCGCAGGACAAGGCGCAGCTGATGAGCGCGCAGAACCAGCTTGATCAGACTGTCTACGCCGCTCCGATCAGCGGCATCGTAACCTCGCTCCCGGTGACGGTTGGCGAGAATGTGGTGCCCGGCATCCAGAACGCGGTGGGCAGCGTGCTCTTCCAGGTGGCAGACATGTCCGTGATTACCGCCGAAGTGCTGGTGGATGAGACGGACATCGTTAATGTGAAGCTGGGCCAGCCGGCCGAGGTCTCTATCGATGCCATCCCCAACAAGACCTTCAACGGCAAGGTGACCGAGGTCGGGCAGGCCGCCGTCAGCAGCACCACGGGGCAAAACACCACCACGAGCAGCACCTCCACGAACGGCACATCCAATCAGGAAGCCAAAGATTTCAAAGTGGTGGTAACTCTGGATAATCCACCCTCAAATCTGCGGCCCGGTCTCTCCTGCACAGCAAAAATTACAAGCGCGACCCGTCCCAATGCGGTCACGATTCCTATTCAAGCCCTCACCATCCGGACGCGCCGCGAGCTCGAGCAGACTCCGAATACGAAGGGCAAGGTCATGGCGGCTACCCGCCCCACGAGCGAGCTTTCTCCTCAGGAGCAGCAACGTCTAAAGGAAGAGGTCCAGGGAGCATTCGTGGTCAAAGCCGGCAGCGCGGTTTTCGTTCCGGTCGAGAGCGGCATCCTGGGTGAAACGAATGTGGAGGTCGTGAAAGGCCTTCAGCCGGGCGATGAGATCGTCACCGGCAGCTACCAGGTGTTGAGGACGCTCAAGAGCAACACCAAGGTGCGAATCGACAACTCTGCGCCTGCCACGCCGCCGCCTGCTTCGTAGCTGGAGAGCATGGTACGGCCATCCTGGCCACGCTTAGGGATCGTAGCGGGCGGAGAGTTACGGCGCGGGGCGCTGGGACGGACGCCAACGGCCGGGAGCGCGTGCCACAGCGCGCGTTTTGACCAACGCGGAGACCATCGGGCGGTAAGCATTACCTTGAGATGAGAGGAACATGGGATCACAAGTGCTGACATCGCCCGTTCAGGAGCGCTACGCTCCGCCTGACGGCGTGCTCATCCAAGTCGACGACCTTTGGAAGACCTATGACATGGGCGGCGCCATTCAGGTCAATGCCCTTTCCGGCGTCAGTTTTGAGATTCGCCGCGGCGAGTACGTCGCCATCATGGGCCCCTCCGGTTCCGGAAAATCCACGCTGATGAACCTGATCGGCTGCCTGGACACGCCCACTCGCGGGCAGTATTGGCTGAACGGCAAGCTGGTGAGCGAGCTTACCGACGATGAACTCGCTTATATTCGCAATAAGGAAATCGGATTCGTTTTCCAGACCTTTAATCTGCTCTCACGCGCCTCGGCTCTGCACAACGTGGAGTTGCCTTTGATTTACAACGGCACTCCGGCGGTGGAACGGCTCGAACGCGCAAGGGAGTCCCTGCAGCGCGTCGACCTCGGTGATCGCATGGATCATAAACCCAACGAGCTTTCCGGCGGGCAGCGCCAGAGAGTAGCGATCGCGCGGGCGCTGGTGAACAATCCATCGCTGCTGCTTGCCGACGAGCCTACCGGTAATCTGGATAG
The DNA here is from genome assembly GCA_035946735.1 of Terriglobia bacterium. Lineage (GTDB taxonomy): Bacteria > Acidobacteriota > Terriglobia > UBA7540 > UBA7540 > Gp13-AA77. Next base: position 58,813 of record DASYYZ010000008.1, read on the forward strand.
CGCCACAGGCGAAGAGATCATGAACCTTTTTGACCGCCTGCTGGCGGCGGGCAATACCATCGTGCTGGTCACTCACGAGCACGACATCGCCGCTCGGGCGCGCCGCATCATCCACGTGCGCGACGGCCGGGTGGCTCGCGACGAGCAGGTGAGGTAAAGCGGAGTCCGTTTTCAGCATTCAGCCTTGGTACCGAGATTCTGGCTGAGAGCTGAATGCTTCACCGTGGAGTTCCATGTGGCCGCTGGCACCCAAGCTCATTCCCTAACCCGCGCTCAAGGGAAAACCCACGGCCGCAGCAGCTTCTGGGTGATGGCTCGTGAGGCCTTCTGGATTGCGGTTGAGGCCTTGCGCGCTCACAAGCTGCGTTCTTTCCTCACCCTGCTAGGCGTCGTTATCGCCACCACTACCCTGATTGTCGTCATCTCCGTCATCAACGGCATGAACGTTTACATCGCCGACCGCATCGCGAATCTGGGTGCGAACGTCTTTATCGTGGACCGGTTCAATTGGGCCAACACCAGCGACGAAGAATGGGTCAAGGAGCAGCGGCGCAACAAGCCGATCCTGATGACGGACTACGACTATTTGAAAGACAGCCTGGAGGGCTACAAAGCGATAGGCGCCAGCGCGGGCATGCGAACGGCCTCTCCCGAGATCCGGTACCAGAACCATACTCTTTATGAGGTGGAGATCAGCGGCGAGACTCCAAGCATGATCGGGATGGAGCAGGAACAGGTAGGTTCGGGCCGCTACTTCACGGACGCCGAATACGACCACAGCGCGCTGGTCTGTTTCGTCGGCCAGGACCTCGTGGATGGGTTTTTCGCAAATTCTGATCCGCTGGACAAGACGATTGCGATCGGTGGACAGCCTTTCCGCATCGTCGGCGTGGCCAAGCGCATCGGGAAAACGCTGGGACAGAGCCAGGACGATTTCGTGCAAATGCCGCTCACGACTTTCCATAAGCTCTACGCCTCGCGGCCCGGGGTCAGCATCCAGATTCAGGCGCAGAACGATCATCAGATGATGGAACTTGAAGATGAAACCCGCGCCCTGATGCGGGCCCGCCATCATGTTCCGTACAAGGAAACGGACGACTTCGGCATCAACGCCTCCGCCACCATCATGGGCCTGTGGCAGCAACTGACGGGCTCGATTTTTGCCATCACCATCGCGATCGTGGCGGTGTTTATGGTGGTAGGCGGCATCGTGATCATGAATATCATGCTGGCCAGCGTCACCGAGCGCACGCACGAGATCGGCATCCGCAAGTCGCTCGGAGCGCGCCGGTTCGACATCCTGATGCAGTTCGTTATCGAATCAGGTGTGATGTCCGGGGTCGGGGGCATCGCCGGAATCGTGCTTGCCGTAGTGATCGCCAAGCTGGTGGATATGGTGTTCACGGCGTCAGTGCCCGTATCGGCGGTGGTGATTGGGTTGGGGCTTTCGACCGCCGTCGGTCTCTTCTTCGGGATTTACCCGGCGAGCAAGGCCGCCAAGCTCGACCCCATTGAGGCGCTGCGTACCGAGGCCTGAAAGCGGGATTCTTCTGATTTCTGGCTTTTGCTTTTATGAGAGCTTACCGTCGAAACATCCGCGAGAATCTGTTGCTGGCGCTCGATACGCTGCGCACGCACAAGTTTCGATCGTTTCTGACGATCCTGGGCGTCCTCATCGGCACCACCACCGTGATCGCCGTGGCGTCCGTCTTTGCGGGCCTCGAGAGCGAGGTCGCGGACGCCGCCAACGACTTTGGCACTTCGAATCTCTTCATTTTTAAGTTCGACCCCGGTATCCACGTAGGCCGGCTTTCGCGCGAGGAACGTCTGCGGAAACCGCTGACGTTTGAGGATGCCATGGCCCTTAAGGACGAGTGTCCCAGTGTCAAAGACGTCGCCGTGGAGACTTTCATCTGGTGGGGAAATCCGCCGCCCGTTAAATACAAGGGGATGCAGATTCTGAGCTACAACTTCAGTGGGGACACGCCCTCGGATTTTCGCGCCGAGAATGACAATCTGGCCAACGGGCGCTTTTTCACAGAGATTGACAATCTCCACCGGGAGAACGTCGCCGTGATCGGAGCCGATGTGGTCAAGCGTTTCTTTCCCAACGAAGACCCGGTTGGCAAGAGCATCGTGATCGGCACGGAGAGCTTCGAGGTGGTCGGCACCACCGCGCCGCGCAAGGCGTTTCCGGGCAACACCGGCACGGACATGACGGTGAAGATCCCCTATCTCACCTTCAAGAAGATCTACCCTTCGGAGAAGGAGAACTTCATTCTTGCCATGGCCTACGACGGTAAGCTGGATCAAGCCAAGGATGAGGCCGAGGGAGTCTTGCGCCGGCGCCGGCACGTGAAGCCCACCGAACCTGACAACTTCGGCATCTCGTCTGCCGAAGCGTTGATCAGCCAGTTCGATCAGTTGATCGGCACGGTGGTGCTGGTGACGATCGTGATCTCTTCCATCGGACTGCTGGTGGGCGGCATCGGCGTCATGAACATCATGCTGGTTTCGGTCACCGAGCGCACGCGTGAAATCGGTGTGCGCAAAGCCATCGGCGCGCGACGCAGCGACATCACCTGGCAGTTTCTGCTCGAGGCCATGACTCTGACGGGCTCAGGGGGATTGCTCGGCATCCTGCTGGGCTTTGGTCTCAGCGCCACTCTCCGCGGACTTGATATCCTGCCCTCAGCCGTGCCGATGTGGTCCGTAGTGGCCGGCTTCGTGGTGGCCGTTTCCATCGGCCTCTTCTTCGGACTATGGCCGGCACTCAAGGCGTCGCGGCTCGACCCGATCGTCGCCCTGCGCTACGAGTGATCGAGCCGTCACGTGTGGACTTCCTCGTGCGGCTTCACCGGCACGATCCGCCCCACGCGTCTCATCACGTCCTTATTCCGGGCGGCCTTCTTTAGATCATAGTCGGCTTGCAGGCGCATCCAAAACTCCGGAGTGCTGCCCAACAGCCGGGAAATCTTCAGGCACATGGCCGCCGAGAGAGGCTTCCGCTCCGCCAGGATGTCATGAAGCATCTGGCGCGATACGCCCAGGGCCTTGGCGGCGTCCGTTACGGACAGGCCAGCCTCGGGAAGAACATCTTCCCGGATAATCTCGCCCGGATGTACGGGCGGCAAACGGTTCTTTCGCTCCATGCCTTCCTCTTTTAGTGGCAGTCTTCGAGATCGACGTCCCGGGCGTTTTCGCCGGACCAACCAAACGTCATCCGATAGTTTCCGCTTACGCGCACGGTCCCTCTCTGCGGTCTGCCGCGCAGACCGTGGAACCGGTACCCTGCCACGTTCAAGTCCTGCGGCTCGCTCGCCACTTCCAGGGACTGCAGGATACGGACGCACTTTCTTAGGTATTCGGCGCCGATCCGGTGTGTCTCGCCCGTCAGATAGAGCTCTTCCAGCCCCTTGTGTCTGAAACTGGCGATCACTTTTCCACCGTAAACTAAAAGGCTTACAACGTCAAGCCAGATCGATGTCGCCCGCCGCTTTTCTTCAAAATTCTTCGGCAACTCGGCTTAACAACAGAGCAGTTTCAGAGGCTGAAGTGAACAGCCGGGCGGGGTCGGCGGAGTGAAGCCCTAACAGACTCATTGGGCTTGCCCTTGCCTCCAGTCAATCAGAATTTTGGATTCACAGTCGAACAGGTGGCGGCGCTGATCGAAGGAAACACAGAAGCAAAGAGGAGCTTATTCTGGCGAACTCTTATATCCGGCCAAATGGATGCTGACCGAATGGATTACTTGCTCCGCGATTCGTGCCATATCGATGTCCATTACGGCAGATTCGACCTGCATCGTCTCATTTCATCAGCCGTCGTTACCCAACCAGAAGAGGGTAGCGCGCCCCAACTTGGGATTGAAGAAGGGGGCTGGCATGCGGCAGAAGCGTTAGTGTTGGCTCGATATTTCATGTTTACCCAGGTGTATTTTCATAAAACCCGAGTTGCGTATGATGTTCATTTGCGCAAGGCACTCAAGGAGTTGTTACCTGGGAACAGATTTCCAAGGCCCATTGAGGCCGAATTGAGTCGGTTCCTAGAGTGGGATGACTGGAAGGTTCTAGGTTTGTTCAACGGAGATGAGGCCGGTGAGCACGGACGACGGATCATTGAGCGAAACCATTATCGCGAAGTTTATCACACACCGGAGGTCTGCAATGATCAGGAGTTGCAGCGGCTAAATGCCGTCAAGGCCGTTCTCGGGAATTTGCTTGTTGCTGAGGAGCCGGCTGCGAAAAGCTGGTACAAGACCGGACCAAGTGACATCAACGTCTTGAGCAGGATGAGACACCCAAGTGTTCTACCGTTAAGCAAGTATTCGAAGGTGATCGAAAATATGAAAGGGAACAATCAGGTGCTTCTATATGTTGACGCTGCGAGGAGAGAGGAAGCGGAGCAACGCATGAAGGGAGGCGCTTGAAACAAAATGAGTAATATCCAAGAGCATCGTCTTGCGACACTAGTCGCATTAGCCCAAGAGCACCCTAGGCTTGGGCGCACTGCGTTGATGAAACTTTGTTATTTTCTACAGGCACTTCGGCAAGTCCCCTTGCGGTACAGATTTACTCTATACTCTTACGGTCCTTTCGACTCCAGTGTGCTCTCGGACCTCGCCTTGGCAGAGACTTTAGGGGGCTTGCGATCCGAGGTAGTTCTCTACCCAAGTGGCTATGGGTACGAGATTGAGGCTTCGGAAAAAGCAGAATCACTAAAAGCTCCCGCGGTCGACTTCTTGAGACGATATGAGTCCGACATCGATTGGGTCACCCGACAGTTCGGGCGGGAGTGCGGACCTTGAGCTGCTTAGCACTATTGTTTATGTCGACCGCGAGTTCGATGCGGCTGGTAGGCACGTTCCCGTCGGAGACCTTGCCCAGAGGGTTCGCGAAGTGAGGCCGCGTTTTAGCGATTCGGAAGTGGGGAGTAAGGTGGCCGACCTGCTAGGGAAAGGTCTGCTCAATAGCGTTGCTCCGCCTGAGGCGGCAACAGTCTAGTTTAGTTGTCGCCCCGGGGACTAAAGTGACTGCCACATTTGCAGATGGCTTAGGGGCGGGAGAAACTGTCGCAGTTCCGCTAGCTTACCCCGCGGACCTCCCAAGGCTCAGTTCGATCGCATTTGCGCCTCCTACCTTGCCGTAAGCGAGGACGGCTTGCTGAAGAAATTCCGTTTGCGCGTCGGACTTCCGGTGCCCGGGGAATGGTTGGGCGGCTGGTATGATCGCGATGGTTTCGTGCCCGTGGCTCCTACTCCATGGAGTATGATCATTACGATGTGGTGCCGCCGGTGATCGCCGATAAGGTGATCTCCGCCGCCAGGGCTGCCGGTCATGGCAAGGAAGAGGAAGAAGAGTAGCGGGCCGGTCCGGTCGTGACCCCTCGCACCGTTTTATTGAATATGTCAGCGTCAAACGTTCCGCCGTACATCGACTATCTGCGAACGGTCGACACCCCTACCCTGTCGAACGCAATTGAGCGATTGCACGTGCGGCGGGACAATGAAGGGTTTACGCCGCTCGGAGTGCGCTGCCTGTTTCCGGAGTTCGGGCGAATGGTGGGTCATGCGGTTACAGCACACGTGGAGACGTGCAGCCCCGGTTCGATGGATCGCGGCAAATTCATGGACCTCTTTGAAGCCGTGGATGCGAGCCCCAAGCCGGCCGTGGTTGCTGTCCAGGAAGTCGGCCCAAACCCCGAGTTCGCCACGCACTGCGGCGAAGTAATGGCCACGATACTTACGCGTGTGGGAGCCGTGGGATTTGTGTCCGACTGCGGCGTGCGCGATCTTCCCGAAGTCCGCGCACTGCGCTTCCACTACTTCGCGCGCGGGGCTGTGGCAAGCCATGCCTACTTCCGGATCGTGCGCGTGGGAATTCCCATACAGGTTTGCGGATTGGCGATTGCGCCCGGAGATATCCTGCACGGCGACGAGAATGGGCTCCTGCTGGTTCCGCGCGAGGGGATGGATCGCCTCGCCACAGCAGTGGACGCCGTCCGCACTCGTGAGCGCGCCCTGATGGAGTTCGTGCGCGGCCCCGATTTCACCTTGGACAAACTCCGGAATAAGTTTCTTGAATAGGCTCCGCTCGTCACTCAAGGAGAAATCCGGATTAAGTACAGGCAGTAGTAAGCAAGCTCGGCATTGGAAGTCGCACTGCTCTCAGTCTCTGCGATTATCAGAGTCTCGCCTCCCCGGGGACTCTGCTGCTCCGCCTCATCACGTGCCGGATTCCTGCCCGCCCATCTCCGCCTGAGGCATTTCTTCGCCGGACCAATCTGTCTGCGAGCAGAGCATGTTGTCCCGCCGTCGCTCATACCAGGGTTTGAGGCCATCGCCAGAACAAGTTATTTGCAATACAATCGCTGTGGGGTGAGATCCGGCGAAGAATTGCTCCCCGTCGGTGGGTCCCGGCTCCAAGGACAAGGAACAATGGCGGCGAGCCGCTATGCGGCTCCGGGGGCATTAGAGTGGCTGAGGCGGTTTATTTTTCCCGACGGCAACTACTAAAGGGTATGGCCAGTGCCGCAGCGCTTTGCGCTGCGCGCCCGGCCTTCAGCTACCGCGGCCAGGCGGCTTCGGCTCGGGAGAAACTCTCCCTGTTTCGCTACCGCGACGTAAAGCTCACGGGCGGGCCTCTCAAGGCGCAATTCGATCGAATCCATGCGTCCTACCTTGCCGTCAGTGAGGATGGCCTGCTGAAAGAATTTCGTATCCGCGCGGGACTTCCCGCGCCTGGGGAATGGCTGGGCGGTTGGTATGACCGCGACGGATTCGCGCCGGGCCATTGTTTTGGCCAGATTATCTCGGCGATGGCCCGATTCTCCGAAGCCACGGATGACGAGGCGACGCGCGCCAAGACCAGGCGGCTGGTAGAAGGGTTCGCAGCCACGATTGGGCCGGACGGCTATTGCTACCCCAGCCAGAAAACATCCACGAAGTTTCCGGCTTACACCTGGGACAAGTTTGTTATCGGACTGCTCGACGCTTACCAGTTTGCCGGCGTTTCGTCGGCCACTCAAGTCTTGGATCGCGCCACGCGGGGCGCGGTACGGTACATGCCGCCTCGGGCGCTCGACCGGCAATTTGAGGCTGCGCCGACGGCGCCCGATGACGAATCCTATACCCTGGGCGAGAATTGCTTTTACGCTTACGAAGTCACGGGTGAGCCGCAATACCTGGACATGGCCAAGAGGTACTTGCTCGACAAAACCTACTTCGACCCCTTGAGTCGCGGCGAAAATGTTCTACCTGGCCGCCATGCCTACAGCCACTGCAATGCCATGAGCTCGGCCGCCCGAGCCTATCTCGTCCTGGGCGACCCGAAGTACCTCGCGGCCATCCAGAATGCCTGGGACATGCTGGTGACCACGCAGCAATTTGCCTCGGGGGGCTGGGGTCCGAATGAGCAGTTTGTCGAGCCGGGGAAGGGCAAGCTCGGAGAGAGCCTGGCATCGACCCACGCTCACTTTGAGACGCCTTGCGGGTCCTACGCTCACCTCAAGCTCGCCCGCTATCTCCTGCGTTTCACCGGCGATGCGGACTACGGCGACGGCTTGGAGCGCGTCCTTCACAACACCGTTCTCGGCGCCAAGGACCCGAGCGGCAACGGTCGATTCTTCTACTACTCCGACTACCAGTCGTCCACCCACAAAGGCTATTTCCCGGACAATTGGCCGTGCTGTGCCGGAACGCTGCCTCAGGTTGTAGCCGACTACCTGATCAGCGCCTATTTCCGAAGCGCCGACGGCGTTTACGTCAATCTTTTTGTGCCCTCCGAGCTGAAGTGGAACGCCGCTGGTCATCCGGTCCGGTTGATCCAAACTACAAGCTATCCGGAGTCTGAATCCACCGAAATCAGGGTGGAGGCGGCTGCTCCAACGGAGTTCACCGTCTATGTGCGGATTCCCGGTTGGCTGCAGTCGCCGGCGTCCTTGAGCGTCAATGGGAAGAGCATCTCGGTGCCCGCCCAAAAGGGAACCTTTGCGGCCGTGCGGCGCGTCTGGCGCAACAGCGACACTTTCCAGATCAACCTGCCGTTTTCATTTCGCACCGAAGCCATTGACGAGCATCATCCCGGCACAGTGGCGCTGATGCGAGGTCCCCTGATGATGGTGGCGCTGAACCCGCAATCGGACCAGATCAAGATCGTCGCCGATTCGCTGCAGAGTTTGAAGCCGGTTCCCTTTCGACCACAGACGTTCGAGTCCGCAAACCAGACCCTTCGCCTCGCGCCGTTCTACACCGTGGGCAGCGAGAGCTATACGACTTATCTGGAGACGGTGTGAGCCATGCTGAGACTCGAAATCGGCAGGCGAATTAAGTTAGAGGATGACCTATGGAAAATAGCGCATGGAAACGTGAACGGAACCACGGTTCGAGAGACGCGAAGAAACCAAGTGCGAAGGCACTCAGACTGGCGTTAGCGCTATGCGCGGGACTCGCACTTTTGATGCGGGCGCCAGTGTCGAAAGCGCAGAGCTATTCGGTGCTTTACACATTCACCGGCGGGGCCGACGGAAGGATTCCAGTCTCAGCTCTCGTTGCAGACCCTTCCGGCAACCTCTATGGCGCCACCGAGAGTGGCGGAGACACCAGCGGCGCGTGTTCCTCGCTGGGAGGATGCGGGGTGATCTTCGAGGTTTCGCCCACGGGAAACGAAACAGTGCTCTACGCTTTTACTGGACGAGGGGATGGGGCCCAGCCTTTAACTGGCCTGTTGCGCGCTGCTGGAGGGAATTTAGTTGGCACGGCAGCCGGGGGAGGGCATTTCGGCGGCAACTGCGGGACGTTTGGCTGCGGGGTGACCTTCAGGTTGGACCCGGCCGGGAACGAGACGGTGCTGCATGCTTTCACAGGAGGAAAGGACGGATGGTCGCCAAATGGGACGCTGATCCAGGACTCAGAGGGTAACCTCTACGGTGTGGCTGGTGGAGGCGGGGACCTATTGGATTGTCCTAATGGTTGTGGAGTGGTCTTTAAGCTGAGTCCGGCGGGAAAGGAAACAGTGCTCTACACTTTCACAGGTCAGGCCGATGGGTGGGGTCCGCAGGGAGCCTTGGTGCGAGATTCAGCGGGTAACATTTACGGCACCACATATTTGGGCGGCAATTTTAGCGGCCCGTGTCACGCCACTGAAGGCTATGGGTGCGGGGTCGTCTTTAAGCTGGACCCCGCCGGAAATGAGACGGCCCTCTACGCTTTCACCGGTGGAGCGGACGGTGGAACCCCTGCGCCAACACTGGCCATGGATTCTGCCAGCAACCTGTACGGTGCCACCAGCTATGGCGGCAGCGCGGACAACGGAGTGATTTTCAAGGTTGACACCCTCGGAAACGAGACGGTTTTGTTCAACTTCGACGGGGGTGCAAACGGGGGCCAGCCAAACGGGGGTCCAATCATGGACGCCCAGGGTGCCTTATATGGGACTACCGCCAACGGAGGGTCTTCTGGTGGAGTAGTTTTCAAACTTTATCCCACGGGAACAGAAACTGTGCTCTACGACTTCATCTCTTACGGACCGGGTGGCTCCAATCCAGCGGCGGGCTTGTTGCCTTACAAAGGCAACTTGTACGGGACTACGACGCTCGGGGGCGCAAACGGGACTGGCTGGGGTGTGGTCTACGAACTGAGCGTCCAATAGTTTTCAAGCGGAGCCGCCGCACCTATATAGTCACCGCAGCTCTCTCATCTGGAAAGGAGTTCCATGCCCTTATCAATCGGATTCATCGGACTCGGCATCATGGGCCAGCCCATGGCCTTGAACTTAGTGAAGGCCGGCCATCCGGTCACTGTCTTTAACCGCACAGCGGTGAAGGCTGAGCCACTTCAGAAAGCGGGAGCGCAGGTCGCCTCGTCGCCGGCTGAAGCGGTCGCGGGCGCCGAATTCGTGGTCAGCATCGTCAGTGACACGGCGGCGATGGAAGAGGTAGTGATGGGCAAGGGCGGCATCCTGGAAACGCTGCCCTCAGGCGCGACTGTGATCGACTCCAGCACCATCAGTCCTGTCGCCAGCCGCAAATTCGCCTGCAAGGTCATGGGCAAAGGCGCGAGCTGGCTGGACGCGCCGGTGACGGGCAGCAAGCACCTCGCCGAAAAGGGCGAACTCACGTACATGGTGGGCGGCGACCGCGAGGCCTTCGACCGCGCCCTGCCGGTGCTGCAGGTGCTCGGGAAAAAGCACATTTATTGCGGCGGGCACGGTCTCGGTCTAGCGGCCAAGCTGTCGCAGAATGTGATCCAATCGACGATGGTGGAGATTTTTTGCGAGGGCTTTGTACTGGCCGCAAAAGCCGGACTGAAGCCGCCGATCATGATGGAAGTGGTCCAGGGCAGCATGGCGCGCGCCGCGCTCACGGACTTCAAGGCGCCGTTCATCTTCAAGGGCGATTTCACGCCCTATTTTCCGCTGAAACTTATGCACAAAGACCTGACGCTCGCGATGGAAAGCGCTTACGCTCAGAACGTACCGATGCCCGCAGCCGCGGCGGTCAAAGAGGTGTACGGCGCTGCCAAAGCTCAGGGCAAAGGCGATCTCGATTACGCGGCGGTCGTGACGTTTCTCGAAGAGTTGGCAAAGGTGCAAGTGCGGGAATAGCGGCCTGCGAATAAGCAGTGGCCTATCCTGATCGCCAGCTCGTCGTCGCCCAAGTCGAACCCGCCAAATCCAACCGGCGCCACCTTCTCGTACCGTCCGGATCAGCTAATTGTGGGATCGCCTTGCAGCACGCTCGAGTCCTGCCTGATTCATGTATTGATCTGGTGGCCTCAGACCTTGAAATGACTTTTCGCGCCCCGCCGCGCGCCCGTGGTGTAGAATCCGCGTTCGAAGTACTGAAGCAAAGGAGACAACATGTGCGACGTCAGCAGGCGTGAGTTCTTGGCCGGTGGAACTGCCCTCTTAACGGTGGCTGCGGAGGCGAACCTCCTGGGCGGCCCGGTTGCCGAGGGGATGGCGGACGCCGCCGCGGCGGACATGGTGGCTCCTGACGTTTATTTTCACGAGGGAAACATAGCGGACAACGCCGGAGCCGTCTGCAACAACGGCTGGATCATGTTTGAAGATTACGTGCTCGTCATCGACGCGAATTTCCCGGCCGGCGCAAAGCTGATTATCAGTAAGATCCGCGCCCAGACCGACAAGCCTATCAGGTTTGCCTTTGACACCCATCACCATGGGGATCATGCCTATGGGAATCAAATTTTCGTGGAGAGCGGCGGAGTACCGGTCGCGTACACAGGCGTCGTCGAGGAGATGCGCCGGTACGAAACCGGCTACTACGGCAACAAACCCGGCCGGTGGGAGGAGGCCGCGAAAGGCCGGGCCGATCTCAGAACCACCAGGCTCAAGCCGCCGTCGGTTCTCTTTTCGAAAGATTTGATTTTCGACGATGGCAAGCATCGAGTAGAGCTGATGCACCTGGGGGTGGCCCATACGCACGGCGATGCAGTGGCCTGGCTGCCGAAAGAGAAAATCCTTTTCACGGGCGACGTCTGCGTGAATGGACCCTACAACTTCGTGGGTGACGGGGACGTGGGCAAGTGGATCGCAACGCTGGATGCGGCAAAGGGACTCGGCGCCAGGATCGTTTGCACGGGCCATGGTCCGCGCTCCGTCGAGACGGTCTTGGATGATCAGCAGGAATTCTTCAAGGCGCTGCGTGAACAGGTGGGCGCCGTGATGGCCGCGAAGCCGCCCGAAGAGGCCAAGACCCAGATTGAGTCCATCCGGGCGACGCTTAAAAGCAACATGCAGATCGCGCGCTACGTAGCCGCGGCGGGCGCGGATGATTCTCTGACCTCGCAGGTCCAAAAAGTCTACGAAGAACTGACAGGCAGGAGCTTGGTCGCGCTGATGGACGAGCCGCAGCTTGCACGCCGGCTTCACGCACGCTCCCATGGTTTGGCGTCCGCGGCGTCGGTTTGAAACTCTTGTCCAAAATAGTCTCAAAAAAGTATTGACAAGAATGGTCGGTCAGGATAAATTAGCACTCTTGAGGCGAGAGTGCCAAAAGACGCTTTGAGCCTCAAGGCCGCCCGCTGGATGGGTCGGCAATTCAACCTCAGACGGTTCGAGAAGCAGCCGGTCGAGGGGATCAGGCGATTCCAAAACAATCTGAGCGCCGTCAGGATGCTATTTAGACGGGCGGCGAGGCTTGTGGCTGCCCCGAGGCTGTGATTACGGGCATTGGGGTCGGTCGTGGCACCATTCATCAACGCAAACTCGAAAAGGAGATCACCATGAACGTCAGACCTCTTCATGATCGCATCGTGATCAAGAGGATTGAAGAGAAGGAAACAGTGAAGGGCGGCATCATCATTCCCGACACTGCGAAAGAGAAACCACAGGAAGCGGAAGTGATGGCTGTGGGCAAGGGTAAGCGCGAAAAGGGCGAATTGATCCCCCTGGACGTGAAGGTCGGCGACCGGATTCTGTTCGGCAAGTACTCCGGAACCGAAATCAAGTTGGACAACGAGGAGTACCTCATCATCCGCGAGGACGAAGTGCTGGGCGTGATCGAGCACGCGTCGAAGGCTGCGGGCGGCAAGAAGTAGTACTTCCCCTGGTCACTTCTTCCTTCGCCCTATATGGGCGTTGAACCATGCAAGTGACAGGGCCCAAGGAGACGAATCAGAATCACAAATCAACCGAGATTTTAGATCTGGAGGATTACGAAATGGCAAATGCAAAACAGATTGTACGCGGGGAAGAGAGCCGCCAGGCCATTCTGCGGGGCGTGAATCAGCTCGCGGACGCGGTGAAGGTGACTCTCGGTCCCAAGGGCCGCAATGTGGTCCTGGACAAGAAGTTCGGCTCCCCCACCATCACCAAGGACGGCGTGACGGTGGCCAAGGAGATCGAGCTCAAGGATCCGCTCGAGAACATGGGCGCTCAAATGGTACGCGAGGTTGCTTCCAAGACCTCGGACGTGGCCGGCGACGGGACCACCACTGCCACCGTTCTGGCCCAGGCGATCTTCCGCGAGGGCGTAAAGACGGTTGCGGCGGGCGCCAATCCGATGGCCCTGAAGCGCGGCATCGAGTCCGCGGTTCGCGCCATCTGTGGTTACGACGAAATCACCAAGGGCGGCGATAAGAAGCATGTGAAGGGCGAGCTCGACAAGCTCTCGAAGCCGGTGGAAGGCAGCATGGTGGCCCAGGTGGGCACCGTCTCCGCCAACAACGAGAGCACCATCGGCGCCATCATTGCCGAGGCCATGAAGAAGGTGGGCAAGGACGGCGTTATCACGGTCGAGGAATCGAAGACCATGGAGACCACGCTGGAAGTGGTCGAGGGCATGCAGTTCGATCGCGGCTACCTCTCTCCCTACTTTGTTACCGATCCGGACCGCATGGAGTGCGCGCTGGAGAACGTGTACATCCTGATCCATGAGAAGAAGATCAGCTCCATGAAGGATCTTCTGCCGCTGCTCGAGCAGATTGCCAAGAGCGGCAAGCCCCTGCTGATCATCGCCGAGGAAGTCGAGGGCGAGGCCCTGGCCACCCTGGTAGTGAACAAGCTGCGCGGCACGCTGCAGTGCGCCGCCGTCAAGGCTCCGGGCTTCGGCGATCGCCGCAAGGCCATGCTGGAGGATATCGCGATCCTCACCGGCGGCAAGGCGGTTACGGAAGACCTCGGAATCAAGCTGGAGAACGTGCGGCTTGAGGACCTTGGACGCGCCAAGAAGGTCACCATTGACAAGGACAACACCACCATCGTGGAGGGCTCCGGCAAGAACGTGGACATCGAAGGCCGCGTTAAGCAGCTCCGCACCCAGGTGGAAGACACCACGTCCGACTACGATCGCGAGAAGCTGCAGGAGCGGCTCGCGAAGCTCGTGGGCGGCGTAGCCCAGATCAAGGTGGGCGCGGCGACTGAAACCGAGATGAAGGAGCGCAAGGCTCGGGTTGAGGACGCCATGCACGCCACCAAGGCGGCCGTCGAGGAAGGCATCGTGCCCGGCGGCGGCGTGGCCCTGCTCCGGTGCCTGCCGGCTTTGGATAAGCTCAAGGCTGAAGGCGACGAGCAGATCGGCATCAACATTGTGAAGCGCTCCCTTGAAGAGCCGCTGCGCATGATTGTCCAGAACGCCGGACATGAGGGCGCCGTGGTGGTCGACAAGGTGCGCACCAACAACAACACCTACTACGGCTTCAACGCGCAGACGGAGGCTTTTGGTGATTTGGTGGCGGAAGGCGTCATCGACCCCACCAAAGTGGTCCGCACCGCGCTCCAGAACGCCGCTTCCATCGCCTCGTTGCTCCTCACCACCGAGGCGCTGATCAGCGAATATCCGTCGAAGGAAGAAAAAGCTCCGGCCATGCCTCCGGGCGGCGGCGGGATGTACTAAGAAGCAGGAGCTAGGGACTAGGGATTAGTGGCTAGTGACTAGCTCACACAGCGCAGGGCTCGATTTCAGTCCTGTGTACCTTTTGAAGCAAGAAACGAAGGGCGGGGAGCCATCCCCGCCCTTTGGCTTTTTGATATAGTTCGCGCAGCAAAGCGGACGGTGACCGGCGGGGGGCTTAAGATGACCGAAGGGAAATGGAAGATTTGCTTTGGTGCTACCCAGAGAAGTTCTTTGATCAGCCGATGGGTAGGCTGGAACGTCAGATCTCTGGCTGAAGTCGCCCGCATGGCTCGTGAACTGGAGTCGTGAGATGACCAAGCACGAACGAGAAGGCCTCGCTACGCTCCTTAACGATCCGCCGCCTGCCACCTAAATCGTAACGCGGAAGCGGCTACCCAATCTTGTCTCCGCATTCCGATTGCTTACAGAGCTGTCCGCGGATTTCTTCCAGAGCGGTCGGCGACAGCCCGGATCGCGATCCGTGAGGGAGCGTTAGAAGTCGAAATCAGAACTCGGTGTGCAGCCGCAGAGCGAAGATATTGACAGGGCCGCGGGCGTGGTTATAGGCCGGGTCCTGGGCGAATTGATAATCCGGACTCAACTCGAAGTGTTTCGCGATCTTCCAGTTGTAATACGTTTCGGCGATCCGCTCCGCGCGATAGTCGAGGGCTCTATCGCCGACGGTAATTCCCAGACCACCCGCTGCAAGGTATTGCCGATGGACGGCGCTGATGCCGTTGACGATCACGGCCAGGCCTACCGTGTCCTGCGGGCGGCGCCACCGCGCCCCTTTCAAGCTAAGCCCCGCCGAGGCGGTGCGATCCACGTCGGTAAATTCATACGTCTGGTTTTTACCGTCGTTCCAACCCATGCGCGCGAAGGCCCCGAGATTCGCGCGGATTTCCTGCTCCAGATTGATGCCAAAGCCGTACTTGTACCGGTACGCCGCTGTCAGGAAGATGTCTTCGCCGAGGCTCGGATTATTGAGGGTCTCCTGATATCTTCCCATATGCGCCCGCGTGTCGTAAGCAAGCAGGCGTATGGCCCCCGCATGTCCCTTAAGTGAATGCCGCCTTTCGACTTCCGCCACCGCAGACCAGGCATGGGTGAGGTTCCAGTCCATGCGAATTCCGTTCGCGACTTTCGAAACCTGGAAGATGCCCACCCGGCCGCTCCATGTGCGCATATTCAATTCGGCCGCAACGCCATTCGTAAAGCCCAAAGTGTCCGCCGGATAATCCCAGGCGCCATTGGTTACCAGGGTCCAATTCATGAACTGGGATCGCGGGTCCTTGGCGTAAGCGTTGCCGTCAAAGATATCTGTGACACTCAGATGGCCCACCGTAAGCGTCAGATTCCGAACGGGTTTTGTACCGCCCAATCCATTATCGGCGGGTTCCTTCTCCCCACCGAACCCAATCGTCTCGCGAAGAAAAGCGCGGCAGAGGTAGGCGTCCGGATAAGTCTTGCCGATGCGATAGGCCTCGCCGCTTGGAAACCCCGCGACGCCAAGCGTGTTGCTCAGGCCATATCCTTGCCAGACGAGGGCGTCCGCGAAAAACTCTCCGCCGCGCCACAAGCGTACGCCGCCCGTCACGTCCACGGACACTGTCTCTCTGACAGAGGCGCCGGGGGTGAGACTGTTCAAGCCAGTATAGTCAGCAGGGAATGAAGGGTGGCCCTGAGCGATCACTGTGGACTGGATGTGAATGTCCCAAGGCCGGTCGTCGGGTGACGCCGGGTTGTTTGCGTCCTGGGCCATCGCGAAGCGGCTTTGGCTGGCAATCAGGTACGATGCGAGAAGTAAGACGGCGGTTAGGAGTACCCGCCGGGGCATCCGTCCGCACTGACCGTCACATACGCAATCCGCTCTCATCTTTCAAAGGTATCATGCCGATTGTTAAGGCAAGATGATGGAACAAGGTAGGTCGGATGGCCAGGTACAGCACACGCCCAACTGCGGTCCGAACAAGCCGAGTTCCCAGGACAACAAATATGGAATAGTTACATATGCCTGTAATTAACAGCTCATTACTTGACACCGGAATCCGGCAAGCAGAGAATTATCGAACGCCGGTCTCCATTTGACGTAGGCTGTTTTCCCTGGACCATGCCATTTAGTGACTATTTCGAAGTTCTTCCGGCTCTTTTTGAGTGGGTCCTTGAGTGGCGCGTCAGCAGGGGGCTCAAGGATTGGACGCACTGCCGGGTTCAGCTTGTTCGGATTGATCCGCCAGTTGGAGTGCCGCTTTGGCAGGAGGTAAGAAAGTGAAACCTGAAGACGGCAGAAAGCCTCACAAGAAGGCCGTACTCCTGACAGCGTTGGCAGTACTTGCGCTCGCGCCGGCCGCTTTCGCTCAGCAGTACCTGTTTAACCAGGCTAGTTTTCCCACCGGACTGAGCCCTCATCAGGTGGTGGCTGCTGACTTTAACAAGAACGGGCAGCCGGATCTGGCAGTGGCCGACGAGGAGGACAATACAGTCTCAGTTCTACTGGCTACGCCTTCCGGCACGTTTTCTCCCAAGGTCGCCTACGCAACTGGCAACGGTCCCTTCGCCATGGCGACAGCGGATTTTAATGGAGACGGCAACCCCGATCTGGCCGTTACCAATCTCTTCGACGACACGGTCACGATCCTGCTTGGCAGCGCCAGCGGGACCTTTACTGCGGGTTCCGTGCCCGCCGTCGGGATCGAGCCGGTCGCAATTGGCAGCGGCGACTTCAACAACGACGGGAAGATTGATCTGGCGGTGGTCAATCTGGGCGCCAACACGGTTTCCATCCTGCTCGGCAACGGCGACGGTACTTTTCAGACGCAAACCACCTTTGCTACCGGAGCGACGCCGCGTTCCGTGGCTACGGGCGATTTCAATGGTGATGGAAAGCTCGACCTGGCGATCACAAACAGCGGAGCCAACACGGTTACGATTCTGCTGGGCACCGGAACAGGCAGCTTTACCGCCGCTGCTTCCCCTGCCACCGCCACCCTCCCTTCGTGGGTAGCGGTTGGTGACTTCAACGGTGACGGATTCCTGGATTTGGCAGTAACGAATGAGGGTCCCAGTAACCCCTTGCCCCCGGTCGCCTCCACGGTTTCTGTGCTGCTCGGCAACGGCGACGGCACCTTCCAGGCGCACGTGGACAGCGCGGTGGGCATCGATCCCACGTTTGTCTGGGTGAGTGATTTCAACGGCGACGGTCATCTCGATCTGGCCGTTGTCAACAATGACTCGAATACAGTCTCTATCCTGCTCGGCAATGGCAACGGCACCTTTCAGACGCACGTCGATTTCAGTACTGCCGATTTTCCCATCACGCTGGCTGCGGCAGACTTCAACGGCGACGGCAAGCTAGACCTGGCCGTGGCCAACACCCTTTCAGACACGATTTCGGTTCTGCTGGGCGATGGCGACGGTACTTTCGGGGAGCGCATCACCACGGGAGTCGGCCTCGGGCCGGCCGCTATCACCACCGGCGAGTTCAATTCAGACCAACTGCTGGACGTAGCCGTCGCCAATTCCAGCGCCAGTACCATCAGCGTTCTCCTCGGAAACGGTAGCGGCGGTTTCACGACAGGCTCCACTCCCGCGACCGGAGCAGGACCGACGGGCGTGGCCTCGGCTGACTTTAATGGCGACAGTAAAGCTGACCTAGTGACCGCCAACGTGACCGGCAACACCGTTTCAGTGCTTCTTGGGAATGGCGACGGTACCTTCGGGACCCACAACGACTTTGCGACTGGAACCGGTCCCGCGGCCGTGGCATACGGAGTCTTCACCAGCAATGGGATACAGGACCTGGTGACAGCCAACAGCAGCGCCAAGAGCGTCTCTGTTCTGCTTGGGAATGGCGACGGTACCTTTCAGAAACACACGGATTTCACGGTAGCTAGCACGCCTGTGGCCGTCGCCGTGGCCGACCTCAATGGCGACGGCAACCTTGACTTAGCGGTCGCAGATTTCGGTAGCAACCAGGTTTCGATCCTGCTTGGCACCGGCACCGGCAGTTTTGGTACGCAGACCACATTCACCACCGGCTTCGCGCCGAGCGGCATCGCTCTTGGCGATTTCAATGGCGACGGGAAGTTGGACATCGCCACGGCCAATAACACTTCGGTCTCCATTCTGCTCGGCAACGGCGATGGCACGTTTCAAAAACACCAGGACTTTGCGGCCGGGGGTGGAGATCCCGACTGCGTCGGAACTCTCCTTCAATGCTTGAACGGGATTGCCGTCGGCGACTTCAACGGCGACGGCAAGCTGGACGTCGTGGTAACGAGCAACGTCGGAAACGTCAACGAGGGACTCGCCTCGGTCCTGCTCGGCAACGGCAACGGGACCTTGCAGCCGCAGGTACAGTATTCCACCGGAATCGAGCCTTCCGCGGTGGCGGCAGGGTCCTTCACCACCACGAGCGGTCTCGACTTTGTTACCGTCAACCAGGCTTCCGACAGCATTTCGCTCCTTCTGAACGACCCTGTGATCGCTCTTTTCCCCACCTCGATTAACTTCGGGAACGTCAATGTAGGCTCGACCGGCGGGCCGATTACGGTCACCGTCACTAATCCGGGCGACGCCTCGCTTGAAATTAGCAGCGTCACAACCGCGGCGCCCTTCTCCCAAACCTCCAATTGCGTTACCACTCTCACGCCCGGCCAAAGCTGCACGGCCTCGGTAAGCTTTACTCCCACCGGTCAGGTAACAAGCAACGGCACGATGTCGTTCGTTGATACTGCCGTCACCAGTCCCCAGGCCGTGGCTCTCACAGGCACAGGCCTGTCTACCGGACCGGCGGTAACGCTGACGCCCCCCAGCCTTAACTTTGGCAATGTGATGGTTGGCACCACGAGCACCGCGATGACGGTGACGGTAACCAATAGCGGCACCGGTACGCTGACCATCACAAGCATTGTCGCCAGCACGAGCTATAACGAGACCAACAACTGTACATCGGGTCTGCAAGCGAATCAGAGCTGCACGATTTCGGTGACTTTCTCGCCCACACAAATAGGAACGGTCACGGGCACAATCACCATCACGGACAACGCTCCTAATAGCCCGCAGAGCGTCAGCCTTACCGGTACCGGAACGGCCCCGATGGCGACGTACTCCCCGTCGTTGTCTACACCCTTGAATTTCGGTACTGTGGTTGTGAACACCACCAGCCCTTCACAGACGGTCACGCTAACCAACACCGGCAACGCCACGCTCAACATCACGAGTATCACGGCCGCAGGAGCATCATACGGGGAGAAGAATACTTGTCTGTCGACCCTCGCTCCTAACGCCAGTTGCACGTTCACCATCACATTCACACCCAAGGCAACCGGAACCCTGACCGGCACCGTTACCATCGTCGACAACTCTTTAAACAGTTCTCAGCAGGTTATCTCCATGACGGGCGTGGGCACCGTAGTCTCGCTTTCGCCCTCGAGCCTCAATTTTGGTACCGTCTCGGTCGGCAGCAGCAGCGCGGCGCAGACGACCACCCTCACGAACAAGAGCACCAAAAATGCGCTCTCCATCACCGGCATCAGCATCACCGGCGCAAACGCCAACGATTTCAGCGAAAGCAGTACCTGCGGTTCAAGCGTACCGATCGGCGGCACCTGCACGATCACTGTGACTTTCACTCCCCTGGCGGATGGAACGCTCACTGCCTCCGTGAGTGTGGCGGATAACGGCGGGGGCAGTCCGCAAACCGTGAGCTTGTCGGGCACTGGCTCCGGTACCGCACCCGTAGTGACCGTCTCGCCTACCAGCCTCAACTTCGGAAACGTGTTGGTCGGCACCACGAGTCCGGCGCAAAACGTCACTCTGACGAACATCGCAAATGGCACCCTGAACATCACCAGCATTCTCCCCAGCTCCAACTACGGCCAAAGCAATACGTGTGGTTCGAGTCTGGGTGCGGGCCTGAGTTGTACGATCTCAGTCACCTTTACGCCGGGCACCACGGGGACCCTGAACGGCACTTTGACGATCACGGACAATGCGAATAGCAGCCCCCAGACGGTCTCGCTCACTGGTGTCGGCACACAACCCGTGGTTCAGCTTTCGCCCACCAGTCTGAGCTTCGGCAGCGTTCCCGTAGGCACCAGCAGCGCCCCCATGAACGTGACTTTGATGAATAGTGGCACCGGCACCCTTAACATCACGAGTATCAGCGCCAGCCCGAGCAGTTACAGCGAGACGAATACTTGCGGATCGAGCGTGCCGGTCAACGCGAGCTGCACCATTTCCGTCACCTTTACGCCTTCCGGGTCCGGGACTATCAACGGAACTCTGTCCGTAACGGATAACGCTCCGGGCAGCCCCCAAACGGTCAGCCTGACCGGCATTGGGACCACCGCTCCTGCGGTCCAGCTCTTGCCCGCGAGCTTGACCTTCAGCAATGTCAGTGTCGGCACCACGAGCGCCGCGCAAACCGTTACACTGACCAACACCGGCAACGCCACCCTGACCATTACCAGCATCGCGGCCAGCACGAACTTCGGCGAGACCAACACTTGCGGAACCAGCGTGGCGGCGGGAAAGAACTGCACGATTTCCGTCACTTTCACGCCTCCGACCGCCGGAACTTTCAACGGGACGGTCACGATTACGGACAACGCCGCGAACAGCCCGCAACAAGTTACGCTTACCGGCACAGGCGTGGGGGGAACTCCGGTCGTGTCCCTTGTACCCACCAGCCTGACCTTCGCGACCCAGGTGATCAATACCACGAGCTCGAACCAGACCGTCACGCTGACCAATACAGGCACGGGCAACCTGACCATCAGCAGCGTGACCATCAGTACGCAGTACGTGCTCACCAACAACTGCCCGATTTCTCCATCGTTCGTGGCGCCGGCCGCGAACTGCACGATCCTGGTCGCGTTCAAGCCCACAAGCAGCGGAACGAAGAGCGGAATGGTTACGATTACCGACAATAACAACGGGGTGTCCGGCAGCACGCAAACGGTCTCTCTAACCGGCGTCGGCACGGTAGTCTCTTTTTCGCCCACCAGCCTGAACTTCGGCACAGTCACTGTGGGCACGAGTAGCGCCCCACAAACCGTGACGCTTACCAATAATGCCTCGGGCCAGACGCTCTCCGTCACCGGCGTGGCGCTAACCGGCGCCAACCCAGGTGATTTCTCCCAGACCAACAATTGCTCGAGCGTGCCCGCCAAAGGCACTTGCACGATCACGGTGACCTTTACGCCCACGGCCACCGGCGCTCGTTCTGCCAATGTTCAGGTTTCTGATAACGGCGGAGGCAGTCCGCAGCTCGTACCTCTTTCCGGCAGCGGGCAATGAAGGGATGCCTGATGGCCTCACAGGAGTTTCATAATCCCAGGCCAACTCCGGCAAGAGGTCCGGGCCAGGCCTTTACCAAGTCGGAGAAACCCCCGCCACCTCTGCCATTTCTGTTGACCTGGGACCCGCCTTAGTGCTATAAAATCAAGTCTCGCGTTTGATTGCACTCTTCGTGAGGCTCCACCTATAGATTCCGCATTTTGCCTGAGACTGCAAGGTTTGCAGTTTGGCTGTCGATAACGTTCAGATAAGCCGAAACAGGTCGGCGCGTTCGCGCCCCGGGGAGTATGAGACTGCTGTTGAGAGCAGAAACTGCATCGACTGCAGACAACGGAGGATGTCCATGAGCCATGTTTTGCCAATTGTCTGGGGATTAGGCTTGCTGCCGCTGTTAGCGGTGCTGAGGATGAACCCGGCGCTGTCTTCGGCCCTGCCGATGAGAAGAGTCCGCCTAACTGCACTGTCCGGACTCCGTGGCTTCATCAGTAAAGCCACGGTTGCGGCCGGGCTGATCCTGCTGGGCGCGAGCCAGGCCATCGCCCAGCAACCGGGCGAAGAGGCTGCGGCCGGCGAAGCCAATCTGAAAGTCCCTGACCTCTCCCAGGCGCAGTTCCTGGGCACCGACGGACATAAGTTGCTCCTCGTCGGGATCGTTTTTTGTGTCTTAGGTTTGCTCTTTGGCCTGGTGATTTACAGCCGCCTCAAGAATCTGCCTGTCCACCAGTCCATGCGAGAAATGTCCCAGTTGATCTGGGAAACCTGCAAGACCTACTTGGTGACGCAGGGAAAATTTCTTCTGCTGCTATGGGTCTTCATTGCTGCGATTATCCTGCTCTACTTCGGCGTGCTGCTGCACTATGAGGCGAAACGGGTGATCATGATCCTGCTGTTCAGCGTGGTGGGCATCTGCGGCAGCTACGGGGTGGCCTGGTTCGGTATCCGAGTCAATACCTTTGCGAACTCCCGCACGGCTTTCGCCAGCCTGGGGGGAAAACCGTTCCCGCTCTACCAGATCCCTGTCGAGGCCGGCATGAGCGTCGGCATGATGCTGATTTCTGTCGAGCTCCTGATGATGCTGATTATCCTGCTGTTCATCCCCGGCTCCTATGCTGGACCCTGCTTCATCGGATTCGCCATCGGCGAATCTTTGGGCGCGGCCGCGCTTCGCATTGCCGGCGGCATCTTCACCAAGATCGCCGACATCGGCTCCGACCTCATGAAGATCGTCTTTAAGATCAAGGAAGACGACGCGCGTAATCCGGGCGTGATCGCGGACTGCACCGGCGACAACGCCGGCGACTCGGTCGGGCCGAGCGCCGATGGCTTTGAAACTTACGGGGTGACGGGCGTGGCGCTTATCACCTTCATCCTGCTGGGCGTTACCAATCCGATGATTCAAGTGCAACTGCTGGTCTGGATCTTCGTGATCCGCGTCGTCATGCTGATTGCGGCGGCCGCCGCCTACTTCATCAACAGCCTGATCTCCAAAGCCCGGTTCGGGAACGTGGCCAAGATGAACTTCGAGTCGCCCCTGACCTCGCTGGTCTGGATCACCTCCATCGTTTCCATCGGCCTTACCTACCTCGTCTCCTCGGTGATCATTCCGGATCTCGGCGGCGACACCACCCTGTGGTGGAAGCTTTCCACCATCGTTTCCTGCGGAACCCTGGCGGGCGCGCTCATCCCCGAGCTCGTGAAGGTTTTCACGTCCACCGAATCGCGACACGTGAAAGAGGTGGTCGTCTCGGCCCAGGAAGGCGGAGCTTCGCTGGACATTTTGTCCGGCTTCGTGGCGGGGAACTTCTCCGCTTATTATCTTGGATTGACCATGGTGTTGCTCATGGCGATCGGCTCCTGGGTCAGCCTGAATGGCGGTCTGGGCAACATCATGCTGGCAGCCCCGGTCTTCGCCTTCGGCCTGGTGGCGTTCGGCTTCCTGGGCATGGGTCCGGTGACGATTGCGGTGGATTCTTACGGGCCCGTCACCGATAACGCGCAATCGATCTATGAGCTCTCGCTGATCGAGCAGGTCCCGAACATTCGCGAGGAATTACGGCGCGACTTCAACGTCAACAACATCAACTTCGAGCACGCCAAGGAGATGCTGGAGGCGAACGACGGGGCCGGCAACACGTTTAAGGCCACCGCCAAGCCGGTGCTGATCGGCACGGCGGTAGTGGGCGCCACCACCATGATCTTCTCCATCATCATGGCGCTCACCTACGGGCTTACCCAGAATGTGGCCAAGCTGTCGTTGCTGCATGCGCCCTTTGTGCTGGGCTTGATCACAGGCGGAGCCATCATCTATTGGTTCACCGGCGCCTCAGCGCAGGCTGTGACCACCGGCGCGTACCGCGCAGTCGAGTTCATCAAGGGACACATTGATCTTGAGAAGGCTGAGAAAGCCTCGGTGGCCGATAGCAAGAAGGTGGTGGAGATCTGCACCCGCTATGCGCAAAAGGGAATGCTGAACATCTTCATCGCGGTGTTTTTCGCCACACTTTCGTTCGCCTTTATCGAGCCCTTCTACTTTATTGGCTACCTGATCTCGATCGCCACCTTCGGGCTCTATCAGGCGATCTTCATGGCGAATGCGGGCGGCGCGTGGGATAACGCAAAGAAAATCGTGGAGGTGGAATTGAAGCAGAAGGGCACACCGCTGCACGACGCTACCGTGGTGGGCGACACTGTGGGCGACCCCTTCAAAGACACGTCCTCGGTGGCCTTGAACCCAATCATCAAATTCACGACGCTGTTCGGGCTGCTGGCGGTGGAACTGGCCGTGAAGCTGACGGCTACCAGCGGCAGCGGCTTGACCCATGCGCTGGCCGCGCTCTTCTTCGCGGTTTCATTTGTTTTTGTGTATCGCTCGTTTTACGGCATGCGGATCGGCTCCGGCGCATAGGAGCCTGCCGCCAATCTGGGTTCGCAAAGCGGCACGGCCGAAGCCGTGCCCCTTCGCGCGGTGCCCAATCGTGTTCCAACACACCCCTCAGCTTACTGAGCATTCCAAAATACAGTGACGACCGCTGCTGTAGCGCCGGTCTGTGACCGGCGTCTTTCGCCGCTTCTTTACAGGGCAGCCTCCGAGCGGCGCTACAGAGAATGTCCTCGTTGTATTTTGCAATGCCCAATAGGTCCGTAGTCGGCGACGCCGAGTCTTTGCTGCGGTAAACAGCGAGCGTCGCCTTGCCATCCCGTTGAAATCCCAGGCCGCAATTCCCGATGATCCTAACCCGCAACCCCGCTTTGCGCGTGGCTGATCCGCCGCAGGTTCGAGGGAGCCCTACCCGAGATCCCCTGGCCAATTTTCCGGGTCATCAGCTACCCGTTTGGGCGATGTGCCTGCCATCTGTGCTCGTCTAGTCTTGGAGCTGTGGCCGCGCTGCAAGTTGGAGCCGGACGCAAATTGAATCGAGCCCGGCACGATCGAACCGCGATCGAACGTTGGGCCCGGCCCGATCAAACAAAGGGAGGCAAGAAATGTCACAAGAATCAACAAGCATCTGGCGCGCGCTTTCGAATGAAACCGCGAGCGCCGTTGAGAAAGTAGCGCCTGCCGTGGTGGCAGTGCACGGCCGGCGGCGGATTCCCTCGAGCGGGGTACACTGGAAGCCGGGAATCGTCGTCACCGCGGATCATACTATCAGTCGCGATGACGAGATCACGATCACGCTGCCCGATGGCGCGAACGCAGCCGCAACTCTCGCCGGTCGCGATCCGAGCACCGACATCGCAATCCTCAAGGTCGATGCCCAGATCGGGGCTGGAAAACTGCCCGTGGCGGAGTTTGGGGATCTCTCCACGCTGAAGGCAGGCCACTTGGTGCTGACGGCGGCGCGCACGTCCGAGGGCGAGCCACGAGCCAGCCTTGCGCTGGTGGGAGTGGTCGGGCCGGCCTGGCGAACGTGGCGTGGCGGCACGATCGACGTGACCGTCCGCCTGGACCGCAATCTTCATCCCAACTTCTCGGGCGGGCCGGTGGTGGGGAGCGACGGGCGCGTGCTCGGCATGGCGACTTCCGGACTTTCCCGGTATGGAGCCGTAGTAATACCGTCCGGCACCGTGGACCGCGTGACGGCCGAGCTCGAGAAGAAAGGCCACATCGGGCGAGGGTATCTGGGTATCGGCATGGCGCCGGTGCGCATCCCGCGCCAGCTTCGTGAATCGTTGAAGCTCAGCCAGGACACGGGCGTCCTGGTGATGGGCGTGGAAGCCGAGAGTCCCGCTGAGAAAGCCGGCGTTGCCCTGGGCGACCTGTTCGTGACGCTCGATGGCAGCCCGGTGCGCGACACTGACGACGTACAGAGTTTGCTCTCGGGTGACCGCATCGGCAAACCGGCAAAAGCGTCTATCATTCGGGGCGGCGCCCTGACCGAACTTGCGATCACGGTGGGCGAGCGTCCGATTGGATAGTAAGGGCAGTGGCAGATCGGGAGACCGCTTGATTCGAGTATTCGTGCGCGCCCGCTCCGCCGTGGAACTCGCCGGCCTCGAGGCGCTGGTGAAGTCTGCGTCCTTCCTGGAGCTTGCCGGGAGCAGCCTGGGGAGGATGCATCCGGGCGCGCCCGCAGCGGCCACCGACATCGATGTGCTTCTGGAACACCCGCTGCTCGACGAAGCGGTTGATTCCCAATTGCCTGATCCCGATGAGGTTACGCAAGCGCGAGTCTGGGTTGTGGCGGAGGCCGAGTTCGAGCTCGGCCTGGCGGCGGTTCGCGAAGGTGCGGTTCGCGGGCTGCTACCGGCGTGGGCGAGCGCCAATGAGATTTTCTCTGCAATCGAAGCGGCCGCGGCAGGCTTGGTGGTACTTCATCCCGACATCGCCGAGCATGTGAACTTTACATCGTCAACTGCGAGCGCCGCAGGTGAGAGCTCATCGATAGCGGCGGGCCAGCAGGTTTCACCACGCGAGGCTGAGGTCTTGAACCTGCTGGCGGCCGGCTTTGGAAACAAGCAGATCGCCGGCCATCTCGGAATCTCCGAGCACACTGTTAAATTTCATGTCACGTCGATCTTCAACAAGCTGGGGGCTTCAAGCCGTGCTGAAGCTGTCGCTATAGGGGTAAGGCGGGGACTCATCATTCTGTAACGGAGATGCGCGTTTCCGGACCTTCACCCCACGGCTTCGCGGTCCAAGGCCTTGAGCTCTTTCTGGGGGATGTGGAATGCAGGCTTGCCGGACCCACCCGCTCACATCACGACGATGGTCAGGACCACGGTGTTCTGCACGCTGGTTGATGCCGCGGTCGCAGTTCCGGTCACAACGAGTCTGTAGGTGTCGGGAGGGGTGGACACCACTTTACTGGAACTACTGGCACCTCCGCAGGCGGGTATCCCCAGCGCCGCCAGCAGCAATGCGGCGGCCACGGCAAATCCCAGCGTGAGCCGCGTAAGGTTGCGGCGGAAAACAGCAAAGCCGGAGAGTCCCAACGAGAGCACCCCCAACCACAAGAGTCCAAAGCCGTCGAAACCTGTTGGTCTGGAACCGCCGCCGGGCGGCGCACGAGAAGCCGCGGTCGTGGATACCGTCACCGAGGATGTGGCCGCGCCGGAGCTATTCACCGTGACCGTGCTCGGAGCGAAACTGCAGGCGGCTCCCGGCGGAAGTCCGCCGCATCCCAGGGTCACATTTCCTGCGAAACCACCGATTGGCGTCACAGAAACGGTGTAGGTGGCGCTTTGCCCTGCGGTCGCAGAGTTCGTAGTTGGAGTGAGCGCCAGCGCGAAATCCGCGCCGATCCCGCTTAGTGGAACGAACTGCTGGGGCGGAAAAGCGTTGTCAAAGATGGTCAATTGGCCTGTCGCCGGTCCCCCCGCAAGCGGCGTGAAAAAGATGTTGATCGAGCACGTCTGCTGGGGTTCCAGCACGGAGGAGAGGCAGGTATTGTTCTCGCTGAACGGTCCGGTCACCGCAATACTCGAAATGTCCAGCGACTGGTCTCCCGAGCTTGTGAGCCTCACGGTTTGCTGCGCGTTGGTGGTCACAAGCTGGCCAGAAAAGCTCACCGCCGCGGAGGACAAGCTTGCGGCGGGCCCCATGCCCATGCCCGTGAGACTTACCGTCTGCGGGCTGTTGGCGGCGCTCGAGGTGATGATCAGGCCTGCGGTGCGCGTTCCAAAGTTCTGAGGTCCGAATGTGACGTTGATGGCGCATTTCGCGTTCACGGCCACCGTGTTACCGCAAGTATTCGTCTGGGAAAAATCGACGAAATCGGCGCCGGTAATGGCGATGCTCACAATGTTGAGGACCGCGTCGCCTGTATTGGTCAAGGTGAGAGCTTGCGGTGCGCTGGCCGTGTCCACCGTCTGGCTGGCAAAGACCAGTCTCGCGGGTGAGAGGCTCGCGACAGCAGCCCCTCCCGGTCCCGCCGCTTGCGCATTCAGCAGCGACAGCAACGAGACCGCTACCGCACCGATTACCGTAGCCATGGTTCGAATGCGCAAACCCGAATCTCCTCTTGCCAACTGGCTTCTCGACCTTGTTATGAGCCGCATAAGTTCGGATGCAGCCCACCCGAACGCGGCTGTATGGCAGAGTTTTCCCGATATCTGGTTCCGCAGTTCCGGTGACGTATTTCAGTCTGAGATCGTCTTTTTCCCGGTTCAATTTTCTTCATAGGAGTGTTAGCTGCACCCCTATGATACGGGTCTCGATATCAGGCAGCGCGAATCGGCGCTGGCGGCACCACGGTCTCAACAAGTCCTGTCGCCACGTCATAGACGAGGCCTGATATAAGCCACTCGCCGGGCAATGCCGGAATAGCCCGGAGCGAAGCAACGTCGACGGCAACCGCAGAGCGAGGATCGGTGACAACTTTTTTCTTGAGTTCCCCCTCCTGTATCTGAAAATAGTGCGCCAGCATGGTGGGGTCACCCACAAGGCGAGTGATGCCGCAATCCGTGTGATGAAGCACGATGACGTGAAACTCACCGCCGCCTCCAGGAATCTCTCCGGCAACTTCGCCGATTCGCCCGAGCAGTCCCAACTGCTCCAACAACCCCGGCGTGATTCGACCGCCGATGTTACGCATCACGACGGCCTCGCCTGGTTTGATTCCAAGTACGTGAGCCGGATCCACGCGCATATCAGCGCAACCGATAACGATCGCTCTTACATTCGGCAGTGCCGGCGGAAGCGAGGGCATCAGTGTGCCTGCAGCAGACTGCTCAGCAGCAAAGTCTTTGTTGCGTTGTAACATGGAGTCCAAACTATTCATGTGGGTTTTCTCCTTGGGAAGTGTTGCCGACACTTTGCTGAAACGGGCTCGTTAATTCAGTGCTCCGCCGGGAGGCGGGGCAGGGGAAACGGATCACCAGGTCTCTCGATTAAGGAAGACGGAACAACCAAAATTGCCCGGACCGCGGTAGAGGACGGCCCGAGTGTTCCGCCCTCTACCCTCGCTGCTGTTCGGAAGATGTTGTTCGCGGCCACGAGCGCGGGAATCGCGATCAGCTTTCCGATACTTACCGAAGATCCTGTACCGTTCATAAGCCTCCTTGGGGCCCCCCGAGAATGCCCTGATCAGACTTCAGAATTTCTGCGCGGATTATATCTCATTCCTGGAGGAAAG
>DASYYZ010000009.1:0-40290 GCA_035946735.1 Terriglobia bacterium
ACGATGTCCATATCGCCGTCGCCGTCGATATCGACCACTGGAATCTGCAGCCCCGCTCCCGTCCTCGTGCTGTAGTCGATGATATGCCGCCGCCACTGAATGCGTCCTGGTGAATTAAAAGGCTCGTACCAGTAGAGGCCCGGACGCTCGTTCGCGCCCGGGTCATGCTCGTGCGCGTAAAAGCGCTTGCCGGTCACGATGTCGCGGCGGCCGTCGCTATTGAGGTCGACCAGCGTCATGGCGTGAGCCTGCGAGAATCCGTCGTCGATTAGATGCTTCTCCCAGCGGGCGCCCTTCCAGCCGATCGAGCAGTAGACCTGTCAGTTCGGCGGCGTATCTTGCCTGCCCTGCCTTGCCCTTCCGCACGATGATTCGCAGTGGCGTGTGCTTCCTTCCGGCAGCTCCTGCATCTACCGCCTCGAAGGGGCCCACCGCGAAGGCCACCAGGTAGGCTGGCAACGGCGTCGTCTGCTTGAAGCGCACCGCTTTCATCCCGTTCGGCTCGGCCGTTTCCGACAGTTGCGGTTGGTTACCAAAAGCCCTCTGATCGTTCCTGACGTGCAGAGTCAATTGCCACGGCGTTTTGAAATTGGGCTGATCAAGGCAGGGGAAGGCCCGCCGGGCATCGGTGGGCTCAAACTTTGTCGACACATACACATTCCCTTATCGGGGCTTTCAATGACGTCTCCACGCCCCCGGAAATGATCTCGCCCTTATAGCGGAGATGCAGAGTAGCAGTTCCAGCGGGAATTGGATTCGGCAAACGCACTGCCACGAAGCGCGGAGCGCCGGATTCGCCGACGGCTGGGTAGCTGTGCTCGCGGATGCGGACCACAGCCTCGTCAACGGCCAACGAAGTCGCGTTGAGCCAGACCACGGCGGTTGGTTGCATCAGCTGAATGACCCTGTTTCTCCTGGTTTTCCTTTCCTGGTTCGGCGTATTCTTCGCTCTCGGAAGGACCTAGGGCTTGAGCTTGCGCCTTACAGAAGCTCGTCGAGGCTCAGGTTCGACAAAGGCAGAATTTTGACGACGGTTTGCTTCCCTTCATTCTTTTCCCCCGGCCAAGGCCGATCACCTCAACAGTCCACTTCACTTCGCCTGGTCCGCCGTCCTCAGCACGAGTCACGCGGCCCTCGATCCGATCCGCAATCTCCTTCGCTGTCGCCGTATTCCCCTTGACTGCTGACCGCAATTGACCCAGCGCCATCGCATTCGCCCACGTGGCGGTTGCCACACTTGACCCTGGCCCAGATAAAACGCAAGTTTGGCGGAAGTGGTCAGACAGGTTGTAGCTTACCAGCCGGATTAATACGATCGAATCGTGGAGCGGAGGTTCAGCGGGGTTCGGACAAGTCGGTGCTGGCCTCCCAGGTCGATCATCTGTGGTGCGGAAACTTCGGTGCTGCGTCTCCACACGAGACTACACCGTCGACGAATTGTTATTGCTGTTGTTGCGGTTTTCTGACTGCCATTTTGAACCTGAGAGCCTCTTGCTTCAGACCAAGAAAAGGGCGAAAATGTTGCTTTCTTTGTCGGCTGAGGCGGCAACAAACTGGAGCGTTCGGCAAAAGCACACCCAAGGACAGGCTAAAGGTGTAATCCGTTGATTATACGGGCACTCACTCCCACCACAGCTCCCGTAACGACCAAGAATAAGACGCTATGCCTGGCCCTTGAGTGGGAACTTTTAGTTGTGATAACCACCTATAGGAATGTGAGACGATAGGAGAATGGCGACTACGGCAATTGCAGTAGACAGAGTGTCGCGGCCGGGCTGGATTGTGTCTAGCCGGACGGATCTGCTTTGGTTCACGCTCGGCGGCGTGACGTCGGCTTATGCTTTCTGGGCGCTGTGGCGCTTCACGCACGTGCCCCTCTTGTTGCTGGTGGCAATCTGGGCCGTCGTTTTCGACGAGACCCATGGGTTCGCCACCCTCACCCGCACTTACTTTGACGCCGAGGAGCGCGCCAAACGCGGACGCTGGCTCTGGGGCAGTCTTGCTTTTTTCGTTGCCGTCGGACCCGTTTTGATCGTGCTGCACCTTGGTGACTGGCTCGAGCTCGCGACTGAACTCTGGGGCTACTACCACATCTTCAAACAGCATTACGGCTTCATGATGATGTACAAGAAGAAGAATCGCGATTTCGATCCCGTGGACCTGAAGCTGGATCGAATTTTCTTCTTCGCTGCCTTCTATTATCCTTTCGTCACCTATCCGTTCCATGACAAGGAAGCAGCCGAGATTCTTCCCTTTCACGCGCCGCCGCTGGCGGTATCGATCTTCACAAATGCCGCGTCGTTCGCGGTAATCCTGATCACGATTGTTTACCTCGCCCGGCAAGTGCAGAAAGCGCGCCTCGGGCTTTCCCTGAACTGGCCCAAGCAGGCGCTCTTCGCCGCCGCCATTCCGATCAACTATCTGCTGTTCCGAAGCGGCATGCCGCTGCTCGGCGTCTACGCCGCGGCCACCATCTTTCACAACGTCCAGTATCACCGCCTGGTGTGGTTCTACAACCAGAACAAGTACGGCCAGGACCCGGAGCGCGCCCGCAAGTACGGGCTCGCGGCGCTCGTGAGCAGCCGCTGGCTCTTTTATGTGGCCGCGGCGGCGCTCTATGCCATCGTATTCGACGTCGTGCCGCGCTTTGTACTTAAGGACGGCGTGGGCTTGATGAGCATCGGCACGCGAAACCAGGTGATCTTCTCCTTTTTTGCGGCGCCGGGCCTGCTTCACTACTGGATCGACGGCCACATCTGGAAGGTGCGGTCCGATCCCTCGTTGCGCGAGTACTTGCGCCTCTAGCCTGACAGGCTGTGGGGAACGAAGCCCTCGGACGAGTTCATCCTGAGCAACGAGGATCTGTTCTCGTAGTTTAAATCAGATACGACAAAGCAGGGGGACCCGGCTCTTCAGTCTCTAGCCTACTAACTAGCCTATTGTCGTACTGGTCTTCAGATCGGGTTTCTGGCCGGGCGGGATGCGGGGCGGCGCGCCCTGCTGCTCCGGCTGTGACATGGCGGGCTCCAGCAGTTGTTCTTTGCGCCACACGAGGGTGTTGGTATCGTAAGCGGCGATCTCAAATCCCTGCCCGTGGGTGATGGCGTCGCAGGGGCAGGCTTCCACGCAGTAACCGCAAAAAATACAGCGGCTGTAATCGATATTGTAGACCTGCGCGTAGCGTTCGGCAGCGCTGATGCGGTGATCCGCCGTGTTCTCCGCCGCCTCGATGTAGATGCAGTTGGCCGGACACGCGGCGGCGCAAAGGAAGCAGGCAACGCACTTCTCCAGGCCGTTTTCGTCCCGGCGCAGAATGTGCACGCCGCGAAAGCGGTCCTCAAAATGGACCGGCTCGGCGGGATAGTTCTCGGTGACGGTGGGCGCCACCATATTCTTCCAGGTGATGCCGAGGCCCTTGCCGATCGCCGCCGCTGAGTCCACGAATTCCTTGACGATATTGGCCATCGTTTTTCGAACTCCTCACCCAGTATAGGTTAGGGGGCGCCGACGGTCAATTCTTCGCCCGCTTCCCTGCTCCGATTCCGCCCGCCATCGCCTTCCCAACGCGCCAACACGGCGGCCGCCTGGCAATTGCCGATCACGTTGACGGCGGTGCGGCCCATGTCAAGCAGCGGATCGATTCCAAAGAGCAGAAACAGAGGCGCCGTGGGCAGACCGAGCGCCGGCGCCATTCCCAGCAGCACCACGAACGAGCCTCGGGACACGCCCGCCACGCCTTTGCTGGCCAGCATCAGCGCCAGCATGATCACCAGTTCCTGTCCCAGGCCCAAGCGCTGCCCCGAGGCCTGGGCTACAAAAATAGCCGCGAGCGACAGGTACAGCGTGGCGCCGGTCAGGTTAAAGCTGTAGCCGAGCGGGATCACGAAGGCGACGATGGAACGCGGTACGCCCATGGCCTCCATGGCTTCCATGGCCCGGGGCAGCGCGGCTTCCGAACTCGTGGTGGCAAAGCCGATGGCAGCGGGCTCCGAGACCGCGGCGAAAAACCGGCGCACCGGCACGCGAGCCAACAAGGTGATCGGCAGCAGAACCGCCAGCAAGAACACGATGAGGGCCGCATAGAAGGTTGCGAGCAGCGTGAGCAGATGGCCGAGCATGCCGAGGCCGCTGTGGGCTACCGTGTAGGCCAGGGCGCCGCCCACTCCGAGCGGAGCAAACAGCATCACGATGTTGGTGAATTTGAACATCGTCTCCGCCAGGCCCTCGGTGAAGGCCAGCACGGGACGGCGCTTTTGCGCTCCGACCATGCCGAGCGCAATCCCGAAGATCAGGCTGAAAACGACCACTTCCAGCACTTCGCCTTCCGCCACGGACTTGGCGATGTTCTCGGGAAAAATGCGCAGGACAAGTTCGGACGCCGTGGGCTTGGCGAGGGGTGGCGCCGCTACCGGCTCCGTGCTCGGAGGGATCTGAACACCCACTCCGGCACGGCTCAGGTTGATGGCCGCCAGTCCGATCACGAGCGCGAAAGTCGTGACCACCTCAAAATAGATCAGCGCCTTGATGCCCAGGCGGCCGATCTTCTTGAGATCGGCCTGGCCCGCGATGGCGCTTACCAAAGTTCCGAAAAGCAAGGGCGCGATAATGGTTTTGATCAGCCGCAGGAAGATCTGGCCCAGAATGCCGAGGCGCAATGCGAATGATGGAGCATCGTGCCCGAGTTCCGCGCCCGCGAGCATCCCGGCCAGAATCCAAGGCGTCAGCGACCGGCTGGCCGCCGCGTAGCCCGCGAAGGCCAGGATCGCAGCCCAGCGCAGCGACACGGCTAGGCTACCCTGGGGCTGCCCGTGTATCTGGGCCACACTCGCCAGCACAGCCAGGGCGGCCACGCCGAGCGCGATCAGAAAGAGAGTGCGTTTCATCGCTCACCCACGCGAAGCCAGAAGTCGGAATACCATCTTAGTGGCTTGGCGCGTCCGGCGGTTCGAGGGAGTGCCGCGGCTCGACACCCGCCCCCGATGAAGCTCGATAGTGTAAGGCTTCAGAATCTTCAGTGCATTCGAGATTGTGGGGAAATCGTTCTCGAAGACCACAATGACAGTGCCTGTGGGAGAGGACGAAAGCAGATTCCTGCGCCTATTCAACGCAGGCTGCAGTGTGCGCGAAGGCCTCCTGCCGCTCGCTCGGACTCAGGGTTACCTTTGAAACGGAGTGGTTCGACTTGTCGTAGCGAATCCAATGCGTTGGGCCGTCAGGCGACTCGTCGCTCGAATGCGCAAACCAGAGGTACCTGTCGCTGGCGTGAATCTCCTGGATCCAATCGTACGAAACCTCGGGAACGAAAAGCACGAAGTGAACGTTGCGAGACTTGTTGTACCCAAACACTGCGGACTTAAAGTAAGACATCCATTCCCATTGTCCGTCTTCGAGAGTGCAGACAGACGAAGTGAGTGTGCTTGGTACGTTTCCAGGTAGATCGCGCTCCTCAATGGTTCCTTCCTCGAAATCGAACCCTTGCCTTTCCCTCCAGTCTCCTATCTCGTCCTCGTAGGACTCGGTCTTGCCGGGCTTGGAGCGAGGTTTGGAAAAGATGAAGTCGTTTCCCATTTTCAGAAGCCACGCCTTGATGGCATCATGCTGTGACACGTTTGCTGAAAATTCGACGTTTTTCATCATCGTGTCACCGTAGCTTGCCGCGTAGTTCGCGTCATACAAAGCCCCGGTGAGGGGATCATACAGCTTGATCTCGACACGATAGACGCTGGAGCCGCCTTCGCGGTCCACGGCGTACACTTGCTTGGTTCCGTTCCCCTCGACATCGACAACGCCCGAGACTGAGCTGATATATTTCTCCATAGGTGAATCAGGTTGGCGGTAAGCGTCAAACGCCACAAGTTCGGGGCTGTGGACCTGAAAGGCGTGGCGGGAGCCTTCAAGCACGCGCAGCGGCATACCCGAGTCCAAGGTTGCCGGAACATCCACATTCTTGGAAGGCGCGCAAACCACGAGGATGAATTGCTCGGCGCTGCCCGTGTCTTTGAATGGGATGGCTTGGATCGTGGTAGAGCCGACCACTTGCCGAGCAACGGCCAACGCCTCCTCGTTTGAGACACTGGAAATGTCAACAGCTTTCCGTTTCGAAAACTGCAGCAGTTGCTTCCCAAAAAATCCTAAGCCCGCCAGTGTAAGAGAGACGATCGCGCCGATGAGCGTTTCGATCCACTTTTCGCGGAGCCGGCGAAGCAGGTCTCGGAAGCCAGAGCGGCCAACAGGAGCGGCCTTGATCTTCCGTCCAGGCATCGGATGCGCCTCGTAGGGTAGTGCTGCGGTAAAAGCCTTATTTGGCGGCGTCGTGCGGCTGCCCATTTCGGAGCCGACCATACGATACACCTGGCCACTCTCCGTTTCAATTGTCCGCCGCACGAACGCTTGTTGGGCGCCGGCGTTGGGCGCGAATCTCCTATAATCGTTGCTGGAGAGGAGAACAAATATGTCAGGCAAGAAGCTCTTGATGCTGGTGGGTGACTACGTGGAAGATTACGAGGCTATGGTCCCGTTTCAGGCGCTGCAGATGGTGGGGCATACTGTGCACGCGGTCTGTCCCGGCAAGAAAGCCGGCGACACCGTGCGCACCGCGATCCATGATTTCGAGGGCGACCAGACCTACAGCGAAAAGCGCGGGCACAATTTCGCACTCAACGCAACTTTCGACGACGTAAAGGCCGAGTCCTACGACGGCCTGGTGATTCCGGGCGGCAGGGCGCCGGAGTATCTGCGTATGAACGACAAGGTGCTCGACATGGTGCGCCACTTCTTCAACGCCGCAAAGCCGGTGGCATCGCTGTGTCATGGCGCCCAGTTGCTCACTGCGGCCGGCGTGGCCAAAGGCCGATCGATGAACGCTTATCCGGCAGTCGAACCCGAGGTGACGGCCGCCGGCGGCAAATTCGTGAAGCTCGCGATCACCGACGCTCACGTGGACGGCAATCTGGTGACCGGCCCCGCCTGGCCGGCGCATCCGACGTGGCTTGCCAAGTTCCTCGAAGTGCTCGAAGCCGGTACGCCGGAAAAGGCCGCCGGTCAGGGGGCACGAGGTTAGGAGCCAGGTGTCAGGCCACGGAACCACGATGAGAAGACTGATCGTAATCGCCCTCGCCATCCTGGCGCTGGGTGCCTTGGCTGGCCGGAGTACACGCGCGACCTTGCCTGGCCGCGTGCATCTCGGGCGTGTTCCCGATGGCGGGTTGCAGCCTCAGGCGGTGGTGGACAATCAGGGCACCGTTCATTTGATTTACTACAAGGGCGACCCGGGTCACGGCGACATCTTCTACGTTCGATCGAAAGACTGGGGCGCGAACTTCTCTGCGCCGGTTCGCGTCAACAGCCAGTTGGGCAGCGCCGTAGCTCTGGGAAGTATCCGGGGAGCGCGACTGGCGGTGGGCCGGGGTGGTCGCGTCTACGTTGGCTGGAATGGCTCCACGCAGGCGTTGCCTAAAGCGCCGCTCAATCCTGTCATGGCCGGCGACAGTCCCTACAACGGCCTGCCGATGCTCTTCACTCGCCTGAACGAAACAGGTACGGGCTTCGAGCCACAGCGCAACCTGATGAAGGAGACCTTCGGGCTTGACGGCGGCGGATCGGTGGCTGCCGATTCATCCGGCAACGTCTACGTGGCCTGGCACGGCCGGCGCGCGGGTGACGCCGAGGGCGAGGACGGCCGCCGGGTGTGGATCGCACGTTCAGACGACGACGGCGCTCACTTTTCCACTGAGGCTGCGGCCGGCTCCGATCCTACGGGAGCCTGCGGCTGCTGCGGGTTGAGCATATTTGCGGACGAGCATGGCGCGGTTTATGCCCTTTACCGGACCGCGACGAAAACGGTTCATCGGGACGTCGATCTGATGCTCTCTACCGATCATGGCCGGAGCTTTCAAAGCAGATTAGTCGATCCGTGGACCATCGCGGCCTGCCCGATGAGCAGCATGGCTTTCGCACAAGGACCGGGATTTGTGGATATGGCTTGGCAGACGCGAACCGAGGTATTCTACGCTACGGTCGAGCCCGGGACGCTCAGGATCTCCGCGCCCGTGCCGGCGCCGGGATCGGGCACGCTGAGAAAGTATCCTGCTCTAGCCGCGAACTCGGCGGGTCAGACGCTCCTGGTGTGGACCGATGGCACGGGTTGGGGCAAAGGGGGCTCGCTCGGGTGGCAAATCTTTGACCGGAGCGCGACGGCGCAGGGCGAAGAAGGAAGCGCTCCCGGGCTGCCCTCCTGGAGCTTTGGTGCTGCGTTTGCGCGGCCCGGCGGCGACTTTACGATTCTCTACTGACAACCCCGGACTTATCTTGGTCAAATTGGCGTTAGCGGTGCATGGCGTCTTCAACCATCTTTGAGGCGGCGTCGGCCAGATGCCGCGTGTCCATTTTGGGTTGAGGAGTGTGAAGGAACTGCACGATGCTGCCGAGTTCCTGCCTCACATCGTCCTGGCGCCGGAGACTGCTGTCGAGCTTGTCGCGCAGCTCTTGCTGGTCCTGATCGGCTCGGGCGCGCATGACCGCCTGCTCCCGTTCGTGGGCGCGGTCAGAGCGATAGACCAGCACTTGCTGCAAGCCGGACAGCAGAACTCCCAACGTCGCCAGCACCCAGACGATCGCAAGAGCCCTGCGCCGCTCCGGTCCATCCAGAACCTTGGCCGCCAGGTGCCCTCCGTATCCGGCGACCGCCAAAGGAACCGCAGCCACGGACAAAAAACTGAGGATGTAGAGCATGGGCGCAGGATATCACACTGAAGGCACGTCAGTATTGCAGGCTATACAGCTAAACCCAAATTTTCTAGCAGGCTGCGAAAGAGGGAATCCGTCATGCTAAGCCCGTTCGCTGTTCCGCTGCGAACGGTCCTGACCGCAGCGAGGGAGCTCAACGTAAACTCGAAGCATCTGCTGTATCTTACTGAGCGAAAATAAAGCAGATCCTTCGCTTAGCTCCCGAACCGGACCTTCAAGCAATAGTTTCACTCTTCCTTCTTACCGTTGGTGTCATAGACCTCCACGGTTCCGTATTTTGCCAGCACCTCCCGGATGGTTTGCTTCTGGTCGTTGCCGGGCTGCTTGGTGTCACCCACCGCGACGATCTGCAGGTGGTCGAGGTCCACATACTTTCGGGCCGCCGCCTGCACCGCGTCCGGGCTCGTCTGGGCGACTTTCACTGGGAATTGATCCCAGTAATCCGCGGGCAGGCCGTAGTCCTGCACCTGCATCATGCGTGTCAAGAGTTGCTGGGGTTGCTCCAGAGACAGCGCGAAGTTGGCAACGATCGAGTGCCGGGCCTCGTCCAGTTCTGCGTCCGGCACTTTCTCATCGCGGATGCGCTTGAACTCCGCCATAAGCTGCTCCATGGAGCCGTCCGTGACGGCGTTGCGCACCTCCGTGTTGGCGGCCCACGCCTCACGGTATTCGTCGTCGCCAACGCGGCTGTAGGCGCCGTAGGTGTAGCCGTGGGCCTCGCGCAGGTTCAGAAACAGCCGCGCCTGCGGACCGTCCCCCAGCACCCGATTCATCACGTAAAGCGGAATGAAGTCCCGATCGACGCGGCGGGCGCCGTATGCGCCGGCCACGAGATTGGTCTGGACCGAGTCCGGACGGTCCACAAGATAGATCTTGGAGGGCGAGGGCGGGGGAAGGTGAGTCCAATCCGGCTTGGGCACTGGCTGGCCCTTCCAGTCTCCGAAGCACTTCCGGATCAAATCCATGATCTCATCCTGTTTTACGTCCCCAACTACGCCCAGCAGAGCATTGCCCGGCACGTAGTAGCGATCACGAAATTCCTTGAGCCGCGCCGATGTGGCCGCCTTAATCGAGTCCGCTGTGGGCAGAGTTACGGCGGCCGGAAAATCCCGATAGAGCGCCTCCCGGAACTTCTCCTGCGCCAGGACAGACGGTTGGGAGCGCTGTTGCTCGAGCTCGGCGAGTTGACGTTTTTTAAACTTGTCCAACTCGTCGCCGGGAAACGTCGGATTCAGGACCACATCGCTCATCAGTTCGAGGATCTGGCCGGCGCTGGGCGCAAGACTCGAAGCAGTTATGGAGGAGTAGGTCGAGCCGAATCTCGAAGCAGCGTTGAGGGCGGCGCCGATGTTGTCCACGTCTGCCGACAGCTGGGCGCTGGTGCGGTGCGCCGTCCCTTCACGCAGCATTCCGGCCGTGAAGCTCGCGAGGCCGGGCATGTCCTTGGGATCGGACATGTCCCCGCCGCCGACCCACATCATGACGTTCACGGTCGGCAGCTTATGCTGCTCCAGCACCAGCACCGTGAGTCCATTGGGCAGCTTTGTGACCACCGGTCTCGGCAGGTGAATCTGAAGGGCTTCCTTGCTCACAGGGGCGCGGTTCAGTCGTACCACCTTGGATAGCTCGGCCGCGTGCTGGCCTTCACCCTGAGCGAAACAGGGCGCTGCCGTCAAAAGGACCACCAGCATCGAGAAAAGAGTTGTGTGCTTTCGACTCATGATTATTCCCCCTCTTTGCTGGATTGCCCGGCGCCTTTGGCAGCCGGAAGATCAATGACCATCGCCAGACTGGACGGCACCAGATACTTCTGGGCTGCCGACTTCACCTGGTCGGCGGTCACGCTGTCAAACTTGTCGACCATGGTGTTGATCAGGTTGGGATCGTTGAAGTAGACCGAGTCGTCGCCAATCGCGATGGCCGTCTGCAGATCGCTCTGCCGGGTCTGAATCTGCTGACGCAGGAACTGGATTCGGGCTTTCTCGAGCTCCTGCCCGGTGATGCCGTCTTTTTGCGCTGCGGCGACCTCGTCCTTGAGAGCGCTGGCGCAGTCCTCGGGTTTCACGCCCGGCCGCACCAGGGCAAAGAGATAAAGCAAACTCGGGCCGCGGCGAGTGTCAGCCTGGACTTGTACTTGGGTGGCCATCTGCTTGTCCTTCACCAGGTGCTGATAGAGCCGCGAGCTTTGACCCTGGCCCAGCACGCTGGCGAGCACTCGCATGGCGTAGTTGTCAGGGGTATTTCCGGCCGGAATGTGGTACGCGAGGAGCACGAGCGGGGTACGGGCCAGCGGGTCCATGATCGTTTCGCTGCGCTCGCCGTAGTGCTCAGGCTCGGTCATGTCGACGGACGGGCCCGTGGGCTGAGACGGGATGCCGCCGAAGTACTTCTTCACCTTTTCCATGGTCTCGGCCGGGTCAAGGTCGCCCACCAGAGTCAGGACGGCGTTGTTGGGAGCATAGTAGATTCGGAAGAAGTCTTTCACGTCATCCACCGAGGCCGCATTAAGGTCGCTCATGGAGCCGATGGTGGAGTGTTTGTAACCAAAATTGTCGAAGGCAAGGTTGTCGATGTCCGAGAACGCGTGCCCATAAGGCTGATTATCCTCGCCAAGACGCCTCTCCTCCTGCACCGCGTTGCGCTGATTGTCGAGGTTGGACTGATTTACGGCCAAAGACCGCATCCGGTCGCTCTCCAGATACAGTCCCAGGTCCAACTGATTCTTGGGCAAAGCCTCGAAATACGTGGTGCGGTCCTCGTTCGTGGTGCCGTTCATGTTACCGCCGTTGTTGTACACCAGGATGAAGTGCTCACCTTTGCCCACGTTCTCAGAGCCTTCGAACATCATGTGTTCAAAAAGATGGGCAAAGCCGGTGCGGCCGGGACGCTCGTTGCGCGACCCCACGTTGTAGGCCACGTCGATTCCATAGACCGGCGCGGTGCGGTCCACCGCAATGATGACACGCAGACCGTTCTCCAGCTTCTGATCGGTAAACTCCACTTTGGGGAGCTTGGGCTGATCGGCCAGAAGCTGCGCGGCCAGAAAGAGTCCGCCGACGAGCGCCCTGCCCCAGTAAAATCTTTTCATGGTAGGCTCCTGCCAAGCTGGTCGTCTCGAATGCTTGGCCCAATATTCTGCTCCAACTCCGGAATTAGCTCAAGCGCAAAAGCTAGCAAGAATTGATGTGTTGCCTGAGAATTCTTGCCTGAGCGGCTCGCGGTTCAATGTGAAAAGCCACTCCAGGCGGACCGCTGACAGAGCCAAGCCGCTGAAATCCTGGGAGGAGCTATTCGAAGATCTGCGCGAGGGTCAACTGGAACCCAAGCAGCAACCCAGGCTCCTCAAAGCTGTGACCATCCTCCGCGCTGCGGACTTCGGGTTCGAGTTTACCGGGAAGGTAACGATAGGCCAGATGGCGGTTCGGGTAGAAGAGCCAGACCGCCTTGCTTCCGGCGGCGAGGTATTGGAATACTTTCACCAGCAGGTCGGCGGCGCGGTCATTTGAGGAGACAATTTCGATCGCGAGGTCGGGCGCCACCGGCAACGGGACGCGCTCGAGATCGACCCCGTCTAGCCGGGTGGCGCTGATAAAGGCCACATCTGGCCGACGGACGGTATCTTCACCCAACTGGAAATCCATTTCGCTAATTACCCTGCCGAGCTTTCGAGCCTTAACGAATGCTCGAAGGCGGGCGTTGAACTCGTCGCGCATGTCATTGTGAAAAAAGCTCGCAGAAGGTGACACGATGAGTTCCCCTTCACTCAATTCATACCGCGCCCCTTCGGGTTCATTGAGCGCTGCATAATCCGGGATCGTCAGCAAGGTCTTGGTAGCCATCTTAGTCTTCACTCGTTTTCAGAGTATCACAGGGGCGGTCGGCCGGCGCTTGGCGGCAGACGGTCGCCGCCAGCCGGAATAGTCGGTGAGCGGTTGCCGTCCTCGTGTTCTGATAGGAAGTAGGGGACACCGCAAGAACGGCCGCGGCGACTGACAACCGCCTACGGCATACCTGTCCTGGCTACCGACTACTCTTTACCCGCTGTTGCAAAGCATTAATCTGCATGATAATGTCCCTCTGAAATCCGCGCGTTTCTCACAGTTCTGGAGCTAAATTGTGAACATCGGAGCGCAAACCGCGAAAATTAAGACCGCCCACGAACGGATGGAGCACGGCAAGAGCCGCCGCGACGCAATCAGCCGCGCGAAAGTTGGCGATCTGTGCCCGCAGGAGCGCAAGTTCGATCCTATCGAGGTGCTGCTTGCTTCGGGTGAGGGCCGAATACCAAGTTTGCTGCCCGTCAAGTACGCGCGAATGTCGGCGTCGCCTTTTGCCTTCTTTCGCGGCGCCGTCTCGATCATGGCTGCGGACCTGGCAAGGCTGCCGAACACGGGCTTGCACGTCCAACTTTGTGGCGACGCTCATGTGCAGAATATGGGATCATTTGCGGCCCTGGATGGTCGCCTGGTGTTCGATCTCAATGATTTCGACGAGACCATTCGCGGTCCCTGGGAGTGGGACGTCAAACGCATGGCGACGAGCCTCGTTTTGGCCGGGCGGGAGGCCAGGCAAAAGCGCTCCAGCCGGCGCGAAGCCGTGGAGCTCTTTGCAGAGAGCTACTGCCAATGGATGGCTGAGTTCGCGCGCGCGCCCATCGTGCAGGTTGCCCGGCACATCATCCACCGGGGCGCAGGTTGCGAGCCGGTGAATGCGGCGGTTCGGGAATCGGAGCGCTTCACTCCGCTGGCCATTTTGAAACGCCTTACAGAGCCCGGCCGCGGCGGAAGACGCCACTTTCGGAACCAGCCGCCGGTCCTGCGTCGAGTAACCGGCAAGGAGGCCGGCGAGGTATTGGCTGCGCTCGGCGCCTACCGCGATAATCTGGCCTCGGAGCGCAGGCATCTTTTCGATCTTTTCCGGCCCATCGATGTGGGGTTCAAAGTGGTGGGCACGGGAAGCGTAGGCCTGCGCGACTATGTGGTGCTGTTCGAAGGCAACGGCTCAAAGGATCCGATGTTCCTGCAGATCAAACAGGAAGTGAAGTCAGCCTACGCGTCCTCTCTCGCGGAGCAGGTGCAAAAGCACGAAGGCCGGCGGGTGGTTGACGGGCAACAGGCGATTCAGGCTGTTTCCGACTTACTGCTCGGCTGGACCGCGTTTGGCGGCCATGAATACCTGGTGCGGCAACTGAACGATCACAAGGGCAGCATCGATCTGGAGACGCTTCGAAACGACGGCCTGGCAAGCCTCGCAATGGTGGCCGGAGAGCTTCTGGCGCGCGGCCACGCTCGCTCGGGTGACGCGTGCGCGATCTATGGATACTGTGGCGAAGGCTCGAAGGTGACCAAGGCGATCCTGAACTTCGCTGTCGAATACTCGGACCAGACAGAGGCCGACTACGCAAAATTCATGGCTGCCGTCAGGTCGGGCAAAGTCAAAGTGGCGAAGGGTCCGGTATGATCCCGTGAAACGGGGACCCGACCGTCGGCCGCCTGCTTCTCGCCCACAGCCTGCGATGGGCAGATCGGTTCAGCTGCGCCATCTCAGCGTCACCGGGCCCTCCATGGGGTGCTCCAGAGGCTGGCCGGTCTCGCGGCTCTTGAGGTAAGCCTGCTTGAGCGCGAAGTACCACTTGGCCGGACGGTCCGCATCGTCAATCAACATGAGTGGAGGATTACACTTCAATCCTTCAGCCTGCTCGCTCATGGTGCGCTGGTCCTGTCCGATAAACTTGCGGCCGAAGAAACGAAAGATCGAGGCCATGAAAGGCACGCGGCCGAACACGTTCCAGGCGGCGCAGAAATCGATCCGGCAGGAATCGGCGGTCACCGGCGTCACCATGGCGCGGCTCGAAAACCACTTGTCGCCGCAATGAATCTGCTCCAGGCGAATGTTCGGCAGTCTGAAGTCGATGGTGGTGGTAATGGTGTCGCCATAAACCCCGAGCAGCTTGTAGAAGGCGCTGTTGGCCGAAGGCGCGTGCGCGCTCATGCGGAAGCCCAGCGGGATGGGCTCGAAGTGT
Organism: Terriglobia bacterium; assembly: GCA_035946735.1. Lineage (GTDB taxonomy): Bacteria > Acidobacteriota > Terriglobia > UBA7540 > UBA7540 > Gp13-AA77. The sequence continues at coordinate 14,768 of DASYYZ010000009.1, forward strand.
TTCTCCTTCTCGTGAATGCTGCGCTTGCTGCGCCACCACCACGCCTGGTGAACGAACGGGCCATGAGCCGGATCCATGAGGCCGATGATGCCATGGTCGATGCTCAGCGGCAGGTCGGCAGCGAGATGCGCGAGGACGTACCTGGACCCGAAGACCGGCAGCCGCGGGCATGCCTCCTCGGGCTCTCCGCGAGTGCCAGGATAGGGCACGTGCACCCAGATGTAGCCATCGTGCTCTTCGCAGGCAAAGTGTCCGGCGCGAATCTTCTCCACGTTAAGCTTGGAATCGGCTGCAAGAGAAGGGATCAGGCGGCACTGCCCGGTTTGCACGTCAAAACGCCAGCCGTGGTAGTGGCACTCGAGTTCGGCCCCGTCAAAGTGGCCGAGCGAAAGCGGCATGCCTCGATGCGGACAACTGTCCCGCAGTGCAAATGCGCGGCCCTCGCGGTCGCGCCCGATCACGAGTGGAGTTCCGAGCAGCATCGACTTCTTTAGCGCGCCTTTACCCCGGGCGCGGCCCCTGCCGAGCTGATCGCTGCGCAGAGGCGAGTACCAGAAACCGCGCAGCATCAGGGATTCGGCGGCCGAGTAGGAGGATTCGCTTGGGGCCATACGGGTAAGTATACGCGACCGACGTAGGGCGCACTGTTCCTTCCCCCCTGGGCGGATAAGCTAGTCGAGCGCTGCGGCGCAAGGGATGCTATGCAACAAACAAGAGGGTGGCTCATGACCGCATTCTGGCCGGAGTCCAAGCCAGCCGCAGACAGAGGCCCGGCTACTTGAAGTTCATGCAGTCGTAGATTAAGGTAAGGCTTCCACCATGCTGATCGTAATGAAGCCCGGTGCGACCGAAGAAGACGTCGCAGGGGTCTGCCGAAAGATCGAGTCGATGGGCTACCGCCCGCACCCCATGCCGGGCGCGCAGCGCACCGCTGTCGGCATCACCGGCAATCCCGGACCGCTGGAACCGGCCGAGTTCGAGAGTCTTCCCGGAGTGGCTGAGGCGATTCCGGTCTCGAAACCCTACAAGCTCGTGAGCCGGGAAGTGAAGATCGATAATTCGCTCGTGCACGTCGGGCCGCACGAGAGCGGACTCACGGTGGGCGGCCCCGAGCTCGCGATCATCGCCGGTCCCTGCGCCGTCGAGAGCCGCGAACAGATTTTTGCCGCGGCCCGGAGCGTGCATCGTTCCGGCGCCCGTTTGCTGCGCGGGGGCGCGTTTAAGCCTCGCACATCCCCTTATGCTTTTCAGGGACTCGGCGAGGAAGGTCTGAAGCTGCTCGCGGAAGTGCGGCGCGAGTTCGGCTTGCTCATCGTCACCGAGACCATCGATCCGGAAAACTGCGATTTGGTGGAGGAATACGCCGACGTGCTGCAGGTGGGAGCGCGCAACATGCAGAACTTCTCGCTGCTGAAGCGCGTGGGACGCTCCAGAAAACCGGTGCTGCTGAAGCGCGGTCTTTCCGCCACCCTGGAAGAATTTCTGATGGCGGCGGAATACATCCTGGCAGAGGGCAACTACAATGTGATCCTGTGCGAACGCGGCGTGCGCACTTTCGCCGACCACACCCGTAATACGCTTGACCTCTCCGTGATCCCGGCGGTGAAAAGCGTGTCTCACCTGCCGATAATCGTCGACCCCAGCCACGGCACCGGCAAGCGCGACAAAGTGATCCCCCTGGCGAGAGCGGCGGTCGCTGTAGGCGCCGACGGCCTGATTGTGGAGGTCCATCCCGACGCCGATCATGCCCGGTCCGACGGCTACCAGTCGCTCTATCCCGCCCAGTTCGACGAGTTGATGCGGGAAGTGACCTCGATCGCGGCCGTGCTAGGCAGGACAACCGCCCTTTCCGTAGTCGAATCAGGCGGCGGCGGCCGAGATGACCGTCCAGAACTGATCCGTGCCTGAAATCCCCCTCCACAGCGAATTGCTCGAAGGTTCATCCGAGCCTCATCGGTTCACGTCTCGACCTCGGGGCTTTGCCGTCATTCTAGTGCTGGCGCTCGCTGCCGGCTCTTGCACGGAGCGTCCGGCTCCGCCCCGCCCCTACCTCGCTTTTGTGGTGAATGAAGTCTCCAGTACGCTGACGGCAGTGAATCTCGGAACTCTTGAAATAACGGACTCGATTGTAGTCCCGTCTCACCCTGTACAGATCCTGGCCCGGCCCGGCACCCATGAGCTTTGGATCCTCAGCCGCTCGGGAATCCTGAGCGTGCTCGAATACCCCAGCCTCCGAACCGCCGCCAGCATTCACATCGGATCGAGCGCGGCAGATCTCGTTCTGACCAGGGACGGGCAACTGGCTGCCGTTTACAATGCCGACACAGGCGTTGTTAGCCTGGTGGATGGTATCGCGCGCACCGTTACGGGGCGTGTCAAAACCGGAGCGGGTGTTTCAGCTCTCGCCTTCACGCCCGATGGGAAAATCCTGATTGCCTCCGAGGGCGTCCGCGATCGGCTCACTCTGATCGATACCAGGACCACGCGGACTCTGGGCTGGATTGGAGTGGGCAAAGGGCCAGGGCCGCTGGCGCTGCTGCCGGACGGCAGTAAGCTGTTCGTCGCCGACACGGAGGAACCAAAGATTTCTGCCGTCGACTTGGAAAGCCGTCAGGTGCTCTCCAACATTGAACTCGCCTCCACTTCCGGCGCTCTCGTCCTCAAGCCCGACGGAGGCGAGTTGATCGCCCTTGGCCGCGACGCAGCCACGCTGACGATCCTTGACACCTTCCACGATGACGTGGAAACCGAGATGCCGGCCGGACTAAAACCGGCGGCGGCGGTGGCGACCAAGGACTCGAGCAAACTTTATGTGGCCAATGCCGGCGACGGTTCTGTAGAAGCCATCGATCTGCAAAACCGAGTGGTGCTCGCCTCAACTCGCGTGGGAGGCTCTCCTGGCGCACTGGCACTGACTCCCGACGAGCGCTTCCTGGTGGTGGCCGATTCGGCGAATTCAAGCCTGGCGGTTCTCGGAACAAGCCCAATGAACCCGAAGCTTAAGATCAAGGGATCACCGCAGCCACTGATCACAACGCTGCCTCTGATTACCACGATTCCGGTTGGGGCTCATCCGGTCGACGTCGCGATTCCTGACTGGCTCGGCTCCCAGTGAATTCGATGAGGAAGTAACGGCGTTGATGCTGAAACCAGAGCAGCATCAGTACGGGTGGGGGCGATCAGCGTCGAAAGATGCTTCCGGGCAAAGAATCGCGCGTGTTAGCATGATGACGACGGGGTGGCCGACGAGCCCGCCAGGCTGGACCGCCGCCAATTATGGGGCCGGATATCAGGGAACATGCGGATCCTGACTCGATACATCCTCAAAGAAGTCCTTTCGCATTCGCTCATTGGCCTGCTTGTTTTCACGTTCGTCATTTACATTCCGCAGATCAGCCGCTTGCTTGAGCTGGTGGCCCGGCGAAACCTCTCCTCAGTGACCATCTCATTGCTCTTTCTGGCGCCGCTGCCAGGGATTCTCGTGCTGACGATTCCCATGGCCGTGCTGGTGGGTGTGCTGCTGGGGCTCAGCCGGCTGGCCGCGGACGGCGAGGTGATCGCCGCGCGCGCAGTCGGCATAGGAGTGCGGCGCTTCGCAAGGCCTGTGATGGCCTACGCGGCTGCCGGCTGGCTAATCGCGAGTGCCATGAGCCTCTATCTCGCTCCGCGATCGAGCCTGGCTTTGAGCCGGAAAGAGGCTCAGATTCGTAACAGCCAGGCGGCCTACGAGATTTCGCCGCGCGTCTTCATCGAGCAGTTTCCGAACCTGATCGTTTATATCCAGGACATCACGCGCGACCGCTGGCGCAACGTCTTTGTCGCTGATCGGGATCCTTCCGGCGCGCCGAAAGTGACGCTGGCGGAACGAGGCACTCTCGTCAGCGATCCGCGATCGGGCAGCCTGGTACTGCATCTGGAGGACGGAGCGACCCACGAGACTGACCCGCAGGACGCGGCGCGGTACTCGGTGGCGTCGTTCAGCCAGACCGACGTTCCGCTGCCGCCCCCAGCGGCGGACCTGGCGGCCAATCAGCCGCACTCACCGGCCATGCAGCCTCTGGGCGCCCTGCTGCGCCTCGCTCGGCATTCATCGAGTCCCTCTGAACGCCTCGCGGCACAAGCGGAATTCAACTATCGCTTGGCGCTGCCGGTGGCCTCGCTGGTCCTGGCGCTGGTCGGCATTTCACTGGGAATGATTAGCCGCAAAGGAGGGAAAGCCGTCGGCGTAATGGCTACGATCGGGCTGGTTTTCGTTTACTACATCCTGATGGCCTTCGGTTTCAGCCTCGCCAAGCAGGGCCGGATACCGCCCATAGCCGGGCTCTGGATTGCCAACCTCGTGTTCGCGGTGGCAGGAGCGCTGGCTCTGAAAGAGACTCGTCGCGTGCGCTCACGCGTCCAGCAATTTCACGACTGGATTGACGAGATTGCCGCCAGCTTCAGGCACGGCCGCAAGCCCCAGCGCCAGCCGATTGCAGTGGTGCTCCGCGCATCCGCCAAAGGGGCCTCTCCACCCGGCAACCGATTCTTTCAAATCCTCGACATTTACGTCATTCGGGGATGGCTGCTTTACTTCGCGCTGCTGCTGGTAACATTCATCGGCATCTACATGGTGTTTGATTTCTTTCAGCTCCTGGGGGACATCGTCCGTAATCACGCGGCTGCGGGCCTGGTGTTCGACTACTACCGATACCTGTGCCCCTACGTGATTTACGTCATGCTGCCGCTGAGTGTGCTGGTGGCATCCCTGGTGAACTTCAGCCTGCTGACGAAGACCAGCCAGATCACCGCGATCAAGGCGGTCGGCGTCAGCCTGTACCGGCTATCGCTGCCGGTTCTCGGGATCGGCGCCCTGCTGAGCGCGGGCATGTTCGTGCTCGGTGACCAGTACCTTCCGGAAACCAATCAGCGCCAGAACGCTTTTCGCAACGAGATCAAAGGCCGGCCGCCGCAGACCTACCGCACGCCGGCCCTGCAGTGGATCTTCGGCGAATCCAGCCGGATCTACAACTACCATTTTTTCGATCCCGATCACGACGTCTTTGCGAACCTGTCCATCTTCGAGTTTGATCCGTCGAGCTTTGCCATGAAGCGGCGCATCTATGCCACGCGCGCTTTCTGGGAGCCGCACATCCCCGGCTGGGTGCTGGAGGACGGCTGGACGCGCGATCTTCAAGGCGGACGCGTGACCGCCTTCCGCACTTTCGCTGTGATCACGCTGCCAGAGCTGACCGAACGGCCGGAGTACTTCAAGCGCGACGTGAAGACCTCCGAACAGATGAGCGCGGTCGAACTGCGCGGCTACATCCGCGAGCTTCGGCAAAGCGGATTCGACGTTGTGCCGCTTTCGGTGCAGCTCAATCGTAAGTTTTCGTATCCTCTGGTGGCCTTTGTGGTGGGGTTGATCGGTATTCCCTTCTCCTTCAGCGCCGGGCGCAAGGGCGCGCTGACCGGGATCGCGGTCAGCATTGGCATCGCTATCGTCTACTGGAGCGTCTCCAGTCTGTTCGAAGCCATGGGGAACCTGGGACAGCTTCCGCCCGCGGTGGCGGCGTGGTCGCCGGACGTGCTCTTCGGAGCCGGCGGCATCTATTTGTTGCTGCGAGTCCGCACGTGAAGAATAAGGAAGTCAACCGGCGAAAAGCAGGAGCCAAGCCGGATTATCGTTGACAGCACGCGCGGCCTCACTAGAGAGCTAAGTGGCCCGGAGGTCATCTAATGAACTTCTTGAAACCGAGACGCAAATTCCTGCAAGAAGCCGCCTTGGGCGTGGCGGGTTGGGCAGCAGCCGGCATGGCCTCGCCGCGCCGATTCTGGGCCCGGCAGGCGAAGGATGCCGGGGAAGCCGTGGGTGCGGCGCACCTCCCGGTGAAGTACCAGCCCACCTGGGAATCGCTCAGCCAATACCGGGTCCCGGACTGGTATCGCGACGCCAAGTTCGGAATCTTCCTGCACTGGGGCGTCTACTCGGTTCCGGCGTACTCGAGCGAGTGGTATCCACGGCTGATGTACCGCCGCGAGGACCCTTGCTTCAAGTGGCACGAGGAGCACTGGGGACCGCAGTCCATGTTCGGCTACAAGGATTTTATTCCCATGTTCAAGGCCGAGCAGTGGGATCCGGCCGGTTGGGCCGACCTCTTCAAGAAGGCAGGCGCCAGATATGTGGTTCCCGTGGGTGAGCATCACGACGGCTTCCCCATGTACGACAGCCTTTTCACCAACTGGAACGCTGCCAAGATGGGCCCACACCGTGATGTAGTAGGTGAACTCGCACACGCCATTCGCGAGCAGGGATTGAAGTTGGGTGTCTCCTCACATCGAGCCTTCAACTGGTCCTATTACACCTTCGAGAAGGACTTTGATACCAGCAACCAGCATTTTTCGGGTCTCTATGGAACGCCGCACGCGCCGACGCCGCTGGTGAAGCTTGGCAGGGGGGACGAACTGCGCCAGACAGTGCCGGTGGAATATCTGCAGGACTGGTATTCGCGCACGCTTCAGATTGTAGACCAGTTTCAGCCGGACTTGATGTGGTTCGACTTCTGCTTCGAAGGGCCCGAGTACGAACCCTACCGCAAGGCCTTTGCCGCCTACTATTATAATCGGGCTGAGCTGTGGCAGCGCGGGGTCGTGTTGAACTATAAACATGAGGCGTATCCAGCTCAAACCGCAGTACTTGATGTTGAGCGCGGACTGCTAGATGGCGTCGTCAAGTATCCCTGGCAGACCGATACTTCGGTGAGTTGGGAGTCCTGGGGTTACATTCAGAACGACCGCTACAAGACTTCCGGCGAGATCGTGCGCGAACTCGTGGACATCGTCAGCAAGAACGGCTGTCTTCTGCTCAACGTCGGACCCATGCCCGATGGACGCATTCCCGAGCCTGCCGTCGAGACCTTGCGCGGCATCGGTGAATGGCTGGCCGTGAACGGCGAAGCCATCTACGGAACGCGTCCATTCGGGATGATGTATGGCGAGGGTCCGGCGCAGTACCAGGCCGGACAATTCGGCGAAAAGGGCGAGCCGCAGTTCACGGGTCAAGACGTGCGTTACACGCAAACTCCGGATGCGGTTTACGCGATTACTCTGGCGTGGCCGGAACAGGAAGTCGCCCTCAAGTCGCTCGGATCCGGCACGGTCGCGGGCCTGCCGCAATGGTCGATCGACCACGTGCAACTGCTGGGCGTCGACAAGAAGCTCGATTGGGTGCTGACCGAGGATTCTCTGCGCATCCAACGCCCCCCCACGAAGCCTAACGATTACGCATACGTCTTCAAGATTAAGGTGAAGGACACCGAGGGTAAAACTTAGAAGCCGCAGAGCTGGCTCTGCGAGTGGGTCGGTTGGCGGTCTTCATTAAAGTAGTCCTTGAAGTCTCTGACACAATGCAATGGTGACAAGCTGAAGTCCTATCCTTTGCATAACTCTTCCATTATGACATCTCGCTTCCGGCCGGCAATCGCACAGGACGCGGCGAGCACCCGCTGATAGACCACGAACGAGACTCCCGCGAGACCGAGCAACGCCAAGACCGCCCATTCCGCGTGCCCTGCCCAACGGCAGAGCCCGTAGACGCCGGTTGCCACACCCATCGCCGTCCCGGGCACGAGGAACATCGTGAGCGCAGCGACACCCGACTGGTTCTGGCGGCGCATGGTGCCAAACTGGAGCCGACGGGGAAAGTAGAGCGACAGGAGATTGCCCGCGGCAAAATTGAGCAGAATCACGAACAGCGCGCCGGCCAGCGTCAGAACGACGGTCAGTGGAGGCGGAGGCCCTGTCAGGACCGATACCAGGATCGACACCAACAGGATTTCGATTGAAATGAGCAGGCCGTGGAGCAGGTTTTTTGAGAGCAGCACATCCCGGAAGCGCACGGGGGCCGCAAACAGCATGGCCACGCCGGCGCCATCGTACCCGAGACTGTTGTAGACGAGGTTCGATAAAACCAGCAGGCAGTAACCAACGCTGATAGGGAAGAAAGCTGCCCCGCCCAAGATGGAACGCCGCGCGCGCGTCCCACCGTTGAGGCCGAAAACGAAAACCAGGATCAACGGAACCGCCAGGTTCAAGTACTGGGCCGTATTCCGAAGTAGATACCGCAGATCCTTTTCGACGAGAGCAGCCAAAACCGGTGAAAGTCCGGCGAGCTGCCAACTGCGATGCACGCTTGTGGTCTCGCGGCCCGCTTGCTCCCGTTGCGCTTCGCTCAGGTTCTCGCCGCGGTACTGAGCTCGCAAGCGAATGCCGAGCAGCCAGCCGAAGCCACTGGCGAAGGCCAGAAGGCCGCCCAGCCCGAGAAGCGCAGGCGCCGCAGCGCCGTTGTGGCCTGATTGGACGGCGTAGGCGGCCAGCCCCGGAGGAAACGGCCGCTCTATGGGCGTCAAACGCGCCAGTGTAGGCACCGCACGCTTGCCCCAGCGCTCGCTGAGGGGCCTGATCAGTTGAAAGCTCATCATCAGGACAAAGAAACCGATTCCCAGGATCTCCCGCGTGCGGCGCCGGGCCAGCCAGCGATCGAGCCAGGCAAACACGGCACGGCTTAGCAGCAGGTTCACGATGGAAAACAAGAAGAGCGCAGGAATCGCCCACAGCAACGCGCCCGGCGCTGCCACCGCAATCCCGGCAAGAATCATCACCAGCCAAAAGAGCGCCGCCACGGTAACAGGATCCGCGAGGCCATATGCCAGTGTGAGCGCGACGAACGCGGAATAGCGAAGCGGAAAGCGCAGCAGCAAACTGGAATCGGCTTGCGCGCCGAAACCGGTGATGAAAACAGGAAGCAACTGCCACGCCAGAAAGACGAACCACAGCGCCGCCGGCAGAAGCAGCGGAATGTTCTGATGAAAGCCCGCCCAGCTTCCCACCGCCAGCAGAACCCCGATCCCCAGGGCGCCGCAGCCGATGAAAGAACCCGCCACCGCGCGTCCAGCCAGATCAGCCTTGCCTCGCCGGGTGCGAAGCAGGTTTACGAAGATGCGCCAGCGCAGGCCCGCGATCAACCGCAGTTGGTCCGCCGTCTGATTCTCCAGGCAATTCACTCCAGCCATGAAAGCTCCGGGGGAGTTTCGCGCTCCCCACCCACGATGTCGAGGAAAATCTGCTCCAGGCTGAGTCGCGCGCCCGGATCGCGCCCGGCGTGATGGCGGGCCTCGACGCCCGAGCGCAGTTCTTCGATCGACCCCTGCGCCACGAGCGCACCCTGGTGGATGATGCCCACGTGACTGCAAAGCCGCTCCACGATCTCGAGTACGTGCGACGTCAGAAAAATGGTGGCGCCGCGTGCGATCATGCGATTCAGCATCGCCTTGAGCGCGCCGGCCGCGATCGCGTCCACGCCTTCGAAGGGCTCGTCGAGGAAGAGCACCTTGGGTCCGTGGACCACCGCTGCAGCCAGCGCCAGCTTCTTCTTCATGCCGTGCGAATAGTCCACGATCAGGGTTTTGGGGCGATCGGCCAACGTCATGAACTCGAGCAGTTCGCGCGCGCGTTCGGCGGCGGTGATGCGGTCGAGCCCATACATGCGGCCGGCGAAATTGAGGTACTCAGGTCCGGTAAGGCGATCGAAGAGGGCCATGCCCTCCGGCACCACCCCGATCTGCCGCTTCACTTCAAGGGGGTCGCGGCCAAGATCGAGTCCCAGCACGCGAATGCAGCCCGAGGAGGGCTCCAGCAGGCCGGTAAGCATCTTGATGGTGGTCGACTTCCCGGCGCCGTTCGGACCTAAGAAGCCGTAGAACTGTCCAGCCTCGACGCGTAAGTTGACTTGGCGCACGGCCTCAAGCTCGCCGAAGCGGCGCGAGAGCGATTCGGTCTCGATGGCAATGCTATTCATAATGTCGACGCGCCGACATCTTCAAGCGATAGATAGTATTTTTCCGTCAGCGAACAGAAGATTAAAGGCCTCCCCTTGGTACGAGGGCATCCTGCCTGCCGGATGACAAGCGCCAAGGTCGCGGTGCCCTATTCCTCTACTTGACCTGATGGCGGCCCGGCGCAAACAGCAGCCCCGACCAGTCGGCGTCAATGGCGGCCACCTTGTAGTCGACCAACCCTGCCGCGAGTCCCGCCGTGCGCACGGCATTCTCGTTCACATCGGTGGCCAGGGGCGAAGTGCGCTTGGCCCAGCAGATCCAAAGGTGAGCAGTTCCGCCCAGAGCCACTGCAATAGAGTCAACCCGCGAGCAAAGCTCGGCGGCGGAGCGAACGAACCAGATGCCAAGCTTGGTTCCGGGAGCGAGGCGGCGGGTGAATTGCACGCCCTCAGGAAGCTCGCCCAATAATTCAACAAAGTTCTCAGGTTCATTCAGTAATGCTATGGAATAACTCCGCTTGATTCCAAGTTTCTTGGGCAGCGGCGTGCCCGAATACCCGGCCAGATTGGAACTTGGAACCACTGGATTCCGGCTTGGCTTTGCGATCGCAAGCTTGACAGCCGCGGCCACGCCGGACCACGGAGTATAGCCGGCGTCAGGCAGCATCTGCCGGACTCGCTCCACCTTAGGGGGTTCACCGGCGGCAAACACCAGCGGCAGGTGACGGGTCTGCTTGGCGGTCCGGACGGCCACCGCGAGGTCGCGGCCCTGCATGGGGAGACGGCTGAGGTCGATCACCACGGCGTCCGGCGGGGCTTCGCGCAGCCGGCGCAGGATGGCGGGTCCCTGGCGCGGCTCAACCTCAAGTGTTACTTTAAATCCAGCCCGCCGCAAAGTCAGGGCGCGTTCCCTGCCCTCCGCGGCGTTCCAGCAGATTAGTACGACGGCCACCCGAAGCTCCACATCGCCGCGTTGGAGAACCGGCTCTCTCCGAAAAGTCCACGGGAATCAAGTCGCGTTTTCGCCCGCGATTGCTTCGGCTTGCGCACAAATCAGAATTCTCCACTTGTCAATGTCGGCGCTTCGACAGTTGTTAAGGTGAAGCATTAGGATTTCTCAGGTTATTTTCGCGGCTCGCATAACCCGTGCCTACAACCCTTCAGAGCTTAAGGGCGTCTCGTCGTTCATCGCCTGAATTCTGGGGCGATTCGATGCTCGCCGTCCGGTGACGCCGCCTGTTCATAGTGAATACGGTCGCAGCGTCTCTCTGCATTTACTTCAAGCTCTTCTTGAACAAGTCCGCCAGCTTCGCGAATGCGCGCTCGGCTTGTGGCTGGTTGTAGACGGGACTGTCCGGTACGGTCCAACTGTGACGCGCGCCTTCGTAAACTTCGCTTTCGTACTCGCCGCCCCAGGCGGCCAGCGCGCTATCGAGGTGCTCGATCGCATCGGCCGGCATGCTGCGATCCTCGACCGCGTGCCCGAAGTAGAGGCGGGCCTTGATTCGCGGCAGGAGGAGGTGAGAGCTCGCCGGGTCGTTGGTGTACAGCCGACCGCCATGGAATGACGCGGCTGCGGCGATCCGCTCCGGGCGCACCGCCGCCATGCGCATCGCCATGGCTCCCGAGAAGCAGAACCCGACCACGCCCATGCCTCCGAGGCTCACCGAATCCTGATTCGATAAGGCGTCGACGTAGGCCTCAGCATCCCGACTCACGGCGTCGGGGCTGAGCGGTCCTGAGAGCTCGCCGAGCCGTTTAGTGGTCCGCTCTTCGCCGAAATTGACCGGGAAATCGAACAGCGGCGGCCTTCCGGTGCGATAGAAGATATTGGGCAGGAGCACGGTGTAGCCTTCCGCGGCAATTCGGCGCGCCATCGCGCGTTGCGAGGCGCGAATCCCTCCAATGTCGGTGAGAAAGATCACGTCGGGCGCGGCACTGTCAGGGGCATAAAGAACGGCGGCGGCGGTTCCATCCGGGGTGCGAATCTCGATTTCGATCTCCTTCAAGGTTGCCTCCGAAACAGTCCCAAATTTCGATTGTCGGCGCGCCGACAAATATTCAACCTCTACTCGAAGTCTCGTGAACCCTGACGCATTCGTTGGAAAGGAGCAGTCACTTGTCACTCGTCAATGCTCTTATGCCGTGGAATACATCTTCTTCGGCTCTTTCTTGGTCTCGGCGACCGTCTCACGCTTCAAGGCTGCCTGAGCAGCCGCCAGGCGCGCGATCGGCACGCGATAGGGCGAGCAACTTACGTAGTTCAGACCCGCGTCGGCGCAGACGTCGATCGAAGCCGGGTCGCCGCCGTGCTCCCCGCAGATCCCCACTTTCAGGTTGACCCGGGCTTGGCGGCCTTCGTTGGTAGCCAACTTCAGGAGACGGCCGACGCGTTTGGGGTCGAGCACCGCAAAGGGATCGGCCGGCCAGATCTTCTGCTTCACGTAAACCGCAATGATCTTAGCGCAATCGTCGCGGGAGAGGCCAAAGGTGGTCTGGGTGAGATCGTTGGTGCCGAAGCTGAAAAACTCGGCTTCGGTCGCAACCTCTTCGGCTGAGAGCGCGGCCGCCGGCAGTTCGATCATGGTGCCCACAAGATACTCCACCTCGATGCCCTTCTTCGCGAAAGCCTCCCGGGCGGCTTTGTTAACGATCTCCTTCTGCAAGGCCAGTTCTTTCACGTCGCCGACCAACGGAATCATAATCTCGGGTTTGGCGTCGATTCCCTGTTTCTTGCAGTCGCAAGCCGCCTCGAAGATGGCACGAGCCTGCATCTCGGTGATTTCGGGATAGAGGATGCCGAGCCGGCAACCGCGCAGCCCAAGCATCGGATTAAACTCATGCAATCCCTCAACAACTTCCAGCATCTTCTTGGCGTGGCTGAGCTTTGCACCCTTCTTGCCCGTGGCCTCCAGGACCGCGACTTCGACCATAAGCTGCTCGCGCTTGGGCAGGAACTCGTGCAGCGGCGGATCGAGGGTGCGGATGGTCACCGGCAGCCCGTGCATGGCCTTGAAGAGCCCGAAGAAATCCTTGCGCTGCATGGGCAGGAGTTTGGCCAGGGCGGCGCGCCGCTCCTTCTCATAGCCGAGAACTTCCTTCAATTGCTTCTTGAGGTCAGAAACTCTCTCCGGATCTCTTTCCTTCTCGATAGTTTCTCTTAGCTCCGCCGAGCTGGGAGTGAACTTGCAGGCCATGATCACACGCTGCATGTGCGGCAGTCGATCCTGGGCGAAGAACATGTGCTCCGTGCGGCATAACCCGATTCCTTCAGCGCCGAACTTGCGAGCCACAATGGCGTCGCGAGGGATGTCAGCGTTGGCGCGCACGCCCAACTTCCGGTGCTCATCAGCCCACTTCATGAACTCGGCGAAGTCCCCGCTCGATGGGTCAGGCTCCTTGGTGGGAACCTGGCCGAGGACAACGCGGCCAGTGGCGCCATCCAAGGCGATCCAGTCGCCTTCCTTGACTACCTGCTTGCCGACGCGCAGCTGCTTCCTTTTCTCGTCGACCTCACAGTCCCCGGCGCCAGCCACGCAAGGCTTGCCCATGCCGCGCGTAACCACGGCGGCGTGGGACGTCATGCCGCCACGCGAGGTCAAAATGCCCTGGGCTACTTCCATGCCGTGGATGTCATCCGGCACGGTTTCGCCGCGCACCAGGATCACAGGCCACTTCTTCCCCTGCTCCACGGCATCGTCGGCCGTGAAGACCACGTGTCCGACGGCCGCTCCGGGCGATGCGGGTAAGCCCGTCGCGATGACGTTCAGCCCTTTCGACTCGTCAAGGACGGGGTGCAGTAACTGATTGAGCTGCTCCGGCTCCACGCGCTCGATCGCTTCTCGCGCGCTGATCAGGCCTTCCTTCACCATGTCCACCGCGATCTTCACCGCCGCCGGACCGGTGCGTTTGCCGCTGCGTGTCTGCAGCATGTACAGCTTCCCTTCCTGGATGGTGAACTCGAAGTCCTGAACGTCGCGGTAGTGTTGTTCGAGGCGCGTGGTGATTTCGCGCAGCTTGTTGTAGGCATCGGGATTGATCTTGTCGAGTTCGGTGATGGGTACCGGCGTGCGGACCCCGGACACCACGTCCTCGCCCTGGGCGTTCATCAGAAACTCGCCATAAAACTCCTGGGCGCCGGTGGCGGGGTTGCGCGTAAAGCCGACGCCCGTGCCCGAGGTCTCTCCCATGTTGCCGAAGACCATGGCTTGAACGTTTACCGCCGTGCCGAGATCGTCGGCGATCCGGTTCATGCGGCGATAAGTAGCCGCCCGGGGGTTATACCAGGAACGAAACACAGCTTCCACCGCCATGGCAAGCTGGGTGCGCGGTTCCTGTGGAAAGGCCTCCCCCGTCTTCTTCAGCACTAGTTTCTTGTAGGCCGCAATCACTTGCTTGAGGTCCTCGGGCGTGAGGTCCGTATCCAGTTTAGTGCGGCGCTTCGCCTTCTGGCCGTCGAAAACGTGCTCGAATTCGCTCTTGTCGATCTCAAGCACGACATTGCCGAACATCTGGATGAAGCGCCGGTAGCTGTCGTAGGCCCAGCGCGGATTGCCAGACTTTTGCGCGAAGGCCTCGGCGATCTCATCGTTCATGCCGAGATTCAGAATGGTGTCCATCATGCCGGGCATGGAGAATTTCGCGCCCGAACGAACTGACACCAGCAGCGGGTTGGCGGGGTCCCCCAGCTTCAGCTTCACTGTGCTCTCGAGCCGGTCAAGGGTCTTGGAATATTCCTTCGTGATGGCGTCGGGAATCTTGTTGCCGCTCTCGAAGTAAAGCCGGCAGGCTGAAGTCGCGATGGTGAAGCCGGGCGGGACCGGCAGGCCGGCATTGGTCATCTCCGCGAGGCCTGCACCCTTACCGCCGAGCACGTCCTTCATGCCGCCGTTGCCTTCAGCCTTGCCGTCGCCGAAAAAGTAGACGTATTTGTCCATGTAGGGTGACTCCTTTTAGCTTCGAGTTTTCAGTTCCCTGTTGCCGGTTCTGAATTTTCCGTTCTCACGAATCCATCAGTCCGCCGCCTGACGCGGGTAAAACCTCAATGATCGTCCGGACTGAAAACCCGACAACCATCACTGCCCAACGCTTTTCATGTCGACACGCCGACAAATTCTAGTGTGTTTGATGAGGCTCAGCGCCCTAGTGCCTGATTCTAAGACAAATCACAGCTTGCAGCGGGTCCAGCGCTAATCCGGTTTTGATTAGGAATCCGGCGCCACGGCCGCCTCCAGTTCGGACAAATCGGCGAAGCGGCGGAACGCCAATGTGTCCAGATCGCTCAGCAGCCGCAGGCGATTTGCACGCAACGCCAGATCGGGGTCCATCACCATGACCTTGTCGAAGAACTGGTCTACGGCCGGCCGCAATTTCGCCAGACGGTGGAAGGCAGCCTTACAATCGGAGCCCGACTCAAGGACTGCGAGTTCCGCCCGCGCCGCCTCAGACGCGGAATAAAGCTCGCGCTCCTCTTGACTCCTGAGCAGCTCCGCACTCACTGGCATCCGCGCCCCAAAATCCTCCGGCTTTGCGGACTTGGTCAGGATGTTGCGCGTGCGCTTGGCGGCGGCTGCCAGAGCTTGGAAATCCGCAGACTTGCGTGCCGCTTCGAGCGCCTTGGCCCGTTCTAGAACTCTGGAAGGCACATTCCAGCTATGGGAAACCTCTGGACTGAGAACAGCGCGGATCGTGTCATACTTCAAGCCAGCCACGGCCTCAAGGTAGAAGGCCAAACGCTCCGATAAGAAACTCTCGATCTGTTTCCATCCACCCGCGACCCGGCTTGACAGAATCGGCTCAATCTCTTGATGAGCCCTGCTCGCCAGATTGTAAAGATCAAGGCCAGGCAGTGCCTCGGTCGCGATCTTCACGATTCCATTCCCTGCCCGGCGCAAGCCGAACGGATCACTCGATCCCGTCGGTTCGAGGCCAACCGAAAACCCCCCGATAACCGCGTCGAGCTTGTCGGCGAGCGAGACCACGGCGCCCACCACGGACCGCGGGCACCGGTCGTCCAGGTTCACGGGCTTGTAGTGGTCGTAGATGGCCTGCCAAACTTCGTCCGGCTCGCCCTGAGCTTTGGCGTAGAGCCCTCCCACAATGCCCTGGATTTCCGTGAACTCCTGAACCATCTGAGTAGTGAGATCGCACTTGCACAACTCGACCGCCCGCAGCGCATGTCCCTTTTGCCCTGGGTTTAACTGATTTTCGCTCTCAAGTTCTGCGCAAATAAACTCTGCTATCGAGCGCGTGCGTCTGATCTTGTCGGCATAGCTGCCGAGCTTGTCGTGGTACGTCACCCGTTCCAGCAAGGCCACGCGGTCGGGCAACGGAATCTTCTGATCGGCGTGCCAGAAAAACCCGGCATCTTCCAGGCGCGCCGTCAGGACACGCTCGTGCCCCCGCCGGATGATTCCTTGCGGATCGCCGGGGACGTTAAGCATGGTGACAAAACTCGGCATCAGGCCACCATCCCTGGACTCGGGACCTGCCCCAGATTCTCCATCGCTCCCTGCCGGCTCCAGCGCAAAGTACTTCTGGTGGTCCCGCATAACTGTGATCAAGATCTCGCGCGGGAGCTCCAGGAAGCGCTGTTCGAAGCTGCCCAGGATCGGTTGTGGCCACTCGGTAGATGCAACCACCCAGCCTTCGAGATCGGCATCGGGAACGAGATTGGAAACCGGGGCCCGGTTCTCGGGAATCGGCGCCGAAACATCCGCATAAGGAGCGAGTGGTGACGCTTCTGGTTCTAAGCTCGAAACCAGCTCAGGAGTATCGCTTGCGAGCAACTTTTGAATCTGTTGACGAACCCGCCTGCGACGCCGCTCGGGATCGATTTCCACATGGCCGCGGCGCAATTTGTTAGTGTAGTCCTTGAAGCCTGTCACCGCCACCTGCGGCTTGCGAGCGAGGCGATGGCTCCGGGTAATGTTGCCCGACTTCACACCCGCCACCTCAAAAGGAATGATCTTCGATTGGTCACCTTCTCCAAGCAGGGCGACAATCCATCGGATCGGGCGGACAAAGCGCACTCCCGTCTCTTCCCAAACCATGCTCTTTGGGAACGTCATGCCGGCAATGACTTTGGGGAGAAGGTCCGCCAGAACTTCAACTGCGGCGCGCCCGATCGTCATTTTCTTTGCCGCCAAATAGAGTCCCTTCGCTGTCTCCACGTGAAGTAGATCTTTAACTTCTACACCATTCTTGCTGGCGAAACTCTCGGCGGCGCGGGTCGGCTTGCCCTCGGCATCGAAGGCCACTTTGATCGGGGGCCCAGTCACTTCCTCGGTTTGGTCGGGCTGCTTCACCAGCAGCGAGCCAACATGCGCGATCAGGCGTCGTGGCGTCGAAAAGGTCTTCACGCGAGATCGGGATTTATCAGGTGGCTTCGCTGCGCGGCGCTGCCGTTGTCCAGGCTCGGTCGCCGCAACCGCGACAGCGCCTGCCTCCTGCCTGACCAGGCGCGCCTCGACCAGAGCTTTCTCCAACCGCTCTCCGAGTTGACGCTCGGCGTCAACCAGGAAACGGGCGGGAATTTCTTCGCACCCTATTTCAAGTAATACTGGAAGTGTCGCATCGGACTCACCGGGCCCGGCGAAATGAGCGGCGCCAAGGCCGGGCGCTTCCAGTAGCTCGGGAATCGATGCTAGGACCGCCGCTTCCCGGCTTTCGACCTTTCCAGAATCGTCCCTCATGCCGGCTGAACCTCCCCGACCGGTTCAAGCCCCTCCGCCGGCTGCATGCGGCTCACGTAGATCCTGGCCACGCCGACCGCCATTCTCCGGATGCGGGCGATAAGGGCCACCCGCTCCGTGACGCTGATGGCGCCGCGGGCGTCAAGGATGTTAAATAAGTGCGAGCACTTCAGGCAAAGTTCGTAAGCCTTACGTAAAGGAAAACGCCGGGCACTGAAATCCCTGTAGGAGCCCAGCAGCCTCAGGCACTCGCCTTCGTAGGTGTCGAGCAAGGTCCGGCAGACCTCCGGCGAGGCCGCTTCAAAGTCATAAACCGAAAGTTCAAGCTCTTCTTGAAGCCTGATCTCGCCGTAGGTATGCTGATCGCTCCAGCGGATATCGTAGACCGATGGCACGTCTTGCAGAAACGCTGCAATACGCTCGAGCCCATAAGTGATCTCGGCGCTGACGGGATCAAGGTCGAGGCCGCCGCACTGCTGGAAGTAAGTGAACTGGGTGATCTCGAGCCCATCCAGCATCACTTGCCAACCGGTTCCCCAGGCGCCGAGCGTTGGAGCTTCCCAGTTGTCCTCTTCGAAGCGGATGTCGTGGTCCCGAAGGCGGATGCCCAGCTCTGCAAGGCTGCGGAGATAGAGGTCTTGAATGTCGGCCGGCGGCGGTTTCAGAATCACCTGCATCTGGGTATGTTTCAGCAGCCGATTTGGATTCTCGCCGTAGCGGCCGTCCGCCGGGCGCCGCGAGGGCTGAGGATATGCCACCTTCCAGGGATCCGGGCCCAGAACGCGCAGAAAAGTCTCCGGACACATCGTGCCCGCGCCCACTTCCAGGTCGTAAGGCAGAGCGATCACGCAGCCCTGGTTGGCCCAGAAGCGGCTGAGCGCGGCCATCATGTCCTGAAAATTCAAGGTATGCATTCCTGACCCGGGAGATTCTCGCAAGGCGGAAAAACCTCAGCTTCTAGCCGGCCTCACGATCTGAGGCTGCCGACCGCGCTTCGCCACCCAATAAACCAGCCAACCCAGAAGCAACCCGACTCCGCCTACGAAAACGAAGGCCGCGGCATGCGAGAGGGCGTGCTGGACCGGCGGAAGCTCCCGGTGAGCCGCGACCATTTCTGAATAGTAGGTCGATGCGCCGGTGCGGGCTGCGAGGAGAATACCCGCGATTACCAGGATCTGCGACCAGGCGGCGAGAGCGATCCACCAGGTTCCGGCCCGCCAGTACCGCGGCTGCGGCGAGCGGCCCTCGCTCGCGAAGAAGACGACCAGCCCCACGAGGGCCACGATGGTGATGCTGGAGAGAAACGATCCCAGGAGCTCCGGCAAGCCAAGCGAGTCCATCCAGCCTTTCATGAACCAGCGCAGCACGGCGACGCCGAACATGATCAGCGCCAGAATGAAAAAGGTTCTTTGACCTCTCATGGTAGCCTCGTTTCCTGCGTCACTTCCGCGAGCAAGCTCCTTGTGACCAGCTTTCGCTCCGTTTGTGCTTCAACCATCGATTCAAAACAATCCCGTACTTGATTAATTCCATGAGGCTTGTACGGAGCTATCATCCAGTTATCAAGCGGCATTGCGCAGGCGGCCTGAACCTCGGCTACGCTTCTGGAAGCAATGGTACCGGCGGCCGCTGACAGTTGCTGCCGGCATTCCCGCCCATAGAGCCCGGGCAGGGCCGCAGCGTAGTGTACCGTCTCGTCCTCGAAGATCCGGCCGCAACCTGAGCAATGCGTGAGGTCGGGAAGAAAGCCGCCCAAGCGCAGAATCCAGTAGTTGAAGTAAGCGAGCGGCCGGTCGACCTCCCGGAAGCGCTTCAGGTTCCGAAGGACCGCCAACAGGAGCCTGAAGGTGCGCTCGCTGGCCTCGCGCTCCGGCAGGAGCCTCTCGCTGACTTCCACCAGATATTGGCCCGCCAGGTGAACGGCATAATCCTTCTGCAAGTCAAAAAACGATTCGATGATTTCCACCGAGTTCAGGCGCACCAAATCACGATTTTCGCGCTCGTAAAACCAGAGCCGGACATAGCCCAGGGACTCAAGGGTCCCGCCGTAGCGTGACTTGGTGCGTTGCGCCCCCGAGGCTACGGCGCGCACCCGGCCCATCAGCCGGGTAAAGATCGAAACGATCTTGTCGGCTTCGGCGAGCCGATAAGACCTGAGCACGATCGCTTCGGTTTCAACGAGGGGCATCGCGAATGTCGACGCGCCGACAACTTCTCAAGTTATCACAAAGCGGAAGTCGGGAGCCAGAAGAGAGCGGCCTGCAAGCAGAAAGCGTAGGGGAGCAGGGGGCCTCTGTGGAAAGATTCGGCAGTTTTGTGGAAATTTGATTATGTTAACTCGCGGCAAGCCCCCAAATAATTATCAGACGCTCCTGTGGAATACCCCCCCGGCGCCCGCCCCGCCGTTCTTGAACCTGTTTCTAGCCGTTGTAGTTCTTGCCTTCCACCTTCGACCATCACGCTTCTGGCTTCTGGCTCCTGCTTTCGTGTACAGTAGCGCGTCACGAGGAGGGCTTGGTGGACCGAAACAAGGCCGAGGTGGTCGGGGTTGGGGAGAACGCCACTGACATCGTAATGCGGGTGAAAGTCTTCCCTGCCCCCGGCGGTAAGGAGCGCATTGAAGCGGTGACGCGGCTCGCCGGAGGGTCTGTGGCCACGGCGCTTGTCGCCTGCCGGCGGCTCGGGCTTCGGGTGAGGTACCTCAGCTCAGTCGGCGAAGATGAGGCTGGACGGTTTCAGGTCGCGAGCCTGCGCCGTGAGAAGCTGGACCTGAGCTACTTCAGGCGAGTGCGGGGCGCCCACAGCAGGGTTTCACACATCCTGCTGGACGCGACAACCGGAGAGCGGGTGGTGCTCTGGGAGCGCGATCCTCGACTGGATTTGAGACCCGCAGACATGCCTCCCCAGGTTTTGGAAGGCGCGCAAGCCGTGCACCTGGACGCTTCCGATCTGGCCGCCAGCATCCGCTTGGCTCGCCTGGCGCGGCGCAGGAGGATCCCGATTTTGGCTGACGTTGACACCGTATCTCCCGGCCTTGAGCGCCTCATTCCGCTGATCGATTACCTGATCGCGTCTTCCGACTTCATTGCTCCGGCCACCCGGGAGCGCGATCCCTTCCGCGCCCTGGAACGCCTGGCTGGCGAGTCGCGCGGCCGTCTGGTAGGGATAACGCTAGGCCGCGACGGCGCCCTGGTCTACTCCGAAGGCCGCTTCCATTACTCACCCGGATTCCGCATTGAGGCGGTGGACACCACGGGCGCCGGCGATGTTTTCCACGGAGCCTTTGTGTACGCCTTGGTGCGTGGCTGGAGCTTGAAGGAGAGCCTGGAGTTTTCAAACGCCATGGCGGCGCTCAATTCCACTAAGCTTGGCGCCCGGGGAGGCATCGCTTCAGAGGCCGCGGCCCGCAAGCTGATGGCGCGAGGCAGGCGCAATGTGAACAGGGATTATCTAAGCAGATCGATTCATTGATTCCTGGGTTCAACTGGCATCGACAGGTTTTACTTTAAGGGCGGCGACTCAAATGAATCATTGAGCTGGACTTCTTGTGTCCTGGTTCCCGACCACTTAGTTTGGATTAGTGCCGAAATCCTGCACGGCAAAGTCCTCTATCGTTCAGGCACGTTGAAGGGCTGCCATTGCCGGGCGAGGCCTTCCGCCCTACAATCAAATCAAACTGGAATCGTAAGTTTGGGGAAAGGGGGCGCAATAGATTGATCATTAAAGCTCTTCTTAGCGAGTTCGACGAGGAGATGGCCAAGACCCGGAGATCGTTGCAGCGTGTTCCCGATGACCGCCTGGATTGGAGACCGCACGAGAAATCCATGACGATGGGCCGGCTCGCCACCCACTTGGCCGAAATTCCCGCGTGGACAATCGAGACCTTGGGACAGGAATCCCTCGATATTGCCCCACCCGGAGAACCCCAGCACCAGCCCCGTTTCCTCGGTTCCCAGCAGGAGGTACTGGATCTATTCGATAAGAACGTGACTACGGGGCGCGCTCTCATAGGCCGCACGACTGAGGAGCAACTCGCGGCGCCGTGGTCGCTGCTCTCAGGCGGGACGGTTCTGTTCACTCAGCCTCGCCTCGCTATTCTCCGGGCCTGGGTTTTCAATCACACCGTTCACCATCGCGCCCAGCTCGGCGTTTATCTGCGGCTGAACAACATTCCGGTGCCGGCGATCTACGGACCGTCAGCCGACGAAGCCTAACCGGGCAGAAGTAAGTTCGCCAGCTCCGGCGCAAGGCCTCTTGCCTGACAGTCTCTGCGCCGCCGGAGAACGCCTTTTTCTATCGACAATCGCCAGCCAACAATCGACAATGGGGACGGGAGGAGTCCAATGCCTCATCATGCCAGCCGCTTTTTTCTTGCGATCGTGAGTCTTACTGCCGCCCTGGCTCAAGCCGCCACGCCCGTTTACCAATCGTCATTCGACAAGCACGGCTGGACCGTCGCTCGCGGTTCTGCTACGCCTGATGCGGCCGTCCTGCACGACGGCCTTAAGTCGCTTCGTCTGGAGCGGGATGCGAGTTCCGCCAGTTATCAGGATGCTTGCGTTCGTCTGGCGCCGGTTGCGCTCACGATGGGCGAGCGCTACGAGCTGAGCGGCTGGGTCCGAACTGAAGGCCTCGAAGTGCGCGATCTCGACCGCTCTCCGATCGCGACCGGCGCCACGCTGACCATGGCGTCCATGCCCTTCGACGTCCATTCGGCGTCACTTGGCGGCACCCAGGCGTGGACGCGGCTGAGCCTCCAGTTTGTGGCGAGCCGCAGCGAAGATCAGGTGCTGCTCACGGCCGGCAATGGCGGATCATTCCGCGGTAAAGCGTGGTTCGAAGGCGTGCGCGTCGATCAGATTCCCTCGTCCAATGACGAGTGGCCGGCGCGAGACGCCGTGCAGACTTTTGGCCCCGCCTACCGCTACCCCGCGGCCGGTTGGATCTATCTTCACATCGAAGGCCAGCCCTACGAACGCGGTTACCAGCACGGCCACCTGATGGCGCGCGAGATTCCCGAGTACCTCGAGCGCTGCGCTGCAGTTCTAGGCTCGAAGGACCGCTGGGAGGACTATCGCACCACCGCCAACGCCCTCTTCCTGCGCGGTTTTGACCGCGAAATCCTTGAAGAGATGCGGGGCATCGCTGAAGGCGCGTCGGACGCGGGCGCCCGTTGGCAGGACCGGCGGATCGATCTGCTCGACGTGGCGGTGGCCAATACCACGGTAGAGATGGGCGAGCTTGCGAGAGCGGTCACCACCACGCCCACGGGCCTCGAGGGCATCAGCTTTGACGCACCGGACTATGCCAGTGCCGGCGAAAAGCGCGACTCGGCGCTCGGCCATTGCAGCGCCTTCGCCGCCACCGGACCCGCCACGCGCGATGGCAAGATGGTGATCGGCCATGTCACCTGGTGGCCCCTGACGCTGGCCGAGCAGACTAACGTGATGCTCGACATTAAGCCGGCCTCCGGCCATCGCATGCTGATCCAGAGCTATCCCGGCGGCATCGAGAGCGGCACCGACTGGTATCAGAACGACGCCGGAGTTGTGCTTACCGAAACCACTATCGATCAGACGCCGTTTAATCCACGCGGCACGCCTGTGGCTTTTCGCGCCCGCAAAGCGATCCAGTACGGCGGAAGCATCGATGACGTGGTTCGCATTCTCAGCGACCAGAACAATGGCCTCTACACCAATGAGTGGATCATGGGCGACGCCAGGACGAACGAAATCGCCATCTTCGACCTCGGCACGAATCACACCAAGCTGTGGCGCAGTTCTAAGAACGAGTGGTTTGGCAATACCCCTGGATTCTACTGGGGCGACAACAACGCCAAGGATCTGAGCGTCCGTCTCGAAGAGTATCCCGATCCCAGGGGCGATCCCGATTACATTCCTTACGTTGATGGTCCGCGCGACGCCGCCTGGCAGGAGCTCTATCGGAAGTATCGCGGGCAGATCGACGAGCAGTTCGGCTTTCTCGCCTTCCGCACCGCTCCCCTGGTTGCTCTGAGCACCATGGACGCAAAGGTAGCGACCGCGGACATGGCATCGCACATGATGGTCTGGGCCGAGATCGGCAGGCCGAATCAGCGGGAGTGGCTGCCCAACAAGAAACGCGATTTTGCCGGCGATAATGGCCTTTATCCATCGGGCTACTACTTGTTCGAGGCTGAGCCTTCGGCAACCCTGCGCGCGGCGGTCCAAGAAAATGAGAAGGCCCGGCTGATGGCCCTGGCCGATCCACCGCGACCCGCCGACCCTCCGGACCCGCCTGCCAAGTCTTATGAGGGTCAGCTTTGGAAGGGCTGGGTGCTGCCTGCCTCCCATGCCGATACCTGGTTCGTGGCTGGCTCCGCGCAGTACGAACGCGTGCTTAAGTCCAAGGACGTTAATGAAGCCATGAATGCGCAGCGCGCGGTCTGGCGCGGCCTGCAAGTGGCGCCGGATACTTCTCTGAATCGCTATCTGCGCGAGCAGTCGAAAGGCGTCATATTTCTCGATTCATTGCGCGCCAAGATGGGCAACGACGCATTTCTGAAGCTGATGGGTGACTATTTCGCGGTGAACAGTACCAAGACCGTCAGCGCGCAATCGTTCCTCGACCGAGCGGGCCTCGACAAGGTGAGCGCACACCTCGACTCGATCGACCCTCCCGATGGCCCCAGCTATCTCACCAACGATATCTGGCGCCGCCTGCCATCGGCCGTGATCGTGTTCGGCACGATGCGGGATGCTGGCGCGAATCGCTACACCGCCGAACAGTTGCAGAAACGTTTCCTCGATCGCTATGAGAGCGAGGTTCCTGTACACAAGGACTTCGAAGCGTCGGACGAATTGCTGCGCCACCGCGACGTGGTCTTCGTCGGACGCCCGGAGGCCAATTCTGCGCTCGCAGCCTGGTCCGGCAAAATCGACCTCGAGTATCAAGGGGCGGATTTCAAGATTGACGGCCGCAGCCACGCCGATGAACGCGAAGCTTTGGTGCAAGCGGCGACGAATCCGCTCGACCCCGCGCACATGGTGCTGGTGGTGGCGGGCAACGATGCGCTGAGCACCGTGAAGGCTGAGGGTGCGGATCTCTCCTCCGATGAGTACCTGGTGCTGAACGACGCGGGCAAAAAGGGCGGCTTCCTGGCGCACTCTGCCTCGTCCGCCCAGGCGACGGCTCGCAATGCTCAAAGGGATCGCGTCGCAGGCGGGCAGCCGGCCGGCGAAGTACGGTAACGCGGCGTGACTCAGACCGCCCGGCGCGGTTAAAGGAAACGCGACTTCGGCAGGGCCTTACCCTGTCGCGGTAACTTGTCCAGTTCGGGGTAAACAGGTTACAACAGGCCGGACGGTCTGGTACCCTGTACTGCAAGCTTGGGGGCCCGCCATGACCAACGAACTTACCCGACGCAGCTTTCTCTCGGCCGGAGCAGCAGCCGGCATCGCCCTGCCAGGCCACGGACTGTTCGCGGGCGCTGGCACGTCCGCCGAGGTTTCCGAGCGCAAGTTCTATGCGATTCTGAGTATGGGGCGGCTCGGTTTGCACGCGACCTTTCCCGAGTCACTCGAACTGGCCGCGAAGCATGGTTTCGAAGGCCTCGATCCTGATCCGGACTACTTCGCATCGCTCGGCGACGATGGCCTCAAGCGCCTGCTGGAAGACTTGCGGGCGAAGAATCTCAAGTTTGGCGCGGCGGGTTTGCCGGTGGAATTCCGCCGGGATGAAGCCACCTTCAGCGAGGGATTGAAAAAACTTCCGGTCACCGCGGGAATCCTGCAGCGGGCCGGCATCGTGCGCGTCAGCACCTGGGTCCTGCCGTGCAGCGACGATCTCACCTACCCCCAGAATTTCCGCTAGCACGCCGACCGCCTTCGCCAGTGCGCCAAGATTCTCGGCGATCACGGCCAGAAGCTCGGCCTGGAGTACGTCGCGCCGCGCACGCTCTGGCGCAGCCAGCGGCATCCCTTTGTACACACGCTGAGCGAGATGAAAGAACTCAACCTGGCAATTGGCGCGAACAA
>DASYYZ010000010.1:0-45000 GCA_035946735.1 Terriglobia bacterium
CTCGGTAACTGCGACCAACGTCGCCACCGGCGTCTCGCAGGCCACACTCTCGACGGCAGCAGGAACGTATACGCTTGCTCGTCTGCCCGTCGGCACTTACGATGTCACGGCAGAAGCGAAGGGATTGAAGAAAGAGCGCGCAAGCGGCCTGACTCTCGACGTCAGCCAGCAGCGAGAGCTCAACTTCACGCTCGCGATCGGGGAGGTCACGTCCACGGTCGAAGTGAGCGCAGCCCCACCCCTACTCAACACCACGAATGCGACCCTCGCGAATGTGGTTTCCAGCGAGCAAGTGGAGAACCTTCCACTGAACGGGAGGAACATCGAGGGCCTGATGACGATGCAACCAGGGGTTGTGCCGAGCACCGGCGGCATGGGCTGGATGAGTAACGAAGTGGTTGGCAACGGCAATCGTGGCGAGACGTCAGTGGGAACCTTAGACGGGGCTGACAGCAGCGACGCGGAGATGGGCACTCTCCAGTTCACGAATTTCAATCTCGACGCCATTGCGGAGTTTAAGGTCCAGCAAAACAACTACTCCGCCCAGTATGGGCAGGGCGCTGGCACACTCACGCAAATCGTTAGCAAATCCGGCACCAACCAGTTTCACGGCAGCCTGTTCGAGTTTGTTCGCAACAGCGCTTTCGATGCTCGTAACTTCTTCGCCACCACGGTAGCGCCTTTCAAGAGAAATGAATTCGGCGGGACGTTTGGCGGCCCGATCAAGAAAGACAAGACCTTCTTCTTTGTGCAATACGCCGGCTTGCGGCAACGGCTTGGCGAGCCTAACTTGGCCGTGGTTCCGACTGCTGCCGAGAGAACGGGCGCGGTGTCGATCCTGGGGGCTAACGGGCAGACTGATGATCTTCAGGTCCCGCTCGATCCTGTTGCGCAGAGCGTTCTCAGCCGCTATCCGATGCCAAATCAGCCGGGTGGGATTTACGGCGCCAATACCTTCAACTACGAGTTGTCCCAGCCTACGAACGACGATCAGTTTTCACTGCGGTTGGATCAGAATTTTTCTTCCAAGGACACATTCTTCGCGCGCGCTTCTTACGCTAACGCGATCCTCAGGGATACGGACGCTTGGGCTGCCGAGCTGGGCGGCTCCAATTTCTCCAGCAGCAACATTGGAAATGCACGGAATTACGCGGTGAGTGAGACGCACGTCTTTACACCGACCCTGCTGAACAACTTTACCTTTACGCTGAACCGAGGCATTGAAGGTGTGCCGGAAACGCCAGCCGAGTTTACGACCACCCAGACCACTTTTAACGACGGCAGCCTGCAGAGTTGGGGACCCGACTCGTTCGAGACCAAGTATGTGACTACAGTCTTTGATCCTCTGGAAAGCCTCCAATGGACCACGGGACGCCACTCGCTTACATTAGGCGGGGAGTATCGCCGCGAATGGGACAACGGCACGGGTGTCACCAGCCAGGGTCCCAGCGGCGTTTACAGCTTTCAGCCGGGCGTACCGCTGCCCGAGGCCATACCCTCGACTAACGGAGGTGCATCACTGGCCGCTGGCTCACCGAGCCCGAGCGGACTAGTCAGCATGATGGAGGGCGCTGACTATAATTATACGCGCGCGACCACAGCGCCAGGCTTTGGACCGGCCGGAGCGGGCGGCGGCAGCGTGTGGTGGGGTCTGCGCCGGTGGACCATGGCTGCCTTTGCGCAGGACGATATCAAGGTCAACCGCAGACTGACCGTCAACCTCGGTCTCCGCTACGAATACACTTCCGTTCCGTGGGAAGTCGGCGATCGGCTGGCGGGGCCGGTCGACTTCGGCACCAACGCCTTCCGCTTTGTGGTGAACCCCAATCCGCTCTGGCAGCCCGATTACCTCGCCGGCAATTTTGGTCCCCGTGTTGGCCTAGCAGCTGATCTGGGAAGGAAAACAATCTTTCGTGGCGGCTTCGGGATCTTCACCAACATGATTCCCACGGTCTATCCGGATCAAGCCCTGGTGAACTTCCCCCTCGCCAGCGAAAACTATCTCCTTGACGCGCCCTATTCCCTCAGTCCGAGCCCCGTGTCGCTTCCTGTGATGACGAGTATCACCGGACAACCGATCGCAGCCAACGGAGATACCAAGACAATTCCACCGAATACCCCAGTGAACATTGCCCCGTATGCGAAGATCCTGGGTAACATTACTGTAGATGACCCTTCAGACCGGATGAGAAACGGCTACACCATTAACGGCAACATTACACTGGAACACGAATTCGCGGGCGGCATCGCGGCTTCAGTTGCTTATGTGGCGAACAATGGCGTCAGCCTTTACAACTCGGCCTGGCCTAACGGGTATTATGGTGGCGCCGAATCCCAGTACACTCCCTACAGCAAAGTCACTCCCGGTCTCGGCGCACTCCAGATCTTCTATAACAGCGGCTATTCCTCGTACAATGCTTTGCAACTGCAGGCGCGCAAGATCTCCCGGTCACACGGCATCCAATTCCAGGCCAATTACACCTGGGCCAAGGATGACACCGATGCAGATTCCGTGTGGAACACCGGCGCCACGAACCCGGAGAACCCCAACTGCATCAAGTGCGAGTATTCGCCCGCAGCTTACAACGTCGTGCAGCGATTCGTCGCCAACTTTGAATATGACTTGCCGCTCGGCCATTTCTCCGGTCTTCCCAGGCGGCTCACGCAAGGCTGGGAGATGCTGGGAATTTTCCAGGCGCAGACCGGATACCCATTCACTGTAGGTTCCCCATACGGCACGCTGCAATACGGAGAAGGCGGCAGCGACCGGCCGGACTTTCTGCAAAAGGCGACGCTCAGTCCGACGGAGGGCAGCAATCCGCAGTTCTTTTCGAATGCCGTGCTCGGCAGTAACAACGGCATCGGCACCGGGTTTTTTGACTTCGGTAACCTGGTCACCAGCCCGGTGAACGGCGTTCAGGTGATGTCTGGCCCGGGAACTCTGGGGCGAGACACGTTCACTCTTCCCGGGTGGTACAACCTGGACTTCTCAGTCATCAAAGACACGCGAATCACGGAATCGAAGACGCTGCAGTTCCGCGCCGAATTTTTCAACATTTTCAATAGGGCGACATTTGGAGGGCTCAACTCGACCCTCGGCTCCCCGGGCTTTGGGTCCTCATACGCGACGGCAACTACCGAGCGCGAGATTCAGTTTGGGCTGAGGTTCATGTTCTGACTTGGGATTGAATGCCACGAGCGACGCTCTGCCATTCAGTCCTGTTTGTCAGACGCGCTCGTGGTCCGGGTCCAAAGCGGCTGGTTTCATTCCCGTCCCTGATTCCGAAAGCGCACAGTTCTGCTGTGCGCCATCCCTCCCATCGGTCCAGTCCTAGCAGACACTTCACGGACGCGTCATCACGGCGTAACACTCGCTGCATAGTCTCCAAAATTGGGGGGCAAACCAAATGAGGAGATGCCCATGACACCTCGAAGAACAGCCAAGAATCGCCTATTTTCCGCTGCCGCTGCCGCACTCGTGCTGTCCGCGTTCCTTGCGTCCGCTCTCTCGGCTCAGACGGGTCCCACCGCAACGCCCCCTTACACAATCTCCGTCTTTGCGACCAGCCAGAATGGCTACTCCCAGCCGGACTCGATCACCCGATGGAAGAACAGCATCCTAATCGGATTCGGAAACGGGGTGGCGAAAGACTGCACCGACGGCAAGTCGAGCACTATTGTTCAATATTCGTTAAGCGGCGTCTTGGAGCGCACCTTCAGTGTCATAGGACACAACGACGGTCTGCGTCTGCAGCCCAACACCAATAAGCTGTGGGCCCTGCAATGCGAGGATGGCAACCCGAACCTGGTGATCATCGATCTCGAGACCGGTGCGCAGAGTCTCTACACGTTCCCTCCCACCCCGCACGGCGGAGGCTACGATGACGCCACCTTTCGTGACGGCCAGGTGTACATCACCGCATCCAACCCAACTCTGAACGGTCAAGGCGTGAACGTATTTCCCGCGCTGGTCCGCGTGACCAGTCTCGCCAGCGGCGTGGTGACCGTCGAGCCGGTGCTTTACGGCAACGCCACGGCCATCGATATTCCAACCGGGACCACGATCACCCTGAATCTGACCGATCCGGATTCGCTCACGGTCGACGACCGCGGCAACATTGTGCTCGACAGCCAGGCGGACTCCGAGTTGGTGTTTATCCGGGATCCGTTGACCGCCAACCAGACATCGGGCCGCCTCAGCATCACGAGCGCCGGAGTGGCCACCACCCTGGACGATACGGCCTTCGCGACCAGCTCGGGCGTCTCGGGCGCGTTCCTGCTGGTTGCCGATCTCGGCGGCGATGCCATCTACCGAATCGACGCAATGCCATGGGGCTTCGAGCCGGGAGTAGCGTACTCGGCTTCGGACACGGTCGGCATTGTCGCCACCCTCAACCTCGACACGGGAGCGCTCACTTCGATTGTTACTGGCCTCGTTAGCGGTCGCGGGGAGCTGTTTGTTTCGCCTGCCGGCGCGCGCCGTTGAGCCGGAGCCAGGGGGGCGCGGAGCAAATCCGGCTCCTCTACTTTGTCGAGCAACGTATCGCACGGCCTTGCGGTGGCGTCTTGCGCTTGAAGCGAGGAACGTCGGGCCCGTTTGCTTGTTGAAGCGAGTGTTCTCTTTTTGTTTGCCGCTCAAGAACCCGGCCCGCGAATTCCTACCGCCGGATTTCTGGCGAGGCGAAACAGCAGTCGAGCCAGGCGACCGGGGTCGTGCCGGGCGACGTGATCTTCGTCCAGCAGCGGAGCGATCACGGGTGTTACTCCGAGCTTCCGAATCTCATCCACGTCATTCGCAACCGGCACCGCGCCCTCGGCAGCGTAGCGCTTCAGGAGCCGAGGCGAGAGTTTGCGGTTGTTGAGCACCACGTAGTCAAACAGGTGCTGTCCTTCGCCGTGTTCGCGAATTGCGCGCAGGTGGTCGGAGGCGGTGTAATCGCGGGTTTCGCCAGGTTGCGTCATCAGGTTGGCAATAAGGAGCTTAAGGCACTTTGCCTGCGCAATGTGGGAGGCGATGCCGTGGACCAGCAGGTTCGGGACGAGCGACGTGTAGAGCGATCCGGGTCCGAGCGTGACGATGTCGGCTTCGTCGATGGCTGCGAGCGCCTCGGGCAGCGCGCGCGCTCCCCCCGGCACCAGGTACAGTTGTCGAATGCGGACCGGAGTCTGATTGATTCGCGCCTCGCCGTGTAGGGTGCGGCCATTCACGAGGAGCGCCTTCAGGCGCACGTCGGAGAGAGTGGAAGGATAGATTTCGCCGCGGACCGCCAGCACTTCGCTCGAAGTGCGCACGGCCTTGGTAAAGTCGCGGGTGAGGTGGGTCAGGGCGGCCAGAAAAAGATTACCGAAACTGTGGCCGGCGAGGCCGCGGCCACCCGAGAAACGATAAGCAAACAAACGGGTTAGAAGCTGCTCGTCCTCCGCCAGCGCCACCAGGCAGTTGCGAATGTCGCCGGGAGGCAACATCGCGAACTCACGACGCAGACGGCCGGAGCTGCCGCCTTCGTCGGTGACGGTAACGATTGCAGTGAGCCTGCTGATGCCCGGGGAGCGCGCTGGCCTGCCGTGACTGCCCGGCGGCGGCGCCACGTGAGGCTTTAGCCCCCGGAGCAGCGTCGAAAGGCCGGTCCCTCCACCGATGGCCACCACCCGCATGTAAGCTCAATGGCCTCAGTAGCGTAGAGGCTAGGCAAGGCAGCTGCCGGTTGGCTGCCGGCTCGATCTGAGTCCGCTCAATTCGAGGCGTCACGAGGTAGATGCCCGTTCGGGCCCAGCAGCGCCTGAAATCGATCGTCAGCAGAAATCGCTTTGAAATCGGGATCGTGCCGCGCCTGAAAACGGTTCTCCGGCCGCAGGAGAATCGACGCCTTAAGATGCTCCAGGGCAGTGTCGCGGTCGCCCTTGAGTGAATAGGCCGCCGCCAAAGCGTAGCGAATCTCCTCGCGCTCCTCGGAGAGCTTCTGCGCTTTGTTCAAATGTTCAACCGCGCGGTCCAGGTTGCCGACGTTTAGCTCCGCAACCCCAAGGACATGATAGTCTGCTGCAGTCTTCGGGGCGGGGCCTGCCGTCCGCAGACGCTCGGCGCACGCCTTCAAGTGCACACGCGAACGGTCGGCAACGTCCGCAGGAGCCGTGGCCCCCAGCTTCTCGAAGATTTCGCATGCCTTCCGATAGTTCTGCTTTTGCTCTTGCTGTAATCCAAGCTCAAAGTTGTGCACTGCCGCGACGTGCTTCTCATCTACGGGCATCTCCTGCTTTTGGACTATCTCGGACCGGGTCTCAAAGCGGGAGGTCGCAACCTTGGATTTCGCTGCAGCGCCTGGCTTGTGATTTGACTGTGTTTTCAAGATCTTACCCGACGATTTTGCGGTACCAGCCCCGGCTCGGTGGCCGACCGCTTTGTTGGTTTTAGTTGCCATAAGTTAAGCGCCTCAGGGCTTCAATGATGTTACCGCACTCGTGCGCGATAATCCCGTTTTTTGTAACAGATACCGCCGGAATTGTCAAGGAGCATGGCAAGGGGCTGGGCTGGACTGGGCGGCGGGGTGATTAAAATGCTGCTCCAAGCGGGCCATCGAACGGGGCAACGCCTCGGTTTTTGTATCTCATTGATTACATTACGTGGCCTCGCTGTTAGCATAGGCCTAACAAAATCAGGCACATAGTTGGATGTCGGACCAATTTATTCGGAACCAAGTTACTTACCTGCCGGTCCAAGACAGACCGGTTGTTTGTAACCTACTTCTTATGAATAAGATCACCGAATGGGCTTCAGCAAATTCACCGACTCCCTGGCCAGGGGAATCCGGCAGTCGTGCCCGAGCCCAGCCTGGGGCGCCGGTTACAAACTGAAAGCTGGAAAATTGGCTATTCCTTGTTGTCGTCGTCCAGGCTGATTTGGAGGGCCTTGAGGAATTGCACGTCTTCACCGGTGATCTGAAACCGGCCGCGCTTGCCGATCTTATGGCGGTGGAGCACGTCGCCGCTGCCGCTCTTGTCGACGCCGATGGTGACCTCGAGCACCAGGAAAAGGTCGTAGCCGGCGGCCTTGATCCTGCTCATCACTTCGCCGATCCGCTCCGACTCAGCGAGCGACTCATTGATGGCCGCTCCCAGTTCCTCGATCAGGCGTTTGAATTCGCGGTTCAGTTCCAATCATCACCTGGTGACGCGTCACCGCAAGATAAGCCGATTCTAGGAGGCGCCGGTGGGGTTGTCAAGCTCGGGAGCATCATCTACGTGCGCTGATTGCCCGCGGCCGATGATCGTCCACCTGTAGTCGGGTACCGGAAAGGCAGCTTGTTTCTTGCCCGCGCTCGGACTAACATGTGACCGCACCACAAAGCTCGATCCGGTAAGGAATGGGAGCCAATTCATGCGGGCACTTGCCTGGTTCACTCTCGTGGGCGTCTGGACGCCGCTTGGCAAGATTGTCCTGGCCTATCTGCTGACGCTGCCGGTGGGTTGGGAGCGCGAACATGAGGCGCACAGTGTTGGAGTGCGCACCTTTCCCATCGTGGCCATCGCGAGCTGCGGCTACTTGCTGATTGCGTTTCCGCAGGATGTCGCCGCGCAGTCGCGCGTCCTGCAAGGCCTGATTGCCGGGATCGGATTCATCGGTGGCGGAGCGATCCTCAAAGAGGGAAGCACCATCAGAGGCACCGCCACCGCCGCCAGCATCTGGAGCACAGGAGTGGTGGGTGCCGCGGTCGCCATGGGCCGCTACGAAGTGGCCGTCGCTTTGAGTCTGCTGACTTTTCTAACCTTGAAGGTGCTGTGGCGTTACAAACAGCGGATCGATCGAATGGGTCAGTCCGAGACGGCTGATCGGCAGGATCGTTAGAGACGTGAGCGCCATCCGACGAAGCCGCCCCAGCCCTCGCGGCCGATCACCAATCGATTCGTTGAAGGCCCGTCACCCAATCGAAGTGACGATCGCGGCTGACGAGCGGCAGAGCGTGCTGGCGGCAGAGCGCGGCAATCCAGAGATCATTCGTGGGAATAGGCCTGCCCGTTCTCTTCAACTCAAGGCCAATATCAGCGTATTGGCGGGCGGTCTCCTGGTCCACGTCGAGCACCGTTACCGCGGCAATCCATTCCCGAAGCCACTTCTCATACTCGGCCCGGTAGCGAGACTGCGCGATTCCAAGCCGATACCCACCCAGAACGACCACGGGAACCGCTAATCTCGGTGCGCGGGCCACTACTGCCATCGCGGCGGCTTCAAGGTCGCCTGCGGCCGATAAGGCGTTGGTATCCAAAATCACCGCCACATCTCCGCATCGATTTTCTCGGAATCCACTTCGATGAGGCGATTGATTCGCCGGGTCTCTTCGTGAAGATGTTTCAGTTTACCCATGTGCCTCAACCAGGGTCTCTCACCGGGTTTGGGCTGGCTTGCCAGCTTCTCTTTCACCGCCTCTGTAACAAACTCACGCAGGGAGATTCCATGCTCCGCCGCCGAAGACTTGGCGCGGCGGAAGATGGTATCCGGAATTTCCAGGGTTGTCTTCATGGGACAAGACTCCCATATTTACGGGAGCGCGTCAAGCACGCAATTCGCGCCCCCAAGCCGGTCGGCTCAAAGGAAGAACCCGCTTCTGTTGGAGGCTTTGAATTGTGCGGCAAGCCGAAAAGCCGGACTGACATTGATGGCACGCTGCTCATCTATCTCTCGCAATCGGCCCCGCGAAACGGAACCATCGAGTCTTGCCCATTGCGTTCGCCAAGCTCAAGGGTGTATCTTTACCTGCCGAGCGAAACAAGAGCGAGAAGGGGAATCATCGCAAGTGACACAGTAGACGAAAAGTTCGGATGACAAGTAACACGATTTCTCGAAAGGCGAACGCGGCAAAGGTGAGGAAATCCAACGACCACCCGCCGCGTCTGTGAGCTTGGACTGCCATCCATCCCCGCTGCTAAAACTCCGCTAGAAGGGCTCAACATTTGTGCTTCACGGGAGTCAGTCATGATTACTTTCAAGCGTTGCCTCGCAATCGCGCTCGTCATTCTTGCACCTGCCCTGGCGACTCGGGGCAAGGCGCAAGCCGTCCGCAAAGGCCGGCTACTTTACCTCACGCTCTCGGCGGGATTCAAGCATGACAGCGTTCCGATGTCCCGCGATATCGTGACCGAGATCGGCCAGAGGTCGGGCGCGTTCGACGTCACTCTGGCCGACGATGTGAGCCCGTTTACCGCCGCGAGCCTGAAGAACTACGACGCCGTGATGTTCTACACCACCGGCGAGCTGCCGATGAACGAGGAGCAGAAGCAGGCGTTCGTCCATTTCGTGCGCTCCGGGCACGGATTCGTGGGCGTCCACAGCGCCACCGATACTTTCTACTCTTGGCCGGATTACCTGGAGATAATCGGCGGCTATTTTAACGATCATCCGTGGCACCAGAACGTCACGGTGGACGTGGTGGACCCAAGCAATCCGATCGTGAGCGCGGTGGCGCCGTCGTTTCAAATCAACGACGAGATCTATCAGATCTCGGACTTTCAGTATCGGGACTCTCATGTGCTACTGCGGCTCGACCCGGCTTCGGTTGACATGAAAAAGGAAGGCGTCCACCGCCGCTTTTACGGTTGGCCGCTAGCCTGGACGCGGAGTTTCGGCGACGGTCGCGTCTTCTACACTACCCTCGGTCACGAGCAGGCCGTCTGGAAGGATCCGCGCTATCAGCAGATCCTGCTTAATGGAATCAAATCGGCAATGGGATTGTAAGAGATGAGGCGGCGAAGGGAAAGCAGCCGGCGGCTCAGCGCGAACCCTCCTCCATGATCGGCGGTACGCACTCTTAACACAAGCTTCACACTCTTTTTTTGTTGACAAGGGCGCGGAGTGTCCGTCATAAGGGGACTGTGGCGTAGCCGCCCGCGCTGCAGCCTTGCGGATCGGCATCGACCCCAAGCTCGGCGGTGATACACGAGATGGAAGCACAACCAAAGGCGAATGCGGAGGGTCCGTAGCCGGACTTTCGGGGTGTGATCCCACGAATAGCCCCGCGAGCTACCGAGGCTCTGACGGGGCTTTTCTGTTTGAACCCGTCCGGCCTCTGTCCTCCCGCCTTCCTGAGCACAATTCTGTTGAGAGCGCCTTATGATCTACTTCACTGAGCTTGACAATCTGCCGGTCTACGACGTGAAAGGCGAGTACCTTGGCCGTCTCATCGACCTTTGCGTGGACCCAAGCCAGAATGCGTTGCGGATCGCCTCCTACTTGGTGAAGACCAGCACCAAGAATGTCCTTTGCATCACGCACGAGCAGATGCAGTCCGTCTCCGTGCGCGCCGCCCAGACGACCGTGCCCGCCGACCAGGTCCGCTGCTACGCGCCCGATGAAGGCTTGATGCGCGTGAAGAAGGATGTGCTCGACCAGCAGATTATCGACGTCAATCTTCGCAAAGTGGTGCGAGTGAACGACGTCGATTTTGACATTCAGCCCACCGACGGCCACACGGAGCTGCGCATCCTGGCCGCCAACATTGGACTGGCCGCGGGAGTGCGCCGCCTGCTGCAGGGTATGATCGCCAAACACCGGATTCGCGCCATTTCGAGCCTGCTGCCCACCAAAGCGATTCCCTGGGAGTTCGTCAATCTTATCGAGTCGGATCCAGCGCGCCGCGTGAAGCTGCGGATCTCCTACGATCGGCTCTCGGAGCTGCATCCGGCGGACATCGCCGATATCCTTGAAGACTTGAGCCGCGACGAGCAGAAGGCGCTGGTGGAGTCACTGGACGAAGAGACGGCCGCCGAGGTGATCTCCGAAATCCCCACCGAGATGCAGGCGGCCCTGCTCGAGAGCATCCCTTCGGAGAAGGCGGCGGACATCATCGAGGAAATGCCGCCCGACGAGGCTGCCGACGTTCTGCAGGAGATGACTCCCGAGGCCTCGGCCGAGGTCCTGGCAGACATGGAGACGGATGAAGCCAAGGACGTGCGCACCTTGCTCGGTTTTGAGGAGAGGACCGCCGGCGCTCTGATGACGACCGACTTTATCGTGGTCGGTCAGGAAGCTGCCGTGGAGGGGGCGATTGAGGCCCTGCGCCACTTTGATGGCAAGCTCGACTCTGTCCACATGATCTATCTCATCGGCGCGGGCGGGGCCCTGACGGGCCTGGTACCGCTGGCGCGCATCCTGCTGGCGGAAGGCAACGCGCCGCTTAGTGATCTCTCCACCGGCGAAGTCACCTCCGTCGAAGCGCATACCGACCAGAAGACGGTGGTGAATCTGTTCCAAAAGTACAACTTGGTGGAATTGCCGGTGGTGGACGACAAGGCCCGGCTGCTCGGCGTCGTGACCGCCGATGACGTGCTGGAAGTAGTCGTCAATCGCAGATGATCTGAAACTGCGCGAGCCTCGCCTGAAACGCTCGCATAGGATCTCCGGTACGCAAATCTGATGTCAAGGTGACCGCCGCTCCGCCGCGGCGTCATTTTTACTGAAATGAACAAACGCTTTCGCCACTTTCGCACCCGCCTCCTCGTCTTCCTCGCCGTGCTCGGACCGGGGATGATCACGGCGAACGTCGACAATGATGCCGGCGGGATTCTTACTTATTCGCAGGCCGGCGCCACCTTCGGCTATTCCCTTCTCTGGACGCTGCTGCCCGTCACCGTCGCTCTGATCGTTGTGCAGGAGATGGTGGCGCGTATGGGCGTGGTCACAGGCAAGGGCCTGGCCGACTTGATCCGCGAAGAGTTTGGCTTTCGCATGACCTTCTTCGTGATGGTGATGCTCCTCATCGCCGACCTGGGCAACACGATTTCGGAGTTTGCCGGCCTCGCCTCGGGAATGTCCGTGGTGGGGGTGAGTCGCTACATCGTGGTGCCGCTGGGGGCGATTCTGGTTTGGGTGCTGGTGGTTCAAGGAACTTACCGCCTAGTGGAAAAGGTCTTTCTGGTGTCCTGCGTGGTGTACCTCGCCTATCCGGTCTCCTGTTTTCTGGCGCGCCCGCACTGGGCTGATGCCTTGAAGGGCACGGTGGTGCCTAACGTGCACTTCGATTCGGCCTACCTCTATATGCTGATCGGCCTCGTGGGCACGACGATCGCACCCTGGATGCAGTTCTACCTGCAATCGGCGGTGGTGGAAAAGGGCGTCAAGCTGAGGGAATATCGCCTCTCCCGTCTCGACGTGATCGCCGGCTGCGTCATGACGGACGTAGTGGCGTTCTTCATCATCGCAGCCTGCG
The DNA here is from genome assembly GCA_035946735.1 of Terriglobia bacterium. Classification (GTDB taxonomy): domain Bacteria; phylum Acidobacteriota; class Terriglobia; order UBA7540; family UBA7540; genus Gp13-AA77. The sequence goes on from DASYYZ010000010.1 coordinate 12,198, forward strand.
CTGCCACCATTTTTGTGGCTGGACACGGCAAGATTGTGTCCCCGGGCGACGCGGCGGTGGCGTTGCGACCTCTTGCGGGACGAGCCGCGAGCCTGCTGTTCGCCTTCGGCCTTTGCAACGCCTCGCTGTTCTCGGCCTGCATCCTGCCGCTGGCCACAGCCTATTATGTTTGCGAAGGATTAGGCGTGGAATCGGGTATCAACAAACGGTTGCGCGAAGCTCCCGCCTTCTACGCCTTGTACACAGCGCTCATCGCGATCGGCGCCGTGGCCGTGATAGTCTTGAGCGCCGACAAGCAGATTCCCATCATCCTGCTCTCTCAAGTAATCAACGGCATTCTGCTCCCCTTTGTGCTGATCTTCATGCTGCGGCTGATCAACCGCGAAGACCTCATGGGCGATTACCGCAACAATCGCACCTTCAACATAATCGCCTGGGTCACGTGCGTCACCATGATCGCGCTGACCCTGGTCCTGGTCGCGAGCACGTTCTTCCCCTCACACTTTCCGAAGTGAAGCACTCAGGTGAGATTCACCAGCGAAGGGGTACGAGACCGAGGTATTCCCGGCAGAAATGGCCGGTCCGCGATTTGACCCTGGAATTTTGGGGCCCAGCGCCCCGAAATGCCTGCGCCGCAGCCGGGGCAATTGCCCTGCGGGGTGAGGCGGTATTGGCGGATGAAGTAGCCGTAGCGCTCAATGAGCAGCTCGCGACACTGTGGACAGCGCGTGTTTTCAAGATCACCGACCTGGCCCGGAAGATTTCCTGCGTAGATGAAGCGTAGACCAGCGCGCTTGCCGATTTCGGCTGCGCGCATGAGGGTCTCGGGCGAGGTACTCTCAGGTTCCGTCATCTTGTAGTCCTGGTGGAAGGCGGTGACGTGCCACGGAATGTCAGGCGAGATTCCGGCCAGAAATTCCACAAGGCGGCGGATCTCGTCATCCGAGTCATTGAAACCGGAAATGACAAGGGTGACGATTTCGAGCCAGAATCCGAGCGCGTGCAACAGGCGCACGGTATCGAGGATGGGCTGGATTCGTCCGCCGAGCTGCCGGTAGTGGCGATCGTCGAAGCTCTTCAAGTCGACTTTGTACAAGTCGACCCAGGGGCGCAGATACTCGATCACACCGGGCGTGCCGTTGCCATTCGAGACGAAGCCAGTCAACAACCCCGCCTTCTTCGCTTCCTTAAATACCGCCACCGCCCACTCGCTCGTGATCAGCGGCTCGTTGTAGGTGCTCACCAGAACCCGGCCCCCCAGGCTCACGGAATCGTTCACCAAATCCTCAGGTGTGGCGCCGAGCGGAGTGCTCACCGCCGCGGGGTCGCGCAGCGCCTGCGAAGTCACCCAATTCTGGCAATAGGAGCAGTGGAGGTCGCATCCCAGCATTCCGAAGCTGTAAGCGAGCGCGCCGGGATAAGCGTGGAAGAACGGCTTCTTCTCGATAGGATCGCACTGCACCCCACCCACGTATCCCCAGGGCACATAGAGCTTGCCGCCTTCGTTGAATCGCACCTTGCAAACTCCAACCTGTCCCGGCGGGATTCGGCAGCGATGCCCGCAGGCGAAGCAACGCACCCAGTCGCGATCGAGTTTTTCGTAAAGCTCGCCCTCGCGCACGTTTCGCTGAAGGACTTGCTTTAAGCTTGCAGGCATTTTGCACCACAACTTCTCTACTGCCATTGTACTCTGACCAGCGTCGATTAGACCTCGCGTTCAATTACGGCCGCGAAGAAGCCATCCGTGGCGTGCAAATCGGGGCGCGTACGAAAGTAGCCTCGCGCGTCAAACAGCGGATCAAGAACAACCCGCTCGCGGACCAGTTCGGCTCGGCTCAACACTTGAAAACCGCGAGATGTGTTGACAACGCCCTCCACCACGTTTTCGTTCTCCTCCGGCTCGAGCGAGCAGGAGGCGTACACCAGGCGGCCGCCGGGCGCGAGCGCGTTGAAAGCCGTTTCCAGCATGCGCCTCTGCATTTCGGCCAACCGGCCCATGTCGGCCGGCATCAGCCTCCACTTGATTTCGGGATTGCGCGCGAGCGTGCCCGTTCCTGAGCAAGGCGCGTCGAGCAGGATGCGATCGAATTTCCCCGCGAACGGAAGAGGGCAAGCGGCATCGAGCTGGACGCGATGGCAACGCACCGATGCGGGCAACAGACGTTCCGTGACTTCGGACATGCTGCCGAGGCGGCGCGCGCTCCGATCGCAGGCGACGAGAAGCCCGCGGGCCAGGTCCGCCGCAATCTGGGACGTCTTGAGGCCGGGCGCCGCGCAGAGATCGAGGACGCGCTGGTTCGGCTGGGGTCCGAGCAGCGAACCTACGAGCTGCGAAGCCTCGTCCTGAATGACGACGCACCCGCGGCGCCAGAGCGGTGATTTCGTGATCCTTCCGCCTTCGACTACGAACGCCCGAGGTGCGTAAACTGCGGCCTTCAGCTCGATTCCCTCGGCGGCGAGCTGGCCGCGGACGGCTTCGACATCGCCTCCAGCAATTCTGATAACGGTTCGCGGCGCTTCGAGGCTGGACCGGGCCAGGGCGCCGGTGGCCTCGGCGCCAAATCGACTCGTCCAACGTTCGCCAAGCCACTCGGGAAGCGCGAGTCGAACTGAATCAGCGTCGATTCCGGCATTCGACGGGTCCATCGGCTGGCACTTGCGCAGCACTGCATTCACCAGCCCGGCTGCGGATCGCTTGCGAGCAGCCTTGGTCAGCTCCACCGCTTCGTTCACCACCGCCGGCTTTGGAACGCGATGAAGGCCGCGGATCTGATAAATACCAAGCCGCAGGATCACGGCGACTTCAGCGTCGAGGGCATCAGGGGCCCTGCCCGAGAGTCGTGCGATCCACAAGTCAAGCTCCGCCCGGCGGCGCAGACTGCCCAGCACCAACTCCGTCGCCAGACTCTGATCAGGTTGGGAAAGGGAAGCGAGGACAGGCCGCAGCAGGTCAGCGGCGAAAGCCTGGCCAAGCTCAACGCGTCGAAGAACGTCGTATGCGATTTTGCGTGCTGGCGAGACCGGCATCTGCAGGCGTGACGTTCAGGGAGCTGGTGTTCCGAGCCTCTCTTGCGGGCCAAGGCGGATTCCGTTCAGAAAATCAGGAGCCGGTACCCGGCGGCGGCCTTCGAACTGCACTTCTCGAAGTTCAAGCCAGGTGTTGCCGCCGCACGCCACCAGTAACCGGTGGTCATCCGCGAGAAGCGTCCCAGGATCCGCTGGAGGTATGGCTTGCAAACCGACCGCAGCGCTCCACACTTGAAAACCGTGAGCGCGAAACGTCGTGTAGGCTCCCGGCCAGGGCCGGAAAGCGCGCACCCGGCGCTCGATCTCAATGGCGCTGAGCGACCAGTCGATGCGGCCATCCTCTTTCTTGAGCAGGGGCGCGAGGGTTGCCTTCGCGTTGTCCTGAGGGTTCGGTTTGATGTCCCCGCGCTCAAGACGCGTCAAGGTCTCCACCAGAAGGTCTGCTCCCATCAGGCTCAGGCGCTCGGCGAGCGATTCTGCGGTGTCGTCGGGCCTGATTTCTGTTGAACGCTCCAGCAGCATATCGCCGGTGTCGAGCCCGGTATCGATCTTCATCGTGGTCACGCCCGTCGTCTGCTCGCCGCGGACAATCGCCCAGGGAATCGGAGCTGCACCGCGGTATTTCGGCAGGAGGGAAGCGTGCACGTTGATGCACCCGAAGCGCGGCAGATCGATCAGCCATTTTGGAATGATGTGCCCATAAGCGACCACCACGATGGCGTCTGGCCGGTACTGACTTAAGAACGCCCGCGCAAAGGGAGACTTTAGTTTTTGCGGCTGAAAGACGGGGAGCCCCGCCTGCAGAGCGGCCTCCTTTACTGGCGAGAGTTTCAATTGGTACCCGCGACCACTGGGTTCATCGGGGTTGGTCATCACCAACTCGATCCCAAACCGGTCACGGACGAGCCGTTCCAGCGTGGGCCAAGCGAAGTGCGGCGTACCACAAAAAATCAGCCTCATGCCACCGCCTGCGTCCTGCCGAACCATCGTGCCTCCGATTCTGCCCCTCGGAGGCGGGTCACACGAGCCGCGCTCACCATTCTCCAGCCTTCGCGAGCTTGCGAATCTTGCGCTTGATCGATTCTCGCTTGAGCGCGCTGAGATGATGGATGAAAAGTATTCCATTCAAGTGATCGGTCTCGTGGCAGAATGCGCGCGCCACCAGACCCTCGCCCGTCATGGTGAACTCCTGGCCGTGCACATCCTGGGCGCGAACCGTCGCGCGCTGGGGCCGGGCGGTCTCGGCGCGAAACTCAGGCAGACTCAAGCAACCCTCCTCGCGCGATTGCCGGCCCTCGACGGACACGATCACCGGATTCGCCAGCACCAGCCTGGTTCCGGGCTCATCGGTCGTGTTGGTGTCGATCACGCAGAGGTGCTTTGAAATACCAACCTGCGGGGCTGCCAGCCCCACGCCGTGGGCTGCGTACATGGTCTCGAACATGTCGGCCACCAACTTCTCGAGTTCGCCGTCGAAGACAGTGACCGGCGCGGCTATCTTGCCGAGCACTTCATTTCCGTACTTCACGATGGGATAGATCATTGTCCTTGTGAGCGCCCAGAGACGACAAACACCAAGAAGGCGGGAGTCAGAAGCCGGAAGAAAGCCATTCGCTTACCTGGTCTTGACAGTTGCGATCGCGCAATCTGCCAAGGCAAACGCGCCGTCGTTCTTCTCGCTCCTGACTCATACCGGTCTCTGTGTCTCTCGTCTCTGCTCCTAATACTGCCGCACCTGCTCCCGATATCCCTCAAAATTCCGCCGCGTCTCGGCTATCGAGTCGCCGCCAAACTTTTCAAGAAAAACCTGCGCTACCACCAGAGCCACCATGGCTTCACCCACTACGCCCGCGGCCGGAACCACACAAACATCAGAGCGCTCGTAGGCGGCCTTCACGGTCTCGCGCGTTCGGAAGTCCACGGATTCGAGCGGCCGGCGCAGCGTCGAAATCGGTTTCAGGTAGCCTCGAACCACAATATCTTGGCCGTTGGAGATGCCGCCTTCCAGGCCACCTGCCCGGTTCGACCTTCGAGTGAAGCAGGCTTTTTCACGATCATAACCTATCTCGTCGTGAACCTCGGAGCCGAAACGTCGGGCGCTCTCGACACCGTCTCCGAGATCGACGGCCTTGACGGCCTGGATTGAGGCCAACGCTTGAGCAAGTTTCCCGTCGAGGCGTTCGTCCCACTGCGCGCATGAGCCGAGCCCGACCGGCACGCCATGAGCAATCACTTCGAAAACGCCACCGACCGTGTCGCGCTCCTCCGTGACACGATCAACTTCCTGCTTCATGACGGCTTCGGCTTCAGGATCAACACAGTTGAGAACGATCTCTTCCCGGTCTCGCAGCGCAAGAATCTCGCCGAAATCGGCCGCTCGCGGCCCGATCCGGGCATGTCCGACTTGGACGACGTGACTCGCAATCTCGATGGCAAACTCGCGCAAAAAAAGCTTGGCCAGCGCCCCGGCTGCCACCCGCGCCGCTGTTTCGCGCGCACTGGCCCGCTCCAGCACATAGCGCGCGTCAGGGAAGTTGTATTTCAGGCATCCTGCCAGATCCGCATGGCCAGGACGAGGTTGCGTTAGTGGACGATAGCGGGCGCGGTCTTCGGGGCTGGCTTCGACCGCCATGGCTTGCGACCAGTTCTTCCAATCATGATTCTCGATCAGAATGGTAATCGGCGAACCGATCGTCTCGCCGTGGCGCACGCCGGAGAGAAATCGCGCGCTGTCGGACTCGATCTTCATGCGCCCGCCGCGGCCGTAACCGCCCATGCGCCGCTTAAGCTCGCGATCGACGTAAGCGAAGTCTACGGCAAGACCCGCCGGCACACCAGAAAGAATCGCGACCAAGGCTTGCCCGTGGGATTCGCCGGTGGTGTAAAAGCGAAACATGAGATGCTTAACCGCTGGAGCTAAGGCCGCATAGAAGATCCGGCGCTTTAGATTAACGGTTTGTCGAAAAACGCTTAGGCACGTCGCGAAAGGGTACGGCGTCAGCCCTGCCGAGCGCGGACCGCCCGATGGTTTCAATAATTCTTAGAGAGTCGGTGCGGGGGGCCGCAAGCGCCGCCCTGACAAGCCCCGACGAAACGCCTTTCAACAAACTGTTCGACTTTTCGATCTTATCCAAAGCTCTAAAAACCGTCAAAAACCGCTCACGAGAGTCGGCATGGTCAAACCCTAACTTAAACTCGCTCCTGAGTCGTTTATCCGCTGAATGACAACGCGGACACCTCGGCTGCCCTCGCGTATACTGAACGATTACAAGTTTGGTCCGGAAAGGCGCGCGTGCGTTATCTAATTTTGAGCGATATTCACGCCAACCTCGAAGCCTTCGAGAAATGCATGGAAATCGCCAAGGGCCGCTATCAGGAGTTGCTGTGCCTTGGCGACCTGGTGGGCTATGGGCCCGATCCGAATGCGATTGTGGACGCGATGCAAGAAGTTGCGACGGTGATTATCCGTGGCAATCACGATAAGGCTTGCTGCGGCATCACCGACGCTGCAGACTTCAATCCGCTGGCCCGTATGTCGGCCGCCTGGACTCGAGAGCAGCTCTCCGCCAAGAATCTCGCCGCGCTTCGACACTTACCCGAAGGGCCAGTGGAGGCCGCAGGATGCCAACTGGTCCACGGATCGCCCCGCGATGAAGACGAGTACGTTGTTGAAGCTTACGAAGCCTTGCCAGCGCTCGAGGCAGCTTCCTCGCCGGTGGTTTTCTTCGGGCATACGCACCTGCAAGGCGGTTTCATGAATACAGCGGAAAGAGAGCTACGGGTGATCCATTGCGGATCGATCGACGAGGCGCGCCCTCTCACCCTCGAGCTTGAGCCCGGCGCGCGTTACCTGATCAATCCAGGATCGGTCGGGCAACCTCGGGATCGCGACTGGCGGGCCGCCTTCGCCATCCTTGATTCGGATAAGCACCAGGTGGAGTACTACCGCACGAGTTACGACGTCGCAGAAACGCAAATAAAGATGAAAAAGGCGGCGCTGCCCGAACCCCTGATTACGCGGCTCCAGTTCGGACGCTAGTCAAAAGCCGACGTACACCGGCGTGAAGGCTGGCGGCGCCTGATTCCATTCCGCCGGCATGTGGTCGAAGGTGACGTGCAGATCCCGCAATTCGCCGGGCTTGAGTGGCGCCGTCTGCCGGCTGACGGGGTGCGTGGTGCGGCGCAGCACCATTTGGCCTGTCATGTCCACGAACTCCAGCCGAAGGTCCACCTCCCGGACAGTCTGCGAGCCTTTGTTGGCAACTCGCGCGTCGAGGTAGGTGACGGCAGAGCCAAGAGGCGTGTCGGCGGCGCTCATGCGGGCGTCGGTCACGGCGATCTCCCGCAGGTATGCCTGAGCTTCAGCGCTCATGGGTGAGCGCGATGCGGGCCGGGTCAAGCGCCCATGCATCCACCACGCCGAGAGCGCCAGGACGCCCGCGATGACAGCGGAAATCCCGAAAATCATGAGGACTGTCGAGCGGCCGCGATCGCCCGCCAGGTGGCGAGGGAGTGGGGTTCTCGTCCGGCGAGCCCGAGCCCAGGAATCTGCAGTTCTCACGCTATTACATTCCCGCAACCGTCAGTTCCTCAATCAGCAGCGTCGGAGCCGCAAGCGCGCTGCGAAACTCCAGGTCCGAGCCGATAACGGCAATCCGATTGAGCATTTCCAGGAGCGTGCCGGCGATGGTGACCTCTTCAACCGGATAGGTCAATTCGCCGTTCTCGATCCAAAGCCCCGCGGCGCCGCGCGAATAGTCGCCTGTGACCACGTTCACGCCGAAGCCTATCAACTCGGTGACGTAGAAGCCGTTTTTCACCGACTTGAGAATATCAGCCGCGGATGATGTGCCCGGCTGCAAGTAAAAATTCTTGGGGCCGACGCCAGGGGGCCCGGCGACGCCGCGCGAAGCATTGCCTGTGGTGTGCAAGTTGAGCTTGCGCGCCGAATAGGAGTTCAACAGGTAATTCCGAAGAACGCCCCGTTCGATTACCGGTGTCACCGAAGGCGCCACGCCCTCATCATCAAAGGGCCGCGAGCCGAAGCCGCCCGGGCGCAGTCCATCGTCGAGAATTGTGACGTTTGCACCGGCCACCCGTTCGCCGAGTTTGCCCGCCAGGAATGAGGCGCTGCGATAAACGGAATCGCCGCGCACCGCTTCGAAGACATGGCCTAGCAGCGAACGCGCCATTTCGGTGTCGAAGACCACCGGAACACGGCACGTCGAGACCTTGCGCGCGCCTAGGCGCCGCAGGACTCGCCCGGCAGCCTCGCGGCCAACGCCCTCGGGATCACGAAGCGCAGCGGCACTCCGGCCTACCGAATACCAGTAATCGCGCTGCATGGTGGTGTTGCCGTTCTTTCCTTCCTGGGCCACAGGCACCACCGAGATTGACCCGTAAGAGGACTGATAGCTGGCGACGAAACCGAGGGAGTTCGCATACGCCTTCGTACCGAGGCCTGTCTCAACTCCGGCACCCTCGGAATTCGTGATCCGGCTGTCGGCGCTCAAAGCCGCCTGTTCGGCGCGCCGGGCAAGCCCTATGCGCTCTTCGGCGGAGAGCGCGGCGATGTCCGCTGAATAGAGCGCGAGGTCGGCCTCGTAGCGGCCAAGTTCCGCGGCCTCCGGCAGACCGTTCGCCGGATCCTCGGAGGTGACCCGCGCCATCGCAAGCGTCCGCTCCACCAGGGTCGAGAGCGAGCTGGGCGAAAAGTCGCTGGAATAGGAGCTGGCGCTGCGAGTACCGAGAAAGACGCGAATTCCAAGCACCTTGGAAGCCGCTTCTTTCAAGCTCTCGATCTGGCCGAGACGAATTGTGGTAGAGAATTCATCTCCTTCGCGCACAGTGGCGTCCGCAGCTGTGGCGCCGGCCTTCATGGCACGCTCGACGAGATCGTGGGCGACTTGTTCGAGTTGATCCTGTGGCATGAGCGGGTCCTATCAGTATCTATGATTGAGCAGTACAAAATACAGTGACGACCGCTGCTGTAGCGCCGGTCTGCGACCGGCGTCTTTCGCCGCTCATAGAGCGGCGCTACAGAGGGTGACGTCACTATATTTCGCGATGCTCATTAGTGGGTGAACGGAGCCTTCAAAGCGTCTCCGAATTTTGACAGAGCTTTCATGATCTGATCGCAAGTCTGGCCGGCAGTCCGGTCCGCGGTCTTGATCGTGGCACCGGCCGCGAGGACCGGCTGATTTACGCTGCCGCGCGTGATGTCGACGTAGTTTCCCCCAAACAAGCCTGCTGCCGCCACGCTGGCCTCAGAGTCCGCGCGGATCACCGGCTGGAATCTCTTCGCGATCCTCATCGTGACTTCCACCGGCTTGTCACCTGTCGGAACCAAGCCGATCTGCCATACCCGGCCTACTTGCACTCCCGCCACCTGAACGGGGTCCTTCACATGAAGGCTCCCGGGGACCGCCAGGTCGGCTCTCAGCAGGTAAGAGGGCGTAAAAAACTGCCAGCTATACCGCGACCCGACCACTCCGATGACGAATCCTATCCCCAGAACGAGCACGTATGTCAATATCCCCCGCAGGCTAACGTGAATCACGCGGCCGGCGTCTGATGGCGCGGCCATGGGGAGAACCTCACTTTCATCGCCGTTCCCCCTCACCGATACACATCCTTGCGGTGACCGACCTTAACGAGAGTGTTGCTTGGAAGGCAGGACCGAGAACGTAAAGCTGGCCTGTTAGACAAACGACGTAGCTGCCCGCGGCGCCGTGCCGCCCACCGTCAGCTTGCTTACCTTCAGCGTCGGAATCCCGACACCGACCGGCACGCTCTGTCCTTCTTTGCCACAGGTGCCGATGCCGGTGTCGAGCTTCAGGTCATGCCCAACCGCCGTAACGCGGGTAAGCACCGTGGGGCCATCGCCAATCAGGGTTGCGCCCTTCACTGGCGCCGTCACTTTACCATCCTCAATCAGGTACGCCTCGGACGCGGAGAACACAAACTTGCCGCTTGTAATGTCCACCTGCCCGCCCCCAAAGTAGACGGCGTAGAGTCCGCGCTTGACGGAGCGGATGATGCTGTCAGGTTCGTCCGTACCCGCCAGCATGTAGGTGTTGGTCATGCGCGGCATGGGGATATGCTCGTAGCTCTCGCGCCGGCCGTTGCCGGTGACGCTGGTGTTCATAATTCCTGCGCTGAGCTTGTCTTGCAAATAGCCCTTCAGGATTCCTTTTTCGATCAGCACATTCTGCTGCGTGGGCACACCCTCGTCGTCTACGTTCAGTGAGCCGCGCCGGTCCGGAATGGTGCCATCGTCCACCACGGTACAGATTTCCGAGGCCACGCGCTGGCCGATCCTGCCACTGAATGCTGAGATCCCCTTACGATTAAAGTCCGCCTCGAGACCGTGTCCGATAGCCTCGTGCAACAAGATGCCCGGCCAACCCGGGCCGAGAACCACTTCCATCTCGCCGGCCGGTGTGTCCTGAGCGGTCAATTGCACGATGGCCTGGCGCGCGGCCTCTTGCGCAAAATATTCGGGCGAGCGTTCGCCGGTGAAGAACCCGAGGGGCACGCGACCACCGCCGCCGTTCGATCCTGACTGGCGATTGCTGCCCTCCTGCGCCAGCGTGGAGACATTCAATCGCACCAAGGGCTGAAAATCCGTCACCAAGCGGCCGTCAGAGCCTGCCACCAATACGTGCCGGATCTGGTCGGCGTAAGTTACCCGCACCTGGCCGATGCGGGGGTCGTAGGCCCGCGCCGCCAGGTCCGCCCGGTTTACGAGATCGAGCTTCTGCTGCAGGTCCTGATCGGTGGGCGCCTGTGCCACAGCGTAAAAATCGTGGGCGGAATGCAGTGTGCTGAGGCCCACCGTCGAGACGCGCGCCGGACCGCTCGCGATACGGGCGGCGATCTTCGCGGCTTTCAGGATGCGCTCCGGCTCCAGGGCGTCCGAGTAGGCGTAGCCGGTCTGTTCGCCCGAGACTACGCGGACACCGCAGCCCACGGAAATACCTTCGCTCGCCGACTTCACCAGCGATTCGTCCAGCATGATCGAGGTGCTGGTGGTGTGCTCGAAGTAGAGGTCGGCATAGTTGCCGCCCTCGGAAAGCGCGGCGGCTAGATAGCGCTCCAGGCCCGTCTCGCTAAGGCCGTAGCGCTCAAAGAAAAAACGGTCGGATTGGCTCATGGTGTCTCAGATTTCAGGCGACGCGGGAACACAACGCAGCCAAGTTCGAGGTCAGAAAATCAGGTGAAAGCTAATGATAGCGACCGCTGGCAGACTGGTCAAGAAGCGCCGTCTCATCCCGAGCCCGTCCCCTTACCGGCGGATAATCCGGCATATAATCAAGCCGCAAGTTGAAAGTCCATCTCAGGGCGCGGCAGGCGCTCGCGGAGGCTGGCGTGAACCAGTAAGTGTCGATCTTCGATTGGCGATTTTGAAGGCAGCCGCCACCGGCGAGCGTCGAGGCTATTCCTCACCGGTAGCTGGAAAATTTCTCCTGAATCGTCACCTTCAATCGTTAATCATCAATCCACAATCAACAATGCTATATTCCGCCCTGCTCCTCGATCACTTTCACCATCCGCGCCATGCGGACGAACTTGCGAACTCGAACGCCGTGGCCGAAGCGTCGAACCCCGTCTGCGGCGACGTGATGAAGCTGTGGCTGCGCGTTGAGCACGGCCGCGTCACGGCTGCCAGCTTCAAAGCGGCCGGATGCGTTCCGGTTGTCGCCTGCGGCTCATGGCTGGCGGACTGGATTTCTGCGGGCCGGACGGTGGAAGAGACGCTCGCCCTGACGCCCCAGCACGTTGAAACCGCGCTCGACGGGGTGCCGGAAGCGTCAAAACACGCGCCGCAGTTGGCAATTGAGGTCTTGCGAAAGGCACTCGAAAGCGTGTGAATAGCCCGTCCAACTAAGTTCGCTGCCCAAGCCGGATGAGAAGTATCTCGCCGGTGTGGAGGCGCTGATGGCGAAGCAGCCGCAGGCCACATTGCCACCGATTACCTGCCGCTGTGCTCCGCTATCGCCTGAGGGGCTAACCGAACCCCCGCTTACAGCCCCGGCCTCATCGTCTCTTTCCCATTTGGGAGCTCGCAGACCAGGTGTACAAGCGTTCGCATAGGATGGCCCGTTGGACCCTTGGCCATGTAAGGCTTCTCTTCGTTTGACCAGCGCGTGCCGGCGATATCGAGGTGCACCCATGGCGTGTCGCCCGCGAATTCGCCCACGAACATCGCCCCTGTGATGGCCGAGCCATAGCGGCCGCCGGTGTTGGCCAGGTCAGCGATCATGCTTTTGTAGAGGTCGCGATACTCGTCATCGATGGGCAGCTCCCACATCCTCTCGCCCACCGCTGCGGCGCTGGCAAGCACCCGTTTCACCCAATCCTTGTTCCAGCCAAAGACGCCCGTTGTGATGGTTCCGAGCGCCACCATGACGCCGCCCGTGAGGGTTGCCGCGTCAATCACCACCGTAGCGCCTTGTTGCCTGGCGTAAGTGACGGCGTCGGCCAGGGCTAGGCGGCCTTCGGCGTCGGTATTGAGAACCTCGATCGTCTTGCCGGACATGGAGGTGATGACGTCGCCAGGCCGGTACGCGTTACCGCTCGGCATGTTCTCGGCCGCGGGAATCACGCACATCACACGCACGGCCGGTTTCAACTGCGCAATGGCGCGCATCACGCCCAGCATGGTGGCGCCGCCCGCCATGTCCGTCTTCATCTCGTGCATGTCGGCGGCGGCCTTGATGGAGATGCCGCCGGTATCAAAGGTGATGCCCTTGCCCACCAGCGCGATCACCGGTTCGGCGGGCGCCCCGGCGGGCGTGTAGCGCAAGACGATCAGCCGTGGTGGCGCCTCACTTCCCTGCCCTACCGCCCAAAGCGCGCCCATTTTCAAGCGCTGAATTTCGTTCTCGTCGAGCACTTCGCATTCGAGACCGTATTCTCTTGACATCGCCTGCGCACGCTCGGCCAGCTTCGAGGGAGGCAGGTTATTGGAAGGCTCATTCACGAGATCGCGGACAAAGTTTTGAGCTTCGCCAATAATCTGGCCCCGCGCGGCCGCGGAGCGTTCCCCGCTCGTTACCGCTTCGCCGGCCGTGAGCAGCCAGAACTCATCAATGCGTTTTTCTCCATTGCGCTCCGTGCGGTAGCGGTCGGAATCGTAGTCAGCGGTGATCGCGCCTTCCACGAGAGCCTGCACAGCGTCCGGGCCGCGGTGTTTCGGGGACAACGCCCATGTGAGGTTGTGCACCCCTCGCGCCCGCAGGTGCCGCACGGCCATACCCGCTAAACGCCGAAGGAGCGCCGGCTTGTATTTCTCCTCCTTCCCTGCCCCGATTACGAGCAGCAATCGCGCGGCGAGGCCGCCGGGCCGGTGAATGAGCGTGGCTTCGTATGGCTTGCCTTTGAGCTCGCCTGATTGCTGAAGCTCCACGAGCAGCGCGCGCGCCGATTCGGGCAGGCCGCCGGCGGTACCCGTGCCGGTGGGGTTGTCCTCGAAACCGAACACCACCAGCGCAGCACCTGGCGCGTCTGCGAGATTCTCATTCTGAAAATCAATCTTCATTTATCCTCCTGTACCTGGGAGCGCGGACGTCTCGCCCGCCTCTCTCTCTTCCTCCCGGGGTTTTAGAATCAGAAGCGGGCGAGGCGCCCGCGCTCCCAGGCTTTCCCAAAGGACTGGTAGAACTGACAATTGAAAGCTCAGGATTTTCAGCTTTTCCGACGCTGATGCTCCCTGATATCCTGCGCCGTCTCCCGATCAATCGTGCGGCGGCGAAGAGTCTCGCGGTGGTCCCAGACCGTCTTCCCCTTCGCCAGCGCCAGCTCGCACTTGATCAGGTTCTGCTTCAGGTAAAGCCGTGTCGGGATCAAGGTCAGGCCGCGCTCCTGCGTGCGTCCTCGCAGCTTATCGATCTCGGCGCGATGCAGCAACAGGCGGCGTTCGCGCATCGAGGGGTGATTCAAGTAGCTGCCCGGCTGGTAGCCGCCGATGTGACAATCGAGGAGCCACACCTCGTCATTGCGTACGATTGCGTAACTGTCCTTGAGGTTTGCCTTGGCATCGCGAATGGACTTCACCTCGGTCCCGGTCAACTCGATCCCGGTCTCAAACTTCTCGAGCAGGTGATAGTAGTGCCCGGCCTGCCGGTTCACCGCAAAGTTGTGCGGCGCTTCGCGTTCTGTCTTGCCTCGCTTCATGATTCGGCGGACATGGTCCCCGGAGCGGCGCAGTTGCGGGCGGTGCCGAAAGCTCGCTCGAATGGTGATGGTCGAACTAGTCCATTGATGAATGTTAGCACAGCGTCAGCGCAAAACCATGAATGTTGAACGATGAACCCTGAACTGTCGATGGGGGATCTACCTTCATCGTTCATCGTTTTTCGACTGGGATCCCCGGCTCTGTCCTTGGGCCGATGCTATAATAGGCTCTCGCGAATTCACGAGGAATCGTGGGGGCGCATTCCAGGTACCGCGAGACCCAAATCAAACGGATAAAGGCAAGGCTTGTAAGCTATGAGACTCGGTATCGACCTCGGCACCACTCGCATTGTTGCGGCTTACGTCGACCGCGGCAACTACCCTGTAGTGATGTTTGACGCTCCCGACGGCGCGCTCAGCGACTGGTTTCCGCCGCTCGTCGCGGTTCGCGGCCAGCAGCGCGTCTATGGCTGGAAAGCCTGGCAGGCCCAGACGGAACCTGACTGGACCATCGTGCGCTCCGTGAAGCGCCTGCTGGAATCGGCGGGACCGGAAACACGCATTCAGATCGGCGAGCAGGCCATCCCCACGCACCAGTTGATGACGGAGCTTGTGAGTTCTGTTCGCGATCACTTGCTGAGCGCCTCCAACCTGCCGGGCTCGAAGTCCGAGCCGCTCGAAGTGATGATCGGAGTGCCCGCAAACGCCAACAGCAATCAGCGGTTCCTCACGGCTGAGGCATTCCGGGGCGCGGGGTTCGACGTGCTCGGGTTGCTGAACGAGCCCTCGGCCGCGAGCATCGAGTTTGGCCATCGCAACAACAAGTCACCGAACGGCGCCGGATTCGCTCGCATCCTGGTGTATGATCTCGGCGGCGGCACCTTTGACGCGTCACTGGTGGAAATAGGAGAAACGGCGCATGAGGTCATCGCGTCTGAAGGAATTGGAACCCTGGGCGGAGATGACTTTGACGAGGCGCTCGCCGAACTCGCGTTGGAGAACGCCAAGCTCACGTCGGAGGACCGGGAAAGTCTCACGCAGGGGGAGATTTTCCGGCTGCACGAGGAGTGCCGTCAAAAGAAAGAAGCCTTGCACCCGAACACGAAGCGAATGGTGATTGACCTGGGCGCGGCGCGCGCAGGATGGGCCGAGGTCTCAGTGAGCACAGAAGCCTTCTACGAGCGCTGCCGGCCGCTGATCGACGAGACTTTGCACGCGGTGGAGGATCTTCTCGCTGCAAACAAGCGGCGGTCGCCCGAAGAGGACAATTCGGGTCCTGATCTCGAAGCCCTTTACGTAACGGGCGGCGCCAGCGAGCTGCCGCTTGTCTCGCGTGCCCTGCGCGAGGAGTTCGGACGCAGAGTGCGGCGCTCAGCTTACACACGCTCCGCCACCGCCATCGGTCTTGCCATTCAGGCGGATGCCCAGGCTGGCTACCGCCTGAGCGACAAGTTCACCCGCTATTTTGGCGTCTGGCGCGAGGCTGAGGGCGGCCGCTCGGTCGCTTTTGACTCGCTGTTCGCCAAGGGCACAACGCTGCCGCCGCCCGGCGAGCTGCCGCTGGAGCGCAGCCGCCGCTACACGGCGGTCCATAACGTGGGGCACTACCGTTACCTTGAATGCAGCCATCTTACTCCGGAGGGCCAGCCGGCGGGTGACATTACGGTCTGGGACGACATCCGCTTTCCCTTTGAACCCGGTTTGCGCGATGCGGATGACCTGGGCGTCGTGGCGGTCACTCATTTGCACAACGGGACGCGGTCCGAGGCCCAGGAACGCTATACCTGCGACGCCGGCGGCAGCCTGATGGTAACCATCAGCAATGTCAGTGCGGGTTACGATCGTAATTATCGCCTGGGACGCTGGGCCACTCCGGAAGCGCCCATCGTTCCGGCTCAGCCAGGAAAGCGCAAGAAGCGGGCTCCGGCGAGACCGCGAAAGCAGCGTTAGCGATCGCTGTCAGGACAGCATGATCGGAAGCTTGAGCTTCGCAACTTCTCGCAGATTGGATCGGGCCGCCGCCGTGGCGATCGTGCTGCTGGCGAGCCTCGGAGTATCCCCGGCGCAAACGGCGCCCGAGAAGAGAATCAAGCTGCCTCCGCCTCCGGCCGACTTGCCCGGACACGTCAACTATCTGGCTCGCCAGCTTTATGGCGTGGCCTTGGACGACGCCGAGCCCCTTACCAGCCAAGTCGAGAAGCTGGTGCTCGACCATATGGGTCCGTGGTTGAGCGCGCACCCTCCAAACTCCCAATCGGCCGCGGGATCACGCGGCTTTACCTACGATGTCCAAGTGCGGCGCGAGCTCGAACGCGTCTTTGGCGAGCTTCAGTATCCTTTTGACGCTCGGTGCGCCGCCTTCGAAAAGCCATTCGGGACGGGCGAGTTGATTGGTGTGGGGTATTCGCTCGGTTGGGACCAGTTCAATCGCGCGAGCGTTGTGGCATTGTTCCAGATCAACGGCGAACCCGCGCAGCAGGTCGCGGTGACGCACTTTGCGCCTTACGTCGATCTTCAATTTCAGCTCTTCAGCCCGCCGCCTTCCGCCGCGGATCAAGCGTGGTTTATGGCGTACGGAACAAGGCTCGGCAAGAGCCATCCCCGACTAAGCGCCGTCCTGTACGCTTACGATGGCAAAACGCTGCAATCGCTCTGGCAGAAGACCGACCTTTACGACGGCCGGATCTCGTTCGCCGGCGATCGCGTCACGATCAGTTGCCTGAACGAGGACGAATTCACGCAGGCCGTTGCCGCGCGCACACCGGCAATCCGGCATGAGACGGTTTACCGGGTTGGGGCCAAGGGTTTTGATGTGGAATCGGAGCGGTAGCAGTTGGCACGCTTCAGTCGTGGGTGGTCAGTTCTCATTTGGATTTGTCATGCATTCCGGCGCGCTTTCGGACAACCTGTCATCCTGAGCGTTAGCGAAGGATCTGCTTTTATTTCAACAGCAGATTCTTCGTCGCCCGCTGGCTCCTCAGAATGACAGCGATCTTAGCTAGGTGACATTCGCTAAACCAGGACACGACCAAAAACTTTATCGATTCACCCTCTCCAAATACTTGCCGTCGCTCGTGTCGACCCGGATCGTCTCGCCGGCGTTGATGAACGGTGGCACGTTCACTACTACGCCGGTCTCGAGCGTGGCCGGCTTCTGCACATTGGTGGCAGATCCGCCTTTGATGCCGGGCTCGGTGTCGGCCACTTTCAGGTCCACGGTCTGGGGAAGAGCGATGTCGATGGGCCGTCCTTCGTAGTACTCCACCTTCAGAAGAATCTCGGGCACCAGGTAGCTGGCGCGGTCTCCCACCACGTCTTTGTGGATGTGGACCTGTTCGTAATTGGCGGTGTTCATGAAGTGGTAGGAGTCGCCGTCAGAGTAGAGGTACTGCATCTCGGTTTCATCGATCACGGCGCGCTCCACATCGTCGGTGGACCGGAAACGGTGATCCGAGATGGCTCCGGTGCGCAGGTTGCGCATCCTGGCCTGCACGAACGCACGCAAGTTGCCCGGCGTCCGATGTTCCGCCTTGTAGATCGAATAGAGTTCTCCGTTGTGTTTGATCACCATTCCGGGACGGAGGTCGTTTGCCTGCATGGGGTTTCCTTTAAGCTGAGCTGGGATGGGCCGTCGAACCAGGAAGGAAGAACTCGGAAGTCCTGCCCTGCACGAAGCCAACGCTTATTTTAGCTGCCGCGCGCGACAGTCGTCAATGCGCGGGCGCGGGAACACCTCAACCGGCTCAGGGCTGGGCGGGGCTTAGCGCCCATCGATTGCGCCGAAGGAAATCGTCCACCACCCCGATGTCGCGATGATCGCAGATCAGCAATCGACAAAAAGCGTCCACATTGGTGAAACTCGCGAGAAAGTCAGGGTCGCGCGCCACCTCGCCCAGCACTTGATGCGACTCCTTCTTGCGTCCCAACTGCCACAGATCGAGCGCCTGCAGCGCCAGGACCTGCGCTGAATGCGGGTCACCTTGAAGCGCAAGCGCGCACTCGGCGAGCGAAGCCTCGTACTGGCCCTGCTTCCAGAAGGCAAGCGCCAGGATGCGGTGGCCCGCCGGCGCCTTCGGATCCTTGTCAAGTATTGTTTGGGCCTGCGCGGTCGCCCCCGCGGCGTCCCCGTGCCGGAAGCGATCGAGCGCCAACTGCTCGCGCGCCGGCATGAAACCGGGATTCAGTTGCTTGACTTCCATCAGCAACTCTTGGGCGCGGATCGCGTCAGTAGGGCCCGTTAGAAGCGTCGCGAGGCGGTAACGGCTGTACCAGTCCTGTTGATCAAGGTCTACGGCCTTCTCGAGCAGTGGCCTTGCTTCCGCAGCTTGTCCTTTTTGCGCGAGCGTCTCACCGAGCGCGGCGTATCCCGCACCGGCCTCGGGGGCCAGGCGAATGACTTCTTTGAACTCCGTCTCGGCCTTCCCCAGGTTCCGATCGGCGAGGCCCAATCGGCCGAGCTCGAGATGGGCCGCCGCATTGGACGAATCGAGCTCGAGTGCTCCTTGGAATTCCGCTTCCGCTTTCTTTTCTTCGCCCTGGTCGAAATAGACGCGGCCCAGCGCGACGCGTGCCTCAGCCTTTTCCTTCGATCCTTGGGCGCTGGAAACTGCAGCCTGGGCCTTTGCCACCGCGTCCTCTTGTGCCTTGGAATCCCCGCTTTGCTGCTGGCCGCGCAGTGTCGAGCCGGCGGCGGCGAAAGCCACCACCAACACCATGATCGCGCTGTACCGAAGAACGCGCATGATCCGGCCCGGAATGACGCCCCTGGTTCGGATAGACGGATGAACCGCCCACCGCTTCGCGGTCCCTCCACTCCCGGAAGAAGAGGGTTCAGGCATGGTCGGGCGTGGGCTTTGCGGCGGAGCTGAAGACCCGCCCGTCCGCAGTTCACTCCAGGACGCTGCCGGCGTTCGATTGGCGGTTCCAAGTTTCATTGAACCTCGCGAATCTGCCCGGGATCGCTGATGACGATTTCGGGCTGACCATGATACTGCGCAATCTTTCCCCGGATTTCGATCTGGCGGCTGGTAAGCATCTCCAGATTGCCGAATTTCGGCCTGTCAGAGCCGAAGATGACGCTGGTGAAAGGGCAATTTCGATAGTCGGCGCAGAAGTCAAGAAACGTCGTGCCCGAGCGGGACGTGTAAACCTTCAGCACCCGGCCGGAAACGCACGTCTCCTCACCGGCGCGGGAGGCCGCCTGGCTTAGTTCGAGACAAGCAGTCGACGCGTCTGCCGCATGCGCCCCGGAGAGATAGGGCGAGCCCGCAGCCGCACCGCCGCGCCGCAGGCCCAGACGATACGCCACGAGTGCGCTCCCGCTGGTCATCGCGACCAGTATCACCGCCACCGCCGCCCGCTGTGAGCGCGTCATCTTCGTTCCGCCGGCTTCAAACTTTAACCGAAACTGATCATCTTGTCGCCGTCCGCTTGTCGCCGTCCGGCCAGGCTCACCGGTTTCGCCGGTAAACTACGAAGGTGGTGAAGTCCGCGGTCGGAGTATAGCCGCTCCGCATCAGATCCGCGAGTTGAGGATAGCGCTCCTCGAGAAAGCGGTCCGAAGACAAGTACACGTAGGTGATGCTGGGGAGAGCGTCGTCGCGGGCGACCACGATCCATTGTGGCGGCCGAGCATGAAGATCACGAGCTACCTCATCACGCCATGCCGCTGGCACCCATAGCGACATCAATCCCAGATTCGAGGCAAAGCGGGTGACGCACGGCAGTCCCGAAAGATAACAGATCAGCGTGTGGCCCCCCCATAGAAACATCGCGTCCTCGGGAGCGGCATTCGTTCGCAGATAGCGAACCACCTGCAACTGTCCCTGAGCGTGTTCCAGGGGGATTCCCCAGTTGTGATTGGCGTAGAAGTTTTGCCGATCCGACCGCCACTCGCGGAAATTTTCATAATCCATTTGAACCTTGCCCAGCTCTTGAGGCAGGGGCCAATAGAGCAGATTGGCGAACAGGACCCAAACCAGCGCCCGAGCCACCTTCCACCGCCTCGCGGCGAAGGTCCGGCTCGCCGCGCGGCATCCTTCCCATAGGCTCATGGCAACATAAGCCCACATCATGGCAAAGAACGGGTAACAAGTGGCGAAGTAGTAGTTGTGGAAGCTGATCTGGCTTGCAGTGGCCGCGTAGGCTAAGGCCGCGCCGGCAAACAACGGCGCCGTACGGGCCAGATCGCGGCGGCTCCACGCCAAGACCAGCGCGACTGCGGTGGCAGCCAGCGTCAACGATCCCAGGAAAAACTCTGAGCGCACTGCGATCCATTGTCCGAGTGGAAGGCGCCGTCGCTCAGCGGCCATGGCCGCGTAGCGTGGCAGGACCTCAAATTGAATCTGGCGTAGCGCGGGAAGCGCTCCATGCAGGACAAAGTAGCCGAGCACCACCAGAATCGTGGCAGCCAAGCCCGCAGCGATCCATGTCGCGCGCTCGGCAAATTCGCTCCAAGACAGCTGAAGCGCGAGACGCGGCGATGGTAAGGCCAGCGCATCCCTTCGCAGGTATGGGACAATCCGCAGGGGCAGGAAGATCACAGCGTTATATTTGAGCCAGAATGCGCCGCCGATAAGCGCTCCGGCCCCGAAATGTCGAGCCCGCCAGCCATCCGGTCTGTTGCCGCCAGACTGCAGCAGGAAATAGGCGCCAAAAATGAGCGGAAGCTGAAAAAACTCGGGCTGCGCGGTGAAGATATAACCGGCCTCCGCGTGCCAGGCGGCGTGGATCGCCACGGCCACAGCCGCGGCCGCCGGACCGAGGCAACTCTCGGTGAACCGGAAGATGCACCATGAGACCAACAAGAGCAATGCCAGATCGACGGCAGCAACAGACCAGAGGCGCGTGCCGAATACCTTTCCGATCGGCGCGTAAAGGTAGAAAATTCCGGGTGGTTTGTTTTCCCACAAATCGCGGTACAGAATCCGGCCTTGCAACAGGCTGCGTCCGATTGTCAGGTAAGTACCTTGATCTCGTCCCGGAAAGTTGCTGAGGACCGGTAGGGCGCGCGCGACCACAAAGAGCATGGATCCTATCCGCCAGGCGATGCGGGACCTGGCCGGCGGGTGGCTCCCGTCCCCTTGCCTCCCAGCATCGGTTGAGATGGAAGCCCCATCGAGACCGGCGTCTTGAGTGCAGGTAGCGTTCACCGGTTTCCGAAATTCACTTTCTCCCCGATCGGTCTCGGCTGGTTGCGCTCCACCGCAGGGGTACGATCCGCTGGCGGCGGAGAGAGCGGCGCCGACCAGGCCTGCCAGATCCTGGGCACGTTGAAAATCAGGTTCCAGAGGCCGCTTGCGAGCACCCCAATCGATGCCGATGGCAAGAGTCCGAGACCGCGACTGAAGAGAACGGTCGTGGTGAGAAAATTGCAGATGGCGCCGACTACGCAAACGCGCTCATAGCGAAACAGCGTACCGAGCAGCGATTGGGATCGCTGTGAGCTGGCGCCGGACGCGCGCCGGAAAGTAATCGCCTGGTTCCATGCGAAGTTGCTGAGCAGCGCCCCCTCGATTGCCACCGGCAGTGCGATGACCGGACGCCATCCGCCGTCGTTCACGAGCAACCAAAAGAGGGCCACGTCGATGACGGCGCCCCCGAGACCGACGACCGCGTACCGGAGCCAGGCGTGAAGCTGCCCGGTCGCGCGCGCCAAGCGCACCAGATGCCACAAATACTCTGCCGACTGCCGCAAACCCAACTTGGAAGTGCCTTGCCGGCGCGGGTTGAATGCGTAGGGCACTTCCGCCAAGCCGTGCCAATGGCCTCGCCCCAGCACCTCCAGCAGGATTTTGTAGCCTAGAGGGCGAAGCTCGACGTCCGCCAGAGCGCGAGAGCGCACCAGAAACATGCCGGACATGGGATCGTGGACGCCAGCCAGTGTCCAAGGCAGGGCGCAGGCAGCCAGATGAGCAGTGAACCAGGAAACGGCCCGCCGCGCGACTGACCAATAGCGGCTGCCTCCGCCCGGTACGTGCCGGCTGCCAATAGCGACGTCGATGTCATTGTTGCGTAAAGCCTTAACGAGAGCAGGAAGCACCTCTGGAGGATGTTGCAGGTCCGCATCCATCACGCCGAGAATGTCTCCGCGCGCAGTCGCCCATCCCTTTACCACAGCGGTTGCCAGACCTCGTTGCCCTGGGCGCCGCAGGACTCGCACCGGCAGCTCCGAGGCTAACGACAGTGCGCGCTCGGCGGTAACGTCGCCCGGGGAGTCGTCTACCACGATGAGCTCGAAATCTTCACCGGTTTCCCGCAGGGCCGCCGCGGCTCTCTGCAGCGCCGTTTCGATGACTTCGGCCTCCTCATAGGTCGGGATCACAAGGGAGATCATCGGCGTTCACCGCTCTAAGTCGAGACTATCACGCTGTCTTCGTCGTTGGTTGTCGGTCTCTCGTTGCGTGGCGGCACGACTAACTTCGAGCATCGAAGCTCGAATCTGGCAGTTTGCGGAAAACGATTCGTCGGGAGCCTCTTCAGGGCGGGCTTTTTCAGCCCGGCCGCAAAACAGCCCTCCAACACCATTGAACCCATTAAGGTAGCTCGCGGGCGGCACAGCTGAAGCCGTGCGCTTTCGCGAGGCGCCCGACCATTTTCAACAAACTGCTGGACTCGGGACTCGGTCGACGCTTGGGCGACGGCTGTCCCGCCTATTACTCTACATGAAACTGCGTTCTGACGACAAAGACAAAGAACGAACCCAACCGGCGATCTCGGGCTCCCGATTCAAGTTCAGCGGTCTGATCGGAGAGCTTTGGGTAGCCTGAATGCTGCTTGGTAAGCCGCTGCCTGCTCCTCCAGGCGAGGGGCAGGACTGCTATAATTAACTGCGGTTGCGGAACCTCCATGCAGCGTAAGATCTGTCCAACCTGTAACATCAGCTACCCCGCCCGGCTGGAAAGCTGCCCCGAGGATGGTACCCGGCTCGAGACCCCAGGCAACCAAGGCTTGCCGTGGCCCGCCGGGAAACTCGTCGCCTATCGGTACGTTATTTTTGCCGAAACCGGTTCGAACGAAGTCACCCGAACATACCGGGTGCGCAGTCTCGACGTTGACGAGATCCGCAGCCTGCGCCTGCTTCAGCCCGCCTTCAGCAGAGATAAGGCCGCAGTCCGGGAGTTTCGCGGAACGGCGAGACTGCTGCGCAACCTTCAGCACCCCAACCTGGTTGCAGTAGAAGCAGTCGGCGACGCGGAAGATGAAACTCCATTCATGGTCACCGAAGTGGTCCCGGGCCGTAGCCTCGAGGAACTGCTTCGCGCCGAGGGACCTTTGCCAGCCGAGCGAGTCTGCTCCATCGCGCGTCAAGTCGCCGCCGGACTCGGCGCCGCGCATGGCCGCGGACTGCTTCATCTTGGGCTCAATCCATCCGTCATCTCTATCGCAGGCCCGAGTGACGATGAAATGGTCAAGGTGGATGGTTTCGGCGCGGCATACGTCAGGCTCAGCCGAACTCGCAACAGAGACCGGCATTCCGGGCTGGCACTGCGCGATCTGCTGCCGGCGAACACGTGGTACTGTTCGCCCGAGCAGGCCTTAGGCAGGCATGCCGAAGGGCTCGATGCCCGCGCCGATCTCTATTCATTGGGCGTCATGATTTTTCAGATGCTCACCGCAAAGCTGCCTTTCTCCAGCCCGGTTCCGGCGGGCGCTTCGGAGGAACAGGCGCGGTTGGCCTCGCTCGTAGACCGCCTGGAGGAGGCGGACTCTCTTTCCCGAAACGAGGGCGTAAGTATTCCGGAGCCCCTCGCTGCTCTGATAACCCACCTGCTGCAGAAACGTCCTCAATTGCGGCCCGCGACCGCGCAGCAGGTGGTCGAGAAAATCGGCCTGGCCGAAGACTGGATCGCGAATCGAGCTTTGATGGGACTCAGCTCCAGGGCCCCCGCGCCCGCCGGCGACTCCTCCAACGGAGCCGGTCACGACCGCGTGGCGTCAGTGGCGGCGCTCGAACCGGGAAGTCAGGAACAGGCCCAGCCGGGATTTCTCTCCGTCAAATCTCAAGCGGGGATCGAAACCGAGGTCCGCTCGGCAACAGCAATTTCTGCGCTCGATGTTCGATCCGGCCCTGCTGCGGAAGTCGAGTTACTGAAAATCGGCCACACCGTGGCGCCGGCCGAGTCGGCCCCGTCAGACCTGAGAAGGCAGGGCGCAATTCTATTCATAGGGCCGGCGCCAAGACCAAGAGAACGGGGCCGGTGGGCGTTGGCCGCGCTTGCTTTGGTGATCGTGGTTGTAGGAGCGTTCCTTCTGATCACGCACGGTCTGGCGCCCGGTCCCGGTCCGCTGAGTCCGGCCAGACCGGACGAACTCCAGGGCACGGATGGAGCGGCTTCATCGGCCACCGCTAGCAATCCTTCCTCAAAGCCCCAGCAGACGAAGGTTCAACCGCAAGGCAGAGGATCCGCTTCTGGGCCGGTTTCTCCTGCTCAGGCCGCCAGCCCGACCCCTCGGTCTGACGCCGTAACCGCTGAAGTGCAGCAAGCCATCAAAATCGGCGATATCTTCTTCGAGCAAGGAAAATACGATCTTGCTATCCAGACCTATGCGCGACCTCTGAAACTCCATCCTACGGATAAGAGCCTTCGGGCTAGAATCGCGCGGGCCCGTAAGGCCGAAGCGGCGGAGGAGGAATATCTCGGCCAACAATAGAGAAGGTGTTCGCGAGGGGCAGACGGGATTCCGGAGTATTGCCATTACTCCAGCGTGATTACACCACCGGCGACCACAGGCGCCGCGTTCAGTGGCTTGCTTGGGGGTTTGAGCCTGGTTGGGCTGGCTGCCTTGCGGGGGGATTGTCATCGAGAGGCCGGTGGGAATCGCCGCCCAATCTACCCTCGGGCGTACTGGAGACCACTTCCCAGCGGCCGTTTTCCACGCGGAGCCCGTAATGGATTTCAACAAAAAGCTTCGAAGATTGTTTGCTTTCGAACCGCACCAAGGCATCCGCAGAATTACCGCTGAAGGTGACGCGCTCGATCTGCGTGCTATAGCGGCCGGCCGCCAGATGAGTATCCTGCTTGAGATGATCCCGAACCGCCTCCTCCACTGCCCTCCTTTGTGATCCCCCACAACCGGCGATGAACGATGCGGCCAGACAAATTGCCGCAGCCCCCATCAGGCTGTGAGGGTGCCGTTGTCTCGAACTGGCATTCACTAACAAACGGTCGGGCGTGTGCCCTCCTCGGGCGAATTCCGGCTGGCGCCGCGACTCGCCGTGGCTATCGAATACCCGTGCTGATTACAGAATTCGGTTGCTGTAACGACGCCTGATGAGCGCTGGAAACAGTGGCGGCATTTCGCCGCCGGGGTGCCGGTTTATCAGCGACGCGACCGGGCGGCAAGTCTCAAGCCGGACAATACTTCGATCCGTAATCAGGCCCGCTGGAAGCGCCTAGGAATCCCCTGCTCCTGAGACTCTCGTGGCGCGCGCACCTAAGAAGATCGCAAAATGTAGCGACGCCATTCTCCGTAGCGCCGCTCTATGAGCGGCGAAAGACGCCGGTCGCAGACCGACGCTACAGCGCGGTCTCGACTGATGTTGTCATGCTCAATACTTAAGGCTTGGAAGCAGCCGAAGCATCCGCGGCGTGGCGACGTTTCCGTTTCCCCGAATCCCTGATGATCACTTTCGGATCAAGCGTGTACTTTGTACTGCCGCCGTTGATCCAAACGTCGACTACATAGACGTAGTCGCCTTGGCCGGCGTTCGACACCACGGTGCAGGCCTGACTGGGGCCGGTGTTAACGCTCCCGAACCCGCAACTCCCCGAGAATATCGGGGTTGTGGTCGGAAAATTGACGGCCCAGGACGTAATGTTCGCACTGGAGTCGGTCTGAAATGCAACTGTGTTTCCCGCCTCCACGCAAGACGTGTTTTTCGACGCGCTCACGGTGGGCACGTTGTTTGTCGCGTCGAATCCGATGGTGACCGCAAAATTTCCCGCTGGACGCGTGCAACCGGAAAAGGGATCCTCCTTGGGTGTGCTGCCGCGGGCTGGCGTCGAGAACGCCAGAACAAGAGTCAAGGCCGTCGCAAAGCCGGGCAAAATCTCTCGAACTCTCCTCATGATCTACCCCCTTCTGGAATTGTCTTTTTCAAAAAGTTTCTCGAAGCGCCGATCGCCTTGCAGATTACTAAAGTTCGGGGTATTCCGCAAATTCTTCACGGCATAACCGGCCGCCACCGCCTTGGCGAGCCAGTCCAGCGCCGGGCCCGTGTCACCAAACCGGTTGTAAACAAGCGCGGCATTGAACATGAGTTCAGGGTCTTTGGGTGGCGGCGTCAATGCGCGCTGCAGCGTTACAAGGGCTTCGCGGCGTTGGTTGAGCATGGCCTGATAAGTGGCGATATAGCTCGCAAGCAAGCTATCTGCGGGATTGATCTTCAGCGCTTGTTCACCGAGCACAATGGCCTTCTGATAGGCCGCGACCGCGCGACCGCGCTCGTCCGGCGCCCAGTAGTAGGCATCGCCGAGATTGCCCCAGGTGTCGTAGGCGTCCGGATCGAGCCGGACGGCCTCTTCGTAAGTGCGCGCGGCTTCATTGAAACGGTGGAGATCGTAGTAAGCCGTACCCAGGTTGGAATAGCTGGAATAAGTGGGACGGATCTCAATGGAAGTCTTGAGGGGTTCAATGGCTTCCGTATACTGGCCCTCCATCAAGTAAGCGCCGCCCAGGTTGCCATACCCCAGATAAGCATCCGGGGACAGGTTCACCATGGCACCGAACATCCGCGCGGCTTCGTCATAGCGGCCCTGGTTAAAATAAAATCTGCCCAGCCAGTTGTAAGCAGCTCCATAGTTCGGACGGAGCGCGATCGCCTGACGATACGTTTTTTCGGCTTCGTCGAGCTTACCCATTTTTTCGTAGGCCCTGGCCAGGCCGGTGTAGCCTTCATCGGCGGTAGGTTCGAGTTGAAGCAGGGCGCGGAATTCCGCGGCGGCCATGGCGTATCGGCCGGTGCCATTGTCCAGCAGCCCGAGACAGACGTGCGCTGCCGCGCCTCCGTTCCCGAGGTTCGCAGCCTTGGCGCAGGCCGCGCGGCTATGTTCCACCCAGGCTGGAGCGTGGGTCTGTTCGTAGCGATACCAGTAGGCTTGACCGAGTCCGGCGTAGGCCAAGCCGTAATTGGGATCCTTTTCGAGGGCCCGGTTAAAAGCCTCGATGGCACTCTGGATCTTCTCGGGCTTTTCAAACTGCTGGGTATAGCCCCGTCCCTCTAGATAATCATCGTAGGCGCCGGTTTGCTCGGTGCCATGAGCTTCCAGCACCTCGCGCTCATGGGCCCCGGGATGAATCCCGAGCATTTGCACCGCGCTCGCCACCACCTGGTCCTCCACTGCGAAAGCATCCGCAAGCGAAGCGGTAATGGTGGCTGACTTCACCTGCCGGCGCGTCTTGGCATCGATCAAGACCGCAGTGACACGCACCTGGTCCCCCGATGTCTGCAGACTGCCCGTCAGCACGCTGTTGACGCCAAATTGCTTTTGAGCGTCTTCGACCGTTTTTACGTCGTGCGCCCTCACCTCGCTTGCCGGAAAGACCTCGAGCGAGGGGCGGGCCGTGAGCTGGGTGAGCTTTCCCGTAAGAGTATCGGTGAGCCCGTCGGCGAACGCCTGCAGCTTGGCATCACCGCCCACTGGCGCGAAAGGCAGCACTGCGAGTTGCTGGGGCGCAGGAGGCGCCGGGGTGGTTCGCCCTGAACGGTTCAGCAACCCGGTGTGCATGACCCCGCGCCCGACCAGGACGATGGCGGCGATCAGCACCGCGAGGCCGGCTCCAATTGCATAGCGGTGCCTGGCTGAAAGCCCGGCTCGGCCCGGAGCCAGTTTCCCGGCATCCAGTTCGCGGGCGAGTCGCCGCAGTTCATCCACAACCTCCTGCGCGGAGGCGTGGCGCTCCGCCGGGTCCTTCGCCATCATTCGGTTGATGACGTGCTCCACGGCGACCGGCACGCCGGCGTTCACTCCAGAGAGCGGCGGAGGCGTTTCGCGCAGAATGCGGTCCGTGGTACCGATCAGAGTTTCGCTTCGAAACGGATTCCGACCCGCTAACGCCTCGTAGAAGACAACGCCCAGGGCAAAAATGTCGGCGCGCTCGTTCGACGGCTTGCCCAGCAGAACCTCCGGGGACATGTAGGCCGGAGTGCCGGAGATGCTTGCGTCCAGGGTGCCGAGGCTCGCAGTCTCAGGACCTACATCCGCGGTGGGCAGACGCTTGGCCACCCCAAAATCCAGCACTTTCACCTGGTGAGCCGGCGTGAGCATGATGTTTTCAGGCTTCACGTCACCATGAATGATTCCCTTGGCGTGCGCGGCGCGAAGCCCATCCGCGCACTGAATGCCGATTGCGAGGAATTCCCCGAGGTCCATGGGCTGCTTCAGCCGCTCGCGGAGCGTCACGCCCTCGATATACTCCATGACGAGGTACAGCTCGTCACCGAGTTCGAGCACGTCATAGACGCTGGCGATGTGGGGATGGTTCAAGGCGGAAGCGCGTTCGACCTCTTTCAGGAAGCGCTGACGATAGGCGGGATCGTCTGCCAGACCGGGGGCAAGCCGCTTGATGGCAACGGGGCGTTTCAGGCGGAGATCGTCGGCGCGGTAGACTTCGCCCATGCCTCCGGCGCCGAGGCGCTGACCGATCGCAAAGCGTCCGGCAATGGTTCCGGTCAAGCTTTCGGCGGCCTTTGGTTCCAGAGCTAACCCCCTTCGCTTGAGCGCGCAAGCGCGACGGTGCCGGGCCTTCAACAGAGTAAGACTTCGGGCTGCAAGCTTCCGGCAGGGACGGCGGACCCGGCCTATCGGCGCTCACATCTTAACGGCTCGGTTACTCGGAATCAATCGCGGCATTTCGCGAGGCGACGAATCAGCGGGCGACCGCACTCGATCCATGAAGCCGCGTCGTTTCCCCCGGCCACGATCATCTCGCTCTGCCGCGAAGGGGGGCGTCCTCAAACGGCTCCGCGCGGGGCGGCCTCACAAAGATCACGCCTCTCATGCTACCGACAAGGCGCTGAAGGTCTTAGGAAACCTCAAAATTTGACCCTCGCTCAGGGGACGGCTAAAATTTGGTATTAAAATCATGACTGGGCCGGGCGGCTTTTGCCTATTTTTCGCCGGTAAATGGCTGCAATGAAACCTGAAAGAAGGTCTAACGAGCCTTCGCAATGGAAGCCTACAGGAGAGTCCGTGAAAGGTCGCAATCGAGCAGCATTGTGGGCAATCATAGCTTTGGCAGGCGTCTTGGCCTTCGTGGCGGGGCCGACTCTCGAGGCCGCAGAACCATCCGGCGGGCCGGCCGTTACGCTCTCGCCCACGATTCTGAATTTTCCTAGCCAGCTTGCCACCACCACGAGCGCGGCAAAGACAGCGACATTGACGAACGTGGGAAATCAGCCGCTGACAATAACCAGCATTGTATCGCAAGGAACTTTCTCCGAGACCAATAGCTGCCCCACGTCTGCGACCCTGGCTGCAGGCGCCAGTTGCACCATCACGGTTACCTTCATGGCGCCCAACGGGGGACCCAGCGTGCAACCCGGCCTTGTCGAAATCACCGATAACGCCAGTCCCGGCTTGCAGGTCATCAGCCTGAGCGGGACGGTGGCTGACTTTTCGCTGGTCGCATCTCCCACTTCCAGCATGATCTCTGCTGGCGCGAGCGCGACATATACAATCACGGCCACAGCGAGTGGCGGATTCAATCAGGCGGTGTCCTTTACGTGCGGCGCGCTCCCGACCGGTGCGAGCTGCAGTTTCTCTCCGAGCTCGATAACCCCTGGCACGAATCCGGCCACTGGCATGCTGACAGTGGCAACCACGGCGCGTTCTCTCGTCGCCCCGAGCTGGCTCCGGAATCCTCCAGGCGCGCACCCCAGCCTGTGGGTGATGGGCCTTTTGCTGGGCGGCTTAGCCAGCCTGTTTGCGGTTCGGAAACGCTTCGCCGGGTCGCGGCTGCCGGTGGCCTTGGCCATGGCGATCCTTCTGTTCGGGGCTTTGGCAGCGGGGGCGTGCGGCGGTGGCAGCAGTGGCTCCGGCGGTAGCGTGGGAACGCCGGCAGGTACCTACACAGTGCTCATCACCGGAAGTCCGACGGCGGGTCCGAGCAGCTTGGCCAACCCCTTGATCGTCACGCTTGTCGTCAACTAACATGGGGTAGCCCCCCGCATCGCGCGTGGCTGCGCTGCGTAAGAGATCGGCCGACGGCCTGCATTGCGTCGGGATCGATCCAAGAAAGTATGGCGCGCAGCCACGATGTTGGGTTACAATTTTGAGAAGGAGATGTGAAGGGCTCAAAAAAATGCTTGACGAGCACCGTTCGCTGCGATACGCTGTGTGATCGGCGTCAGGGAGGACAGGAGGGCGATACGCGAAAGACAAGTGACTAGGGGCTGATCAGGGCAGGTTCTCTTTTGCAGATTGTTCCCCGCCTTCGTTTCACCCCCAAGATTCAGGCCACCCAGCAAGAACAGTAAACTCCGGCAGGCGCGGAGTTCCTCCGGTGTGTGGAGCAAATTCCACCTCTCGTGTCCGGATGCTGCGTGTCCAGCCTGTAATGCGGCGCGGTCAAGCTGTTTTGCAGAGATTGAACGGGGCGTTGAGTTGGGTGCTTCCAATCCAGGGAGCGCCAAACTGAGCGACCCGTAATCGAACTTAGGGTTGCTAACGGGGCCGGATGCGGGCGTTAAGGCCGTGCGTCAGGCACTCGATGGTCTTTGAAAACTGAATAGTGTGGCGTCTACAAGTGCTCAGTCTGCCGGGAGGGATCCTGGCAGAAAGTAAGCGAATCTGCGAAGCCGTTGTCAGTCGTCAGTTCTCCGTCATCATCTTGGCGGGGGCTTTGAGGATTGGCAGCGTGGAGCGGGTGAGGGATGCGAATGCCTGGTGGGGTCGTCTAGCCCCTGGCACCTAGCTCCCGATTCCTGCTTCTGTGTGTTGAGCAGATTTTATGGTCAAGCTACTAAGGGCGTATGGTGGATGCCTTGGCGCTGGACGGCGAAGAAGGACGTGGTTACCTGCGATAAGCCTCGGGGAAGGGGAAACACCTATTGATCCGGGGATTTCCGAATGGGGAAACCCTTCCGATGTCAACATCGGAAACGGCCTGCTGAATCCATAGGCAGGTGCGAGCAAACCCAGGGAAGTGAACCATCTCAGTACCTGGAGGAAAATAAAACAATAGTGATTCCGCTAGTAGCGGCGAGCGAACGCGGACAAGCCTAAACCCAGCCTTCCTTTCAGATTTCAAATTTGAGACTTGAAAGGAGGGTTGGGGGTTGTAGGGCGTGCGTCGGTTTAGAACCATCGAGTTACCAATCTGGCGGCTAGTTGAACGACTTGGAAAAGTCGGCCAAAGAATGTGATAGCCATGTAAGCGAAAGCTGACCAGACTCGAACGCGCGTTCCTGAGTACCGCGGGGCACGAGAAACCCCGCGGGAAGCTACGGGGACCATCCCGTAAGGCTAAACACGTGCCAGCGACCGATAGTGAACTAGTACCGTGAGGGAAAGGTGAAAAGAACCCCTGCGAGGGGAGTTAAAAGTACCTGAAACCGTACGCCTACAAGCAGTCGGAGGGCCACGCTCCGGGAGCAATCCGGGAGCAAGCCTGACGGCGTGCCTATTGCATAATGAGCCGGCTAGTTATTGTCCGTCGCAAGGTTAAGCGATGATCCGGTGATGAACCGGGGAGCGAGCCGCAGCGAAAGCGAGTCTGAATAGGGCGACGAGTGGCGGGCAATAGACGCGAAGCGGGATGATCTACCCTTGGTCAGGGTGAAAGCCGTGTAACAGCGGCCGGAGGCCCGAACTGGTGTTGGTTGAAAACAGCTCAGATGAACTGAGGGTAGGAGTGAAAGGCCAATCAAATTCCGTGATAGCTCGTTCTCCCCGAAATAGCTTTAGGGCTAGCCTCGGATAGTTGCCCACGGTGGTAGAGAACTAGATGGACTAGGGTCCGTTAACGGATACCAAATCCAACTAAACTCCGAATGCCGTGGAGCATAGTCCGGGAGTCAGACGGCGGGGGCTAAGCTTCGTCGTCGAGAGGGAAAGAGCCCAGATCGCCAGCTAAGGTCCCCAAGAAATGGCTAAGTGGGAAAGGAAGTGGAGTCGCTCAGACAGCCAGGAGGTTGGCTTAGAAGCAGCCATCCTTTAAAGAAAGCGTAACAGCTCACTGGTCGAGTAACTCTGCGCCGATAATTTAACGGGGCTCAAGCCATTTACCGAAGCTGCGAACTCCTTGGCGTTATGCGCCGAGGATTGGTAGGGGAGCGTTGAGTACAGTTTGAAGCGAGACCGACAAGGGCTCGTCGACGGTACTCAAGTGACTCTGCCGGCATAAGTAGCGATAACGGAGGTGAGAACCCTCCGCGCCGAAAGTCTAAGGTTTCCTGAGAAAGGTTAATCCGCTCAGGGTGAGTCGGTCCCTAAGGCGAGGCCGAAAGGCGTAGCTGATGGACAGCCGGTTAACATTCCGGCACTGAACCGGAGGCGTTATGACGAAGCGGGGACGCAGGAGGATAGCGGAGGCGGTCCTATTGGACATGGACCCTGCACGCATCGAGGAGAGTCTGGCAGGCAAATCCACCAGG
>DASYYZ010000011.1:0-2534 GCA_035946735.1 Terriglobia bacterium
CGGGCATAATCTCCCGCAAAGAAGAGCAGCGTTCCCAGATTTGCGCGCGCGTCGACATTGCGCGGATCCAGTTTGACGATTGCCGCATACTCCGGGATCGCTTTCGCCGGCTGATTCGCCCGTAACGCGGCCTCAGCGGCCCGCGCATGCGCCTCGATCTGCTCGGCGCCAGTCTGAGACTCGGCGGCGAAAGCCGGAACGAGCAAGAGAGCGCAAGCGGCCGCGCGGAAAAGCAAAGTCATCGGGAAGGCCTGAATCCATTCTAGACCGAAGTTCCGCATCGTAGTTATGTGAAACCCCCTTGTCCGTTGATCTTAGCCTATTTTGCTCACATTATTGTAGTCATGTATATATGCTGATTGTTCTTGCTTTTAGCAGAATCCAGTGCAACTATGTCTACATGTATGTAACGGTCGTGCCCAACCGCAACTCTCCGCCCGCCATCCTCCTCCGCGAATCCTTCCGCCAGGACGGAAAGGTCCACAACCGCACCATCGCGAATCTCTCCGATTGGCCCCCGACCAAAGTTGAGGCTTTGCGCCAGGTGCTGAAGGGCGCCACCGTCAGTTCCTCTTTCGCCGGCGCTTTCCAGATCCTTCGCTCTCAACCTCACGGTCACGTAGCCGCCGCCGTCGGCTCACTGCGCAAGATTGGCCTCGACCGCCTGATCTCCGCCGACTCCAGCCGGCAGCGCGATCTGATTGTCGCGATGATCGCTGCCCGGATCGTGGACCCGTCTTCCAAACTGGCTACGGCCAGAGCCCTTGACTCCAACACTCTCAGTAACAGCCTTGGCGAATTACTGGACTTGCAAAAGGTTCAGGATGACGATTTGTATCGCGCCATGGATTGGCTGTTGGAGCGGCAGACAGACATCGAAAACGCTCTGGCGAAACGTCACTTTGCCGAAGGCGGATTGGTGCTCTACGATCTGACCTCCACATATTTCGAGGGGCGGCATTGCAAGCTGGCCCATCTCGGACACTCTCGTGACGATAAAGGTGGCAAGCCACAAATCGTCTTCGGTCTGCTCACCAATGCGGAAGGCTGCCCTGTCGCGGTAGAGGTATTGACCACAAGCGCAGACGAAGGGACACCTTATCCCCGGATAAGCAGACCTGTGCGCCTTCGCCCCTGGTCAGGCAATACCGCGGATCCCAAAACGGTCCCCGCTCAGGTGAAGAAGCTGCGTGAACGCTTTGGCCTGAAACAGGTGGTCTTCGTCGGGGACCGCGGTATGGTCACCAGCGCTCGTATCCGAGAGGACATGGCCGACGACAAAGGGCTGAACTGGATTACCGCGCTACGCTCCACTTCCATTCAGAAACTGGCAGCGGATGGAGCCCTACAGCCATCGCTGTTCGATACTACCGACCTGGCCGAGATTACTCATCCTGACTATCCTGGCGAGCGTCTGGTGGCCTGCTTCAATCCCGTGCTATCCGAACAACGAGCCAGGAAGCGCGACGAACTGCTCCAGGCCACGGAAAAGAAACTGGAGAAAATCGCCGCCGCCACACGCCGAACCAGGCGGCCGCTACGTGGCAAGCACGTCATTGGTCTCCGCGTGGGTCGCGTGCTCGGACGCTTCAAGATGGGCAAACATTACAAAATTCAGATCGAGGAGGACGGTTTCCACTACGAGCGCAAACCGGACAGCATTGAGCGCGAGAAAAGACTCGACGGCATCTATGTCATCCGCACCAACGTCAAAACCGCGGTCATGTCAAGTCCTGAAGTGGTCCGCAGTTACAAACAACTCAGTAATGTCGAGAGGGCGTTTCGCAGCCTGAAAACCGTTGACCTCAAGGTGCGGCCGATTCATCATCGTCTGGAAGATCGGGTCCGCGCACACGTGTTTCTTTGCATGCTCGCCTACTACGTCGAGTGGCACATGCGGCAAAAGCTCGCGCCTCTTTTGTTTGAAGATCACGACAAGAGGGCTGCGGAACTCCGGCGTGCATCAGTGGTCAAGCCGGCGCAGCGCTCTATCGCGGCCGAACACAAGGCCGCCACCAAACACAACGACCAAGGGTTGCCGGTTCACAGCCTCCGCAGCCTTCTCGCCGATCTCGCCACCCTGACCCTCAATCAGATTCAGCCTGGCAATGCCGGCTTGCCGACGTTCCATAAACTCACCAACCCGACTCCTGTTCAGAAGAAGGCCTTTTCGCTTCTTGGCCTCCGGCTTCAACTCCCCAAGGCGTAGTCAGTAGTTCCACCCAATCTCAGGCCCAACTGCGTTCATTCTCAAACACTTGACTTTCTTGAAGGTGCGGAACTTCGGTTTAAAGCACTTCAAGACCGTTGTCGGAAAATAGCCAACACCAAACTCAGCGCTCTTTCGGAGTGGAGTCGCTCTGGTCCGGCTTGGTGGGTGCCCGTGGAATCTGCCTGCGTTTAAGCGGCAGTTAACCGAAGTTCGTCACGAGAGGGGTTAAAAGCTGGCTAAACCTTTCAGAATCAGTTCAGGCTATGGCCGAGTCTGCACTACATTCGCGATTGAACTGGAAGTGTTCAGGCAGGCTGATGCC
>DASYYZ010000012.1:0-6012 GCA_035946735.1 Terriglobia bacterium
AAAGAGCAGCTTTTGAAAGAAGAAGCCAGACTCAAGCGGGTGCGAAAAAACAAGCGAGCCAAAAAGCACGCTTAAACGCGCCTGTCACGCTCTTTCACTTTAGCTCTGTCGCATGGATTAGCCAAATATATTCTTACCCAAAATCAGTGAGTTAACCGTTCTGTATACAACTCCGAAGCAAAAGGCCGCAGGTTCGAATCCTGCCCGGCGTACCATGTTTTCATCACTCTGCAGACACTCTAAACTTTGAATTTCGTCTTCATTTGTGTTCAACAGGGCCATCGGGCTTTTGCTGCATCCGTTCAATCTTGGCCTCTTTTGAAGATCGCCCGGTCTACGGTCTGCGGGCGCCCGCAGTTCGCGAAAAGTAAGCCTCCCTGACCCCCTTTAGATCAGCCTCATCGAGCAAAGCCTTGAGAAAGTCGGCTGGCACAATCATCGCAACGCCGCTATTCGCGCGCGCGGTTCCCTTGACTGTCGTCGCGATTTCCAAGTCAAAATTCTCGTCTTCATAGTAATACCCGCTGATAACGCCCAGAAAATGGAAGCCACCCACGCCTATCCAATCAGCGGACACCTCAACCGGTGAACCGCTGTTCCCGCTAAATATGTGAACGTCGGCCAGGTACACGGTCCCTGGCTTACCCGTGGTTGTCGTCATCGGTTCGTCCGGAACCATCGAAAGGATTCCCTGTCGAACAATAGATTGAGACCGACGTTCCCCGGGGAACTGGTAAAAGTATCCGGACAGAAGAATTGGGCTGCCTTCCGCAATCCGATTGCTGGACATGAAGTCCTTTGTGGCAAACTCCTCAACGGGAATAGAAGCGATTAGCAGATCATCTGGCAGGACGACCGGCATCGCCGCCAGGTCAACGGAATCATCGGTCGGAAAGCGCCAAGCAGCCGGATTTGCATCGAGTCTCCTCGAAGAGCCATCGTTGGTGTTTACACGGATCCTCAGTACCTGTATGCCTCTAGGATGGTTATGCAGGTCCCAACATTCAGCTACGTGCCGATTGGTCACCAAGTACTGAAAGAACTGACCCTTCGGAAGCCGAGGGTCGGTGTAAGCGACTAGAAACCCTGTGCCCGCTGCAGGAACCAACGAATTCCCTTCTTTGCATTGTAGTTCGAGGTTCACGACTGCTCTCTTCAACACCACCCCAAGAGGCGGTACAGAAGGGTCAGGCTTCTTGTAGGTAAGTAAAGTTTGAGCCTCCGCGAGAGGCACTGTCAGGAATAAGCAAAAGACAGCGAGCATTATTGATCGGCACACACGCACCTCCCCGGTCTCCCCTGATTATATGAACACTCAAACGTGAAATTCTTGCAAAAAAATGGCTCGGCGATGACGGCTGCCCCGGCGGGGAAACCAAACGCCACTTTTTGCAGACGTCTACACTTTGAATTCCTGTTCATTTGTGTTCAAAATCCCCCTATTCGCGGTCAAAAGCTTCCACGGCGGCCGTCTGGCTCTCCGGAATTCTTTGGGTATAAATGCCGAGCGTCGTGGCGGTGGGAGTCGAAGAGGAGCGTGATCCATGGCAGGCTCACGCCGTAGGATTCGAACTGTGGTCCCCTCACTGCGCCGCAAAAGGCCATTCGCGCTTGGTTCGAGCCCGCAGAAAATAGGCCGTACTTCCCACCACCAGGACTCCCCCGGCGAATAGCAGCGATTTCGGGGCGGCAGTCGCCAGCACGTAAATCCAACCCGCGATCGAGACCATCCCCGGCACAGGGTAGAACCACATGCGAAACGGCCGAGCCAGATCGGGGCGCCGGTGGCGCAGCAGAAAGAATCCAATGGTTTGAGGCAGGTACTGAATCAGGACGCGGGTGGCGATCAGGCTGCCAATCACCTCGCTGAGTTTTCCCAGGCTGAAGAGCGACGCGATCACACCCAGAACCAGCAACGACACATACGGAAAACGGCCTTGAGGGTGCAGCCGCGCGAAGACGCGAAAGAAATTTCCGTCGGTGGCGGCGGCATAGGGAATGCGCGAGTAGCCGAGAAGCAGTGAGAACACCGATGAGAAGCCGATCCAGAGCAGCAGCGCCGTCATCACCTTGCCGGCGGCGGCGCCCTCCAGGATCCTGATGTAGTCGGAGGCCACAAACTTGGTTGCAACCAGCTTCGACCACGGGACGACGCTGATGAAGGCTGAGGTCATCAGCACGTAGAGCGATGCGACGGCTGCGATGGAGAACAGAATGGCGCGCGGGATCACGCGGCCCGGGTTGCGAATTTCCTCGGCCAGATAGCAGACGTTGTAGTAGCCGAAATAATCGTAGAGGCAGTAGAGAGTGGTGTGTCCGAGCGCTGCCCAGAAGATCCAGCTCACGTGAAATGCGCCGGACGGGAATGCGAAAAGGCGGGCAGAGCTGAGGTGGGGCAACCCCGAGAAGACGATCCAGAGACAGCCGAGGAGCACTCCTCCAACCAGCACGATGGAAAGATTGCCGATGGCGCCGATGCGCCGGTAGAGCAGCGCCACCAGCAGCAGCGGGAACAGCGCTGCGAGTGCGCGCTCCCCCCAAGCCGGAATGCCGGGCGCGAGGAAGTGAAAATAATTGGCGAATCCAATGCTGCCGCTCGCCACCGAGAGCGGCGCCGAAAACATGATCTGCCAGACCATCAGGAACGAGAGCCAGCGTCCCGGTCCCGCGGGTCCGTAAGCCTCGCGCAGATAGTTGTAGCTTCCGCCGGCCTGGGGAAGGGCCGCGCCAAGCTCCGCCCACACGAGGCCGTCCGAAAATGCGATGGCCGCGCCCAGCAGCCAGCCCAGCATGGCTTGCGGTCCGCCCATGGCGGCGAGGATCAGGGGGATGGTGATGTAGGGGCCGATCCCCACCATGTCCGTGATGGCAATGGCAGTTGCTTGCGGAAGGCCGAGTTCGCGGCGGAGGCCACTCGGTGCCGGGTTGGCGGTGCTGATCGGCCCGGGAGCTCGGGTCATAGAACGGAGGCGCTACTGCCGGCTGGGATTTGGACGCGCGCGGCGCAGGCGGAGGACGGCGATCTCGGCGGGACAGGCGACGCGAATCGGCACCACCACTTTGCCGATGCCGCGGCTCACGTAAATCTGGGTGTTGTGGAGCTGGTTCCACCCCTCCACAAAGCGCTCACCCAGCTTGGAGCGGTACCACGAGCTGAAGCCCGGCAGCCGCACCTGTCCGCCGTGCGTATGACCGGAAAGCACCAGATCGATATCATGCGCCGAAGCTTCCCACACGCCGAGCGGGTTATGGCAGAGCAGAATTTTGGGCTCGCGCGCGGGAACCGCACGCAGGGCCGCGGACAGATCGTCGGAGTTCCACCACAGGTCGTCCACTCCGACCACCCATAGCGTCTTGTTGTCCGCCCGAATGGGGTAGTGCGTGTTGCGCAGCACGCGGATGTGATGGGCCCGCAGCGCATGAGTGACTGCGTCCGGATCGACTTGGAAATCGTGATTGCCGAGCACGGCAAAGACTCCGTAGCGGGCGCGCAGCTTTCCGAGCGCGCGGGCCGCCGGTCTGATGTAGGCGTGAGAGAAGGTCACGTAATCGCCGGTGAGCGCCACGACGTCCGGCTCCAAACGATTGGCGAGGTGAACCACACGCTCGACTTCTTCCAGGGGAGTGAAAATGCTGTGGTGAATGTCCGTGAGATGGACAATCTTGAGGCCTTCGAATGCAGAGGGAAGGCGGTCGAGCCAAATGGGCGTCTCGGTAATCTCCGGATCAATCACCCACGGCGGCCGCGAGGCTCCCGGCTCCGTGCCGCTTAAGGAAAGCAGCGTAAGGGGCGGTCGACGCAACTTCCGTGAGACTCCTCGAACAGGCTTCGAGCGCACACCGGCGGCACGAGATCCGTCATCCCGCGGAGCTTGGTCGCGATCCAACCCAGGAGGAGCAACAGGATCGGCCTGTAGCAGGGTGATCACCTTGCGGTGGCCTTCGCGGAGCCAGTCTCTTGTTGTTAAATGGCCATTCATTAAATTAATGATGCGGGCATCTGGCGCGTGCTACCTGGGCCAGGGTGGCCGTGCTGTAACAATTCATGCGCCAGGCAATGCCACCGCTTCGGAGCCGGTCGTCACCTCTTGCGGTGCCGTCTCCGCAAAAATCGCGCGCATTTCGTCATGTACCAGGCCGTTCGAGGCAAAGACCGCTTTGCCCAGCAGATCAAAGGGCTCGCCCCTCAAATCGGTGACCCGACCGCCGGCTTCCGTCACGATAAGGCTGCCGGCAGCCTTGTCCCAGGAATTCAGCTTCAGCTCCCAAAAGGCCTCGAAGCGGCCTGCCGCCACAGAACAGAGATCAAGCGCCGCGGAGCCTGCCCGGCGCACGCCGTGGGTGAGCCGCGTGAACCGGTAATAGAGTTGGATGTTCAGCTCGTGATCGCGCATGAAGGGCGGAAAGCCCGTGGCCACCAAGGACTCGCTGAGCGCCGTGTTTTTCGATACGTGAAGCCGCTGATTATTGATATAAGCGCCGGAGCCGCGTTCGGCGGCGAAAAGCTCGTCCCGCATCGGATCGTAGACCACTCCGGCCACCACTTCGTTTCGATGGGCCAGGCCGATCGATACGCAGAACACCGGAAATCCATGGGCGAAGTTCGTGGTGCCGTCCAGCGGATCCACGTACCAGCAGTAATCGGAATCCGTCCGCTGGCCGCCCCCTTCTTCGCTGACGATGGCGTGCCGCGGAAACCGGCTGCGCAGACGTTCCACGATCAGAGACTCGGATCGGCGGTCCGCCTCGGTCACGATGTCCGAGGGGCGCTTGTAGGTGATCTCGTGAGGCCGCTTGGAGAGCTGCGCCAGTAGCGCGCCAGCTTCCCGGGAGATCTCGACGGCGGCGTTGAGGTAGCTTTCCATACGTTTGCTGCGGTACGGCGTTCGGCCATCAGCCAGCATGTGTCATTCCGAGTGGAGCGAGGAATCTCGCTTTGAGAATGGAATCAGATTCCTCGTCGCTGCGCGTCTCGGAATGACACGCTGGAGGAGTTGTTTCCACCGGCTACTTCTCCACTACCTCGCGCCGGCTGGCCTCCGCTTGCCGGCCCTCGCCCTCCGCCCAGATCACGCCGTCCTCAAGATACTCTTTCTTCCAGATGGGCACGACCTGCTTCAGCCGGTCGATGGCATAGTGACAGGCCTCAAACGCTGCGCGGCGATGTTCGGAGGTGACGATGATCGCGACACTCGTCTCAGTTATGTTGATGCGTCCTAGCCGGTGAATGATTCCGACGCGGTCGATCGCGAATCGCTCGCGCGTCTCCCTGCCGATCTCTTCCATCTTGGCGAGCGCCATGGGTTCGTAGCCTTCATATTCGAGATAGAGCGTGCGCCGCTGGCCCAGGTGATCGCGTACGATGCCTTCAAACACCACCACGGCG
The DNA here is from genome assembly GCA_035946735.1 of Terriglobia bacterium. Taxonomy (GTDB): domain Bacteria; phylum Acidobacteriota; class Terriglobia; order UBA7540; family UBA7540; genus Gp13-AA77. The sequence goes on from DASYYZ010000012.1 coordinate 5,387, forward strand.
CCGTCTGCTGACGCCTTCAGATCTTCAGCCAGCCGTGCGGTTGGAATCGGCTCGCGCGTCAGTCGAAAGAAGTCGGCGGTGCGGCCGCTTTCCGGCGTGCCGTCTCCGTCATGGCCGCCACTTACCGGAGGCAGAAACGCCACCTCGTCTCCATCCGCCAGCCGCCAGGAGCTTCCGCGAACTTCCTGATTCACCGCCGTCAGCAGGGATCCACCCATCTGTGCGAGCTTCGGAAAACGCGATTCGTACTGGCGGCGTAGGTCGCCGAGCGCATGGCCGTCCGCGAGCTCGATCTGCTCCTCTTCGCATCCGGTGATGTCGTGGCTGGCGCCGAAGAAAAGCACACGAACTTTCATTCTTTCCACCGATCCGGCCGCGCGATCACAGCCGGTCACACGGGCAAGACTTTGAGACCTTTGGCCCGCGCCAGTTTTCGTTGCCGTTCGTCGAACAAACAAAACGCTGCCGGTATTACTTAAGCGCCGCGGACCCGAAGGCGGGGTCCGCGCTTGTATCTTGATTTCGTGTTAAAAACCTTTCGGGTTGAGGGTTCGTTGTTTCGGCGGGTAGGCCGTTCCGCGCTGAGGCCCGGCCCTGTGCCGAGAGCCTGTGAGGTAGATCGGCCC
>DASYYZ010000013.1:0-3535 GCA_035946735.1 Terriglobia bacterium
CCCTTGCCCCAGAAGTGGCCGGGATCTTTGGCGGCTTCGAGATGTCCGACGAGATAGCTGCCGCGGGGAAAAGCTTGCTGTCCGAACTCGGTGATGCCGCGCAGATGGCAGAGAATGGGATCGCCGACGTCGACGGTATTGGAGGAGAGGTTCGGTTCGTTGAGGGCGCACTGCAGAAGCGTGCCGGCTGGCAGGACGACGTCGCGAGCGCTGGCAAATGGAGTGAGCGTGATGACAACGAGACCCAGCAGGGCGAGAGCCAGGGTCGCATGCAGAAGAGTGGACTTCATACATCACCTCGGTCGCTGGCCCCAGTCATTGGCGGGCTGTGGTCGCTGAGGCCGCGAATGTATCGCGCATCTAATCATGGTTTTTGGGGAGGGTCAATCAGGGATTGCCTGAGGCTGGGATTATGTGGCCCCGGACGCATTCGTCCGGGGTTGCGCGCGAAGCGCGCAATGACGCTGCCGGGAGCGGCACAAGTGCTTACGCGGCTCGCACGCATGAACACAGCAGAACGATCGACGCCGTCACCCGCCTCGCTTCGCTTCGGCGGGGCGGACGAATGCGTCCGCCCCTACATTTTCATTTTTATTGCGCCGGCGCAGGCTGCGGATTGGATTGCGGCGTCGTTGTCGTGGGGCTCGAGAAATTTACCCTTGGGGCTTCGCGTGAGCCTTCGGAGGCGGTGAAGTATGCCGGGTTTGGCTTGAAGCCGGCCCATCCGGCGAAGATATTGTTGGGGAATTGCTGGACGTAGGTGTTGTAGTCCTGCAAGGTGTCGTTGTAGCGCTTGCGCTCGACGGCGATACGGTTCTCGGTGCCCGCAAGTTCATCCTGCAGGCGCAGGAAATTTTCGTTGGACTTCAGTTGCGGATAATTTTCGACAATGAGCAGGAGGCGGCCGAGCGCGCCGTCCAGTTGCCCGTTGGCGGCGATCTTTTCCTGGGGCGATCCGGCGGAGAGCAGAGCGGAGCGGGCTTTCGCGATGTCGCCGAAGACGGTCTGTTCCTGCTTGGCGTAGCCTTTCACCGTTTCGACCAGGTTGGGGATGAGGTCGGCGCGGCGCTGCAGGACGATATCGACCTGCGACCAGGCGGCCTTGACGGCTTCATTCTTGCTGACCAGGTTGTTGCGCGCGCTGATGTATTGGCCGAAAAACGCGAGCGCGATCAATCCGATGACGACGATGACTACGATTACGGCGATCAATCCTTTGCCCACAAGCGCCTCCTTGATACGGGACTTCCGGGTTACCAGTTCGGTGGTGCGAGTTTGATTACTGGCCCGATTCTCCTGAGTCTAATGCGCGATCTACTGCCGTCGTGACTTTCTCGATCGCGGCGAGATAGCGGCTGCAGAGATCGGTCACGCTCAAATTCTTCTTGTTCACTTTACCTTCGCGGACGTCGAGCGCCTGGACTATGGCGGACGGATCGAATTGTAATTGTTTTGCCAAGGCTTCGACTGCTTCGCGGCGGGTTAGTGCAGTTCCGCCTAACGCGATCAGGGCGTGGCGAAAGAGCGTCGTGAAGGACGGGACCGAGTGGAGGATGACGTCCCACAAGCGCGACTGGCTATCGCCGGCGAGGAGAACGTGCTGGCGCAGAAGCATGAGTTTCTCCCTCAGTTCGTACTCGACTTGCACACGGTGCAGGTGCGTGGGGATGCGCAGGCCGAGGACGCCTTCACCATAAAGAACGCGATGGTGCTGGACCATGTCGAGAAGCTCGATGGTGAAGACGTCAGTGGAGCGCTCGAGTTCCTGGCGCGTCATGCAGAGCGGAGGCGGCTGCTTCTGCTTATTCCACCACTGCACGACCGGGGCCAGCGCCTCTAGCGCTTTGAACGAGCTGTCGTGCAGGATGCAAAACAGGTTCAGGTTGGAGAGCCCGGGATGAAAATCTCCGGAGACGGCCGAGCCGAACAGGATGATGCCTTCAAGGTTGGGGCCAGCGGCCTCGCGGGCGCGGGTCACGAATTGTTGGAGTTTGTCTTCAGGAACCATGTGTGCTTCCTCTGTAGAGCGAGTGATCAGTGGCCGGTGAAAACCCAGAAACTCGTTCCAGTGCTGGTTGCCGATCACTAGCCACTGACCACTGCTTTACTACCAACTGCTGCTGGCGCCGCCTCCGCCGGAGCTTCCGCCGCCGAAACCTCCGAAGCCTCCGCCACCACCGCCGCCGAAGCCACCAAAACCTCCGCCGCCGCCGAAGCCGCCGCCGCGGCCGCCGAATATATTCGAAAACAGAATCCAGAACAGAAGGCTGCGTAACGGTGTGGCGAGAATGATCAGAAAAATGATAACCAGGATCGCGAAGCCGCCTAGCGAGAGATGGCCTTGCGGACGCTCATTTTCAGTTGGGGTGGGAGCACGCGGCTGTGCGTTTGTCAGCTGAATGCCGGCGTCGGTGGCGATCACGTCGGCGACGCGGGAGGTCACCAGCAGCAGAGCCTGGCTGTAATTTCCGGCTCGCATCAGCGGGATGGCTTCCCGCTGGAAGCCGCCTACCTTGCCATCGGGCAAGATGGGTTCGAGGCCGTATCCGACTTCGATGCGGGCGCGGTGGTCGCGAATGGCATAAAGGATCAGGACTCCCTTATCGGTGGCCTTTGCGCCGATGCCCCACTGGTGGAAAAGGTCGACGGCGTAGCTCTCGATGTCGGAGCCGTCGAGGGTATTGATAGTGACGACGGCGACTTGCGCGTGAGCCTTTTCGTCGATCTGGTGGCAGATGTCTTCCATCTGCGCCGTCGTGCTTTGGTCGAGGACGTGGGCGAAATCGTTGACGTAGCCGGTGGGCTTGAGATCTTTGATGGGCTCGGCGTGCGCGGCGACGGCGAACGAGACAACGAGAAACGTCAGAAGGCGAACTTGCGCGCGCACGTGCACACAAAAATTGTACAGCAGTGGTAGGGCCGGAGCTGGCACGGTGATGGCAGGTTGCGGTAAAGAAATTGCGGCACGCACATCTGAAATCCCCTGATGTTATCTGGAGCGGTCCCCCGATTGACGCGGCGCGCGTTTCATACTAATCTGCGCTTACACCGGAAAGGAGGTGGTCGGATGACAAGTTCAGAAGGCAGTTGTAGAAGTACTCAAAGACCAGGTGAGGTGGCTGAGACTTAGAGCGGTTGCTCTAAGCGGGGCTTTGGACGCGGAATTTGCGTCTGGAGCTACAGCCCGCACACTACCGGTGAATTAAGGATTGATTCCGCCTGACGCAGGTCGGTCAGGAGTACCGGAGTTGCCGTAGAGGCCACGTTAGAGTGACCACCTCTTGGTCAATCCCAAACAGTCCACCGGACGGCCCGCAGGCCTTGTTTATCAAGACAAGCTGCTTGCGGGCCGTTCTCTTTTTCGATGAAAGCCCGACCCGGTTATTTCGACTGCAAATTTTGCAGTATGATTCCCTGCCATGGCGAAGATCGATCCGGAACAAGAGCGGCGGAGGCTGGCTGAGTTCTACTCTCAGCAGATGGATGGAGAACTCGAGAAGGTGGCGAGCCAGGGCTACGAACTTACGGAGATCGC
>DASYYZ010000014.1:0-23352 GCA_035946735.1 Terriglobia bacterium
GCAACGCGACGAAGTACAAGGAGACGCGATGCGGCTCTTTGGCTGGACGCTGCTTGACACTGGTCCAAATGTCACCTTACAGTGGAGGTTCTGGCCTGGCCACTCATCCCCAACAGGGCGTGTTATGGAACGTAAGAAAGCTGACATTTATCGCAGGAGACTTTTGGACAAGCAGCAAGAGCTCGTGCGACTGGTTTCAAAGGCGGACCAGGACGGCCGCGAGGCGGACGAAGAAGGGACTCAGGACCCTGCTGACAAAGCATCAAACGCCTACACCAAGGAGTTCCTGTTCCACCAAAGCAATGACAACCGGCAGATACTGGTGCTGGTAAGCGAGGCCCTTGACCGCATTAAGAACGACAGGTATGGAGTTTGCCAGGCTTGCGAGCAGGAAGTGCAGGTAAAGCGGCTCGATGCGGTGCCCTGGGCCCGGCACTGCATTGAGTGCCAGGAAAAGCAGGACCAGGGCCTGCTCTAAAGAGCGCCAAGCGGGCCGCGAGGCGCTCATGCTGAAATCGTCTGCATCTCCGGCACATACAGATTCCCTTCCGCATCAGTTGTTGAACAGCCTTTTGTCTGTCGCATTCCCTTCACCCTGCGTTCTCTGTGGACAGGACCTCGAGCGAACTGCATGGGGCGGAGCGTGCGAGGATTGCTGGCAGGCGCTACACGCCTGGAGCGGTCCCATTTGCCATCGTTGCGGGCTGCCTTTGGCGGGCAGCGTGAAGGAGCCGGGCTACCTCTGCGGAGGATGCCGTCTGGGGGCGCCGCGTTTTGATTTCGCCCGCAGTTACGGCATCTATTCGGGCAGACTTCGCGCCGCGGTGCTCGAGTTGAAATTTCATCAGCGGGAGCGGCTCGGGACCAGACTCGGTAGTCTGCTGCTGGAGCCGTGGCAGACGTTACAAGTTGCCGCTTCCATCCTGGGCCCGGCACTGGTCGTTCCCGTGCCTCTCCATCGCGCCCGCGAACGCGAGCGCGGATATAACCAGGCGGGAGTATTGGCAGAAGGCTTCGTGCTGGCACTCAGGCGAAGGAAGGGTGGCAACGGTCCCGTGAAGATCGATTCGCGGTGCCTGGTGCGCAAACGCTCCACTACGCCTCAGAGCGGGCTCAGCCTGCAGGCCCGGAGCGAAAACGTGCGCGGGGTGTTTATCGCCTCCGGGCACGTTCGGGATCAGGACGTGGTGCTCGTGGACGACGTGATGACGACCGGGGCCACGGTATCGGCGTGCGCGGCGGCGCTCAAGCGCGCGGGCGCCCGCCGGGTGGGGGTGCTGGCGTTTGCGCGAGCCACGCCTCAATTTCCGGACGTAACGCCGGCAAGCCTGTGATGGTCCGGCAGCCTCGCGACGAGGTCACGGCTCAAGACCCACTCGATTAGGGCGCCGGCGGCGGTATACAATAGAGCTTAGAACGCGAATTGGCTCCGGGCTGGCATGCAGACATCAAACATAAGCTTCAGGGATAGCTCTCTCGAACCCATCGCCGCACGGGTCCTCGCCGGCGAGCGGCTCGGATTTGAGGACGGCGTCGCACTCTACAATTCGCACGATATGTTGGGTGTCGGCTATCTCGCCAACTATGTGCGCGAGAGGCTGCATGGCAGCGCGACCTACTTCAACGTCAACCGGCATATCAATCCCACCAACGTCTGTGTGGCAAGCTGCAAATTGTGTGCCTTCGGCCGCAAGCCTGACGCGCCCGGCGCGTACACCATGGCCCTCGACGAGGCCTTCCGCCGGGCCGGCGAGGGCTGGACGGAGGCCGTCACCGAGTTCCACATCGTCGGCGGGCTTCATCCCGATCTCTCCTTTGACTACTATCTCGATCTGCTTCGCGGGCTGAAGGAGCGCTTTCCCAGCGTTCACCTGAAGGCGTTCACGGCGGTGGAGATCGGCTACTATTCCCACATCACGCGTCTTCCCATCCGCGAGATCCTGGAACGCATGAAAGAGGCAGGGTTGGGATCGCTGCCCGGTGGCGGCGCCGAGATCTTCGCTCCGGCGGTGCGGCGCGTGATCTGCGATCACAAGATCGGGGCCTACACCTGGCTCAAGATTCATCGCACTGCTCACGAGCTCGGACTCCACTCCAACGCCACTATGCTGTATGGCCACATCGAAAGCTCCGAGGACCGCGTAGATCATCTGCTGCAATTGCGGAAGCTTCAGGACGAGACTCGCGGCTTCCAGACCTTCATTCCGCTGGCGTTTCATCCCGCCAACACCGAGCTCGGCAAACAAGTGGAGCACCGCGAAACCACCGGCTTCATGGATCTCAAGAACGTCGCCGTCTCGCGCCTTCTCCTGGATAATTTTCCGCACGTCAAAGCGTACTGGATCATGATGACGCCACGCGTTGCCCAGGTGGCGCTGCGCTTCGGCGCCGATGATCTTGACGGCACCGTGGTGGAGGAAAAGATCTACCACGACGCCGGCGCCGGGACTCCGCAGGTGATGACCCGGCAGGAAATCGTCCGGCTTATCCGCGACGCCGGTCGCGAACCCATCGAACGCGACACCCTCTACAGACCCGTCAGCCGCACCGAAACCAGCGTAACCGTTCAGGTTTGAATCGCAACACCAGGCACACGCTCTGGCGGCTTCGCCGATTCCCGCCAGGAGACCCCGGCGCCCGGGAACTGTTCAAGTTTCGATCCGCCCTGCCGAAGAACCAGGTATGCGAGCAGCAGCCTCAGTTCTAGGAATGGTGATCGTTCTGGCCGTCGGCTATTGGGTCTACCGGGCCGAGCTTGTGGGGGGCGCTCCGGGCGGTAGCATGTCGACTATCGTCGATCAGGCCGATCTTGCCGGGGTGAAGAGCGACCTGATTTCAATCGGCGGGATGGAGCGGCTCTACCTCGCCAACCATGACAGCTACGCCACCCTCGACCAGCTTCGGCAGGAGGGCTCGATCGGCTTCCAGAGCCGTCACGGTTACAACTTCAGCGTGGACGTGGATGGCGCACAGCATTTCAAAGTGGTGGCCGCCCCGGCCAACACATCCAAAACCGGATGGCCGGTCCTTTCCATCGACGAAACTATGCAAATCGCGCAGCCCTAATCTAGCAGGCTGCGCGAGGACGGCTCTTCCTTCACGCTCCACAAAGTCAGCTTGCGCTCAGGTCAGGCGCGCGCTGGCATTCGCTCAGCCGGGCGAGATCGAGCACCATGTGACCGTGCTCGTCCACCTCAAAAATAGGCACGAAGCGGGCTCCCCAGACGATTTCATCGTAGCGATAGGAATCGCGGACGTGAACCGTCTGGAAAAATGTATCGTCGAATCCCCTGATCAGAACCAGAACCTCAGCCTCGAGTCGTGCCAGGTCCTCGGCAGTCCTTCCCTTGAGGGGGCTGGCCTCGTCCACAGGATGCACGATGGTCCAGGCCAGGGGCAGAAACAGGACGTTTGAGCGCTCCAGCTCGAGCGGGGTGTACTTGCGACGCTGTCCTTCGGCGGTCTTTTCCACCGTCATCAGCAGGACGCGTGCTTCGAGATCCATCAGGTTATTGCTGCGCCTGTTGGCGATCCGAAATTGCAGGCTGGCGCCGCCCTCGTAGGGGGCGACGACCATCCTCTTGCTGAACTCGATGCGCGCCACGGGTCTCGAGAAGCGCCCGAAGAGCAGCCCCGTAGCCAGGGCGAAAGCCATCAGGCCCAGCAAAGCCTCAAACGCTGCCACGGAATTGGCGAGCGCTCCGTCGGGGTAGATATTCCCGTAGCCGACGGTGGTCAGTGTGTGGGCGCTGAAGAAAAAAGCGTTGAGAAACAATCGGAAGCTGGTGGCGGCCTCCGCCCCGCGCAGATGCTCGATGCCGACTCCGTAGTAGTAGACCAGGGCGAAAACCACGTTGGCCGCGAGATACCCGGCAAGGATGAGTGCCGAAAATACCGGCCAGGAGACGTTGAGCATGAAGAGGTAGGGGTGCACATCCCGCCAATTTGTGCCGCGCCGATGAACGTTGAATTGCCCGTCGGGATTGATGATGCGGCTCAGAGTGCCGCGGTATTGCTGGGTAAAGCCGGGATCAAAGGCTGGCTTGCTCATAGTTGCCGATCATAGTGGGAAGGGCAGAGGAGTGTCCAGCGAAGGGGACGCGGCCGGCCATCCGCATCTACCGGGAGGGTCCCTAGCCCGGTTTTCGAGTCCAGGCGCCGACGAACGGCGGGCTGATCAGGATTCCACCGCCTTCGCGAAACGCCGCGACCAAACGTTGCGCGTAGGTGTCGAGATCCAGCTCCTGCTCGGTCGCAAGGCCGTGCTTGAGAATAGCGGGCATCAAGCTGCGGAGGCTTTGCACGAAGAATTGGGAAAGCGGTTCGAAGTAAGGGTCCTGCGATCCCATGATCCCTACGTTGGCTTCCATGGAGGGCGCAGGCAGACCGCCGGCGATAAAGGCTGGGTACAGTTTCAGCGCCATGCGCGGATCGGAGCCGGAGAGCTCGTGGGTTCTTACGGTGATTTCAAAAAACCGGTGGAATAAAGGTATGGGTGGGAAAGTGCGCGCTCCGTTGTTATCACTCTCCTGAAACGCAAGAATGCCACCAGGGCCGACGTGGCGCGCGAGCCCGCGCAGTGCCTCGGCCGGACTCGGGTAGTACATGAGCACAAAGCGGCCAACTACGGCATCGAACAGCTGGTCAGCCGGCATTTCGACCGGATCGCCCTGCACGAACGTGACATTCGAATAGCCAAGCGCCGCGGCCCTTTCCCGCGCTCTCTGCAGTGCCTCCGGCGCGCGGTCCGTGCCTATCACCTTCCCTTCCGGCCCAACCATCTCCCGCACCAGGAATGCTACATCGCCCGCGCCGCTGCCCACGTCGAGCACGCTCATGCCGGCGGCAAGACCAGCCTGCTCAAACACGCGGCGGGTGAAGGGCTCCAGCAGCTTGGCTTGTATCGCCAGACGATCGAGTTCCTGGTTTGAGTGTCCCAGTGCGTATTCGCGTTTTTGCTGCGCGGGTTCTGGCATAGGTGGTGCTCCTTTCCCCTCTCATGCAATATAAACGCTCGGCAGTGTATCAGGTTACGCCGGACGCGTCTTGACAGCGCCAAGCGTAACTTTCTACCTTGCTTGATAGGGCTTTGGTCTTCCTCCCTGCCAAAATGTTCGCAACCGGACAGTGGGGAGGTGCTTTCGACCCTAGATTGACCGACACGCACCGCGGCGCGGGATGCTAAGCAAATAATAATCTAGCACTTGCGTCGGCACAGTGGAAATGGCATACAGACTGCTCGGAGCCTGATAGGAGGAGCTTCCACTGCGGGTCAGAGGTGAACAATGGAATGCTTGATGCAGGATCTCCGGTACGGCTTGAGGACGCTCGCCAAGAGTCCCGGTTTCGCCGTGGTGGCGGTGCTGACCTTGGCCTTGGGGATCGGAGCCAACACCGCCATCTTCAGCGTGATCGATGGAGTTCTCCTCAACCGGCTGCCTTACCCGGAGGCGAGCCGGCTGGTGATCGTCTGGGAGCAAGATCCGGCGCGCGGCTGGTTTCACAACGTGGTTTCGGCCGCGAACTTCCGCGACTGGAGAAACCAGAATCAAGTCTTCACCGGCTTGTCCGCGATCGGTGAGCGCAGTTACGACGTGGGCGGCACAGGGGAGCCGCTGGAGGTCCCGGGCGAGCAGGTTTCGGCCAATCTTTTTCCCGTTCTCGGCGTTCAGCCGGCGCTGGGACGCGCCTTCGAATCCGGAGAGGACCAGCCCGGAAGCGCGCACGTGGCAGTGCTCAGCAACGAGCTTTGGAAGGAACGCTACGGAGGCGACCCTTCCGTGGTGGGCCGTGAAATCACCATCAACCGCGAACCCTTCACCGTGATTGGCGTCATGCCCCACGGGTTTTATTTCCCGCCTTTCGGTGACAGAGCCCGATTGTGGGTTTCCGGCCTCGACCTCAGCCGGCAGGAGCGCACCTGGCACGAATACGTTGCGGTGGCTCGGCTCAAGCCGAGCGTAGCCCTGGCACAGGCGCAGGCCGGGATGGATGCGATCGCGCGCGGGCTCGCACAAGCTCATCCCGAGCAGGCAGGCTGGGGAGTAGGGCTGATCAGCCTGCACGAGCAGATGGTGGGAAACACTCGTCCGGCCTTGTTGGTGCTGCTGGGGGCGGTGGGTATGGTACTGCTGATCGCCTGCGCGAATCTCGCCAACCTGCAACTCGCGCGAGTGGTAACGCGCGAGAAGGAGATTGCCGTTCGAACCGCTCTCGGTGCCGGAAAGGGCCGGGTGGTGCGCCAGTTGGTGACGGAAAACGTGCTGCTGGCGGTGGTCGGCGGCGGACTCGGCCTGTTGCTGGCAGGCTGGGGCGTCAGATTCCTGGTAGTAGCACTCGCTCCCCAGGACACGCCCGGACTTGACCAGGTGGGCGTGAACGCGGGCGTGCTCGGTTTCACATTGCTTTTGTCCGTGGCCACTGGACTCGTTTTTGGACTCGCGCCCGCGCTGGGCGCGTCCAAGGTCGATCTGAACCGCACCCTGAAGGAAAGCAGCCGCGGGACCACCGGAGGCGCGCGCCATCATCGCCTGAGGAGCGTGTTGGTGAGCGCGGAATTCGCCCTGGCGCTGGTGCTGCTGGCGGGCGCGGGCCTGCTGATCAGGACCTTTGTTGCCCTTAACCGCGTCGATCTGGGATTCGATCCTCACCAGGTGGTGACCATGAGAATCGCGCTGCTGGGCCCCCGCTATGAGGAACGCAGCCATCAGGTGCAGTTTTTCCGCGATCTGTTGCGCAACGTGGAATCGCTGCCCGGCGTGGTCTCGGCCGCTGCGCTTGACGGAGGCGGCCTTCCGCCGGACGGCGGAAATGGAGACGGCTTCCTTATTGTGGGCCGGCCCAAGCCTCCCGAGAGCGAGTACCCGGATGCGGTGTACCGGGTAATCAGCCCTGACTATTTCCGAGCCATGGGCATCGGTCTGGTACAAGGCCGGTTTTTTACCGACGCCGACAATGGCGATGCGGCTCGCGTGGTGATCATCAGTGAGAAACTGGCGCGTGATCACTGGCCGGGCCGCGACCCTCTTGGCAGTCAAATCACGTTCCCCGGTGTCCGGACCGTGCCCGATTCCAGCTACAAAGGACCTGAGCCGCACTTCACGATCGTGGGCGTCGTGAAGAGCGCCAAGAACCGGGGTCTTGAAGTGCAGCCGGACGAGGAACTGTACGTGCCTTACAGCCAGTATCCCACTTACGATTTTCCGCGCACGCTGCTGGTGCGATCCTCGGGCGACCCCGCAGTGTTGGTTTCGAGCGTACGGCATCAGGTTGAGGCGCTCGATCAGGACCAACCGGTCTCCGACGTTAGGACCATGGATCAGGTGGTGGCAGCGGCCGAGGCCGGACACCGGTTCCCGATGGTTCTCCTCGGTCTTTTTGCGGCATTGGCGCTGCTTCTGGCTGGCATCGGGATCTACGGAGTGCTGTCCTATTCCGTCAACCAGCGCATGCACGAGTTTGGTATTCGAATGGCCCTTGGCGCCGGGCGCCGCGAGGTGCTCGCCACGGTCCTGAGGCGTGGAGCCTTGCTGGCGGCCGCGGGAGTAGGCGCCGGACTGGCGGGCGCGCTGCTTCTTACGAACCTTATGTCGCGCCTCCTCTTCGGCGTTCGTCCTGCAGACCCGCTTACCTTGGTGCTTGTCTCGCTCACTTTGGCCGGCGTTGGCATGCTGGCCAGCCTGATCCCGGCGCGGAGAGCCGCGAAGACCGATCCAATGGTGGCGCTGCGATATGAGTGATCAAATCCGGTGATCGGCGATTCTGCGACTAATGATTAGAAGTGAGGCCCTGAAAGACATCTTAAGAGTCAGCAGACAGCATGGCTACTGATCTGTGGCGAACTGTATTTCCCGGGTATTATCCACGACTTTCGAGGCGTCGAGAATCTCGAAGCGAACAATGCCGCCATCGTCACCGAAATCGGCGATGACGCCCGGGCGTACCTCGTCACTTTCCCGGATTCGCTCCTCGCGCAAGGTAATCGTCATAATATCGGTTTCGCGGTCGTAAGTTACTTTCATCGTCCAGTCCCCTTCATATACATGCTGATTTTCGATCACACGGCGACAGTCTTTCTCCGGGCGCCCCATCGATGCACCGGAGAAGCGTGGCGGGGTTGGTAGAGCCAAAGCTCGCTGCCGCCGGGGAGCCTCAGCGCGGTAAGCTGGCCCCAGCCCACGTCGTTGACCGGCTGCGTGAACTCCACACCCTTACTCTTCAATTCCTGCATCGTCGTGTCAACGTCGTCACACATCAGGTAAAGCTGGTGATGGCCTTTCAGCGCCTCACTGCCCTGCCACTGGTTTTCGTCGGTGGGATGAATTCCCAGCTCGGCGGGAGGCAGCGCGAAGATGAGCCAGCCTTGCCCGGCATCGACCGATGCGAATCCCAGCACATCCCGGAAGAAGGCGCGATCGGCCTCGGCGTCGTTGGTGTAGATCACGACATGAGCTGCATTGATCATGTTTCTCCTCAAGAAAGGCAGCGTTTGCCCCTCCGAGCCTGGTAGCGCGGCCCCTCTTCGGGTCCGCGGCTGTTGTGGTAAGAAAAACCGCAGACCGAAAAACACGGTCTGGGCTACCTCGCTTCCCCTAGTCCGGCCACGCGACGAGCCCCTGCTGGGATAAAGCCGTTTGCCTACCGGAGGCTGAGCTTGAAAACAACTCCGCAGCCATACGGATTGCACGCACCGCTCGCGTCGCCGCCAAGCTCCGCCGTGCCGTACAGATTTCCTTTGTAGGGTAACAGGCTCGAGTGGGGGTCACTGCCGTCACTTCCGCCGGTGAAGGTGTAAAGGAGCGTTTCCCTCCCAGACGGGGATAGCCTGAAGATTACCCCACAGCCCCCGCCGAAGGCTAGGCAGTCTGCTGAGTTGCCGCCCCCGGCGGCTGTGCCGTAAAGGCTACCGGTCGCGTCCCGGGCCAGACCCGCCTGCGGGTAGCCCCCGTCGGCCTTATCCAGGAAGTTGTGCAGGGTCGTCTCGCTTCCTGAGGGATCGAGCTTGAAAGCTGTTCCGGCACCCCGCACGCCTCCCTGATTCGTCGTACCGTAGAGATTGCCGGCTGCGTCCCGGAAAACAGGAGCGTCAGAAGACTGCCCATCCGACCCTGTGAAGCTGTGGAGGATCGTTTCGCCTCCGGCGGCGTCAACTTCGAAGACCGTTCCGACGCCATCGCTGCCACCTTGCTGAGTGGTGCCGTAAAGGTTGCCGGCTGAGTCTCGTACCAGGGCGGCGAAGGGCCCCTCCCCGTCTGTAGGGAGTCCGGTGAAGCTGTGTAGCGTCGTCAAATTTCCGCCATGATCAATCATAAAGACTGTTCCGTATCCGATGGTGCCACCCCCAGCCGTAGTTCCGTAGAGATTGCCTGCCGGATCTCGGAGCAGACCTGCCGCAGGGGTCGCTCCGTCGTATACGGACGCGCCGAAGCTATGCAAGACCGTCTCATTTCCCTTTGAGTCCACTTTAAAGACAACCCCAAGATTGCTGACGCCACCCTCACTTGTGGTGCCGTAGAGATTGCCCGTCTGGTCCAGAATGACACCGCTGTACGCACGGGCGCCGTCCGAGCCGCCAGTAAAGCTGTAAAGGATCGTCTCGTTCCCTGCGGGATCGACTCTAAAAACAGTTCCGAAGTCGAACGCGCCGCCGAACGGAGTGGTACCGTAAAAATTGCCGAGCCCGTCGACAACCACGCCAGCCTGCGGAAACGATCCATCCGTCCCACCCTGAAAGGTGTACACCACCGTGTAAGTCTGCGCGGGCGCGGCAATCGCCGCCGCCAGCGTCATCAAAAGCGCAGCAACCATTATTGCGGCCCATCTATGACCGGTTCGAGTGCTCCTCATAACTCCTCCTCTTCTGCTTGTACGACTCGAAATGAGTTCGATTGTGGTCAGGAATGCTGACAACGCCCGCTCAAGCGGGGCTATGGAAGCATACACCCGACGCCACCTCAGACCAATACCAACCTGGGTAATACACTGGGGCGACGGCTATCACCGTCAATCCCTGCGGGGTTGAACCCCAACGTTGCTGCCCTCCGGGCGACCCTCCCAAATCCGAGTCGAGGCATTGGCGGCGGCGCAGATTTGCCAAACTGCCGTGGTTCCTCAATCAAAAAAGCCTTGACATTCTAAAACACCTGATTTATACATGTGTTTTAATCATCCGATGGGCGCACCAATGAACACGACGAACGTTGTTACCGATCTTGAAACCCGCCAGCGCCTGCTGAACGCCGCTGCCGAGCTCTTTGCCGAGCGGGGCTTCAATAACGTGACCGTCCGCGAGCTCTGCCAGGTGGCGGGCGCCAACGTGGCGGCGGTGAATTATCACTTCCGGGACAAGCTTGGACTCTACAAGGAGGTGGTTGAGATGGCGGCGAACGCGATGCACCAGGGCAAAGTGGAGGTGATCGAGGCTGCTGAACCGCTGCCGCCTGAAGAGCGGCTCCGCACCTACATCCGGCTGACTCTTCACCATCTTCTCGATCCGCACGAGGACTCATGGATGGAGAAGCTGATTGCCCGCGAGATGATGGACCCCACGCCGGCGCTCGACCTGATCGTCGAAAAGGGTATCAAACCCACCAGCCAGCGGATGGGCGTGATGGTGGCCGAGCTGCTCGGCGCTCCGCTCAGCGACGATCGAGTATGGCAATGCTTTCTCAGCGTTCAAGCGCAGTGCCTGTTCTACAAGATGTCAAAGCCCGTCAGCGCCCGTATGGCGCCGGCCGGGTTCGAGTACACGCCTCAAGTGATCGAGGCGCTGGCCGAGCACATCGCTGACTTCTCTCTGGCCGGGATTCGCGCCATCGCCCAGAAGACCGGCGGAACTCGTCGCGGGCAAACGGAGGGCAGCAACATCGGGGAGCATAGCTAGACAAAATAAGAGAGGAGCAAGAAACACGCATCCTGAGAAAGCTGGCGCCGGAGGAAGCCTTGTCGATTTCACGGCTCGTGGTTCGACAAGGTAGTGAAGAAGGAGTGGCGCTATGGACGTAATGTCACTTGATCGCGATATGTTCGAAAAGCTCTACGTCGAGTTTCACCCCCGGGTGCTGGCCGTTTGCCGGCGAATGCTTGAATCGCACGAGGAGGCGCAAGACGCTGCGAACGACGTCTTCCTGCGCTTGCCTGAGGCCATGAGGACTTACGATCCGGCTCAACCGTTTTCGCGTTGGATCACGCGTGTGGCCGGCAACTACTGTATCGACCTGCTGCGCAAACGTCAGGCGGCGGGCCGCGTGCTGGAACCGGTGAATCCTGACCGGCCCGAGCCCGCGGCGCTCAGCCGGTCGCCTTTCGAGGAATTGCTCTTCAAAGAAACGTCCGGCGCGGTGCGCGACGCTGTCTTTGCCTTGCCGGAACACTACCTGGCGCCGCTGGTGATGCGCTATTTCAGCGATCTGACCTATGACGAAATCGCCGAAACGCTGGGCACGAGCCGCGCGCACATTGCAGTGCTCATTTTTCGCGCCAAGCAGCAACTGCGCCGGATTCTCGCTTCCGGGGAGCCGGCGCGAAAGCGCAGCCGCCATAAGCCGCATTCGAGCGCGGCGCGAAAGTGGCTTTGGGCCGGGGCGCCGGTTTTGGGGATCCCGTTCTAGGCGGCGCAACCGTTTTTCTGGCAGGCCGGAGCGCGTATAGCGAGGCCCCAATGTAATTCCAGGTTTACCGTCTCGTATTATTCTATTGCCGGATGGAAAAATCTAATTTCTGGGCAGGGAGCCAGACGAAATGCGACATTTACCTTTGATCCTCAAAAACTGCTGGCGCAACCGCCGCCGCACCATCCTGACGGTCCTCAGCATGGGAGTCTCGATCTGTCTCCTGGGCGTGCTGCTGGCGATCTATCACGCTCTGTTCGCGGTGCAGCCGACCGAGTGGGGCGCGCTGCGCCTGGTGACACGGAACCGCGTTTCGCTCACCCTGCCATTGCCCCAGGGCTACCGCGAAAAAATCGAGCAGGTGCCGGGCGTTAAGGTGGTCGGCATCGAGCAATGGTTCGGCGGAAAGTACATCGATGACCGGCCGGAGCACATGTTCGCCCGGTTTGCCGCTGAGCCGGACAAGCTTTTCCTCTACCGCGGTGAGCTGACGATACCCGAGGATCAGAAGCGCGCTTTTCAGCAGGACCGCAGTGCGTGCATCGCTAGCCGCTCTCTGGCAGATAAGCTCGGCTGGAAGCTGGGCGACCGCATAACGCTGATCGGCGATATTTTTCCGGGGAATTTCGAATTCACCCTGAAAGGCATCTTCGACGACCCGACCCACTTTGAAGCCTTGTATTTCAGCCGCGAAGATCTGGAACAGAGCATGAGTCCCAGGCGCCGCGGCAACGCCGGCACCTTCGACATTCTCGTGGACTCCAAAGAGGACGTGCCGCAAGTGGAAAAGGCCGTCGACGACATGTTCCACAACGCGCCTGTACAGACGAAGACGGAGAGCGAGAGCGCCTTTTTCCTGAGCTTTGTCTCGTTCCTTGGCAACATCAAGCTGTTTTTGATGAGCATCTGCGCAGCCGTCACTTTTACCATCCTGCTGGTCTCCGCCAACACCATCGCCATGTCCGTACGCGAGCGCGTGCGGGAGGTAGGCGTACTGAAGGCGCTCGGTTACACACGAAACATCATTCTGGGTCTCATTCTGGGTGAGGCGACGGTGATCGCCACCTGCGGCGGTGTGGTCGGCCTGCTGCTCGCGTCGGGCCTGGCCGGTGCTGTCCGAAACATGCCGGGCGTCAACTTTTTTCCGCAGTTCAAGAATCTGACGATCGTGCCTCCGGTGGCCGCTCTCTGTTTGCTGCTTGCCGCCTGTATCGGCTTGGCGAGCTCGTTTATCCCGGCTTTGGGGGCCTCGCGCATTTCGATTGTGGATGCACTGAGAAGCACGGAGTGAGAAGCAGATGGCGTCTGACTTCTTGCCTGTGGGTTCTGAATTCTGACTCTGGTTCCTATTATGGCTATTCCTGTCGCTTACAATTTTCGCAACCTCCTGGTGAGGAAGACCACCACGGTGATGACGGCGCTCGGCATCGCGCTGACGGTCTCCGTGCTGCTCGCCATTCTCGCTCTGGTGAACGGCCTCAACTCCTCGCTGCATTCCACCGGCAATCCGCTGCACGTGCTCGTGCTGCGCAAGGGTTCCACCACGGAATTGGTGAGCAACTTTACGCGCGCGAATTTCCAGGTCTTGAAAGATAAGCCCGGCATCGCCCGCGACAGTTCCGGCCAGCCACTGGCTTCACTCGAACTGGTCACCATCCTCAACCTTGCGAACGCCTCGAATCCTGACGGGCAGAACATCACGCTGCGTGGCGTCACACCCGCCGGCATCGAATTGCGCGAGAATCTGAAAATAGCGCAAGGACGCTGGTTCGAGCCCGGCAAGCGCGAAGTGACGGTGGGAGATTCCATCGCCAAGGACTATCCGCAGGCGCGCCTCGGCAGCAAGTTGCGCCTCGGGAGCTGGGACTGGGACGTCGTGGGCGTGATGTCGGCAGGCCAGAGCGCCACCAACAGCGAAATCTTTGCCGATCTCAACCAGCTCAGCGCTGACCAGAACCGCAGCGCAGTGCTCAGTTCCGCTCTGGTCAGGACGACGGACCCGGTGGCGGCTGACGCGCTGATCAAAAATATCGAGGCCGATCAGCAGCTCAACATGACCGCCATGTCCGAGAAGACTTACTACGACAACCAGACCTCTTCGGGCGCGCCGGTGGAGTTTCTGGGAATCTTCTGCTCCATTATCATGGCCGTGGGAAGCGCATTTGCGGCCATGAACACCATGTACGCTGCGGTCGCTCGCCGCACGGCGGAAATCGGCACCCTGCGCGTTCTGGGATTCTCGCGCGGTTCGGTACTGCTGAGTTTCTTCATCGAAGCCGTGCTGCTTTCGCTGATCGGCGGGCTGCTCGGCTGCATCCTGGTGCTGCCCTTGAACGGCATCACCACCAGCATCGGCAACTTTGCCACCTTCAGCCAGACCGCCTTTAATTTCAAGGTGACGCCGGCCATTATGGCGCAAGGAGTCATTTTCGCGATTGTGCTCGGAGCCTTCGGAGGGCTGTTTCCATCGTTCAACGCTTCGCGCAAGGAGATCGTCGCGGCGCTGCGGGAAGCGTGAGCTTTGAAAATCGAAATTTGCGATCTCACGTCTTGAATTTCGACTGCGAGACCAATATGCCAACTGACCTGCACGACTTGAAAATTGACCGCGATCGCAAGCGTCCGGCCGCAGCCTCAAAGTGGGCGACGCGCTGGATCGTCGCCGGCGTGGCACTGCTGGTTCTGCTGGGCCTCGGACGCGTGGTTTACAACACTTTGGCCAGCACGCCCGAGGTTCAAATCGTACGAGTGTCGGCCCCGAGCGCGGGCAGCGATCCGGGTACTGTGGTGCTGAACGCCACCGGCTACATCGTGGCCCACCACGAAATCGAAGTGGCGTCGAAGGTGGTTGGAAAGGTGGACTGGATCGGCGTCGAAAAAGGCGATCCGGTAAAAAGAGGCCAGGAATTGGTCCGCCTGGAAGACACCGAGTACCGGGCCCAACTCGAGCAGGCGCGCGGCAATCTGGCGAATCTTCAGGCGAAGCTGGCGGAGCTCGAACACGGCTCGCGCCCGCAGGAAATTGATCAGGCCAAGGCGAACCTGGATCAGGCCAAAGCCGATCTTGCGAATGACAAGCTGGTGTACGAGCGCCGGAAGTCCCTGGTGGCGGACGGAGTGGTTTCCAAATCTGATTTCGACAACGCCCAGTACGCATACGAAAATCAAGTGGCCAGGGTGAATTCGCTGCAGCAGGCCTATGACCTGATGAAGATCGGTCCACGCCAGGAGGAAATCGACGCCGAGAGGGGGGCGGTGGAACAGGCCAAGGGTATCGTAGCCTACGATGAGGATCAGCTCGAAAACACGGTCATCCGAGCGCCCATCGACGGCACCATCCTGGAGCGTGCCGTCGAAAAAGGTGAATTCGTCACCAACGGTTTCGTGGGCGACAAGGGCGCGAAAGGGTACGTGGTGACGCTCGCGGACCTGAACGATCTTCAAGTGGAGCTCGACATCGCGCAGAATGATTTTGCCAAGCTTCACATGGGCCAGAAAGGCTGGGTAACCACGGACGCCTATCCCGACCGCAAGTACGAGGGCCGACTGCAGGAGATCTCGCCAAAGGCCGATCGCCAGAAGGCTACCGTGCAGGTGAAAGTGCAGGTCACCAAACCGGACTCCTACCTGCGTCCGGAAATGAACGCCAGCGTCGCATTCGCAGCCGATGAGAAGCCCTCCGCGGAAGCAAAGAGCCGGCCCCTGATCACCGTGCCGGTCTCGGCCGTTCAGAACGGCGCGGTCTTCGTGGTTCTAAACGGCCGCGCCATGAAGCGCAGCGTCAGTGTAGCCTCCACCACTAGCCAGGGCGCGCAGATCGCCGAGGGTTTGATCGGCGGCGAAGACCTCATCGTGAATCCGCCGGCGGGACTCAAGGACGGCGAGCGCGTGCAGGTGAAGGGAGGCCTAGGGATTGGGTGATTGAAGGGCTGCCCGCAAGACCGCACCAAGGAGACTTGGAATCAATGGCAATCGTAATTGAAACGCGCAGGCTATCGAAAGAGTATATTCGCGATGAATTCCACGTGGTGGCGTTAAAGGACGTCGACCTCGAGATTCATCAGGGCGAATTTCTGGCGTTGATGGGCCCGTCGGGCTCCGGCAAGACCACACTGCTGCACCTGATCGCCGCCATGGACACGCCGACCAGCGGCGAGATTCGCGTTCTTGGCGACAATCTGCGGGAGCTCTCAGACCGGGAGATGGCTCACTGGCGCAATGAGAATATCGGGTTTGTGTTTCAGCAGTTCAATCTCATTCCCGTGCTGACCGCGATTGAGAACGTCGAACTGCCTCTAAAGCTGACCAATTTGAGCAAGCAGGAGCGGCGCGCGCACGCCACCACCGCGCTTAATCTCGTGGGCCTGGGCGACCGGCTCGATCACTACCCGCGCCAGCTCTCGGGCGGGCAGGAGCAGCGGGTCGCCATCGCACGGGCGGTCGTCACGGACCCCAAGCTGATCCTCGCCGACGAACCCACAGGCAATCTCGACGCCAGCTCCGCCGAAGACGTGCTCGACATGCTGGCGCGCCTGAATCGCGAATTCCACAAAACCATTGTCATGGTCACGCACGATCCGCACGCCGCCCGTCACGCCACCGTCATCCGCCATCTGGAGAAAGGCGAGCTGCTACCGGTGGGGCAGGAAGTGGCTTAAGAAATAGTCGCAAGTGACGACAGAGTGAGACTGCTTCCGCTTGTCACCGGTCACTTGTACTTCTCCCTGCCCCTCACGCCTGCAGATTTTTTAGGTACTCATAACTGATCTTGGCGCTCTCCATCGGCGGTCCGGAGCACTTGTCCTGCTCCACGAAATAGTGCTTCACGCCGCCCTCGGGAGCCGCCTGGAAAATGTGCTTCCAATCGATCCAGCCCCGGCCCACCTCGGTGAAGCCGTCGCCGCCGCCTTCAGTGATGCTGGTGGTGGGCGCTAGACCGGGTTTCATGTCCTTGATGTGCAAGATGGGAATGCGCCCGGGATAGCGCTTGAGGTAATCCACGGGGTCCTTGCCGGCGCGCAGAACCCAGTAGCAGTCCATCTCCACTTGCACCAGCTTGGGATCGGTGTCGGCCAGCAACATGTCGAGCGCCGGTCGTCCGTCGAAGACTTTGAAGTCCAGATTGTGACAGTGGTAACCGAACTGGATTCCAGCTTTCTGGCACTTCTCGCCGGTTTGGTTGAACACTTCCGCCATCCATTTGTAATCGTCTTCACCGAAATTGGGATCAAAGTGGCTGCCCGGCGTCCGGACCATGGCCTGCGCCGCGCCCGGACGATTCGCCGGAAAGGAGCAGATCATGTATTGCAGTCCCGCCTGTTTGAAGGTGTCGATCAGCGGCGCCACGTCCCCCTTCAGGTGCTGCGCGTCAGTGTGGCCGGCCGGAGCCTTCAGTCCGGCCGCCGCCACCATTTGCTTCAATTCGGAAGGGTCCATCTTCGGAAATGGTGAAATCTCGACTTCCTGATATCCGATGGCGGCCACTTGCGCGAGCGTGCCTTTAGGGTCTTGCAGGAATTGATTGCGCACCGTATACAGCGCAAGACCAATCGGGAGTCCCAGCGGATTCGCCCACAAACGGGACCTGACGCGGCCAGCCAATGCAACAGCCAGTCCAGCCACGCCGGCACCCAAAAACTCTCTGCGATTAACACGGTTCATACTCGAATCCTCCTCATTGGAATACGTTCCAATCGGGTGACGGGAACTTTGCGCCTGCTCGAAACGCCGATCTTATCACCTTCTGCCGGACGAAGCACCGAGAGACGCATGCTAGGATAACTCCATGCGCCCCCACGACCTGCGAGCAACGCACAGAACGAAAGGCGAGTCGCACCGCGACAGCGATGCGGACACGCGCTGGATGCGGGCCGCCTTGCGACAAGCCGCACTTGCCGCCGCGGAAGGCGAAGTGCCGGTGGGCGCCGTCGTGGTGCACGGCGGATGCGTGATCGCGCGCGCACACAACCGTCCGATTCATTTGAGCGATCCCACCGCGCACGCCGAGGTTCTCGTGTTGCGTCGCGCCGCGCGGAAGCTCGGGAACTACCGGCTGGCCGGCTGCAGTCTCTATGTTACAATTGAGCCCTGCGCCATGTGCGCCAGCGCCATGATTCACGCGCGAATCGAGCGCCTGGTGTTTGGTGCGCACGACGCGAAGGCCGGCGCCGCTGGCTCCGCGCTCCAAGTGCTCAACCACCCCCAACTCAATCATCGGGTGGAAGTTGCAAGCGGTATCCTAGAGGGAGAGTGCAGGGTTCTCTTGAGCGGTTTTTTTCGTGCGAGAAGAAACAAGAATTGATTCTTCGGTTCATTGGGTCAATGCGTCAATTAGCTCAATGAATCAGTTTCCACGGAGAGGTACCGAAGTGGTCATAACGGGGGCGCCTCGAAAGCGTCTTGCCTGCCAAAAGCGGGCACGTGGGTTCGAATCCCACCCTCTCCGCCATAATATTTTCATTAATTTACAGCCAAAACAGAATGGCAGCGTGCGATAGCGTGCAAGCGTGCTAGAATGAGCGCGGAGGCTTTATGGCGCTCAAGCTGTACCGTCGTCACCGCAAGGAATGCGAGGCCGGACATCTGGAGGACGCACGCACCGGACACTTTGAGGAGGGACGGCGCGGCTGGAAAAGATGTGCCTGCCTCATCCACGCCTCGGGCACTCTGGCCGGCCGGTTCAGCCGGCGACAGACCGGCAAAACCGATTGGGATGAAGCGAAGGCCGTGGCCGCAGTCTGGGAAGAAGCTGGCTCGTGGGACGGCAGGGTCGAGCCCGCGCCACCCGAAACACCGGCGCCGGTTTCGGGCCGGACCACGATCGACGAGGCCGTCAACATCTTTCTGTCCCTCCGCGAGGGCGACAAGATCGCTCCCCCCACGCTCCGCAAATACAAAACCTTCACCAGGCAGCTTGTTGCCTTCGCCGTGTCGCGCGGCTACGTGATGCTGGACCAGCTAACTTCCGCCGATGTCGACCGATTCTATGTCGGCCTGAAGTTAGGCATGCGCGCGAAAGCCAAGGCGCTCGGAAGGATTCGCTCGTTCTTCCGCTTCTGCATGAATCGCAAGTGGCTCCCGGAGAATCCCGTCAGCAGCGATCTAAGACCGCCACCTGGGGCGAGCCGGGTTGCGAATAAGATCCCCTTTACCGATGAGGAGCTTGAACGGACAATCGCCGCCTGCGACGCGCTGGGAGCCGTCAACTGGACCAACGAGCAGGGTCCGGGGGCGTGGACAGGGGAGGACGCGAAGGATTTTATCTCGACGCTGACCTACACCGGACTTCGTATATCCGATGTGGCGCTCTTCGACATAAAGCGCTTGCACGGGAACGAAGTATTTCTGCGAGCAAAGAAGAATGGCGGCGACGTATTCGCCTATATTCCCGATTGGCTGCGCGAAAGGCTCGTGCAACGCTCGAAGGTGTACGGCGCAATGCTATTCGTTACCGGCGATTCGCGACGGTTGGAAACCGTGACGAACACATGGCGTCGCCGCCTGGACCGGGTGTTTGAGCTTGCCGGCCCCTTCGACGAAACTCCGACGCCGCACCGGTTCCGGCACACCTTTGCGCGAATCCTGCTGCAGCGCGGCGTCCCGGTAGCGGACGTGGCCGACCTTTTGGGCGACGATGAGGATACTGTGAGGGAACATTACGCAAGATGGGTTCCCGAGCGCCAGGCGCGGCTCACAAAGATTTTGAAAGATGCTTTTGACGATAAGCCCAAGCCGAAGCTGGTATCCATGCCGGGTAGGCGAATTTAAGAGGCGTTCAGCAGGCGGGTGTGTATCCGGCGCGCTGCGGATTCAGGGACGCTGTAGATGGTGTGCGACTTCTTGCGCCCCATCCGAATCTTGATGACGTCGGGATCGTCCTTGACGAGGTTGCGTACCGTCTCCCGGCCCAACGCCCATAGCTTGGCGAGCTCGCCGACACGGAAGTGCGGTTCGAACGCAGCGTCGCCATTCACGGCACGAGCCGCTTCGAGTTTTCGTACCGTTTCGCTCCCGATGAAATTCGTGCTCCGAACCACGGAAGCAACCCTCACCGATCACGCGACCGAACCCGTCACCCACCGCCCCAAGCGTTTGCGCTTCTAGCGCGGCCTGCCGTACGGCCCGCTGGGGATTTAGGAAAAGCTCACCGAAAAACACACCGGCCCGTGGCCCCATCACGGCCCTACACTCTCCCCGTCGTCCGCGCAACGGGGCGTCTCGATAGCCAGCTCCAAACCGGCTTCCGCCAGCTTGCTGAGAATCTCGAATACGGAATCCCCACCGCGGATTTGCAGAGGACTATGGAGCCGTGCGTTGAGCTCGTGAAGATAGTGCCCGATGAACTTATCCACGTCATCAACAACGGAAAAAAGCTGAATGAAAACGGGTGGGGTTCTCGGTTCGTATCGGACCAACCGGACGCCATTTGGAAGGCGCGGACAAACCGAGCGAGTAGGCGCACGCGCGATTTCGCAGGAAGCGATTGCGCCGGCCCGATCATCGCATCACCACTATCACCAGTTTTGGGGAGAGCAGGGAGTCGGCTTTCGCGAAGCTGATCTCTGTCATCCTCTGGAGGGAGTTTCACTCGATACGCCATCTCTCTCCTCCTGAAAACCGGTGATAGTGGTGATACCGGTGACGGTGGTGTCCTCAATCGGCAGTTCCGAGTTTAGGAGCGACTCCATTTCGTGCCTGTTCAGTTTCAGCGCGCGCTGAGAGCGACCGCCTATGCTGACTGTGGTGTTGTGTCTGCCTGGATCGCAGTCGCTCAGGCCCTCGCGGTGGAGATCGCTCATGAGACGTGCCTCGCGAACAGGAAATCCCTCGCCGGTATCACGGCAAAACCGGGCGACCGCCTGGAAGGCGGCATCGGGATTCAAGTACAGTGAATGTTCGTCATACCATCCAGAAAGGACACTCTCATTAGAAGGCATGGCTGTTGGCTGATCTTTGCGAGAGAACCGGGCCCTGCCTTGGGTAAGAAGAGTGAAAATGACACGCAGGAACCGCCTCGAGGGTTTCTCACCTTCAACAAGCCGATTCTGCGCGCGTCCCAACGACACCAGCGCCTTCCAGCATTTGACGTTAAGATCTTCAGCCTCTCTGCGGGGACAGGCGCTGATCTCCTCAGCGTAGGTCAAGGCGCACTGGAGACCCAGCCAGAGATGGGCGATGGCCTCCGGAACCCGTAGGTGTTGGCCCTCGGCTGTTGCGCGCTTCCGCGTTCCCTCAAACGTTGTCCGCAGCAGAGATGGTAGGCCGGACATCTGCGGTGCAAGCCACGCAAGGTACCCGCTCATCGCGTGAGGCAATCGGGCCGCACTCTGTTGCGCCTCGGAAAGAGCAGCAAGATCGATGGTCGATCGCTGTACCTCTACAATGGGCGTGCGGGCAAGGATGCTTTGGCCGGGCGGATGTTGTTCGCCCGTGGAGATGATGAGTCCCCGAGGTGGGTATTCTGGACGTTCGGTCAGATCAGCGCGAAGGCTACCCCGACCTTGAAGGTTGCCTTGGGCGCGAAGCAACCGGGAAGTTTTGGTTTCCAGCTCCCTTGCATCCATTGCGGAGGGGGCGTAATCGTCAATCACGAATGGAAGATCTTTCAATGTGAAGGCGCGACGTTCAAGGTGGTTTGCTGTGGAAGTCCAAGCTCCCGGCAAGTTGGTCCGGTCGAACTCCCCGAAATGGCTGAGGAAGAGAGCCGCAAGTGTAGACTTCAATGACCCGGTTTGACCCTCAAGCCAGAGCGATAGGTCCACGGGATAAACTGCTGCTAGAGGAGCGCGGTAGACGGCCGAGAACAGCGGGACCGTCACGGATAGCGGCCCTAAGCGTAGAAGCCTTAGACTGGTACGCACCGCCTCGACTACGTCCTCGGCTTTCTTTGGAAGGCGATAGCGAGACAGGCCTGAATCGAGGATGACTTCCAGACCCTCACCCCCCACGGCGCCCGCCGCAGTCAGGAAAACCCACTGCCCTTCAATTTCCCGCCAGCCCGTGTGCGTGAGCACCCGCCGTTGCGGCGCAGACTGCGACAGGCGTTGAATCGCCTCGCGCAACTGGTCACGCACGGATAGCCCAGCGCTCACAATGGCGCTGCGGCCCCAGTTTTGGGTCACCCACGCCATGCCGTTGAATTGGGCCACCGGGACCCGAATCAAAGGCAGCCGCGTCCCGTTCTCGAGTTTGCCCTCAATGGCGAACGACCGAGTGGTCTCTACACCATCGTCGAATACGAGCTCTTCAACCACTCGCGCGACAAAGTTGCAAAGCGGGACAGTGACGGCTCCCTGGTGGGTCATGCGTTCAACGCAGATGTGCCCCGCCTGTACCCGGTAAGGTCCGGCGGTCCCTGGCTCGTTCGTCGCATGCGTCTTTTCGCGGTCAGAAACAGCGCCTTCTCCGGCACGGTATCCGCTCATCAACTTCAAGTAGCCACTGATTTCCCTCGTCGTGAGACCGAAGCGTGGCTTGATCTCGTGATTGAGGAATGCTTCGGCCTTCACTTCCGCAACGCGAGCAACCCTCTTCAACAAGGGCTCCAGGGCTTGAGGGAGTTCGGTCTTGTCCGTTTCGGCTGGGATAAGGTCCAACTCGAATTTGAAGATACCTGGAGCCGCAGTTTTGAGCGCGTCGAAGCCTGCGGTCCCATACTTTTTTAGATATTCATCGAGATCGAGCCCCTCCGGCAGCCGGATGACCTTCGCCCGCTCGCCGATTATTTCGCCAACCCTCTGAACGCCTACTACTCCGGCATCGTCTCCGTCGAGGCACAAGTAGGGCGTCCGACAACGGGAGAACTTGGCCGCGTGTTCAAGTTTGAGCGATGTGCCAAAGAGTGCGACAGCTCCGTACCTCTTTTGCTCGGCGAAGATGCAGTCTGTTGGGCTTTCAGTGACTAGTACCTCGTCGGCGAAAAGGGCATCTTCGTTGAACAGGTAGTTGATTTGCCCGGGGAGATGGAGATATTTCGGTTCGCGCCTGTCGAGAGTTCGACCCGAGAGATGCACGACGCGGCCGTGCCTTATGTTTGGGAATATGATTCGTCGGTAGAAGTAGTCTCGAGGGCGTGTTCTCCGTCTGCTTCAATACCCCCGCCTTCAAACAAAGTGCTTCCGAAAATTTGCAGATCCGGATTAGTTGTTTTTTCAGCCCGCCGTCGGCGTAGCCGATCGTGAAGCGACGGAGCGTGTCTTCGGTAAAGCCGCGCTCCTCGGTGAGGTACGTCCTGGTTTCGGCTGTGAGGCTTTGGTGATAGAAATCCGCGGTGGCCGTGAGTACACATTCGATGAGCCGCTCTTCGTCAATTTGGCCTCGGAGATCATCGCTCACTTCAGGCATAGAGACCCCGGCCTCGCGCGCAAGCTCAGATAGCGACTCCCAGAAGGACTTTTTCTCGTAAAGCTCGATAAACCGGAAGACATCACCTCCTACGCCGCAGCCGAAACAATGAAAGTAGCCTCCACTGCGATTCAACGAAAAACTCGCGGTCTTTTCCTGATGAAACGGGCAAAGTCCGCGGCCACGCCCATCAAGGTGCAGACGTCTGCCAATGACCGCAGAAATGTCGACCCTCTCTCGAACCATTTCGATCAGTGCGCTGGAGTGCACCCCGAAACTGAGACACGGAAAATAGGGACACCTAACAGTGAATGGAGGTGTTCCTTGAGGAGCAAGCGAAAGCGAGAGCATCGCATGGCGGGTTTCAAGGAAAGGGCGGTGCGACGGATATTGGCCGGAG
>DASYYZ010000015.1:0-25907 GCA_035946735.1 Terriglobia bacterium
CCCGCCCTTTAACCGTCTGATTTTGAGAAGACTGAAGGGCGGGCGAGACGCCCGCGCTCCCAGGCAAGAAATCAAATGCGGACAGTGTTGAAGTGACCGCGCCGGACGGCGCAGAGTATGCGGGAATCGGCCGTGCGAAAAGGCACGAGCGAGCGAAGTCCAAGACGCACATGCCGGTCAACCTCCGGTTTGACCAGACGATGCTTCTACGAACGTTCTCTCAGGCCGCCAAAACTGCGAAATTGTGATACCACTCGCGGACGTATCAAGTCAACCAAAAATTTTTTATATCGCAGCAAAGCAACAGGGGGTCTTTCAGCAAGGTAGAAAAGTTCCGCTCCGATTTGATGTTCCACGGCCCGTCGAAAAGCCGTTGAGATCCTTTACCGAAGTGAACACGAATTGCAGACTGGAACCGGTGCACGCGGGGGGAAACCGCGCCGTCCGCGTACAATATCTCAGAGTGGTTGGTTCATCTTCAGCTCGCATCCTGATCGTCGCCGGCGAGCGTTCGGGCGATCTGTACGGCGCCGAACTCGCGCACGCCCTTCGAGCCAGGCTCGGCGAGGTGGAGATCTTTGGCTGCGGCGGCGACGCCATGCGCCGGGCGGGAGTGCAGACGATAGCCGATCTTCGCGAGTTTGCCATGGTGGGGATTACGGAAGTCGTGTCCGGCCTGCCGCGGGCGCGCCGGGCCTTCCACATGATCCTCGCGGAAACGCGGCGCCGCCGGCCTGAGTTGGCCGTGCTGATCGATGCTCCGTCGTTGAATCTGAGGCTGGCCAAGAAGCTGAAGCCGCGCGGCATTCGCGTGGCCTACTACGTTAGCCCGCAGATCTGGGCGTGGAAGAAATGGCGCCTGCGCCACCTCCGGAGCCGCGTGGACAAGATGCTCTGCCTTTTCGATTTCGAACAGGAGATTTACCGCCGCGCCGGAGTGCCGGTGGAATACGTAGGTCACCCACTGATCGACCGGCCTGAAATCGCCGGACCGGGCCTGGCACGCGAGGAGTTTTTCGCGACCGCCGGCCTTGACCCCGCCGTGCCGATGGTGGCACTCCTTCCGGGCAGCCGGAAAATCGAGTTGAAGTACATTTTGCCGGGCCTGATCGAGGGAGCCCGGGAACTACGGCGCCGGCGCAGCGGGCGGCCGATCCAGTTCCTGCTGCCGGTTGCCGCCACCCTGGACAGGATCGAGGTGGAATCGAGTATGCGCGCCCAGGGCGCCGTGCCGGAGTTCATCCGCACGGTGTCGGGCGCCACTCACGAGGCGCTGAGGCACGCCGACGCCGCCGTAGTCGCAAGCGGCACCGCCACGCTTGAAACCGCGCTGCTCGGATGCCCGATGGTGGTAGTCTACCGGGTGGCGCCGAGCACGGCCTTTTTCGCCCGGTTCATGCTCGACGTGCCTTTCTACAGCATGGTTAACTTGTTGGCAGGCAAACCCGTGGTTCCGGAGCTCATCCAAGATGACTTCACTGCCGAACGGGTCGCATCAGAAACGGAGCGGCTACTTGATGACTCCAAAGCAAGGCAGGGCGTTCTGGAAGGGTATCGAGCGGTTCGGCAGCGCCTCGGACCCGGGGGCGCCGCTCAGCGAGCCGCTCATGCCGTGGTGGAAATGCTGAGGTGTCACGTGAACTGCGAAAGCCATTCGTGGACCGATCGGTAGCCGACAGTCTTGGAATTTGTAGCAACCCGCGGTGGCTTGAAAAATCTTGGCGGAACGTGCAACCGGCTCGGCGCTGACCGTGTCTAACTCGGTAGCAGGGGCGAGTGAACTTTGACTGGCGATTCCCCAGCACCCCCTCGCTGGCCGCTTGGTTGCAGCTTACTCGCCCCTGGGCTTCTTTCCGAACGGTGCCGCCCACTGAATGCGGATCGAGGATCTTAAAGTGATATTGCCGCGAGCGCTCAGCAGCAGAGTGGTGATGGTTTGCGCGCTGCTGTGGTCGCTCGGAACCAGTGTTTCCGCGCAGACTCAACCCCAAACGGCTGCAAGTTCCGGGGCATCCCGCTTCGAAGTCACCCACTACGCTATCAAAGCAACGCTCAGCCCGACAACGCACGGCATTGCCGTGTCCGCGCGCATCGATTTTACGACTGACGGCGATCTCAACACTTTGAGTTTCAATCTGGCCGCCAATCTTCAGGTGAAGCGCGCCTCCGATGCTTCGGGGCAGGCGGTGACATTCCATCAGGAAGGTCAAACGCTGACGTTGGCTCTGCCAAGCGTCGTGCCTGGCGGCAAGACCGGGTCAGTGACAGTGGATTACTCCGGTACGCTGGCAACCGCTGAGGGCAGTCCGGTGGAAGATTTGAAGCTGTCTTATGTCGGGCCGGAAGGCTCGTACCTGCTGTATCCGGGGCACTGGTTTCCGGTGAGCGAAAACCTATCGAACCGATTCAGCGCGAGCATGTCGATCACCGTGCCCTCGGACGAGGTCGTGATCGCCTCCGGCAGAGCGTCCTCACCGGTGCGAAGCGCGGACTCGGTTACCTACGCCTTCGATTTCGCCGCGTCTTCGTTTCCGGGCACCGTGATCGCCGGCAAATACGCAATCCAGCCGGCGACGGCAGTTGGCGCCGATGTCACGCTTTACCTGAAAGCGGGGCACGAGAACCTGGCTCAGAGCTACGGCGAGACCGCCGGCAAGATCGTGACGTTCTTTTCCGATAAATTCGGACCGCTGGTGCAGCCCCACTTATCGCTGGTGGAAATCGCCGACGATACGGTCGGCGGCTACTCGTCTCCGGGAGTAGTGGCGCTGGCGTCGCGGGGATTCACAACGCCGGTGAATGACAAGCTGCTGGCGCACGAAATCTCGCATCAGTGGTGGCGATGTCTGGTGAGCCCGGCCTCGGCCGACGATGCTTTTCTCGATGAAGGTCTCGCCACTTATTCGGCGGCACTGTGGGTTGAAGAGTCAGCAGGCGATTCGGCCTTCGAAGATACCATGCACGACATCGAGATTCAAGCTCTCAGCCATGAAGAGGTGTCGCCAGTGGCTCAGGCCTCCCATCTGCACGAATTCACGCCCGAGTACCAGTCGATCGTGTTCGATAAGGGTGCGATGGTTTTTCACATGCTTCGCTGGGTGATTGGTGACGACGCATTTTTCAAGACGCTGCATGAGATGGCTACTGAGGATGCCTCCAAGACCGTATCGACCGCTGATTTCCAAAAGCTGGCGGAGAAGAACAGCAAGCAGCAGCTCACTTATTTCTTCGCTCAGTGGGTTGACTCGACAGGAGTTCCGCAATTCAAGCGCACTTGGGCCGTCTACAAGACCCGGAAGGGCTACCAGGTGGTCGGCAAGATCGAGCAGGACCTGGATATTTTCCGCATGCCGGTTGAGATTCGTGTTTACAGCGAGAGCCGCAAGCCGGTGAACGCGCGCGTGGACATGGTGGGCACCACGGCGGACTTCACGGTGGATACGGTGACGCGGCCCTTGCGCGTGATGGTGGATCCCGCGAGCCGCCTGCTTAAGTACGACGATCAGACCAGGACTGAAGTCGAGATGGCTAAGGCCGATCAATTGGTGCAGCAGCAGGCTTATCTCGAAGCCATCAAGCAGTATCAGCAGGTGCTCGAGATCAACAAGAACAGCTCACTCGCGCACTATCGCATCGCCGAGAATCTGCTTCGCCTGCGCAATTACAACGCCGCCGTGGAGGGCTTTCGTGACGCGCTCAACGGCGATTTACAGCCGAAGTGGGTGGATGTGTGGAGCCATCTGATGCTGGGCCGCATCTTTGATCTCACCGGCCAACGCGATCGCGCCCTCAACGAATATCAGCGCGCGTTGCAGACCAATGACAACACACAGGGCGCCATCGATCTCGCCAATCAGTATACCCAGAAGCCCTACACCGAGGGCGCTCAGCAGCAACAAGCCAGCAAATAGGCTACATCCCGCCGGCTACACTAAATCCGCCACATCAATGATTCTGGGTACGACTGGTGAGCTGGTGGTAGACGCTTTCAAATGTCTTCAGTGCGGCCTCGTCGTACAGGACGAACTGAATTTTCTCCAGGCTGCTGCGCGAGCGGAGATGGTCCAGCACCTCTCCGATCATGATGCGCGCGCATTCCTCCATCGGGAATCCCGCCACGCCGGTGCCGATGGCCGGAAACGCGATGCTCTTCAGGCCCTTGCCTTCCGCAAGCATCAGGCTGGCGCGAGTGGAGTCGCGCAGTGATTCTGCGGAGGTCCTGCCGCCCAGATGCATGCTGGCGGCGTGAATCACGTAAAGGGCCTTAAGCCTTCCGCCGGTTGTGACCGCAGCTTCGCCCAGAGCGATGGGTCCGATGCGATCGCAGTCTTCCTGAATCGCGGGTCCGCCTTGTGCCCGGATGGCGCCTGCCACGCCGGAGCCCAGCAGGAGATCGGTGTTGGCCGCATTGACGATGGCATCGACGCTCATCGTCGTGATATCGCCTTGGGAGAAGTAGACCTTTGGAATCATGGCTTGAAAGTCCGGTCAAGCCGTCAGCGGCCATTCTGCCACAGGTCGGTGAGGGCTCGCCGCACAAAAACCCGGATCATATGCCGCCGATATTCCATCGTTGAGGCCGAAGTCTTGAGCGGCTTCGCGGTTCGGATCGCTTCGCGCGCCACTTCTTCGACGAGCTCGGCAGCATATTTCTGACCGGCGAGCTGATCGGCCGCTGACACGCGCCGGGGAGCGGGATTCACCGCTGTCAAGGCAATCCGCGCTTCCAGGCAGGCGCCGTCCGAATCCTTGCGCATCGTTACAGCAACGCCGGCCAGCGGATAGTCGATGGATTGGCGAATCCGAAGCTTCCTGTACGTCCCCCTCCAGTCCGCGCTCGCAGCCGGAACGCGCACGACCGTGACGATCTCATCCGCCATCTTGTTGAGCCGCGTAAGACCGTCGTTGAGGTAGAGATCGGCCAGCGGCACCTCGCGCTGGCCGCGGGGGCTTACCAGATTCACGCGCGCATCCAGCGCGATCAGGGCCGGCGCCGTGTCGCCCGAGAACACAGCCCAGCACATGTCGCTCCCAGGCGCGACGTGGCACACGGTTCCGTCTTTCTTGATGCAGCCTCCGAGCGAGCCCCGCCAGAACGACGACTGGTTGTAGTACAGGCAGCGCGTATCCAGACACAGATTGCCGCCGAGCGTTCCCATGTTGCGCAGCAAGGGACTCGCGACCGTCTTGGCCGCCTCGTGCAGCACTGGAAACTGCACGGCAAGAACCGGCGAGGCGGCAAGCGCCGAGATGGTGGTGAGCGCGCCGATCTCGAGTCCGCGGCCGGGATCAAAGCGGATGAAGTCGAGCTCGCGCAGACCCTTCAGATCGATCAGCACACGCGGGCTGAAGAGCCCTTGTTTGATGCTCGGCACAAGATCGGTTCCGCCTGCGATCACCTGCGCGTCAGCGCCATGGCGCTCCAGCGCCTCGAGCGCCGTTTCCGTGGTCCGGGGACGCAAAACATTGAAGAAAGGTAAGGGCATATCGACTCTGGTGCGGAGCTCCTAGCTTCTGGCTTCTGATACCTTCTTTTCCTCAATCGCCTTTAGTATCTTTTCCGGCGTGATCGGAAGCGTGTCGATCCACACTCCTACCGCGTCGTAGATCGCATGACTGACCGCCGGAATTGTGGCCGCCAGCGAACCTTCACCGGCTTCCTTGGCGCCGAAGGGACCCTCCGGGTCATTCGACTCCACGATGATGGGCTCGATGAGCGGAGACTCCAGCGTGGAGGCGCTGCGATACTCGAGCAGGCCGGGGTTCATCAGGCGGCCGTTTCTCCACGTCATCTCTTCCTGCACAGCCTGGCCGAGGCCCATCCACACCGAGCCGATCACCTGTCCCTCAACGCAGATGGGATTGATGGCCTTGCCGCAATCATGCGCCGCGATCAAACGATCCACGGTCACTTGGCCGGTCTCGGGGTCGACCGTGACCTCGGCGGTCTGGGCGCAGTAGCTGTACGCAGGAGAAGGTCCCACCCCTGCGCCCTTGAACTTCCCACCCTGAGCTTCTGCCGGCGGGCGATAACTGCCCGTCGCGTGCAGCTCGCCGTCGCCATTCAGTGCCAGCCGTGCTGCGTCTGCAAAACTCATGGCGAGACGCCGGTCATCAGAGCACATCACGCGGCCGCCTTCGATCACCAGATTCTCCGGGCTCGTCGCCATCTTGCGAGCGGCCGCGGCCAGGATTTGATTCTTGGCATGGCGGGCCGCAGCCATGGCGGCATTGCCTGCCATAAAAGTGACACGACTGGAGTAGCTGCCGATATCGATTGGAGTGCGCGCGGTGTCAGCCGCCACAATCTTGACGCGATCGAGCTCGATGCCGAGCTCCGCCGCCACCACCTGCACGTGCAAGGTGTCCGATCCCTGGCCGATCTCAGAGGCGCCGGTAAAAATGGTGACGATCCCATCGCCGTCAACGGTCAGATTGACCGTGCTGTGAGGCATGTCGGAGCGCACGATCGAATTGGCCGCTCCGCTCACGTAATGGCTGCCTGCGATGCCGATGCCTTTGCCGTAGGGGCGCTTGCCGTATTTCTCATGCCAGCCCGAGCGCTCCCGGACCTTGTCGATGCACTCAGGAAGGCCGTAGCTCAGCACGCGCAGCCCGTTCACCGTTATGCAAGGCGCCTTGAGCAGATTCCGCCGGCGGATCTCGACCGGGTCGATGCCGAGCACAGAGGCGATACGATTCAACTGCTGTTCGAAACCGAATCGTGTATTGACGGTGCCGTGCCCGCGCATAGCGCCGCAGGCCGGTTTGTTGGTAAGAACGCGATA
The DNA here is from genome assembly GCA_035946735.1 of Terriglobia bacterium. Taxonomy (GTDB): domain Bacteria; phylum Acidobacteriota; class Terriglobia; order UBA7540; family UBA7540; genus Gp13-AA77. Next base: position 6,789 of record DASYYZ010000015.1, read on the forward strand.
GCCGTCGAACTTCACATTCGGAATCTCGTACATGGCGTTCAGAAGCTGGCCTGAATAGAGGATGGTGACCACTCCGTAGCTGCAGTACGCGCCGCCATCCTGGATGATGCGGGCCTGGACCGCGGTCAGGCGGCCGTCGCGGGTGACACCGGTCTTCAGCTCGACAATCTGGAAGGGGCGCCCGCGATGAGCGTAGAAGACCTCTTCGCGCGTGTAAGTGATTTTCACTGGTTGACCCGCTTTGCGAGCGAGCACCGCGGCCGCGAGTTCCAGCGGGATCACTTCGCTCTTGCCGCCGAATCCGCCTCCCACCAGCGGCTTGATCACGCGCACTTTCTCCTGCGGCATCTGGAGCGTCGAAGCCAGCGTCAACATCAGGTAGTAGGGCACCTGCGTGGATGACCAGACCGTGATTTCGCCGGCTTCGGCGTCGTACTGGGCCAGCGTCGAATGCGGCTCCAGGGCGGCGTGCGTCACCTCGGCGCAGACGAAGCGGTCCTCGCGAATGTAATCCGCTTCCCCGAACCCCTTTTCCACGTCGCCGAAGTGATGATGATAGTCCTTCTCGATGTTGTGGGGCTTTTCAGCATGGATCAGGTTCTCGTCCGCCTGCATCGATTTCTCAGGATCGAACCAGGCGGGCAGAATCTCGTAATCCACTCGGATCAGGCGCAGCGCCTGTTCCGCAATCTCCGCCGTTTCGGCAGCCACGGCTGCCACATTGTCGCCGACGTAGCGCACCTTATCGGTGGCAAAAATCGTTTCGTCGTGACCGATGGGTAGAATCCCGTATTTGACGGGAGTTTCGCGGCCGGTGGCGACAGCCTTGACGCCGGGCAGCCGCACCGCCTCCGAAGTATCGATGGCGACGATGCGGGCGTGAGCGTGTGGGCTGTGGAGAATCTTACCGACGAGCGTTCCCGGCAGGGCAAGGTCGTCGGTGTAAAGGCCCTTGCCGGTGACCTTGCCCTCGCTGTCGATCATCGGCACGCGCGCGCCGATGGGGGATTCAGTTGTGAGCGTCGTTCCCATATTCACTCGCCTGACTCAGGAACGCACCTCGTGCGGTTCCCGCTCCCGCATCAATTCGATTGCCTTGCGCACCGAAGTGAAGATCTGCGTGTAGCCCGTGCAGCGGCAGAGATTCCCCGATAGCGCATCGGACATCTCCTGATCGGTCGGGCTGGGATTCGACGCCAACAGGTACTTCGCGGTCAGGATCATTCCCGGGGTGCAGAATCCGCACTGCGCGCCGCCCTCGACCATGAACCCGCGCTGCAGTGGATCAAGCTCCGAGCCATCCGCCACGCCCTCAATGGTGATAATCTCGGCGTCCTGGTACGACGCCGCGAGCATCAGGCAGGACATTTGCGGCTGGCCGTTCACCAGCACCGTGCAAGCGCCGCAACTCGAATCGTCGCAGCCGCACTTGGTTCCGGTCAGCCGAAGGTCCTCCCGCAACGCCTCGAGCAGCAAGCGATTCGGCTCCAGACGCAGTGCGTGGGTTTGACCATTGATGTGAAGCTGAACGACTTCTTTCTCCAAGGGCAGTCTCTCTTCCTGCGCGGCGGAACGTTTCTTCACGCGATACTCTTACCGGCCCTTCCATTCGGGCTCACGCTTTTCGATGAATGCTTGCAATCCCACGACGGCATCTTCGGTCTTTAGCAGCTCGTCGAGATAGATTCTCTCCGCCTCACGCAAAGCACTTTCGAACCCGGCCCGGGATCCAAGCCGAGCCGCCTTGCGCGCCAGCGCCAAAACCGCCGGACTCTGAGCCAGCAGTTCCCTGCGGAGGCGAACGAGCTCGGTCTCAAGCTCAGCCGACGGCGCCACCGCATTTACGAGTCCCAGGCGCTCCGCCTCAATCCCGGTGATCGCCTTCCCGGTCAGCAGAAGCTCTAGAGCCTTCTTCTCCGGCATCAGGCGCGGCAGCAGTATCGAGGCGACGGGCGCGAAGCAGCCTACGCGGATTTCGGGTTGACCGAAACTCGCGCCTTCAGCCGCCAGCACAAAATCGGATGCGAGCGCCAGCTCAAAGCCTCCCCCCAGGCAATGTCCATGCACCACCGCAATCACGGGAACGCGGGCGTAAAGCACCGAGCGAACGAGGCCGTGAAACTCGCCGAGCATCTCGGGCGCGCGCTCCGGAAAATGATTGCGAATCTCAACTCCGGCGGAAAAACTGGAATCGCTACCATATATCTCCACCATTCTCACAGCGGCGACGGCCAGTACGTCCGCCAGGCAGCTTCGGAGGAGTCTGATGGTCTCCAGGTCAAGGATATTCAGCGGAGGCCGATTGATCACCAGTCTGGCCGTATCGCCGTGGATTTCGGCGAGGACCACGGTACTTGAAGGCTGGGCACCACTCATTGTTTTTGCTTCGGCGGAGCATTGCCGGATCCAGCCTAGCCTACAACTCCTCCCTTTTGGGTGCGATCCAGTCCTTCTCTTTCATGATCGATGCCAGCGTTTGTTTGTCCTCGTCCGTGGGCAGCGCGGTCGGCAGGTATTTCTCGTATTCATCGGCTGTCAGTTCCTTGCCGTCCACGGTCCAATACTGGCCTTTGTACTGCCCGATGTGGCGGTTGAATTTGATATCCGGCACGCACAGCTTGGGCTGCTCCTCCGGGACCAGCTTGTTGAGCAACTCGGTGAGCTTGACAGTCTCCTCGCGGTAAAGCTGACGGGCATCGTCGTTCAGCTTCTCCTTGTCGGCGGCGTGGTCGGCCACTTCGCGCTCGTTATAACGGCCCTTGAGGCCCCAGACGTAGGACCATTGCGCGGAAGAAGAGTGATCGGTGCCGAACAGGTCAAAGGAGGTGGGAAGCCACTTGTTATAGTAGCGCTGCATGATGTCCGTCGGAATCCGGCCCGCCTGAACGATCCGCCGCAAGCCGTTGTTCCCGGTGCCGAGATGGTACGATTCCTCCTTAAGCATGGGTAACATACTCTGCGCGAGGGGCTCAAAACCTGAATAAGACAGCATGGTGAGCTGGAATTTGCCGTCCCGGTCAACGAATTGTGTGTAGGTGTAAAAGTCCAGCCAATTCGCGACAATCTCATTGAATGCGCCCAGCAGCCGGTCGTCCGTGAAGGCGCGTCGCTCGAGCAGTTTCTGCGCCTCGATCCGTCCCGAACGGCCGAACTGGCTTACCAGCAAATGGCTCATCTGCCAGCCGTGGCGCATCTCCTCGGTCATCACGCGAACCAGGCTGAGGTAGTCGTAGCGGCTGGGCGCGGTCTCAAACAAGTGACGCTGCTGCTCCACGGATGCAAACTCGGTGTCGCCCTGGTAGACGATCAGGTTTTGGGCGGCGTCGCGGATGCGCTGGTCGGGAATATGCATCACCGACTTCCAGCGCAGGTGGCCCTTGTAGTCACCAAACTCGATCTCGTTGTTCGGAAGCTGGCCGTATTTGGCCTCGAATTTGTACTCGCTGAACTCAGGCGCGTCGAGGCCGATGTCTTTCTGCCAGCCGTAGAAATAATCGATCCAATCATCGAAATTCGAAATTCTAAGCATGCAATTCTCTCCTAGAAGCGTCATAAGTGCGGAAAGCTCGGATTGAAGGCAGCTTCCCACAGGAAGCCGTCCGGATCAGCAAAATAGCCGGAGTAGCCGTTGAACTCGGGGCGCGCGCGGCCCGTCTGCACGATGCGTCCTCCGCCCGCCGCGACCTTCGCCAGCAGTTGGTCGACTGCTTCCGCCGAGCTCACGTTATGCGCGAGCGTGAACCCGGGAAAAGCGCCTGAATCCGGAGGTCCGGGGTCCGGCAATCCGGCATCGGCGGCAAGATCGGCGCGCGGATACAGCGCAAGGTACGTCCGCTCCAGTTCAAAGAAGGCGATCGCCGGTGGCGTCTTGATCTGTGGCAGACCGAGGACGCCGGCGTAAAAATCTGTGGCGCGCTTCAGGTCTGCAACGCCCAGCGTAACGAAGCTCAATCGAGGTTCCACCTGACTTCAACGTCTCCTGCCCGACTCACGACGACGGCTATTTTCCACGAAACTTTGGGGGGCGCTTCTCGGTGAACGCCCGCAACCCTTCCGTAAAGTCGTCCGACTCAAAGCACTTCATTTGAGCCTGAAGCTCATGGTCCATGACGCGCTCCAGCTCCGTTTGCACCCGCTCGTATAACGCGTGCTTCAACAAAGCCAGGGGAAGCGGCGGAGCTGCGGCCAACTGCTCCGCCAACCGTTCTGTCTCCTTCACAAACGAATCCTGAGGAACCACGAAATTGACGAGGCCGATCCGCTTGGCCTCTTCCGCCGCAACCGGATCGCCCAGCCAGAAGATCTCGAGAGCCCGTCCCATGCCGACCATCCGCGGCAAAGAGAACGTGCCGCCCCAATCAGGATGCAGTCCCAGGCGCGAGAAAGCCTGCGTGAAGGTGGCATTCTCGGACGCGATGCGCAGATCGCAGGCCAGGGCCAAATTCATGCCCGCTCCCGCTGCCGGGCCGTTGAGGGCCGCCACGATGGGCTTTGGAATCTCCCGTATCCTGCGTACCAGAGCGTGTCCCGCCTCCAGGTAGGCGCGGAAAGCGGCCGAGTGATACCCTGCCCTGAGCTCGATCATCTTCTGAATGTCGCCGCCGGCGCAGAAGCCGCGCCCGGCCCCGGTGATCACCGCTACTCGAACGTCGTGGTCGCGCTCCAGGGTATCGAGCGCGCTGATCAGGCCCTCGCGCATGTCGTCGTCGATGGCATTCAGCTTGTCCGGCCGATTGAGGGTGATCGTCGCCACGGCCCCGTCGTGCCGGAAGAGCACCGCCTGCTCAGGCATGCCGGCTCACCCAGTCCGCTAGCCGCTTGAAGTAGACTAGCTTGTCCTCTGGCCTCAAGCGGGCGTTGATCGGGCTTGTGGAGGGAAGCACAAAGGCCCGAACGCCGGCCGCATCCCGCCGCTGTAAGCCCAGTTCCGTTGGCTCCGCCGGCATACTGTGCGGCGCTCCAAATTTTTGGTACGCCTCGAAGACACCCTTTCCGTTGAACGCGACTACGGTCGGCAAACATCGCTCCAGCTTCTCTCGCAGCTCCGTCACTCCGGACTTGTAATCCGAGGCCCTGAGATCACTGCAAGATCTGGTCGGACGCTTCACCACATCCGTCAAACCCAGGCCGAAGAGCGGTAGACGCGAATCGTCGCTGGGACCGAGACTGACGCCGTGAGGAAGCAGGCCTGACTGATTCAGACATCTCCAAAACTGGTTGGCAGGCCTCGCGTAGTAATGGCCCGCTGCTGCTGAATAGGTGCTTGGATTAAAGCCCACAAAGATCACCTTCAGTCCGGGCCTCAGATAGTCCGGCAGGGCAGGCAACATCTCCGCGTTCGTTCTCGAAGTCAAGCATAAATCTGCAATCATCCGCTATTCCGCTTTCTGAGCGCTCCCCCCTGCCTTCTGGTTTCTCTCTCCCGGCACTTGGCAACAAATTTCTCCAGAATACGTCGCTGCTCGGGACGGTCGACGATCTCCTCGGGATGCCACTGTACGGCAAGCAGAAACGGATAATCATCCGCTGCCTCAATCGCTTCCACCAAACCGTCCTCCGAGTGTGCGCTCACTTTGAGACCCCGCCCCAGGTGCCGGATCGCCTGGTGGTGGATGCTGTTCACCCGGCAACTGTCTTGCACTGCGCCGGCCAGCAACGACTCGGGCTCTGTGATGGTCACCGTGTGGGTGATTTCGTTGCGACCCTTGCCCGAATCCGTCTGCCGGTGCTCGAATCCCGCCGCCGCGTCCTCGTCGAGGTCCTGATAGAGCGTTCCGCCGAATCCCACGTTCAGCAACTGGATTCCCCGGCAGATGCCGAGAATCGGTAGGCGGCGATCGAGCGCCCGCTTCAGCAGGCTTAACTCGAACTCATCCCGCGCCCGATTTACTTCGACGCTTTCGTACTTCCTCTGCTCTCCGTAGAAACCGGGATCGACGTCCTCACCGCCCGCGAACAGAACTCCGTCAAGCCTCTCAACGCGAAGCGGGTCCCGCTCATTGGCATTGACCAGTTCCAATTCGTCCTCTACCGCCCTGGCGGCCAGCAGAGCGCGAAAATAGGGAGAATTCTTTCCGCGTGCTTTGTCCTTCTCCGATACTGAGATTGCTATTCTCACCCGTATATGCCCTGATCCCTGCCCCGGCTGCCGTCAGTTGTCAGCGGTCCACTCGAATCTTTTGGGATGCGAGCGGCAACGGAAGACCGACCACGGAGGAGACTGTTACTTTGCCTTGAATTGTGGCGTCCTTTTTTCAACATACGCCACCAGACCTTCGTAAGCGTCCTCGCTCTGGAAGAGGTGCTGTTGCAATTCGCGTTCAAGCGCCAGCGACTCCGAAAACGGCATCTCCAGACCCGACTGCACCGCCCGCTTGATCCGGCCCACCGCGCGCGCCGCCTTTGCCGGAGGCAGGAACTGCTGCGCGTAGGCGACCACTTCGGCGAAAAAGTTATCGCGGTCGAAAACCTGATTGACGAGACCGATCTCCTCCGCCTCTTCGAAGGAGAAGGTGCGGCCGGTGGTCATCAGCTCGATGGAGCGCGACTTGCCGATTAGCCGCGAAAGGCGTTGAGTGCCGCCGGTGCCGGGCAGAACGCCGAGCGCAACTTCGGGCAGCCCGATCTTGCCGGCATCGCGGCGTGCCAGGCGGATGTCTGCCGCGAGCGCGATCTCGAGCCCGCCGCCTACGGTGTGGCCATTGAGCGCGGCGATCACCAGCTTCGGAGTCTGTTCCAGCCGGGTCAGCGTTTCGTTCGCATGCAGGCAGAAGTAGTACTTGAACTCGGGTGTGACGCTGGAGAGCATTTTGATGTTGGCGCCGGCGGAAAAAAACTTGTCGCCCGCGCCGCGTAGAATGATGACGTACACTCCCGCATCCATGCGCGCCGCGAGGATCGCGGTGTCAAGTTGCTGCATCATCTCGTAAGTGTAGGTGTTTGCCGGAGGATCGTTCATCTCGATCCAGCCGATTCCGTTTTCAGTCCGATAATTAACGAGCGCCGAGGTCGTGGGAGCTGCCACTGTAGTTGCCATGAAGAATCTCCTTTTGGTTTTGTGATGCGCGAGGTTTGAAGCGCTCAAGGGCCGCCGCGCGCAAGCCGATCACGGAGCCGCCGTCGGAGGATCGCAGCGGACGGGAATTTGGGACCGCCGCTCTTGCTTTCACAGGCTCCGTTCCTCTCACCGGAGCGGCGTTTCCCCCGCCAAGAATACCGTGCAGAAACATATCCGCCATCACTTCAGCGCACCTGGCGGCATCAGGATCAACCTTGGGGTTGTACCAGGTATAGATCCAGTTCATCGTTCCAAAAAGCGAGAGCACCGCAAGGCGGGTGTTGAGTCCGTGCAGCCCGAAAGCCTCTTTGAGGGCTTCTACTTGCTCCAGGCAGAGCTGATAGTACGCTCGCTTGATCGCCCGCACTTCGCGGCTGCGTTCCTTGCCCAGCCACTCTTCTTCGTGTGTAAGCACCTTCATCTCGTTGGGGTGGTCGAGAAAAAACTGGAGATGAAGCCGAATCAAAGCGCGCAGGCGCTCTTCGGGGCTCGTCAAGCTACGGAGGCCGTCCCTGGCGGCCGCCAGGATGGTTTCAAAAGCGTGACGCTGAATCAAGAAGAGGAGTTCTTCCTTGCTCGAAAAATAGTAGTACAGGCCCGCCAGGCTGACGCCGGTCGCTCGCGCGATATCGCGGATGGAAGCCTGATGGTAGCCGCGGACGCGGAACACCGCTGCAGCCCGCCGAAGGATCGCATCCAGCTTGCGGTCGTAAGACTGCGACCCGCGCGCTGATCCCAGGATACGCGGGCGCCGGCCGTTCGCGTCAGATTGCCTTGAGACTGCCATGATTGCCCAGCGAACGCCAGTGTCCAATCGAACGTTCGTTCGAATTCCATTGTACCGCCTTCGGACTCGTTGTCAAGCTCCGGGTTGGACCTGCTGCATTTCGTAGAGCTGGCGGACGCGACCAAGCGTGTCGATCTCCGCCACCGGCTTGTCCGGTCGCAGCCGGACGATTCGCGGAAAGCGCAGCGCGTAGCCGCTCGCGTGACGCGCGGAGCGCTGGATATTGTTGAACGCAACTTCGATCACCACGGTCGGCTCCACGCTGCGGCGAAAGCCCTTGTCCTCAACGGTGTGCTCGCCAAAATATTGCGTAAGATTCGCGATTTCTGCGTCCGTGAGCCCGGTATACGCCTTGCCGACCGGAACCAGACGGTCGCCGTCGCGGACCGAAAACGTGTAGTCGGAGAGCACCTGGTGGCGCTTGCCGTGCCCGTACTCAACGGCCGTCACCACCACGTCCAGCGTCGCCATTGGGCGCTTCAGCTTCAGCCAGTACCGGCCTCGCCGGCCCGGGACGTAAGGCGAATCCGGAGATTTAGCCATGATGCCCTCATGACCGCGGTCGAGAGCTCCCCGGAAGGCGCGCTCAAAATCCTCCCGGGTTATGGCCGGCCCTGAGGACGAGAGCTGCACGAGCGGAGCCTGCGCTCCGGCCAACAATCTTCTCAAGCGCCCCCGGCGCTCGCTCCACGGCCTGTCAAGAAGAAGGTCGCCGTCGTGCCAGAGAAGATCGAAAACGATCAGGCTCACGGGCAGTTCGAGCGGCAGAAAGAGGTCGGCGTGCTTGCGGCCCAGGCGGCGTTGAAGCTCGGTGAACGCCACGGGGCGGCCGTTGCGCCAACCAATGATCTCGCCATCAAGAATGAATTCTCCGGGAAGCGCGCGCACCGGAGCGACGAGCTCCGGAAATTCGACGATCTCGTCCAGCGTGCGCGAGAAGAGTTTCACAGTCGCACCGCTCTTGTGCACTTGGGCGCGGATGCCGTCGTACTTGTCCTGTACCATCGCACCGGCTGGAAAAATCTCCACTAGTTACTGCGCAGTCTGGGCAGCGCTTGCCAACATGAATCCCGCCGGATGGAAGAGCCGGAGACGCGCTTCAGCGAGAGTACCGGTGGCAGCAAGTCGTAACGTCTCTCCGATATCGCCCGTGAGCATGTTGGCGCGCTGAATTTCTGCGAGCGGCCGGCTGTAAGCGCGAGCCAACGATTCTTCCGCCAAACCTTCGCTCAAACCGATGCGGAGTTCACCACTAAGAATCTTGACGAGATATTTCGCTTCGAGGGGCGTGACTCTGCCGAGGATCTGCACCAGGAGATCGAGCTTCTGCGCCGGGCCCCGGCGTGTCACAAGCTCGCGAAATGCCGCTGCCGCTTCAGCGAGAGTGTAATTGTCAACGGCGGCGTTCCCTGACAAGAGCTCCTGGGCGGCGCCGCCCAGATCGCCATGACGCCGATAGGCGGCGGTCATATCGTCGGCGCTTGCTCCGGAGACGAGACCGAGGGCCTGCCAGATCAGCCTTCCGCCAACTTGAGTTACGTGCTCGGCGAATCGCGGGAAAGGCCTGCCGGTGAGGAACAGGATGGCGCGGGACGCGTCTTCAGGTGGGAGTGAGCGGAGATAGTCGCCTACCAAGCGCATCTTTTCGAGTTTCTTGGTTGTAGCTCCAACGGCCTCGCAGATGGCAGCGAATTGACGCATACATCAGCAGATTCGCGACCGCGCCGCCCGGGTGCCGCTCGCACAATCACAACAAGCTGCGACCGTCTCCGTCAACAGGGTCCAGCAGCAAACCTTTGAGTGCCGCGCGCAGGGCCGCATACACAACGTCCCAGGTGCGGCGGGCTTCAGGAGGGCCGTCATACTGAAGCTTGCTGGCTCCGGATTCCTCAATCTCGGCGAAGAACCCCTCCGCCGTCGGCCAGGTTACGTGAATGTCCGGTTGATGCGGCAGGCGGCGGTCAAAATCGAGCTTGCCCCGCCGGATAGCAACCGCCCACTCAAGATCCCAGTCCTCGATCGTCCAGACCGAGGAGAGATCAGCCTCGCGAATGTGCTGACGAACATTGCGGTTCCGGCCGGCGAGCACAAAAGCGCGCTGAATCAGCCGCTGGGCGGCGCGTTTGGATAGTCCGCCGGGCGCTTGTTCGAACTCGGGCCGATGGCTCAAGTCCAGATCCTCAAAGGAGCGTGAGATCGACTGGCCTCCACCGCGATCACTCGTGCGCGCCGCGCCGCTGCGCCCACAAGGTCCATCGAGGGCACGAGCTCGTCGACCAGGCCGAGCGTCAACGCTTGTGTTGCGGGAACACGCTCGCCCGTGACCAGCATCTGCATGGCTGCGGATGTCCCCACGAGCCGTGGCAGACGCTCGGTTCCTCCCCATCCGGTGAGCAGGCCGAGCGTGGCTCCGGGGCAACCAAAGCTCGAATTGTAAGCGGCCACGCGGCCATTACATGCCAGTGCCAGGTCGAGTCCGCCACCGAGGCAGAATCCGCGGATCGCCGCCACCACCGGGATCGAGGACAATGCGATTTCGCGCAGGACACCTTGTCCCAGGCGTGCGAATTCGAGCGCTTGCAAGCCTGAGAGTTCCGCAACCTCTTCCAGCTTGGCGCCAGTGGCAAAGGAACTTGAATTCGATGCGATCACCAAGCCCTCGAAACATTCTGCAGACTGGACCGCGCGCAATTGATCGCTAAGGCGGGCCAGAATCTCGCGGCTGAGTCGAGGATATTTGGGGTATTCGGGAAAAGCGACGATGGCGATTGAATCGTGACTGGAAAGCTCCACGGCGGAGTCTGCAAGAATCACGTTGCCTTGCTCGTGACATGACCGCGAATAAATTCGACAATGTCCTGCGTCGAAGCTCCTGGTTGGAAGACCTCCGCGACGCCGGCTTTCTTGAGCCCGGGAATATCCTCCTCAGGAATAATGCCGCCCACCACGAGCAGCACATCGTCCATGTGTTCGGCGCGCAGCAGGTCGCAGATGCGCGGCATGATCGTGTTGTGGGCGCCGGAGAGAATGGAGATACCGATCGCGTCTACGTCCTCCTGTACGGCGGCGCGCGCGATCTGCTCCGGCGTCTGGCGCAAGCCGGTATAAATCACTTCCATGCCGGCGTCGCGCAACGCGCGCGCGACGATCTTGGCGCCGCGGTCATGGCCGTCTAGACCGGGCTTGGCCACGAGAACTCGGATTCGTTTGTCCATATCGAAAAGCAGGAGCCAGAAGTCACGAGTCCGCCGTCCAATTCGATTGCCGACGGCCGGCCGTTCTGAGTTTGAGCCCAGCGGTTTGGGGCTTCTGTGTCCTAGCCGAACGCAGGCTCCTCGTACGTCCCAAACACGCGCCGCAGCACGTCGCACATTTCGCCGAGCGTAGCATAAGCCCGCACGCATTCGAGGATGTAGGGCATCAGGTTCTTGTCACTATCCGCCGCGCTCGTCAGAGCTTCGAGCGTACTCTGCACGCGGGCGTTGTCGCGCGTTTTCCTGAGCTCGGCCAATTTCTCGCTCTGAAGGTTGGCGACGGCCTCGTCGATCACGAGAATGTCAATGGGCCTTTTCTCGTCGGTCACGAACTCGTTCACGCCCACAATCACCTTTTCGTGGCGCTCGAGCTGCTTTTGATAGGTGTACGCCGCCTCGTGAATCTCGCGCTGCGGAAAACCCTTCTCCACCGCCGCCACCATGCCGCCGAGCGCGTCGATGCGATCAAAGTATTCCCAACAAGCGCGCTCGGTCTCGAGCGTAAGCTTTTCCACAAAATAGGAACCAGCCAGCGGGTCCACGGTATTGGGCACTCCGCTCTCGTGCGCGATCACCTGCTGGGTGCGCAGCGCCAATGTCACCGCGGATTCAGTAGGCAGCGCCCAAGCCTCGTCGAGCGAATTCGTATGCAGGCTTTGCGTGCCGCCCAGCACGCCGGCCAGAGCCTGAATGGTGGTGCGGATCACGTTGTTGTAGGGCTGTTGCGCGGTGAGAGAGCAGCCCGCCGTCTGGGTGTGGAACCGGCAGAGCCACGACCGCGGATCCCGGGCGCCATAGCGTTCGCGCATCACTTTGGCCCACACCTTGCGCGCGGCGCGATACTTGGCGATTTCTTCAAAGAGGTCGTTGTGAGCGTTAAAGAAGAAGCTCAGGCGCGGCGCGAATTCGTCCACATCCATGCCCGTGCGCCTCACCCATTCCACATATTCCATGCCGTCACGCAGCGTGAAAGCTAGCTCCTGCACCGCCGTGGACCCGGCCTCGCGGATGTGGTATCCGCTGATCGAGATGGGATTCCACCGCGGCACCTCGCGCGCGCCGAAGACGATGGTGTCCACCACCAGGCGCATGGAAGGCGCGGGCGGAAAGATGTATTCCTTCTGCGCGATGTATTCCTTCAGGATGTCGTTCTGCGTGGTTCCGGAAATCTTCTTCCAATCGGCGCCATTCTTCTCCGCTACCACCAGGTACATCGCCCAGACGATGGCGGCCGGTGAATTGATGGTCATCGAGGTGGTCACATGTTCCAGCGGCAACCCGCGCAGCAGCACCTCCATATCGGCGAGCGAAGCGATGGCCACGCCGCACTTACCCACTTCGCCCTCCGCGAGCATATGGTCGCTGTCATAGCCCATCAATGTAGGCAAGTCAAAAGCGATGGAGAGGCCGGTCTGGCCCTGCTTGAGCAGGTAATGAAGCCGCGCGTTCGTATCTTCCGGGGCGCCGAAACCGGAAAACTGGCGCATGGTCCAGAACTTGCCCCGATACATGGTGCGGTGGATGCCGCGCGTGTAGGGGTAGTCGCCAGGATCGCCGAGGTCGCGTCCGTAATCAAATTCCGCGAGATCGTCTTGGGTGTAGAGCCGCTGAATGGGGACTCCGGAGAGCGTGGTGAACTCTGCAGGACTTGTCGCAGCGCCCGTCTTCGCGGCGCCGGCCTTCGGCGCCGTCTCCGGCTTCACGGCTGCGCGGACCTCATCTCGGGTGGTTTGGGAGGCTGCAACCGCGGCCTCAGCCGCATCGACTAGGACAGCTTGATCCTTATTCATGGCAATTCAATTGCACCGTAGTCGCTCACAAAAGTCAATCAACCCCAGCGCATCGACTGCGCGCAGCGGTACCGAGGCAGTCCAGGCCTAAGCTCGAGTCACGATCGCATCAAGATGTTGTTTTACTTAAGTTATAACCGCCCAAAATACGCCAGGCGGTGCATCCCCGCACGCCGGCTGAAATTGTCGACCGGCCCTCCCGCCTGCCTGTATATGGCTTGACACGTATATGCTCTGTGGGGTATATCAAGGGAGTGGAATCTGTGTTCGAAATCATTGCGGAGCCGAATCGCCGTGCAATATTGAGCCTCCTGGTCTCGTCACAACAGTCGGTTGGAGAGATCGAGCGTCAACTTCGCATGCCGCAGCCGACCGTGTCAAAGCACCTGCGAGTGCTGCGCGAGGCCGGTTTCGTGGAATCCACGGTGGACGCACAGCGCCGTCTCTACCGGCTGAAGCCTGAACCACTTCAGGAGGTGGATGTGTGGCTCGCTCCGTTCCGCCGGTTTTGGTCCGCTCACCTGGATGCTCTCGAACGCCATCTCGACCGGATGGATCAGTCAACACCAACGAAAGGGAAGACAAGGAGAAGACGACGCGGCCCCAACCGCGAACGTGACAAAGGAGAAACGAAATGAAAATCAAAGTGACCAGCCTGTACGTGGACGACCAGGACAAGGCCCTGCGGTTCTATACGGAGGTACTGGGCTTTGCCAAGAAGAACGACTTCAGCAACGGCCCATATCGCTGGCTGACTGTCGCCTCGCCCGAGGAGCCGGACGGCACTGAGCTGCAGCTGGCGCTGAACAACAACCCCGCGGCCAAAGAGTATCAGCAGGCGATTTTTCAACAGGGCCAGCCCGCGGCCATGTTCTTCACCGACGACGTTAAGGGTGACTACGAGCGGATCAAGGCGCGCGGCGCCGAATTCACGATGCCGCCCACCGACGTGACCGCCTCGACCATTACGATGCTAAAGGACACTTGCGGCAACCTCATTCAGCTCACTCAGTTGAAGCGCTGGTAGGGAAGTCCGTTCAAGGAGGACAAGGAGAAGAAGATGAGCGATCGCGAACAGTACTCACCGGGTCCGGCCAGCGGCGCGCAGGTACGAAAGGAGGGAGAGAAGTGGACGCTCATTCTCGTTAGAGAGCTGCGCCACCCGCCGGAAAAAGTCTGGCAGGCGCTTACTGACCCGGCGCATCTGCGCGAGTGGGCGCCCTTTGAGACTGATGGGAGCCTGGGTACGATTGGAACGGTGAAGCTTACCTGGGTGGGAACGCCCAAGCCGATCGAAACAAGAGTGACGCGAGCCGACGCTCCCAAGGTGCTTGAGTACGGCGACACCCGTTGGGAGCTCGACGCCTTTGACGGTGGCACGCGCCTGACGCTGTGGCACAGCATCGATCACCGCTTCGTCTCGTGGGGCGCTGCGGGCTGGCACATTGCTTTCGATGTTCTGGATCGTCTTCTCAAGGGAACTCCCATCGGCCGCATCGCCGGTGGCGAGTGGATGAAGTTCGCCGGTTGGCAGCGATTGGTCGCCGAGTACGCCCAGCAGTTCGGCGCTGAAACGCCCAACCGGCCTCCTCGGGCGGGTCAAGAGTCGTGAAGCGCGAAACAGTGCTCTCCGACGCGGCCTTTAGTCGGTTCGCGGCTTTTTGGCGCCCCATGGAAAGCGCAGGGACCATCAGGACTTCCATTCCGACTCTGTGGAATAATGAGTCGCGATGGAAGACTCAGCGCATCCCGGAGGAGTGCTCGGCCCCTACGCCGCGGCACTCAAAGCGGCACTCTTGCAGCCTTTTCTCCGGTTAAACTTTGTGACGCTTTGGGTGCGGGATCAGGAGCGGAGCCGGCGCTTCTTCGTGGACAAGCTGAATTTCGAGGCTATTGTGGACGCGCAAACTCCTGAGGGAGACCGGTGGATCGTTGTCGCGCCGCCGGCGGCAGGTTGGCTCCCTGGAACGGCGGGCGCGGGGCTGGCCGGGCTCGCCCTCATTGTTCCACCGGAGGGATCTGCAGAGCACCAACGCATCGGCCAAAGCACCGGATTTAGCTTTCTTACTGAAGACGTGCGTAGCTTGTTCGAGGAATGGTCCAGACGCGGAGTCCGTTTCCCGCTCGCACCCATGGAACCTTCCTGGGGGAGCGGACAAGCGCGGTACGCGATTTTTGAGGATGTGGACGGAAACAGGTTTTCTCTGATTGAGTTCGATGAAGCGACGCGTCGGCTAGAAGCAGAGCGCCGCGCCCAGGCCGACCGGTTGGAGGCGGAGCGCCAGGCTGCGCACGACTTGGCCATCGCCAAGCAAGTGCAGACCCGCTTGTTTCCGCAACGCCAGCCGCTGATTCGAACGCTTGCCTACGCGGGGGTTTGCCATCCCGCTCGGACCGTCGGTGGAGACTACTACGACTTTCTTGATCTCGGCAGCCGAAAGGTCGGCCTGGTAGTAGCGGACATAGTGGGCAAAGGCATAGGAGCCGCTCTGCTCATGGCGAATCTGCAGGCAGCCTTGCGCAGCCAGTGCGCGACGGCTCGGGAACAGCCCGAACGATTTCTGCGCTCAGTGAATCAGTTGCTTTACGACAACACGGGCGCGGGGGATTACGCTACCCTCTTCTTCGCCGAATACGACGATCACACGCGCAAGCTGCGCTACTCGAATTGCGGCCATCCGCCCGCCTTGCTCTTACGCGGCGGCGACGGTTTGGAACGGCTGGGGCCGACCGGCACGGTGGTGGGCTTGTTCGACACATGGGATTGCGCGATGGAGGAACGCGCACTAGCTCCAGGCGACGCCGTCCTGCTTTACACCGATGGTGTTACGGAAGCTCGGAACGGTGAGGGAGAGGAATTTGGCGAAGAGCGTCTGCTGGAAGTCACCCGGCAACATCGTGAGCTATCTCCGCCGGAGTTGCTGGCAGCAGTTGCAGATCAGGCTCGAGGATTCAGCCCTGATGAACAGGCTGACGACATCACGCTGATAGTTGCCAAATGCAAATGAGATCAGCCATGAGAAGGACTCGCTGAGAAGACACAATATCACTGCTGATTCTATGGAGGGACACTATGGCTGAGAGAAAACCTGCAAAGAAGGTCGCGAAGAAATCGAACATCCAGGTATTCACGGACGAGGAACGAGCTGCGATGAGGGAGCTGGTCCAAGAACGGAAGGCGGCCTCGCGCCGCGGCCGGAGCGCCGCAGACGAGGAAAGCGAGGTGCTCGCGAAGATCGCCGCGATGCCGCAGCCGGATCGCGCCATCGCGGAGCGGCTCCATTCGATTATCAAAGCCAACGCGCCAGCCCTCTCACCGAAGACCTGGTATGGGATGCCCGCGTATGCCAAAGACGACAAGGTGGTCTGCTTCTTCCAAAACTCGCTGAAGTTCAAAACGAGGTACACCACGCTCGGCTTCAGCGACAAGGCGAACCTCGACGAAGGCCACATGTGGCCGAACAGCTACGCGCTCACGGAGCTGACCGCCGAAGTCGAAGCAAAGATCGCCGCGCTTATGAAGAAAGCGGTGAGCTGAGGTAGGTGTGCCCGATCCGCCTCGGGCTCGTCTTCAGAGGAGGTGCCATTGAACTGGAACAAATGGGTTCGGCAGACCCACCGCTGGCTGTCCATTGCCTTTACGGTGGCCGTCATCGTCAACTTCGTCGCCGTGAAACTGGGGAAGTATACCGTCTGGGTGGGCCTCTTGGCGCTAGTCCCGCTCCTCTTGCAACTGTTCACCGGTCTGTACTTGTTCGTGCTGCCGTATACGACCAAGTGGCGCAGCGGGCGACGCACCGCCTGAACGGGCGACCGGCCGCACGATGATGGCCCGCAGGCGTGGGGCCCGGAGGCGGACAGGCGGGGAGTGTTCCGCAAGAGTAGTAACCTTCGGGTATACTAACCATGTCTGGAGCGCCCTTGGAAGCAAACCACCTCGCGGTTCCCGAAATCCTCAAGATCATCCTGGGCTCCCAGCGAAGCGCCAGCGACATATTCTTTTCGCCCGGGCGCCCTCCTCAGGTGGAGGTGAGCGGCGCCTTGACGCCCGTCGAGGTGCCCGGACTAAGCCTGCTCACCGCGGACGACACGGCGCGCCTGGCCGCCGAGTTGATTGGCTCGAACCGTACCGCGCTCGAAAAGCTGTCCAGCGAGGGGGCCTGTGATGTCTCTTACGCCGTGGCCGCGCTGGCGCGCTTCCGGGTGAACGTCTTCACTCAACGGGGCTCGCGCGCGATTGTGATGCGCGTGATTCCTTCGTCGATCCCCAGCCTCGAGTCGCTTGGCCTGCCGGCGCAGCTTGGTGAGATCGCCGGACTGATCAATGGCGTGGTTCTAGTGACCGGGCCCACAGGCTCCGGCAAGTCCTCAACTCTGGCCGCGCTCATCGACAAGATCAATTGCGACAAGGCGTATCACGTCATTACCATCGAGGACCCTATCGAGTTTCTCCACTCACACAAGAAATCGACCGTCCATCAGCGGGAGTTGCACAGCGACACGCCCAGTTTCGCACTGGCCTTGCGCGCCGCACTGCGCCAGGCTCCCAAGGTGATCCTGGTGGGTGAGATGCGCGACCGGGAGACGATCGAAATCGGCTTGGAGGCGGGCGAGACCGGTCACCTGGTGTTCTCCACCTTGCATACCATCGACGCTTCGAAAACCGTTGAGCGCCTTATTGGCGCCTTTCCTCTGGGTGACCAGAGCGTGGTGCGCAGCCGTCTGGCGAAAAGCTTTCGCTTCATCGTTTCGCAGCGGCTCATTCCGCGAAAAGAGGGCCGCGGTCGCGTGGCCGCCATTGAGATCCTTAAGTCCACCCTCCGAACCCGCGAGTACATCGAAAAGGGCGAAACGCAAGGGAAGTCGTTGGTGGATGCCATGCGCGACGGAACACTCGAAGGCATGCAGCATTTTGACGCCGAGATCGAGCGCTTGATTCGCGGCGGGGTGATCGATCTCAGCACTGGACTCGCCTACGCGACGAATGCCGGCAATCTGCGGCTGGAACTGTCCGACTATGAGGAACCCGCCCCGGTAGAGACCGGCTGAAATCGAAAGCTGGCAGCACCCCTTGACGCCTCAGGAACGAGTCAAGCGCAGTCCATCGAGAACGGCTTCGTGGCGCTGGCTGACGCATGTATGAAGGGGGCGGCGGAGTCAAGCGTTTTTCTTCTTGTTTTGTTTTCTGCACTTAGCAGCCGCTCCGAGTTACGGTACCGGGTCCGAGGCACACTACACCTCTCCGAGAGGCCGCAGGCCTCTGGCCTGTGAAGGCTGCGCGGAGTGTTCGCTCAATCACGTATTCGGTCGTTAGCGACCATGATGCCGATGCGCAGCCGGAAGTGTCCTAATCAGACCGAAGGGTCGGTGTTCTGACCATGCGCTAGCCGAGGTGCACTTCCGAACTTGTCTCCGCCGGCTCGGCTCTTGCGAGCTTCGGTGGCCCGCCAGCGGTAAAAACTGATGGTCGCTAATTTCCGCGCCAGGGCCACGGCGGCCTTGGCTTTGCCGTGACGCTTCGCCTGTTGCTCGTAGTAGTGCGCGAAACGGACGCTGACCGCCGCGCGGTGCGCGGCTTGAACCAGAGCCCAGCGCAGTAGGCTCGAACCTTGCTTCGTGATTTGACCCGTCCAGCGCCGCTCGCCCGAGGCGTACAACGAGGGCGCCAGACCCATGTAAGAGATCAGGTGCTTGGCGCTCGGGAACCGTTTCACATCCCCGATCTCCGCCACCAGCAGCAGGGCGATGAAAGGACCCACGCCCGGAATCTCGTCCAGCGCCTGCGTCACCTCATCGCTCTTTCCGCGCTTCACCACCTCCCGGTCTAACTCGTCGATCTGTCCCTGCAACAAGTCGAGCCTAGCCAGCTGGTCGTCCACTTCCCAGCGATCGAACTCTTTCAGCTTTACCTCTCCCAGAAAAGCTCGCCCCTGTACTCCGAACAACGAATCCAAGGGCGCCACAACCCCTTCCCGGTTCAGCACTCCGTGTACCCCGTTCTTAGCCCGCGTTGCCCAGCGTACGGTGCGGGTGCGATGCCGCAGTAACTGCCGTTGTTCTCGCACCCGCGGCGGCGCGATCCAGGCCTCCGCGATGAAACCCGCCCGCAGCAACTGCGCCAGAATCCGCGAGTCCAGCTTGTCATGCTTGATGCGTGCGCTGGCGATCGCCTTGGTCTTCTGCGGGTGCACCAGGTGCAACTCGAATCCCAAGGGCTCCATCACGTTCAAA
>DASYYZ010000016.1:0-5853 GCA_035946735.1 Terriglobia bacterium
GCGATGAAACCCGCCCGCAGCAACTGCGCCAGAATCCGCGAGTCCAGCTTGTCATGCTTGATGCGTGCGCTGGCGATCGCCTTGGTCTTCTGCGGGTGCACCAGGTGCAACTCGAATCCCAAGGGCTCCATCACGTTCAAAAAGTAATACCAGTTGAAGGTCGCTTCCACCGCCAGCTTGGCGGGCTTCGCGGTCTTGCCGAAGTACTCCAGCAGCGCCGTTCGATCCATGCTCAGCTTGCGCTGCTCCAACTCCTGACCCTCCTCGTCCAGCACGGTCACCCAACAACTCTTCTTATGAATATCCACTCCGAGGTATAACATTTCAGGGGGCGCTCCTTTCGATTCAGATTCGTTCCAGATACCCGAATCCTACTCGAATTCAGCCGCCCCCTTCATAGCATCAGACCTGCACCGCGGCGAGACCCAAGGCGGCCAAAATCATGCGCAACGCGATGCCGTTTGCCATGAGGCTCACTCTTCCGCGCAACGAAAGCAGGAACAGAAGGAGAATGATCGGGAGGGCCTTGTTTCTCATTTTTTCCTCACGAACCCGAGGTCCATGGGATTTTTCCTCAGGCTGGCCCAAGCGTATCCCAAGAGAGCGGCCTACACCGCTAAATTCCGGTGCCTCCCGGGCCAGTTCGAGTTTTGTGGAATGGACGCCGGATAACCACCTGCGGAACCCCGGTTCATCGTGGGCTCTTCGCGGGGGCGCTCCTTGCGAATTCGATGGTTCCCTTGTCGGTATCGATTGTGCCGACCATCTTGTCGCCATTCACGGTCAAATCGCACTTGTCAAACGCCACCGTTCGTCCGGGCTGGGGAGACGTCTTGATCGTGAGCTTGTCGCCCTTGATGAATCCGGTGATGGGAACCGGGTCGTTTTCGCTCGGGCCCACCCAACCCGTCACAGCGTGACCGGCCTGCCTGAGCGATGCCACGCCGGTTATCGTGCCGTCGTGCGTCGAAATCGTGACTCGCCAGGTTCCCGTGACGTCTGCCGCCCAGAGCGGAGCGACCGAGAGCGCAAGCAGGATGCCCACCAAGCCGAGCCGTCCAACCATCGCTTCCCTCCTGCGGTTGATTACGCAACCGAAGGGAAAACGTTAACAGGGATGTCGGGGATTATCAGCCAACCCGGACGCGTGAGCCTGGAGGCTGTTTGCAGCCTGTGGCCTGGTCAGCGTGGGAGGGCGCTCCTGCAAGTGGACGGTCACCGTGTCGCCCTCATCCTTGCCGATTGCCTTGCGGATGTCGGACTTCACTGGCAGCATGTGGGTGCCGCCGCCAAATCGAGGCCGCACCCAGATTTGGCAAAATAACGTGGTTGGCTATCCATGAGCCGAGGGATTCTGATGAAGACTTTGATCTTCGCTCTATGCGGTGTGTTTGCGCTCGGCAGTCTGCCTGCGCAGAAGGGCGGCTGGGAGCCGTCGCCTGGGCATACGCAGGTGGCTATATGGCCGGTTGCAACGCCTGATCCACAGCCAGTCAAGGGTCCGGAGGTTGTGGAGCCGTCGGGAAACAGGTTTCTGGTAGCGGGCAGGGAGGTGATTGGTGTGAGCAACGTGACGCGGCCCACGATGACGGTATATTCACCCAAGAGAGAGAATACCGGCGTCGCGGTCATCGTCTTCCCCGGCGGGGGCTACCAGACCTTGGCCATCGACCTTGAAGGCACAGAAGTCTGTGACTGGCTGACGCCCCAAGGAATCACCTGTGTACTGCTGAAGTATCGCGTGACGGATGTGGGGCCCTATCCAAAATCGGGGCCGTATCCCGAATCGCCGATGGCACTGGAAGACGCGCAGCGGACCATGGGACTGGTGCGTTCGCACGCGCCGGAGTGGCACATCGATCCGCACAAGATCGGAGTCCTCGGCTTTTCGGCAGGTGGGCATCTTGTGGCAGCCATCAGCAACCACTTTGAGCGGCGTTTTTATCCTGCCGTCGATGCTGCCGACGACCAAAGCTGTCGACCGGATTTTGCGGTGGCCATATATCCGGGGCACTTGTCTTTGCACGCGGCGGAATGGGATGCCAAACAAGGTACGAAGAAATTTGTGGTTCCTCATCTGGAACATCAGTCGATTTCAGACGCCTATCTTGCGCTGAACCCCGACCTGCGCGTCACCAGCCGGACACCGCCCACGTTTCTGTTGCAAGCCGAGGATGACCATGTCGACAGCCCATACGATTCGTTGGCTTATTTCATTGCCCTCCAAAAGGCCGGCGTTCCTGCGGAGATGCATTTGTATCCGCACGGCGGTCATGCATTTGGGCTGCGCCGGACGAAACTTGCGATAACGGACTGGCCGCAGTTGGTGGAGACGTGGCTCAAGACAATCGGAATGATCCCGAACTAGGCGCTCTGATTTGGGCGACGACGGCCTTCCGATTCGCACGTAGGCGTCTATGCGGTTAACCGTTGTTGGCCCACGCGAGAGCCGCAGAGTTGCCGTTGGTGATGATAAATTCGCTTCGAGCGCAAGAATCCAGCAAAGTTGGCGGCACGGGTTCCGCCACCCGAGGGAAATAAGCAGCGCTCAGCCCGCCCGCCAGTGTTGCTCACTCGTTGGCGTTCCAGATGTCAACGTGCCACCTCCAGTCGCCGTCCTCCTGCTTCCACTGGACGACGTATTTGACCGTGACGGTCTGGCCCGAGCCCACCAGCAACTCGGCACGGCCGATTTCGACGACGCTGTCGCCCACCGCTTCGGCATTGACTGTCGTCAGCTTCGCGCTTCTGAGCCCCACGGCCTTGATGGCATCCTTCCAAAAGCCCTTGGCCTGCTCGCGGCCCTCCAGCATGGGAGCGCCTGGCGGCAGGACCCGTGCGCTCCTCGTGTAGACCTGGTCCAGCGCGGCGACGTCCTGCCCTTCCACCACCTGCGAGTTGAACAGCGCATTCGTCTTTCGCATCGCGGCGAGCACGGTTTCCGGCACGTTCATGTGTAGCCTCCTGTCGTCGAGTCGGAGTGCAACTTGGCGCGGCGAGTATACGGCAGGAGGCTCGTCAACAAGGAACGGTGTCGCGCAAACTGAATCCCAAGAGCCATGCGACGGGACTTGCCTACCGCTTCTTTATCGCTGCACCGTCTCGGTTCCGGAATCGCTTCCGGCGCGGCTTCCCGCTAGAATTTCGCTTATGGAAAAATCCCGCACGAGCCCAAGATTGATTATCGTGTGCGGCTTGCCCGGTTCAGGCAAAACGACACACGCCAAGCTGCTTGAACGCAGGCTCCGGGCGGTTCGTTTTGCTCCCGACGAATGGATGGATGCTCTTTCGTTGGACCCTTACGACGAAGGCAGGCGCGGCAAGGTCGAGGCCCTGCAATGGAAGCTCGCGCAGGAGCTACTCGCGCTCGGCCTGACCGTAATCATCGAATGGGGCACCTGGGGAAGGTCCGAGCGCGACGCATTGCGCCTCGGAGCCCGAGCCCTGGGCGCTGCCGTTCAGCTGCACTGCCTCGCGGCGCCGGTGGAGGTCCTGTTCGAGAGGATTCAACGGCGAGCCGCAGAGGACCCGCCTATAGAACGAGAGTGATTGTTGCGATGAATAGGGGCATTCCAAGTGCCAACACCCGAGGAGTTCGCCTGTTCGACGAGCCTCTTCATGTCGCGGAGCCTGGGCTGCACCACAAGTCGCCTACAGCTTCGATACGTTGTTGCTGCCCAGATTAGCGACCCAGACGTTGGCTCCATCAAAAGCTGCACCGTAAGAGTTGCTTCCCACAGCGAACGTTCCTTCGAACGCACCAGTGCTCGCTTGAAGTTTTGTAACGGTACCTGCCCCGTCAGCATTGTTGTTCACCACCCACACGGAGGCTCCATCGAAAACGACGCCTGCCGGGTTGTTACCCACGGTGAAGGTGCCGAGGGTTGTCCCGTCACTCGCACGCAACTTGGAGACCGTGTTGCTACCGTTGTTCACCACCCCAATATTCGCCCCGTCGAAGGCCAGAGCAAACGGATTGGTTCCCACCGCAAAGGTACCGAGCACGACGCCATTGCTCGCCTGGAGCTTAATGACATTATAGCTGCCGAAATTCGCCACCCAGATATGTGAGCCGTCATAGGCTACGGCATACGGTCCATTTCCCACAGTGAAGCTTCCGAGCACAACCCGATCCTTTGCCCGCACCTTGGTCACCGTGGTCCCGCCCTGATTCGCTACCCCGATGTTTGACCCATCGAAGGCCAAGCCCGTTGGGTTGGTTCCGACGGAGACAGTGCCGAGCACTGCACCATTCCCGGCCTCCAATTCGGTGAGCGTACCGTTGTTATAATTGGCTACCCAGATGTCTGCCCCGTCGAAGGCGACGGCATTCGGGTCATCAAATTCACTGCCGCTGTACGTGGCAACGACTGTGCCGCTGCCTGCCTGCAGCTCCGTCACAGTGTTGTCTATCGTATCCGCTACCCACATATTTGCCCCATCGAAAGCCAGCCGAGCTGGACCTCCTCCCACAGCAAGGCTCGCCGTTTGGTTGGCGCTGTACCAGTGCAGGACAGCAATTTGCAAAGGGTTCAGGCTGAGCTGACCACACCACTCGTCGGGGAGGACTCTTGCCGAGCGGCTGTTTCACGAATACCTTGTGAGCGGGCTGGGTGCGGGATGATGCTTACAAGCCCGTCCAGAATCATCAGCGCCGTGGTGAGAGTAACGGCGTAAGGTCTGACGACGAATCGCAAACGTTTGCGTCCCATATTTGTCTTTCCCTCCGTTGTGGAATTCGATTCTTGACGTTCCGAGGCCCTAGAATATACCACACCCGTTTCCCTCGAACGGGTCGAGCTGCTCTCTGAGAAGCAGCACGCACCTGCTTGGAAAACTCTCGGGCTCGGCAGTAGGATGGTGGCGGTGCTCACGCTGAAGCGCGCCTGAAAAATCGAACTATGAGGTGATGGTATTCGTCAGTTCGAGACGGGTCCTGGGACAGCCGCCGGGACGCCCATGTTGGCCCAGGATGCGCCTCGCCAGGGCCAACGGCGCAAACCGGAGCGGTGCCCAGGGACACCGCCGGTGGCTGGCCCTATAACATTACCTCGGGCCAGATCGCTTCCTATGGAGAGGAGAGATATCGACGGCTCTGAACGACATAGCGAATGCGGGCTACGGACCGTAAAGTATGTCCTGCCGGGCCGCAGCAGCGCCTTCTGTGACAGTGAGCCAGGCTTGGAGCGGAAGGCGCGACGAGCGGGGCCGGAGGTCGGTGTCAGGCGACTCAGCGAGGCTGGCCATGCTCGGAGCTTTGGCCTCGCTGGCATTCGCCATCATGGTCGTCGCCTACATTCAGTGCAGGCCAAACACTGCCAGCGTTGTCGTGACCGGCCCCTTCGACGGGGAGCGAGCGTTCGCCGACCTGAAGCGCATCGTCAGCTTCGGACCCAGGCCCGCGGGTTCGGCGGCCCTGGAGTGCACCCGGCAGTTCAACATCGGCGAGTTCCGCGCCGCCGGCGTCGCCGTCGCCGAGAACAGATTCACTGCCTCAACACCGATCGGTCCGATTCCAATGGTGAATCTGACCGCCACGATTCCTGGCTCGTCTCCCTCAGTGGTCATTCTCGCCGGCCACTACGATACCAAGCGACTGGCCACAACGTACAACGAACGAGGACACTCTAGCGACGCAAGGCACGGTAGTCCAGCGTGTGGCTGCAGACGGAGTGAGCGGATTGTCATACGCATCTCCGGGGTCAACGCAAACGACCGCCGATTGATGTCATAGTTCCCGTGCCTCCGTCTCTTGCCCGAAAGGACCAGCCGGTCACCCTGATTGCTACTGCCCTTTCCGACCGGCCGCAAATCCCCCTCTGTGCGTCGTGCCTTACGAAGGTCAAGAAAACT